>NZ_CP129013.1:0-674375 GCF_020524035.2 Bacillus carboniphilus | reverse complement strand
CACTCGTATTTTTACAGGAGGGGACGTTCCTTTCCTTGCCGTTGCAATTGACAGGACTAATTGATACGTTTCACCCGTGATAACGTTAAAATTTTGAAAAAGAGTCGCGACTTCCTCACCACCCTTTAACCTAGCACTAAAGTCATCTACTATTGAAGGACAAGGAGAGGCAATAACATCGGCATTCTCTCCTATCCAAGGGTCAAGAGTTCCACTCTTAAAATTTCCATTTTGAATTAAATCTTGAGTGATCGCCATTAAAACACCACTTTCATGAATTAGATATTTTTATTTTAGCGTTAAACGATACAACCCTACACTGAACATAGTCGGAATGAAACTATTACGAGGTCAACTATGGAAATGCTGATAAAGCAGGCGCTTTCTAAAGCTAATACAAGGAATGGAAATGAATTTCTAGAAAGGGGCTTCCACATATTTTACTGTGACAACGAATAAGCTCTCATCAATAATTAATACTATACTAGTAATATGAATACTAAAGACCTATATTTGATATCTAATCCACTACAAGCACTTCTGGACATGTCCCTACAGTTATAGTTGATGCCACACTAAATGTGTCTGTGCTAATATAGGACACTGAATTACCTGATTGGTTTGCCGTTGTGATGGTAGATGCATCAGAAGAGAGCATAAAATACCCATTGGTAAAACCATCTATTGAAACATTCGTCACCGTATTAAATGTGTTGTTACAACGACTAATCTCGTATATATTCATTACATCTTGTGAACTATTCACTACTGATACATAGATTAAACTCTCTCCAACACCCTCAGAGACTTCCTGAATCACATATGGAATAAAATAGTTACCACTACCCGTACTCAAAAACTCACTATATAATTGTATATCTATACAATCCCATGTAGAGGTATCAAAGATATTCAAAAACGTTTTCCTAGTTCGTTCATCATTGTCTGCGGTTCCAACATACAAAAATTCTCCATCAGAGGATAATGTCATACTATAAATAATTTCATTCGTATCAGTACCATAAGTTATACTAAAAATAACTTCACTAGAAACGACATCAATGACTTCAAATTTCCCATTACAACTTAAGTCTCCCTGGGGACCAAAACCCCCGACAATCATTTGTTGTTCATTTGAAGTTAAAACAAGAAAAGAAATTGATTCGCCAAAGTCATCTAAAAAATCAAATGTTTCGATTATTATTAAATTCTCTGTATCTAGTTGCGATACAGATTTTGAATTACCATTGGCCACATATAATGTTGAACCATCACTTGTAAGAGCAAGAGCCAAGGGATTCTCTCCTACAGTCACCACATTTGCTAATTGATTCGTACATGTATCAATGATGTTTACAAAACCTGTTCCAAATTGATCAGTAACCATATATACCCTAGAAGCATCAGGACTAACCGCAATGTTTCGATTGTAATAGAAATCAGCAACACCACTTACAGGAATTGTAGTTAATACCTCCTGAGTCGACACATCAATGACAGAAACATATTGTTCATTTCCAAAAGCAATATATAACAAGCGTGTATCTCCATTAAACGCGCGAATCATGGCATTTGGGGTATTTCCTACTGTAAGGGTATTAAAATTATCCTCAAAAATAATAGAAGTTGTATCTGTACCGGTATTTCCGACGTACGTATTCGGTAATGGAGTTAGTTCAGCTGTGATACGGCTCATAAAGACATTATCGATTACGACACTCGGTGAAAAAGCCAATCCTTGTTTCTCAATAATGAGCCGCGCAAACCTCACCTCTTTTGGTACGACAGTTGTTAGTAATTGAATCGTATTAAATTTACCTTCAGATCCATTAGGCAACTGACTTTTAGGGATTGATTCATCCAAACCAATTCCAACGACTTCTAATAACCGGTTAAGGTATTCCACTCGTATTTTTACAGGAGGAGACGTTCCTTTCCCTGCAGTGGCGATCGACAAGACTAATTGATACGTTTCACCCGTGATAACATTAAAATTTTGAAAGAGATTCGCAACTTCCTCACCACTCTTTAACCTAGCACTAAAGCCATCCACTATCGAGGGACAAGGAGAGCCAATAACATCGGTATTTTCTCCTAACCAAGGATCAAGAGTTCCACTTTTAAAATTCCCATTTTGGATTAAATTTTGAATTCGCACAAAAAACTAAACTCCTTCCTATTTTAAAACAGGAAAAGCTTCTCACCCTTTTATTCATGATTACATCACCTATATTTAGGAAAATCATGAATTTTAGTTCACCTTTTTAAATCGTAATATGAGGAAAAAATAATCATCTTTCCTTAAAACATATCCCTATTTTAAAAAGCATTCTTTTACAATAAAAACTGATATAAAAACATAAACTTAAAGAACATATAACAAAACAACAATAAAAACCTTTATTTCACAGTATATTCAACATATGCTATCCAGTGCTATCGATTTAATAAAGAAGTCACCCTAACCTTGTAGCTAAGTTCTGTGAAATACCTAATTCCTATTTTCTATCACAAGCCTTGATAATCACCTTTAGCTCGAATATATGAATATTTATAGAAATCTACATAAATACGTTGAATTATTGAATGACCATTTAATCATAGTTCAATTAAAGAAACCTTTTAAAAAACATTTGAATGTTGATCAATCTTTTCTTGATGTTAATTTTATACATAGGTAGTAATCCAGTATTTCATTATATTTAGATTAAACATTATTACGATTTATACTTATATCTGCTCTAATCCCTGCCTTATCTGAAGGCCAAAGCCCTGTTGGAGTACGATCATTTACATCAATGCCTACTCTAGCTATACTTTCAATGGTCAAGTCTTTTTTCTCTTTATAAAAAATATAATTATCTCGTAAAACTAAGGTTGAATTTACATTTAAGAGATCGAATGTTTGTCTCGTAATCAATCCTGGATTTTGTTTATTGTCTGCCCAAGCATCAATAAATCCTGCATTCGGGAATCTAGTGTAAAAAGGAGTAACTGGAGAAAATTGAAAATCACCTGATATGATGACAGGTAAGCTTGTATTTGCTGGACCACTAAAAAGTTCATTTCAAATCCTTTATTTCTTATGATTAGTTTATGAAGACCTTACAATCATTGTTCTAGACACATTGTTTATTCTATTGAATATTTGTGAATTGTGATCGGAAGAAATTCAGATGTAACCATGATCCCTTATCCTGTTTTAGAAAGAAATGAGAGTACAAGTTAATGGATACTTTCTAATTTTTAAACCTTTATTTAAAACAAGTAATTGGTGATGAAATTTCTCATATTCACGATGTATGCTGAGGAGACGATTTCTTTTAATATCCGCATTTAATTGTTAGAAATAAACAAGTAAAAGTATTACTCATAGAACAAACATACTTAAACGTATCATTTACTAAAGAAAAGCGATTACAACCTCGAGTCTTTTTAAAAAAATCCTACGAAATAACAAAACGGCAAAATCTAGACAAGAGTCCAATCCAAATATTCTTTTGTGAATACTCTAGTACAAGAAAAATCATGATAACTTGATAAAAATAACATTTCATCTCTTAAGAGAGGCAAACATTCTCTGATTGAAATGTTCATCAGATCATATTATATAAAGGAGACGATGATGATGACCCTGCTACAGAATATTGTAATTAACGGGCAATTTCAGAGTGGAGAATTATCTCCTTGGACGGGAATCAATGCATGCATCGTTGAAAACCCATGTCCCACAGTAGTAGGAAGATACAGCGCTCTTTTAAAAGGCGGTTCTGAAGATGCAACACTTGAACAACTTATTAATGTAGTAAAAGAGGAATCATATCAACTTTTTATTTCTCTAGCTGCTAATCAAAAAGGCACTTCCCCTTTTGTTCGGATAGTTCTAGAATATTTAGACAGTGATCTCGTGTTTATTGAAAATGGGGTAGAATTAAATATCGAAAAAAGTCAACTTCCTAACGGCAAACAAGACACATTTAAATTAATAACGGAAAATACTACAACTCTCCCTCAGAATGCTGCCTTTGCTCGATTAATTATCACAAAAAAAGGGATCAAGAATACAACGGCTATCTTTATTGATAACGTAGTATTAAATCGCGTTAACACATCATTTGATGTTACGATACCTTTTGCTTATGTAGGCAATACAGGAGAAACTTCTGTCACACCGCTTCCTATAGGTGATACTATTCAGTTAAGTGGTGGAAATCCGGTTGCGATGGCGTTAGTAAACAACTGTGTTTATGTTGCTAATGGAAGAATCATAACGGTTATCGACACAACCGATGATAGTACAACACCCATTGCCATATCACTCGATACCCTTTACCAATACAATAGAAATATACTTGTCAATAGTAGTGAAACAAAAATTTATGTTTGTGCAGGAGAATCAACGGATTCAGCTGGATTGGTTGTGGTTATCGATACAAGTAGTAATTCACTTGAGGCACAAGTAGAAGTAGGTGTCGAACCCGTAGCTTTAGCACTAACAAGTGACGATGAAACACTTTATGTTTTAAGCCAGACAGCCAATACGGTATCTGTGATTGATACAGATACGAATACTTTTACGGCAAGCTTTACCGCTTCTACAAATCGAACAGACGCAACATTTTTACAAATAAATCCAGACAATTCAAAGCTCATTATTGGCTACCAAAGCGCAAATTCGTTTGATGTATACAATATTCCCGAAAACACTTTCAATCAATCTATAGCCTTTCCTGATTCAGGATTAGAAATGAGAAGTATTGGTCTATCTTTAGATGAATCATACATTTTTATAGGTACTACATCTAGGTTTTTGTCCTATGATTCAACTGATCTCAGCTTCTTTGCTCAAACAGCAGATGATATACCAAGTGGGGACCAAAACACATTTGTTCAAGTGCAAAATAGCACTAACACCATTTGTATTTATGTTGGTATAAGCAGTACAAATCGTGTTTACCAAATTTTAAAGAGAGTAAATGATTCACTAGAGATTATTACAAATGTTTCGATTAGCAACTTTAACTCTGGTTTCATCGGTCTATCAGGAGATAATGAAACGATTGTGACCGCCAATGAGGGCAATAATACAGCATCACTTATCGAACTAGATACCCTTACTATTTTCGGAAATTCAAATGTCGGGTCTAGTCCACAAGTTCTCGTTGTAATTTAGAGGATTATAAAGTTAGTGAATTGGAATTTTTTTATTTAGAGATGAAAATGTAACCTAATTTAAGACTTGCTAAAAAACATTATGGTATTAAAAAAGGCTATTCACTTTCATAATTCGAAAGTAAATGGCCTTTTTTATTTTGTTTTAAGAGTACACAGATGTTAGTCTATACCTCATTGATAAGTTGTACTAAGATGAAGATTTTTTCTATAACATTAACTCATTTTCTGAAATATCATTAAGGTTTAATATTCATTATTATTTATCAAACAACTACATTTTCAATCCACCACAAGCACTTGTGGACCTGTTCCTGTATTTAACAACGTAAACTCTTCAGTTAAAGTAGATGTTTCAATAAAAGACACTGAATTTCCATCCTGATTGGCTACTACGATCGTCGATCCATCAGATGATATTGAATAGAAAGCACCTGAATTTGAAATAGAAATATTGGTCACCGAATTAAATGTATCCCCACAACGGCTAATTTCATATAAATAACCTGTAGAATTATCCTTGTAAGAGGCAAAAATGATGTTATCTTCTTCACCTTCCGTTATTTGACGAATGAGCCCTGGAGTGGTACTGGAAAATTCACTACTATCTTTTAACCTAATTGATGTTATTTGCCCCCAATTGGACGTATCAAATACGTAAAAATTGTAAAATATACATTGAGGTTCTTCAGTTGTTACATATAAATAATTACCATCCAACGATAAAACTATATCATAGATCGGTTCAGCTATTTCATTATTAATAGTAATTTGAGTAATAATATCTCCTGTCTGAATATCAACAACTAAAAATACTCCACTCAATGCTCCAGTCGGCTGAACTTGAGTCGTACCACTTACAACAAATTGATCTTCATTTTCTGTTAAGACCACCAATGCCTGTGAATTGAAGTTCATCCAATTAAATTCATTAGACACATTATATGTTTCCGTTATAGTCAAACTATTTGTATCGATTTGAGAGACATTGTTTGTATTACAACCCCCCAAGTCTATTATTTGTCACAGCAATAGCAACGTATAAGAATGAACCGTCGTTTGTAATGGCCAGCGCCTGAGGTTTCTCCCCTACTGACACTACCCCTATCAATTGATTTGTACTTGTATCAATCACATTTACATATCCTGTATCCGATCCTTCACCCGCAACATATACCCTCGAAACATCTGGACTTACGGCAATATTCCGATTAAAGTAGTAAGTAACGTCTCCATTTACAGAGATGGTTGTCAGTTCTTCTTGAGTTGTAACATCTATAACCGACACATAGTTTTCATTTCCAAAAGCAATATACAATAATTCTGTATCACCATGGGATGCACGAACCATTGCATTTGGAGTCATTCCAACGGTAAGTGTACTTAAACTTTCTTCAAAAAGAATAGAGGTTGTATCTGAACCCGTATTTCCTACATACGTATTCGGTAGAGAAGTAAGTTCTAATGTAATTCGGTTCATCGAAACATTATCAATCACGACACTTGGAGAAAAAGCTAACCCTTGTTTTTCAATAAGGAGACGTGCAAACCTTGCCTCTTTTGGCACTATGGTTGTTAGTAATTGAATGGTATTAAATTTCCCTTCGGCACCATTCGGTAATTGACCTTCAGTGATCAATTCATCTAGACCAAATCCAACAACTTCTAATAATCGGTTAAGGAATTCCACTCGAATCTGAATTCGTGGTGACCTTCCTTTCCTTGCTGTCGCGATAGACAAGGTTAATTGATAGGTCTCACCTGAAATGACATTGAAATTTTGAAAAAGAGAAGCCCTTTGTTCCCCTCCATTCAAGCGGGCACTAAATCCGTCCACTACCGAAGGACAAGGGGATGAGATGACATCGACATTTTCCCCTATCCAAGGGTCAAGTTCCCCAAATGCAAAATCCCCATTTCTAATCAAGTTTTGAATGATTGCCATACAGTTCACTCCCCTTTATTAATACGAAAGTACCTTGCTTTTTTTGAGATCAACTATTTTAGAAAAACTATATAGGTAGTTCAATCCACAACAAGCACTTGTGGACCTGTTCCCGTATTTAACGACGTAAACTCTTCAGTTAAGGTAGATGTTTCAATAAAAGACACTGAATTACTTGATTGATTGGCTAAAACGATCGTCGATCCATCAGATGATATTGAATAGAAAACGCCTGAATTTGAAATAAAAAAGTTGGTCACCGAATTAAATGTATCCCCACAACGGCTAATTTCATATATATAACCCGTAGAATCAACTTTGTATGAGGCAAAAATGAGATCTTCTTCTTCACCTTCCGTTATTTGACGGATAAGTCCTGGAGTAGTATCAGAAAATTGACTACTATTTCTCAACGTAAAAGACGTTATTTGCTCCCAATTGGATGTATCAAATACCAAAAAGATATATTCTGTTGTACCTCCTTGGAGTGTCACATATATAAAACGACCATCCAAAGATAAGGTTATATCATAAATAAAATAAGCAAAATTAAATACTTCCCTAGTAATAATGTTTCCAGATTGAATATCAACAACTAAAAATGCTCCATACCCTTCTTCACCATCATTATTTTCAGTTGCACCACTTATAACAAATTGTTCCTTATTTTCAATTAAGACTAACACTGCCTGCGATTCATTAAGGTCAGAGTTAAATTCATTTGACACTGTATATGTTTCCGTAATAAGTAAACTAGTTGTGTCAATTCGAGAGACATAGTTTGTATTTTTACCAGTTGTAACATCACGAACAACAGCAACATATAAGAACGATCCATCGTTTGTGATAGCAAGTGCCTGAGGTACCTGCCCTACAGAAACCACACCTATCAATTGATTCGTACTTGTATCAATCACATTCACATATCCTGTTTCTGACGCAACATATACCCTCGAACCATCTGGACTTACGGTAATATTCCGATTAAAGTAGTAAGTAACGTCTCCATTTATAGATAGGGTTGTCAATTCTTTCTGAGTCGTGACATCAATAACAGAAACATACTGTTCATTTCCAAAAGCAATATACAATAATTCCGTTTCCCCATTGATAACTCGACTCATCGCATTCGGAGTCATTCCAACGGTAAGTGTACTTAAACTTTCTTCAAAAAGAATCGAGGTTGTATCTGAACCCGTATTTCCTACATACGTATTCGGTAGAGAAGTAAGTTCTAATGTAATTCGGTTCATCGAAACATTATCAATCACGACACTTGGAGAAAAAGCTAACCCTTGTTTTTCAATAAGGAGACGTGCAAACCTTGCCTCTTTTGGCACAACAGTTGTTAGCAATTGTATGGTATTAAATGCCCCTTTAGCCCCATTGGGTAATTGACCTTCAGTGATCAATTCATCTAGACCAAATCCAACAACTTCTAATAATCGGTTAAGGTATTCCACTCGAATCTGAATTCGTGGTGACCTTCCTTTCCTTGCTGTCGCGATAGACAAGGTTAATTGATAGGTCTCACCTGAAATGACATTGAAATTTTGAAAAAGAGAAGCCCTCTGTTCCCCTCCTTTCAAGCGGGCACTAAATCCGTCCACTACCGAAGGACAAGGGGATGAGATGACATCGACATTTTCCCCTATCCAAGGGTCAAGTTCCCCAAATGCAAAATCCCCATTTCTAATCAAGTTTTGAATGATTGCCATACAGTTCACTCCCCTTTATTAATACGAGAGCACCTTGCATTATACCAAAAATCCCCTTATAACAATGAGTGTAATAGGCTTGGTCTGAGAATAATACCCTCACTACACCCATGGAAAGACAATAAATCTCATTTCTATAAACATTAATATATCCTATTCAATAAAGAAGAAAGGTTGCATAATTAAAAGAATGAAACGTCATCAAAAAGACCATTAACTACCGTTGGATACAGACAGAAAGAAACATTAAATTGTCACTACGGTATTTTTAAGAAATAAACGACTCCTCACTAAAATGCGAAAATATCTATTAGGCATGGAGAACACATAAAAGTTTAACCTAATAAAGCCCCCTAAAAAAACTACTAAAAAGATAGGTTCACAAACACCTCAAATATAATTCTCATAGAACAACCATTATAAAACATAAGGTTTAGCGATGACGTGAATAATTCTTTAAGCTTGGGATCACTTGCACAATGAAGACAATGGCATATTTAGTACATGATTTTTTCAAAATAGACGTTCGTCCAAGCCAACACACTCTTTTTTCATAGAATATTAGCAATGGAAAAAAATTAATAAAAAATGAGTCAATATATATTAAACAAAGGAGAAAGTAAAATGGCACTCATTCAAAATTTAATTGTAAATGGCCGGTTTCAACGAGGGGAATTATCTCCTTGGACTGGTGAAAATGCTTGTACCATTGATCATCCATGTCCTACTGTAGAAGGGCAGTATAGTGCTGCTTTGAAAAGTGGAAAGGAAAAGGCAACGTTAGAACAATTCATAAATGTTGTAAAAGATGAGTCGTATTCCTTTTCGATTTCTTTAGCAGCAAACGAAAAAGGAACCTCCCCTACTGTATCGATCATTTTACAATTTTTAGATCTAAATTTTAATTTTATTGAAAACGGCTTGTCGTTAACTGTAGAAGAAGGTCAATTACCAAATGGAAAAGATGGCACGTTTAATACGATCGTCGAAAATACAACCTCTGTCCCTCAAGATGCTGCTTTTATCAAACTTGTCATTACGAAGAAAGGATCCTTACATTCAACAGGGGTGATTGTAGATAACGTGGTCCTTAACCGAATACAAACTGAGTTACAGTTTGATATTCCAAGTGCCTATGTTGGCAATACGGGGGAAGAGTCTGTGAGTATTGTTCCAACTTCATCTATTATAATTCAATTGATCAGTGGAAACCCTGTTGCAATGGTCCTTATCGACAATAATGTTTATGTGGCCAATGGAAACACGATCTCTGTCATTGATACGGAAACAAATACAGTTAGCGAAAACATTCCACTAGATTTTTTTATAAGCTATCAAGCCAATCGTAATATTCTCACGAACAGTGATGAATCCATTGTTTATGTTTGTGCAGGTCAATCTACAGATAGCTTCGGGTTAGTAGGAAAAATTGATACGTCAACAGCTTCTAGGGAAGCTCAAATTACGGTTGGACTAGAGCCTGTTGCGTTAGCACTAACAAGTAATGAAGAGACACTGTACGTATTAAATAAAACTGATAGTACAGTTTCTGTCGTGGATACAAGCCTCAATGTTTCAACCGTAAGCTTTTCATCATTATTAGGAAATCCCTCTTTTTTACAATTAACACCCGATAATTCAAAATTAATAATCGGTTATGAAAGCATCCCTGGATTTGCTGTATACAATGTTCCTGAAAACACAATTAATCAGTTCATTGACTTTCCTGCATCTTTAATAATGCGCAGTATTGGTCTCTCCTTAGACGATTCTCGAGTTTATATGGGGTGTTCAAGTTCTTCAGGAGTAGCATTTTTATCTTATGGAGTAGATGACCTTAGTTTAAATCAAATCCTCTTATTATCATCGAATACATCTGCTAGCCCTAACACTTTTGTTCAAGTCGCAGACAGCAGTTCCAACACTTCTTTTATTTATGTTGGGGAAGCAGGTACTAATCTTGTCTGGCAAATTCAAGATAATTTTTCTTCGCAAACATTGACAGTTATTACAAACGTATCCGTCAAAGACTTCAACTCGGGGTTCATTGCATTATCTAAAGACAGCAATTGGATTGTGACAGCGAACGAAGGTGATAATTCGGCTTCTTATTTAGTCACAGCCTCAACTTCATCTACCTTTTATCTGTTTAATAGCTATTCCACAGGATCCAGTCCCCAAGTTTTAGTTGTCACTTAATTCTTTCGTTGAGTGAAGTAGAAGGTCGACTTTTTTTCATACACTCATAATAAGGAGAAGATGATCATGGCTCTATTTCAAAACTTAACCATCAACGGTCGCTTTCAATCAGGAGAGTTACCTCCATGGACCGAAGTCAATGCATGTATTGTTGAAAATCCCTGCCCGACAGTAGAAGGGACTTATAGCGCCGCATTGAAAAGTGGCACTCAAGATGCAAGCATCGAGCAGCTAGTCAATGTGATTCAAGATGAATCGTATCAGCTATTTATTTCATTAGCTGCAAACCAGTCAGGAACCTCCCCTTTCGTATCCATTATTTTAGAATTTTTAGATCATACCTTAACCTTTATTGAAAATGGATTAGAATTAATAATTGAAGAAGGGCAACTTCCAAACGGACAGAGGGGATCGTTTAAATTTATAACAGAAAACACTTCTACGGCTCCACAAAACGCGGCATTCGCAAGGTTAAAAATAACAAAATTGGGATCTGTGAATACAACAGCTGTCATAGTCGATAATGTCGTACTCAATCGTGTAAATGACTCTCTAGGAACTAACATTCCGAATACCTATGTAGGCAACACGGGAGAACGCACAATTACTGAAATTCCTTCAATCGAAACTATACAATTAATAAGTGGTAGTCCCGTGGCTATGGTACTCGTGAATGATCACATCTATGTTGGGAACGGCAGAGCAATCTCTATTATCGATACCACCGATAATAGACGGAGTGATCTGACATTAGAGTTAAGTGTTCAATATGCTTTTAATCGAAACATGTTAGTCAATAAGAGTGAAACAAAAATCTATGTTTGTGAAGGGGAATCGACTGATACTCAGGGGTTTGTTGGCGTAATTGACATTAATACAAATATAATTCAGGCAGAGATTACCGTTGGGATTGAGCCCATTGCCTTATCCTTAACAAGTAACGATGATACCCTTTATGTTTTAAATCAGGCAGACAGCACCGTTTCAGTCATTGATACAAACGACAATTCCTTTACGGCAAGCTTTATAGTTACGACAATTCGAACAGATGCCACTTTCCTCCAAGTAACACCCGATGATTCGAAGCTCATTATCGGTTATCAAGAGGCCAATTCATTTGATGTCTTCAATATTCCTGAAAACACCTTTAATCAATCCATTTCTTTTCCAAATTCCGGTCTGCAAATGCGAAGTATTGGCATCTCTTTAGATGAACTTTCAATCAATGTTGGATGCGCGAACAGTAATGGAGGATCTGAATTTTTAGCCTATGAACCAACTCAACTTATTTTAAAACAATCACTACAATTATCCAGTGGAAATACAACAAATTGTCCAAATACTTTTGTACAGGTGGCAAGCACCAGCACAAATACTTCCTGTATATATGTGGGAGAGAGCGGGTCTAATAGCGTTTATCAAATTTTAGAGAACAACCAAGTAGTTGACCCACTATCCTTAATAACTGAGATCAATATTTCTGATTTTGAATCTGGCTTCATCGGTTTATCCCAAGATACGAATTGGATTGTGACAGCGAACTCGGGTAATAACTCAGCTACCTTCATTTCATTAGATTCTTTCTCTATTTTCGGCACTTCACCCGTCGGTTCTAGTCCACAAATCCTCGTTGTTACTTGAATAAATCAAATTCAATCCCTACATGGCAAAATATAATTTGTTACTTCAATAAATGTGTATGGGATAAAATTAAACTCTAACTAAAAAGGAGCAAAATTAATGACACTCTTTCAAAATTTAATTGTCAATGGTCGTTTTCAATTAGGTGAGTTGTCTCCTTGGACGGGAGAAAATGCGTGTGTTATAGATGCACCATGTCCGATAGTTGCTGGACAATACAGTGCTGCGCTAAAAAGTGGCATTCAAGATGCAAGTATCGAACAACTTGTTAATGTCATACAAGGAGAATCGTATCAACTGATCCTTTCACTTGCATCAAATCAAAAAGGAACCTCTCCTTCTGTATTAATCGACTTAGAATATTTGAATAGCAACTTTACCGTAGTTGAAAACGGAATAGAATTAGTTGTTGAGGAAGGGCAACTACCGAATGGAAAAGACGGAAATTTTTCTACGATTATTGAAGATACTACCACTGTTCCACAAGATGTCACATTTGCGAGACTGAAGATTCGAAAAATCGGGTCTAAAAATACTACAGGAGTCATTGTGGATAATGTCATCTTAAATCGTGTGGAAACAGCTTTAGACTTTAATATTCCATGTTCTTATGTTGGAAACACAGGAGAAGAAAGTGTAAGCGTAATCCCAAATGCTGAAGAAACAATTGAGCTAATTAGTGGAAATCCCGTGGCTATGCAACTAATTGGAAATTTTGTTTATGTTGCCAATGGTAGTGCCATCTCGGTTATTGATATCACCACAAACACATTAACCGACATTGCTTTTCTCGAACTATTTATCCAGTATGTTTATAATCGAAACATACTCACAAATAGTGATCAATCAAAGTTGTATGTCTGTGCGGGTGAATCAAATGATCCAGAAGGAATCGTAGCTGTTATTGATACGTCCTCTAACACATTAGAAGCCCTCGTTACAGTAGGAATAGAACCCGTTGGATTAGCTTTAACCAGTGATGATGAAACGCTTTATGTTGTCAATAAGTCTGAGAATACCGTATCAGTTATTGATACGAACGACAATACGGTTACAGCAAGCTTTACTGCAACAGCTATCGGCGGAGTAAATGCAACATTCTTACAAGTCACACCCGATGATTCAAAACTCATTATCGGTTATGATAACGGTTCTTGTTTCGAGGTTTACAATATTCCCGATAACACTTTTAATCAATCAGTTGAATTTCCAGAATTCGGATTAATCATGCGCAGTATCGGAACTTCATTAGACGGAACTTCTATCTACATTGGGGCTGGTAGTTCATCTATTATCAGTGATCCTAGTTCCTTTTTTTTTCTCCTATGATGCAACGGATCTCAGTCTTAAATCAGAGATAATTCTGTTTTTACAAGGGAGCATGGCAAATCCACCTCTGCCGAATACCTTTGTTCAAGTGGAAGATAGCAGCTCTAATACAATTAACATTTATGTTGGGGAGAGCGGTTCCAATCGCGTCTATCAAATACAAGATAATCGAACAACTGAATCGTTATCTTTAATTACAAACCTCACTGTTGGAGGGTTTAACTCTGGTTTTCTCGCATTATCTCCAGATACGAACTGGCTAGTTACGTCAAATAGTGGGAATAACACAGCGTCTTATATCAGACTCACCTCTTTCTATATATTTAATAAATATTCTACAGGTTCTGGACCGGAAGTATTAGTCATCACTGATCCTATGTGAATATATAATGAAAACGTTTGAAAAGATTAACAATAAAAAGTTTTAATTTTTTTAAAATACTTCTTAAAGGAGAAGATCACCATGGCTCTCATTCAAAGCTTAATTATCAATGGCCGCTTCCAGTTTGGCGTTTTATCCCCCTGGACGGGAGACAATGTTTGTATCGTTGAAAGTCCCTGTCCAACTGTAGAAGGAAAATACAGCGCCGTGTTAAAAAGTGGCACTGAAGATGCAACACTTGAACAACTCGTCAATGTCATCCAAGACGAATCCTATCAACTCTTTATTTCATTAGCAGCAAGCCAAAAAGGAACCTCCCCTATGGTATTTATTTTATTAGAATATTTGGACAGCACCTTAACGTTTATAGAAAATGGATTGGAACTAATAATAGAGGAGGGACAACTGCCAAACGGACAGGAAGGGTCGTTTAAATTCATAACTGAAAACACCTCATCTGCTCCGCTAAACGCTGCCTTCGCAAGATTAAAAATCTCAAAGACAGGTACAGCCAATACCACGGCTGTCATTGTTGATAATGTTTTACTCAATCGTACTAACATTTCATTAGCATCAGATCTACCATGTACTTACGTTGGCAATACAGGAGAAAGAACCGTCACGATTATACCTGAGCAAGAGACCATTCAATTAATTAGTGGGAATCCAAATGCCATGGTGCTTGCGAACGATTTTGTTTATGTTGGAAATGGTCGATCGATCACTTATATTGATACTACCACTCAAGATTCACGTGACATTAACGTTGAGTTAAACATCCTTTATCAATTCAACCGTAATATTGTTGTGAGTAACGATCAATCTAAAGTCTACGTATGTGAAGGAGAATCCGATGATCCAGCAGGGTTTGTAGCCGTTATTGATACAGCAACGAATTCTTTAGAGGGTCAAATTACCGTTGGCATTCAACCTGTTGCATTAGCCCTTACGAGTTTAGATGATACGTTGTATGTATTAAACCAATCAGATAGTACCGTTTCCGTCATTGATACAATGAGTAACACTGTAACTGTAAGTTTTACGGCAACAACCACTCGAACCGATGGATCTTTTCTACAATTAACACCTAATGAAACAAAACTAATTATTGGATATGAATTAGCCAATTCATTTGATGTGTACAATGTACCAGAAAATAGCTTTAACCAATCCGTTACTCTACCGTCTATTTCCCCTAATATATCTAATGGAATCATGGGCAGTATAGATGCTTCAATCGACGGGAATTGCATCTACATTGGATGGGGGTCAGATCCATCATCTCCGCCTGATTTTTTTTCTGGATTTGCTTCCTATTGTGCGGATGGTCTTAGTCTTATCCAAAATATCATTCTATCACAAGAACCAGATAGTGCTCCTTTACCCACCACGTTTGTCCAAGTCGAGGAAGGTACTGGCAATACCTCAACAATCTATGTTGCAGAGACTATTACCGATCGAGTCTTTCAAATACAAAACGAAATTTCTACTGATTGTTCGACTGAATCTCTGAGTTTAATTACCAATTTAAGTGTTAGCGGTTTTTCATCTGGTTTTATCGGCCTATCGCAAGGGGACAATTGGATTGTTACTGCAAATGAAAGAGATAATACAGCTACATTTATCCAATTAGACACTTTTACAATCTTCGGAACGTCTCCCGTAGGCTCTAACCCACAAGTACTGGTCGTTACGTAAAGAAGAATTATGATCAGAATATCCTATTCAAAACGAACATGAATGGCAAAGTCGACTAAATTTCTTGATCAATCATTTTAAAAAAAGATAAAAAGGAAGCTCCCTATATAACAACGTTTAGGTGCCTTCCTTTTTTCTTCGCTGATACTTCTTCAAACTCTCTCCCATGTATAGAGAACAGAATTATGACAAAATGAGCCTGTTGATTTTGTCAAGGACACCTCAAACGACAAATGAAACTTCAATTGACAAAAAGGCTTTCACTTTCAATAAAATTTTGTAAAAGTCCATTCAATAATAATCTCTCTTTAAAATCGACATACAAAATATTCAAAAAATCCTTTTCATACACAAAATCTTCCGATTATTCTTTTAAACCTTCCAATTAGTTCATACTTCATTAAAAAAATTATTAGATTTTATATAAATTTATTATATTAGTAAAATAATAATTCATTACATAATGTAATTCAATTGCAATGTGTATGCTATATTTCATCGTAATATCAATATTATAGCTTTATTTTCATAAAATAAATGTAAAAAAAGATCTAATTTTGTAAAAAAATGTTTTACTTTAAATAATATATATCTTAAAATTAATTATATAGATTTTAGTTTGTTTTTTATTGAAAGAAATAGACGTGAATTATTATGTTTTTATTTCAGAATTTTTTGATAATAAAGGGGGTGTTATTATGAAAATATGATTGCTAGTTCTAATTTTATTTGCATCACTAGTTCAAAAGGCCTAATACAACAAGAGCTTCTAGCATCATCGTTATCACTGAACCCGGTTGTACTTTTACGGTGTTCCAAATAAGCTGGTCAAACCGTTTTGATGAAATGAAAACAATATGTAGTTATAGGAGGAGAGGTCATAGTGAAAATAAAATTACCCCTTATATTGTCTATCTTACTTGTTTTTTCTCAACTTCCGATCTATAAATCTGACAACGTACAAGCAAACAATGAAACAAGTAATCTAACGACAGAAACGGAAAACAACATCCAAGGGTTGGAGGTTCGTTATTACAAAAAGGAAAACTTTTCGGATTTAATCCTGATCCGCTCCGAAGAGTCCGATGCCTCATATAGCCTAGCTGAAGACATAACGGATTTCCCTAGTTCGATTCAGTCCAAGTTGAATTCTGTCGAATCGGCTATGTGGAAAGGCCAGATTTCACCTAATTATTCTGAGAGTTACACCTTTAACGCATCAAGCAACCAAAAAGTTCAGTTATGGATCAATGATCAATTGATCCTCGATGGGACCGACTATGAACCTCAATCAATCTCATTAGAAAAAGGAATGTATTATGATATTGTCTTGAAAACAGTCAGTTCTTCTCCAGAAATACAATTAAAATGGACAAGCCCAAGTCAAGAGGAAGAAGTAATCCCACTTGAAAACCTCTTTCCATCTATCGATGGATCCCCTGATGAAATTGGCGAAGCTCCTTCTTCATCAGATATAACAATAAACGAACAAGTACCTTTAAATGATCAAGTTTTTTCTTTCTCTGTATTCGACGAATCTGCAAGAGTGGAAATTTCTGAAACGCCTGAAACTCTTGCCGCCTCTTCACTATCGATCGTCCCTTCTAATGACGTGGATACAGATGCAGATGGGGTTCCTGATACGTGGGAAATGTTAGGATATACCTTTATTGCCGGCTATGGAGTATTAGAGTGGAATGATGAATATGAAACCTATTTCAATGCTGAGAAGTTTATCACATCTCCGACGGATTGGAGTACGGATCAAGACCCCTATAGCGATAAAGAAGAAGTAACCGGACAAGTGGATCAGGCGATTGTTTCTCCTGCGGACCATCCATTAATCCCAGCATTTCCAGAAATGCAAGTAGAGCTGACTTCCATTGATTTCACACCTAATGGTGAAATCACCTTTGAAGATGGCAGTAGTCGATCGTCAGGATGGAGTAGCTCTGTGGATAGAACAACCGGAACCATAACGAGTGATTCCTACACCAATAGTGTCTCTGCGACTGGCGGTTTTTCTATGGAAGAGGGTTGGAAAGCAGAAGTGACCGCTTCCCATGAGTGGACAGGTAGTACGGAAAGGCACAACCTGACTCAAAAATCTATCTCTAAAGATGGATCAGAAGAAAAAAGCTGGCAAACGGCGACAACGACTGACCCAACAAAAGCGGCCAAAGTCTCATTGAATGTGAAATATTCCAATATTGGTACAGCACCTATTTATGATTTGATTCCTACCCTATCCTTTTCAGTTTTGGATACGACGGCTTTAACGTTCAATCCTCAGATTGAGGTGAATTCCCTCGCGGCAAACGGAATCTATCCGTCCGCTAGTTCGATTGCCGTTCAATACGATGAAAGCGGAAATGACCTGTATGTAACAGAAGATCAGCTTAAATTGATAGAGATGGGCTATCCAATCAATTTGCATGCCAACCAATTTGATGGAAAGGTCAAACGCCTAGACAAAGGTCAGCCTCTTCTTGAGTATGATTGGAGTTGGTATGAAGCCGCTATTGATAATGAAACAGCGGAGATCGTTTTTATGGACGGGGATGAAGTCAAGACCTATCGAGTTTTTGCAAGGGATTCAGAAGGAATGAATAGTCAATACAAACCAACTCTAACCATTGCTGATGCACTTACCTATGCATTAGACGCTGAAGTAAGAGAAGTGAATGGGGAAAACACGTTTTATCTTGATGGTCAACAAGTTGACTCGGATTGGTCCTTCTATGTTTCCTCCGAAGATAGTTCGATCGTTTTAGATGAGACAAACTTTTATGATATGGAATTAAGCCCTGATATGACCATTTCTATCCTGGATCCAAATGAAGATGCTTCTTCTATTGTGAATTACTCTATGTATGCCGACGGCGGGAAATCGATTAAGGCGGGCATATGGGATAATGGCTATCCAATTGAAAGCGTTACCGCAACCGTAAAAACGCTAGCAGGTGAGAAAAAGATAGTTGAATTGACGGACGAAGATCGCGATCAGATCTATGAATCAACTTTTAGTTTGCCAGTAGATACGGCGTACTCAGACGCGAAAATCCAAGTGAAAAATGTTAAAGGGAACATCACCGAACACTTAATTCTTGAGTCACAAAAGGATCCGTTTTCCAATGAGCCCTTAGGATATGTTCCACTTGATTCAAAAAAGGAATTTACTGACTTCAAAGACCTTGGGAACACCTATCCGAATGCAGAGGCGTTTGTTATTGAAGTAAGTGGAGAATTCCACAATGCAACGGATTCCATTACATTTGGGAATTTTACCACTCATCTCGGAGTCACTCATGATTATCAAGATGAAACAACTCTAGACCTGTTCGATAAGTATTACCCTAAAGAATTTGCCAAACAGAGCTATACGATGGTTGTTCCAAAAACATCAAATATGGAGTCCGAATACGAAGCAATCAACCGTTATTATTATTATGATCCTTATGATTCTGAATGTGATTCTCCTTGGGCAGTGGCGTGTTTTGCTGGTGAAAAGGATGACGAGGTTCGAGAACTCAATCATTTGGTCAATACCTATTTAGTAGGGTACTATACGACTTCCGATGAAGCTGGTCATTTTACACCATCGTATATGTACAAAGAAATAGCCGGAGAAGAAACTCGTAGTAGTACTCTTAATACAGGAAAAGACAGTAGAAGTAGTACTCTTAATACAGGAAAAGACAACGCTTCAGGCTATTTGTTCAGAGTAAAAGCGAAAAATGTCGTTTCTGATGATGTTCGCGTGACTCTCAATGGTGTCACCGCAAAATTAGGAACTTCAGCTTCTGAAAATGGTGGTTCCAGTATTGGAGTGCAACATTTACCTATCCAAAGCAAAGATGTTATCTTTGTTCCAGCAGATGAACTATCACCTAATACTGTATCGATTGAGATCAGTCGAGGTGAATGGTCAATAACCCGATATGGTTCCATTAATGTTGATTTTGGCACCTATACTATTGAAATGATTGGTTATTTCCAAAATGCTAGTTCATCAAATGAAGATTATGCTTATCAGCCACTCTTTGAACCCGTTCCTCTCTCTCACCCTGATCTTAGCGGATCAAACGTGAAGGATACAAGTGGAACAATCGAGTTAGAGAATGATCGCTTTGCCTTCAGTCCTAAAGGGTATTTAGTGAATGTAACTGCTAAAAACATGGGCTCTGACCATATAGGATTTTCTTTAAACAACTCTCTTGTTGCCAAGCTCGGAACGTCATCCACAGTCAATTTTAATGGTACAGTACCTGAAAAAATTAATCACAGTACCCTTATGTATGTACCCGCAAACTCAGACCCTTATGCCTTTAACTTTATTGGCCAAGTAGGTAGCTGGAGTAGTTACGATGACACGAGTGAGTTTATGGTAGAGATTGTTGGATATTTTTATCAACCTTAATCACTTGAGAAGGAGGGTGGCTACCTAGCTACCTCCTTCTTTTTTAGGCTTTATATGGGATAGATTAAGCAACCCTATAAAAGTCAAAGCTACAAACACTCCCCAAAATCAATCCACCACAAGAGCAAGGATAGTGGCCGTGTCCGAATCCGTATTCCCTACATAACTATTGGGTAAGGGAGTAAGTTCCGTTGTAATTCGACTCATTGAAACATTATCAACAACTACACTTGGAGAGAAAGTTAACCCCTCTTTTTCAATAGTGAGCCGTGCAAACCTCGCTTCTTTTGGCACGGTAGCTGTTATTAACTGAATTGTATTAAATTTACCTACATTCCCGTCTGGCAATTGATTTTGCAAAATTGATTCCTCTAGACCTAATCCAACAAATTGTAATAAACGGTTGAGGAATTCAACTTTAATTTGAATTGGGGGGTGATGTTCCTTTCCTTACAGTAGCAAGGGACAGTGTTAATGAATATGACTCTCCCGTGATGACATTAAAATTTTGAAAGATTGACGCTTCCTCTCTTCCCCCTTTTAACTTTGCACTAAAACCATCGACGATGGAAGGACAAGGCGAAGGGATAACTTCTGCATTTTCCCCTATCCAAGGGCTCAACCTACCTTGTTTGAAGTTACCATTTTCAATCAAGTTTTGAATAAGTGACATAATTTGCACCTCATTTATTGTCATAGAAAATAAGAACCTAGCCTTCAATACCACATCAAAATTTTAAAGTGAATCTACTGAAAGTATTCATAAAACCGATTTCACCTCAAACCAACCTTTTGTTACGAATATACTGATTTATATAGCCTATGAGTAAGGTAAATGAAGGTTCCTTACAATCAAAAGATTAGGCTAAAACCTTCCTCATATTAGTCATTAGGTAAAAAATAAGGGGCTGAATCTATTTAACATGTTGGTGTTAACCACTATGGGAATCGTGTGAAGTGAAGCGAAACAAAATGATTGCTCACTTCTCGAACTTAAACAAGGGAGTTTTTTCTTTTTTAAAAAAACTTGAACTTCCATGTATTTTTTTTCATAACATACAGTGTGAATGAATAAAAAACGAAAAGAGGTGTTTTTGTGGCACAAATTCAAAATCTCATTAGTAACGGAAGTTTTCGATTAGGACAATTAGGTCCTTGGCAAGGAGAAAATTCAGATGTCATTATGACACCCTGTCCCGTATTAGTTGGAAACTATACTGCAAGATTAGCAGGAGGTGAGGATGAAGCCTTTATCTTACAAACAGTCAATGTCATTGAAGGTGAAAGTTATCAATTAAGTCTTTCTCTAGCTACTGTAAAAGATGGTAATGCTCCTCCTATGGAAATACTCGTAATCTTTCTCGACCGTTCATTACGAGAGATTTCGATTGGACTAGAAGCAACTATTTCAGAAGGTCAATTACCTAATGGAAAAGAAGGAAATTTTAATTTAATCACTTTACTAACGGAAACTGTGCCATTAGGGGTAAGATTTGCCGAAGTCATTATTCGCAAAGGTGGATTAGCGTTTTCACCAAGTGTGGTTGTCGATAATGTATTTTTAACCCGCTTTGATACCGCTGTTGTAACTTTGCCAAATGTTTACGTAGGAGAAAGTAAAGGTACTGAAGTCGCTTTCCTTTCTATCGATGATAGTACGAATATAATTGTAGGAGAAAAACCGATTGCAATTCTCTCTGCAACTACGGAAGAAAGTACATTTCTCTATGTTGGGAGTGAGGATTCAACCCTATCCATTATTGATTCATCTACGAACAACGTCATCAATACGATTTCTCTCCCTTCTGCTCCACAGTCTCTTCTTAACCAGAATATTATCGCTCGGTCAGATCATTCAAAAGTGTATATAACAACAGGGGCATCAACAGGATATGTATCCGTAATTGACACTGCTACAAATACGCTTGAAACTTCAATTAGGGTGGGGAGTAACCCAAGTGCATTGGCGATTACAAGTGAGAGTGGAACAAATGCAGGATTGCTGTTTGTGCTTAATACGGGAGACAATACCATCTCTGAAATTGACACTAGTACTAATATTATAATAAATACGATTGAAACCGAGTTAATAAACTCTAAGTTTTTAGTTTCTTCTCCAGATAATCAATATTTAGTCGTGGCATCAGAGAATATTACCGTAGGAGGCAATGGGGCATTTGTTGTTTTTGAAATCAGTAATTTAAACATAATAGCTCAAAGAACACTTAATGGCATGCAGTCATTTAAAAGCTTGGTCTATTCATTAGATGGTTCCTATCTTTATGGTGGAGTTGAGTTTGTTGATGAATTAGGGGTTGGAGAGACAAATGCTCAATTAGTCATTTATAATACCCAAGGTTTCACATTATCTGATACTTTAACTTTACAATCCTTTCAAACAATTGAATTCCCAGAACTGGATGTTCCCGTTATAAAAGAATTGCAAGAAGAAACAGATGAAAGTTTAATCTTTGCTTCTGTTACTATTCCAGAAACTGGTTTAGGTTTTTTGAGCCAAGTTTCCCGAAATGATCAAGAATTTAGGGTCATCACCGGCACTTCTGAAATTGATGGATTTGGTAAAGGTTTCTTTGATATCTCGTCCTCCGGTGAATATATTGTCGCCTCAAGAAATGCGACCAATCAAGTTAGTTATATCCAAGTTAGTTCCTTACAAGTCGTGAATAACATTAGTGTTGCTAATGAACCATTAGTACTTTTAGTTGAATAATAAATAAACAACCGACCGCATGTCGTCTTATATTTGCTATAATATCAAGAACTTTTCATCAAGCAATAAGATTATGCACTCTTATTTTAAAAGCCAAGAACAAAATTAGTCACTTACATTCGCAAATAAGAAAAGCGCAAGCGACCGTCTAGCGACGCATAAAAAAGTGAACGTCAACTAAGAGCAGTCACATCCTGTGACTAACGTTGACGCTAGAACATCCTGTTCATCGCCGTATGAGATAAAGGAAACACGAAAAGCCCGAAAGAGGAGGATCTACTAAAAACAGCCACGTCCTGTGGCAACGTAGATCCACCTCCCTCCTGGAGGCGTCTCCTGGCTAGGCGCTGGAGCTAGACAAAAATAAAAGCACCATCCACATAAGGACCTATTTATATACTTTCTCACTCTGCTAAAAAGACCCTTCGTTATCAATGAACGATGGGTCTTTCCTTTTGTTCCTTATTCGTATCGTAGTGAATCAATAGGGTCAAGTTTTGCTGCTTTGTTAGCAGGTAAAACCCCAAAGATCACACCAATTAACATGGAGAATAGAGTTCCGATCAAAACGACTTGCCATGAAACAAGTGGTTCCCATTGCAGAAACATTGCCGCAATCGAAGAGCCTCCAACCCCTAATAAAATTCCAATTAAACCACCAAATAACGTTAACATGACAGACTCAATCAAGAACTGAAATAATATTTGCCCTTGTGTAGCTCCTAACGCTTTTCGTATACCAATTTCTCGGGTGCGCTCGGTGACAGAAACAAGCATAATATTCATAACACCAATTCCACCCACAAGGAGGGAAATCCCAGCGATACTTCCTACAATCATTGTCATGATGGTGGTCACTTGAGAAACCCCATCTGCCATTTCTTCCATGTTAAAAACTTGGTAGGATTCTTCAGTACCATGAGCATTATTTAAAAGAGTCGTTGCTTCTTCGCCTACTCTTTCAAATTGATCCTTCGATTCGACTTGAAGAGTCAATTCATCATAACTTAATTTACCAAAAGCAGCGTTATACGTACTATCTGGGATATATATAGATTGGACGGAAAATGAGAACAGCCCAGTAGGCGCTTCTTGAACACCTATTATTTCAATCGGTTGGCTCCCTAGCCAAAGAACCTCACCAATAGGAGATTGATCAGGAAAAAAATCCTCCTTCACTTGATCAGATACGATCCCTACACGTCTAGCTCCTAAAAAATCTGAACGATCAAATGGTTTCCCTTCAGCTACACGGATTTCATTAACCTTTAAATAAGCTTCATTAATTACATTAATATTTAAATCTAGCATTTCTTCTTTATACCTCGACTGTTGTCCAACCGTCGTCATTGTTGCAACATTTTTAACTCCATCTATTTGCTTAAGGTTTCTAATATCTTCTTCAGTGAACGCTGGTTTATCAAAAATGTTCGGGTCTCGTTCCATCTCCTCTTCGGATGGTGAGTAGTATACTTGAATCGTATTCTCCTCTCCGACTATAGAGTTTTTCAACATTTGTTCTCCGCCTTGACCTATAGCGACAACGAGAATAACAGACCCTACCCCGATAATTATACCAAGCATGGTTAAAATCGAACGCATTTTATGTGCCATAACAGAGGAAATCGCCATTTTTATATTTTCTAGTAAACTCACAAGGACACCTCCTGCTGTTCGGAAGTGTATTCCACTTTGCCATCACGAACAAAAATCAACTTTCTCGCATGATCAGCAACTTCCTTTTCATGCGTAACAATCGCTACCGTTGTCCCTTCTTCATTCAATGATTGAAATAACTCCATAATTGATGCACTCGTTTTTGTATCCAGTGCTCCCGTAGGTTCATCCGCTAAAATAATTCTCGGCTGATTCACAATCGAACGCGCAATCGCTACCCTTTGTTTTTGCCCTCCAGATAGCTCGTTTGGCATATGATTCATTCGATCAGTTAAGCCTACTTTTTCTAAAGCATTCATGGCTTTATCTTTCCGTTCTTTTGCAGGCATCCCCGCATAGATCATTGGTAACTCCACATTTTTTAAAGCCGTTAATCTAGGAAGGAGGTGAAATTGTTGAAAAACAAATCCAATCGACTGATTACGAACATCAGCTAGTTTTTTATCCTTGTATGTAGAAATATCCGTGTTGTCTAAAAAATATTGACCTTTGGTTGGTTTATCTAAACAGCCTATAATATTCATTAGCGTTGATTTCCCTGAACCAGAAGGCCCCATGATCGCAACAAAATCACCTTCATCGATTTGTAAGTCCACACTTTTCAAGACATCAAATGATTCTTTGGCGATCATGTAGCTTTTCGTAATGCTTTGTAGTTTAATCATTCCACACTCACTTCCATGCCATCTGTAATCATACCATCAGGGTTATTAATAATTACGTCGGAGTCCGTCACCCCTTCGACAATTTCAATAAATTCCTCGGATGTTGAGCCAACCGTAACGGGCTGCTTAATGGCTACTCCTTCTTGTACGAGATAAACAAAATAGTCTTCCCCTTCCTGTTGAACGGCTTCTAAAGGAAGTGTTTCAACTTCTCGGCGCTCCGTTTCAATTTCCATTAATAGCTGAAACCCTGGCTTCGCTTCCATTTTACTAGCCTCTTCAACGGCAACAATAATAGAATATTGAACGGCTCCGCCACCTTCACCCAACGCACTTCCTTCTGGCAAGTCTCCTATATAAGAAACCTTGCCTTTCCATTCTTTTTCCGGAAGAACTTCAGAAGTTAATTTAACCGGTTGATCTTTTTTCACTTTTAACGTGTCATATTCAGATATCACACCAGTGACTTGCATAGAGTCCATATTCGCCACATGAATGAGTGTGCCCGCATCTTGCATACTAGGATTCATCGCAGTTTCATCAACATTGACCACAACACCGTTAATTTCACTTTTTACGGTTAAATCAGAGATCGCTTTTTCTATTGTTTGTTTTTGAAGGTCCGTTTGTTTTAAAGAAAGTTCAGCAATCTTTTTATCCAGTTTTAGCTGCTCCCTCTGTTCATCAATTTGCTTTTTTGCCTCGTCTTCACCTATTTGCTTTTCTAGCTCTTTTTGTTCATCTTTTAAATCATCCATTTGCGAGTCGTATTGCTTAAGTTGTAGATTACTAGACTCAACTTCTAAAGCATTTTGTTCTTTTTCAAGCGTAACTTGTTGATTTTCATATTCAACAAGTTTTGTTCCTTCTTTCACTTTGTCCCCTTTTTTAACGAAAATTTCTTTCACTTTTCCTTTATCCACTTCAAAATAAATGCGCTGTTCATCCGTTAATTCAAGTGTTCCAGGAACCATGACATTTTGGACTATTTCTTCTTTCTCCAAAGAAACTGTCTCAACGATTGAGGAAGCAGCCGTCTCTTCTTTTTGTTGATAAATATTTAACCCAACAAATCCACCAATTGCCAGTACGATTACAATTCCTATTATTATTTTGACTGCTTTAGACAAGGTTACATTCCTCCAAGAGAGGTACTAAATGACGCAGTTACCACGCTAATAATAATTAAGACTAGCAAGAAGGCAATAGAGATAATCCAAGCAGACCTTTTTGATAAGCCAACCACTTTCTCTAAACCAATAGCAAAAATAACTGTAGACCAAATAGTAAATAATTCAATTGAGTTTAAAAAACCTTGGAGTGCCCCTTCGCTTTCAATTAAACTTCCCAAACTAGTAAGCTCTGGAGTTTTTTCACTGATTGAAAAACCTAGAATATAGAATAAAATACTGTTTAATAACGCCCCCACAATTCCTACTACACTTGCATATAAAGCAAAGGAATATAATTGTTTAAAGGTAGGCTTCTTTTGAGCTATTTTTGCAATTATTAAAACAATCACAGCTGAAATTAAGCTTCCTATTGGTACTGCTATTAAAGCACCACCTGTTCCACCTATCATTCCCCAAAACTTTGCCTGTTCTAATGTGACCCCTTCAATTAATTCAGGTTCATAATCATAACTAATTGCTCTCAAAAATCCATCTAAAGCCCATAAAATTATTAAAACCAAAAGCGGCACCCACACCGTCGGTCTTTCTCTCAATCTCTCAAACTGAAGCCCAGGACTCGTGAATACGCCAAATAACGAAGGCTTTTTGTTATCTACATGTGTTGTTTCTGTTTGCATTTCCATAATAAATCCTCCTCTAAAATATGTTTCCATACTATCTACGAGTGCTAAGTGACAAAAGTTTCATTATTTTTAAAAATAAGTTCAATTATCTTTACACCTTCACACTTAAAAACACTCATCAAACATCCATCATTATACTATAAAACCATTAATTTATGGTAGTGTAAAAATTATATTTTTATGGTTACTAAATTGCATGAGCTGTCGTTTTAGTACACAAAAAAACTTGGTCACCTTTGTTAATGGTAGACCAAGTTTTTGTTTTCAATTATGCAGACTCTTCACCAGAAGTTGCTACATTATCTAGTTTTTCTTGTAGGTGAGCATTACGTGCTTCTAATTTTTGTAACAATTCATCTAAAACAGATGAGATTGCTTCATCATCTTCAGATTCTATTGCCTCTTTTAATTGCTCTCTCAATTGTTTTTGTTCTTCTTTTTCAGCTTTACGTGCTTCTTGTTCTTCTTCTGAAAGTTCTGGTTTTTCTCCTTTATGTTTTCCTTTAGATCCACGTTCTTCTTTTAGGGCCGCTCTTTCTTCTTCCGATAACTCTTGTTTATCTTCTTTAGAACCGCGCTCTTCTTTTAACGCTTCACGTTCCTCTTCTGATAATTCTGGTTTTCCTTCTTTACGGTTATTTTTCAGTTCTTCTCTTAATTCTTTATGTTGATCCATTGCTGCTTCCCAACTGTCAAGAGTATCAGGAGAATATTGTTCCACTAGTTGAAGGAGCATGTCATCTTTTTGACCTCCTTTATCATCACATTTACCCTTTTGTTCTCCTTTGTTGGCCTTCTCATTTTCTATCACTTCTGACTTATTTTCCGTTTGTCCATCATCAAGCGCTTCACTTGCAAATGCAAAAGTTGGTACCGCAATAAGTAAAGCTACTCCTAATGTCATCCATTTCTTATTCATGTTTAATCACTCCTTTTTATATTTCATTATTCACTTTAGCCAAAAATCGTAGAAATAATATGTGTGAACCATGTGAAAATGTGTGACAACAAGAATCCAAGACTGTAACAATACAAATAGGAGTAAACATATACATTTTACTCAATAAAAAAAATCTAATCTATTTCTAGAAATAATTCGGTAGTTCGTTACAAATATACTTTTTTCAAGAAGAAAAAAACATTATTACAGAACTTAAAGATTAATATAAATTTATTTTATAGTAGAGTGAATTACTAAATAATAATGACTTTCTTCATCAGTCTTGTTTATAAATCGATGCTCTGTATTTGCTTCAAAATAAAACGAGTCACCTTCGTTTAAATTTTCTTTAAAATCCCCTCCATCTAGTTCAACGGTTATACACCCTTTAGCTACATATATAGTTTCTGTTACACCTTCCTTATGAGCGGGAAATATGCCCGATTCGCTTTTTGGGGGAATTTTATTTAAAATAAATTCGATTCCACTAGAAGGAGCTGAAGGAGAAAGTAAATGCCTCTCAAAACCGAATTTTTTATCTATATAAATTTGTCTTGTCTCTTTCTTTAACACCATTCGATCCTTTTTTCGCTCCTTTTGATCCAATAAATCAGACAATGTTATATTTAACCCTTCAGCAATTTGACAGGCAACTTGAATCGTGGGATTTTTCTCTTCTCGCTCGATTTTAGATAACATAGACGGACTCACCTCACTTAACTGTGACAATTTTTGCAAGGTTATCCCTTTTTGTTTTCGAATTTTTTTTACATTTTTCCCAAAGTGCATTCTTTCACCTCTTTATTTGATTAAAAAATATCTTTACACTTTTTTATACTATAGTATAATTTATTTATCTTATAGTATAAAAAGGACGTGAATATATGTTGAAAGTTATTTTTTCTTTTCTACCACTTATTACAATTATCTTATTCATTTTTATCTTTAAAAAATCAGCCATTTACACAGGACTATTTGTTACTTTTTTAACAGCTACGATTGCTTTATTGCCAATATTTAATATTAGCATAATGGATTTTTCTCATCCACTAATAAAAGCAATCCTTATTACGATTATCATTGCCTATATATTAGTGTTTGGTATTCTTTTATATGAGCTAATGGAAAAAGCGGGGGCAATTTCAAGAATCGCATCCACAATAGCTTCATCTACAAATGACCGAATACACCAGGTAATGCTATTAGCATTGGGATTATCTCCTTTAATAGAGTCATTAAGCGGATTTGGATTAGCTGTGGTTGTCATTGCTCCTATTCTATTAGCTTTAGGATTCACACCTATACAATCTTCTTTAATCTCTTTAACTAGTTTAATAATCATACCATGGGGAACTTTAGCCATGGGGACTATTATTGGAGCTACACTTGGAGAAATTCCCCTTAAGTCATTAGGTGAGGGCACATCTTTGATGATGATCCCACTGTTCATTTATTTCTCTATTTTAATTAGTTATTTTGCTGTAGGTAAAAAACTACTTATTTCGAGAATAAATGAAGTAATTGCCATTGGACTCTTATTAGGGATTTTCACATGGTTTGCGAATCACTTTATTAGCGTTGAAATTGCTGGCATCTTCAGTTCATTAATGATCATATTGTCAATTTTTTGTTTGATTACATTTAAGAACAAGAGAAACGGGATCTATTACATAAAAGATAACAAAAAGGATAATATGAAGACCTTTATTAGTTACATCTCTCCTTACATTCTTTTAATTTTCTTATTATTTTTGTCGAGAACGAGTTCAAGTATTAAGGAAACTTTAAAGGGGATTTCGAACCTTTCTTTACAACAATATAACATTGATTTTTTTCTATTCTTTTCACCAGGTTTTTTCCTTATTATAAGTTGTATTTATTCTATTAGTTTTTTTAAGCTTTCAAAGAAAGATATACTTGTTAGTTCAAAACAGACATTACAAAAATGTATCCCCGTTCTCTTAGCAACATTTTTTTATATTTTCATTTCTGAAATGATGCAGACCGCAGGAATGTTTACTGTTCTTTCTATTCTAGCTTCTGAAACAATGGGATTTGTGTTCCTTTTTATTTCGCCATTAATTGGTGCAATGGGAGGATTTTTAACAGGTAGTAACACAGCTTCTAATACTATGTTCATTCGATTACAAACCGAAACAGCCATTCATATTGGACTTAGTCCTGTATTGCTAGCGACTACTCAAAACGTGAGTTCTTCTCTAATGACAATGGTCAATCCATCACGAGTCACTCTTGGTGCATCTGTTTGTAAAATTAGCCTTCAAGAGAATGTTATTCAAAAGAAAATGGGTCTAATAGGATTGGGAACATTAACAATCATTTTTATCGAGTTAATAATTATTTATTATATTTATAACTTCAAATGAAACAGTTTTACAAATAGGAATTGATTTTTCACCAGAGTTTATTCAAAAGTCTTAGACTATTTCATTCTTTTAAGTAAGGAAGTTTTTCGTTTCACTATTCGGTCTATGGTTCGCTCATGTATTTATCGATGTTTAAAAGGGGCTTGTTATTAGAAATCATTTCTGCAAAGGAAATTGAAATATTTTTCGGATATATATGCATTGTTATTAGTATCACTTGATTATTAACTTTGAATCGGTTCACCCTTCAAAAATAGAAGCAAAATAACAACACTTGAAACAATGAGGAAAGAACTAGATAGTCCAGATTTGGTTTTCTTTTAAAATTCAGTTATAATGATAGTAAGAAAAACATACGATAAGAAAAGACCGCAGGTGTTGGACCACCTACGGTCAATGTACAATAGACGCTCTAAGGGCAATAGTTCCAAATAGAGTGTTAGGAAAAAACCACTCATTAGAAATAACCACCACTTAAAGTATGGGGCTTTGGGGTGGTTATTCTTTATTTTTAAACGACAATATTGCTACAATGAGCGACCCAAAAGCGATCATAGCCATCAATGTTTCAAATACTGTCATACGTCCACCCCCTTTCTATAGGGGAGTGAACTACCACCCTCAAAGCCAATCTATCATACAACATAAATTATATCATCATTCGGACACAAAGAGAAACATTTGTTCTTACTATGATTCATTTCTCTGACCGTGCTTCCCTTTTTTAAGAATCTTTGCATAAGCAAAAGCTTGTGATTCTAATCGACCACAAGCTTTTTTCCTTTCACCCTACTTCAGGTAAGTTAAATTGTACTTTCACTAAATCATAATAGACGCCTTGTGCTTCCATCAGCTCTTGATGTGTCCCTTTTTCCATAATTTCACCGTGATCAAGAACAATAATTTGATTGGCGTCACGAATCGTGGAAAGTCTGTGTGCAATCATGATCGCGGTTCGCCCCTTTAATAACGTCTTCAAAGCGTGTTGAATTTTCATTTCTGTTTCCGTATCAATACTTGCCGTTGCCTCATCCAATATGATAATCCTTGGATTGGCGAGTAATGCCCTTGCAAAAGAAACTAATTGACGTTCTCCTACAGATAGGACGTTCCCTCTCTCTTCTACTTCCGTCAAAAATCCATTAGGTAGTTTGGAAATAAACTCATCAGCACCGACGGCCTCTGCGGCCTTGATAACTTCTTCATCTGTAGCCGACGGCCTACCGAAGCGAATATTTTCCATTATAGTTCCTGAGAAAATAAACGTATCTTGGAGGACAACACTGATTTGCGAACGTAAACTAGTGACCGATAAATCTCGAATGTCATACCCATCAATCATGACTTTTCCGTCTGTTGCATCGTAAAAGCGGCTAATTAAGTTCGCAATGGTCGACTTCCCTGATCCTGTATGGCCCACAAGGGCAACGGTTTCTCCTGCTTTCATTTCAAAGGAAACATCGTTTAACGCTTTGCGGTCATTGTCGTAAGAAAAGGTAACTCCTTGAAATTCAATTTTCCCCTTCATATCCGTTAACTTCATTGCATCTTCTGCTTCAGACACGATCGGTTTTTCATCTAAATATTCAAAGATACGTTCTGATGAAGCCATCCCCATTAACAATTGATTATACACTTGACCTAAACGAGAGATGGGCTCCCAGAACATTCCTAAGTAAAAAGCAAATGAAACAAATTCACCAATGGAGATTTCCCCACCTCGAATTAAAGTTGAACCGTACCAAATTAAGATAGCAGTCCCTACTGCATTGGTCATTTCAACAAATGGGCGAAACATGGCGTTTTTTTTCGTTGCTTCCTGCCAGCTCGAGAAGTTTTCTGTATTGACGCCATCAAAGAATTCAATGTTTTCTTTTTCTTGTGTGTAAGCCTGCGTAACGCGAATACCTTGAATGCTCTCATTTAAATGAGAATTCAGCTTTGATTGCTTAATACGTACATTTTGCCATGAGCGACGAATTTTCTTTCTCAATCTAGTAGAAATAAAAAACATGATCGGCATGATGACCATAATGGCTAAAGCAAGCTTCGCATTAATAGAAAAGAGGATCACGAAAATACCTAATAACAAAAAGATATCCATCAATAAATTAATAACGCCACTTGTAAATAACTCTTGTAATGAATTAATGTCATTCATTATTCGTACAAGGATCGACCCTGCTGATCGTTGATCAAAAAATCGATGCGACAAACTTTGTACGTGTGAAAACAAATGTTGTCTGAGATCATAAATCACATTTTGTCCAAGCTGATTCATCCAGCGAATTCGCAAAAAGTTAGCCACATAGTTGATTAAATATAATCCACTAATGAAGAACAATAACATAATTAATAAACTCTGGTTCTTTTCAATAATGGCTTTCTCTAAAATATAGATTCCTATCAAAATAGGAATTAGTAACCTAACCGCTGTTACTATTATTACGGTTACAAACGATAAAGGTAATAAATTTTTTGTATACGGTTTTAAATAACTAAATAGACGCCACATTTGCTTCCAATTGAAAGGTTTATCAATTGCTTGATCCGAAGAATAATGAAACCTTTCGCGAATCAATTTTTTCTTTTCGTTACTTGTCACGTTTCTCACCGTCCTTTATGAAGATTGTACGATTGCTTTTTGATCTTGAAACTGAATGTCATAGATTCGATGATACGGACCTTCTTTATTTATAAGCTGATCATGCGTTCCTCGCTCGACAATCTCACCGTTTTCTAGTACCAATATTTGATCAGCGTGTTTTAAAGAAGAGATTCGGTGCGCAATAATAAACGTCGTTCTTCCTTTCATCACTTCTTTTAAAGCCTTTTGAATTTGGACTTCCGTTTGCATATCGACCGCACTTGTTGAATCATCAAGTATTAAAATGCTTGGATTTAGACAAAGTGCTCTAGCGATCGCAATTCGCTGCTTCTGACCACCAGATAAACCTAACCCTCTTTCCCCAAGCATTGTGTCGTATCCGTTAGGAAGCTCCATAATAAAATCGTGGGCTTGTGCTCGCTTAGCAGCAGAAAGAATTTCATCCATCGTCGCTTCTGGTTTTCCGTAAGCAATATTCGATTTAATCGTGGAAGAAAATAAAAACGACTCTTGTAAAACAACTCCTATATTTGCCCTCAAGCTTTTTAATGGCAAGTTATTTATAAGGACGTCATCGATTAAAATGGTACCTTCTGTCGGTTCATAAAATCTCGTCAATAGCTGAACAATACTTGTTTTTCCAGAACCCGTTCCTCCAATTAATCCGATTGTTTTTCCAGCATCCACTTTAAATGAAACATCCTTTAAAGCTGCTTCGTTCTCTCCTTCTAAATAGTGCAGGGAAACATGATTGAAACTGACTTTTCCGTTTATTTGATCTTTGTTCATTGTTTGATTTGCGTCCTTAATATCTTCTTCAGCCTCTAATATTTCAAGTAACCGTTCGCCAGATGCCTTTGCTTGTGAAAATAAGTTAATGGTAAACCCTAGATTCATAATCGGCCAAACGAGGTACCATACTAAACTATTAAAAGCCACAAGTTCCCCAGGAGTTAACTCTCCGTTCATCACAAGGAAACCGCCATACGCTAAAAGAGCGACGACACAAATATTACCGATGAACTCCATTAGGGGAAAGAATTTAGCCCATACGTTTGCCGTTGTTAAATAGTTTTCTTTATAAGAACCATTAAATCGATTAAATTTTCCAATTTCAAAGTCTTCTCTCGACAATGATTTTACCGTTTGGATTCCACTAATATTTTCTTGCACTTTCGTATTTAATTTTCCAAACGACTTGCGAATCCCTCTAAAAGCCGGGTGTACCTTTTTATCAAATTGGTAAACAACTACCGCTAAAAAAGGCAAAGCCGCCATGGTTACAAGTGTTAAGTTAACAGAATAATAAAACATAACGGACAGTGTAACGGAAACGAGAAGCAAAAAGCGTAACAGTTCTGAAAATCCGAAAGATAGGAAAAATCGAAACCCTTCTACATCTGCCGTTAGTCTTGACATTAAATCGCCTGTTTTCGCATTATCATAATACTTAAAAGGCAGTCGTTGTAGCTTCTCATACAGTTCGTTTCGAAGCCGATAAACAGAAGTAATTCCAAACATGTCTCCATAATATTGCTGAAAAAAAGTCATCACACCCTTTACAGCCATAATACCAATAAAGCCAAGTGCGATGAAGGAAACGTACTGGTATTGCCCATTTAAAATAATTTCATCAATCGTAAATCGAAGAATTATAGGGTATATCACTGTAATTCCTGTTACGATAAGTAAGCAAATCATCGACCAAATAAAATATTTTTTATAAGGCAAATAAAAGGCTTTTAACTTTTTAAATGTATTCACTTCGATTCCCCCTTTTACAATGTATATATTAATATATCGGTTTTCGAAATATATCGCTAGTGTTTTCATCGATTTTTTTTCAAATTCATTCAATATCATGAAAAGACCTCCATCTAAAGTCTGATGGAAGTCTCATTTATAATGAATACTATTGACTATAAAATTGATTTAGAACAAAACGATTAAGTATGCCGCTTCAACTTCTCATTTATCAAACGGGCTTTAAGAATTGCTCCTTCGTCTTCGTGAACATCTCCTCTTTTTACTCCTTTTCCAATCACATATCCTTTAAAACTCATTCCAACAAAATCAAATATTAATTGAAATTGTTGAATCAGTGGCAGAGCTTTCACCTCTACCTCACCGCCACCTGTAATAATCAAGTAAGCCTCTTTTCCTTTTACTCTCTCTTTAAAGTCAAGACGTTCATCACGCATAGCTTGCGACCATCGATCAACGAAGTTTTTCATTAACCCAGTCATTCCATACCAATATAAAGGTGTGACAAACACGATAACATCATGATTCAAGAATTGATTAATCAGTTGATCAAAGTCATCATCGACTGGATCAAAGCCACCTTGATCATGACGTTGATCACGAATAGGATGGATCGAATAATTTCGCAAATAAATAGATTGATGCACAATATCGGTTAATAAATATTGGGCAAGCACTTCACTATTTCCTTCTTCACGGGAGCTTCCGTATATAGACAACACACTCATATCTATCACTCTCTTCATCTTTTGGTAATACTATACCATATTGTTTCACATAAATAGAAACATTATAATGAAATGTAACTATTTATTGTGAAGGACGTCTTATTAAGTAAGAAAGGGATGATGAACTATGTTTCGATTAAACTCACTTATTTTTCTCGTCATATTTACAGCCCTTATCACAACTGCATGTGGGACAGGTCAAAAAAATGACGTTTCAGAAGAAGTCGCGCAACAAGACTCTTCTACAGAAGAAAACGAAAATAAAGATAGTGAAACAAAAGAAGAAGATCAAAAAGAGGAAACAACAGAACCAGTTGAAGATGGAGTGGTAACGATGGAACGTTATGAGAAAGCAGGTTATGGTATTTCTTATAAAGAGCTTGTGCATATCATGGGCTCAAAAGGAAAAATGTTATCCAATGAAAATGGCGTGATTGTTTATTCATGGCCAGCCTTTGAATCTGTCGGTGGAAAAGAAGTTCAGTTCACTTTCACTAATGGTGAACTCACTCATAAAGAGATTATCAAATAAGAGCTATCCCTTCCGAAAAACTGATATCGGAAGGGCTCATTTTTAATTAAAAATGAGCCAGCAAACTTGCTATATTTGTTGTCGGCTGCTGACAAGCATAATTTTGACACACATATAAGGTTGGTTGATTGTCAATCATATGATAGCTTGTTATAAAAGGTGCAATAAATTTCCACTCCTTAACATCCTCCGCGAATATGATGGACCAGCCATAGGTGACCTTTTTTTGAATCTCCTTCTTCAATTGCTCGGCATTCAAGTACTTCCCAACAATGACGGCTTCCCGTTGTTGTTGGTGCATTTCAAGGACACTTTGAAGAAAGAATGTATGTCCACTTCCATACGAATGAACTTGCGCATAGAACCTCTTCCACATTTGATTGACTTTGTCCAACCACTCATCGTTATTCGTTAGTCTTCCTAGTCGAACGAGTATTGAAGAAGCAACACCATTCCCAGAAGGAATCGCCCCATCATAAATTTCCATTTCCCTCATAATAAGCTCTTCTGAATCATAAGCTGTAAAGTAAAATCCACCGTCTCCCCAAAACTTTTCAATAAGGTTATTTGCCAAATCCATTGCTTTCTCTATATACGTCCGTTTGTATGTTGCTTCATAAAGTTCAATGTATGCCCACAACAGAAAAGCGTAATCATCAAGATAAGCATCATATTTCACTTCTCCATCTCGATAACGAGCTTTTAATTGACCATCTACGAATAAGTGATTCTCAACAAAATCGATTGCTTTCTCAGCTAATTGAAGCATGTTTTTATTTTGAAAAACACTGCTTGCTTTAGCCAATCCCGCAATCATTAATCCATTCCATGAGGTTAAGATTTTATCATCAACATGAGGGTAAGTTCTTTTTTCCCTTGTCTCTAGTAGTTTTTTCCGTGCTTTTTCAACTAGCTTGTCGAGCTCCCCAACACTAAGCTGATGCGATTCTGCCACTTTCTCAATGTTTGTATAAAGTTGATTAAGAATGTTCTTCCCTTCAAAATTCCCTCCCTCCGTCACACCATATAAATCACAAAAAATAGCTCCTTGATCTCCTAATACTTCAAGAATTTCTTCCTTGTCCCAGACGTAATACTTCCCTTCAATCCCTTCCGTATCGGCATCAATAGCAGAATAGAACGCTCCCCTTTCATTTACCATTTCACGTTCTAAAAATAAGGTTACCTGTTCACAAATCAATCGATATTTCTCTTTCTTTAAATGCTGATATCCTTCGGCATATGTATAAAGTAGTAGGGCGTTGTCATAAAGCATCTTCTCAAAATGAGGAACGAGCCAGCGCTGATCAGTAGAATATCTAGCGAAACCAAAACCGATGTGATCATAAATCCCCCCTTGTGCCATTCGATCCAACGTTTTTTCGACAAAATGGTACGCTTGCTCATTTTCAGTTTGATACGCATATCTCATCAAAAACTGAAGCATATGGGGAATTGGAAATTTTGGCGCTTGACCGAACCCACCATAAATCGAGTCAAAACTTTGCGATAATTGCTGAAAAGCTTGATGAACCTCTTCTATTCCAAGAATTTCGCTCGAAATTATCCTTCCCTTTCTTTGCAGTGCCTCTGTCAATTGTTTGGCTGCTTTTATTACATGGTCTCCCTCTTGATGATATTTATGAGAAAGCTGAACAATTGCACTTTTAAAACCTACTCGTCCATATTTACTTTCTTTCGGAAAATACGTTCCAGCATAAAATGGCTCTTGATCAGGCGTTAAAAAGACATTAAGCGGCCATCCTCCTTGCCCCGTTAACATTTGACATGCTTGCATATAAACCGAATCAATATCAGGGCGTTCTTCTCGATCCACTTTAATAGCCACGAAATGCTCATTAAGTAAATCAGCGACTTCTTGATCTTCAAAGCTTTCGTGAGCCATCACATGACACCAATGACAAGTCGAATAACCGATACTTAAAAAAACAGGTTTGTTCTCCTTTTTCGCTTTTTCAAACGCTTCTTCACACCATGGATACCAATCCACTGGGTTATGGGCGTGTTGTAATAAATATGGAGATTTCTCAGCGATTAATCTATTGGGTATTTTATTAGTTGACATGAGTGCATCACCTACCTCTTTATTGAATTTGTTTGAGTACTATTTTAACACGTATTTTATTTTCTAATGCACCCTTTGTCTTATGATAAATATACAAAAAAAAAAGACGATATCCCTTTAGTTAAGGATAACGTCTTTTTCAAAGTTTTTTTGCTTTACATTAATTTCATTTTGTTCAAATATTCTTCCTAGCGTTTTATTTAGATCACCAAGTGCGTTTGAACTTGGTTCATTTTATGTTTTAACCTTAAAAGAGGTTGTTCAAAAAGCCCTAAAAAAATGTCGGATGAATAACTTTGTTGGTTTGCTTTTCCGACACTCCGACGCCAGGATTGGCTAGCACGGGCGTTGTCCCTAAGATGGGGACGTTCTTAGCCCGTGAACCATATTGTACGTACACTGTGAGTGCTTCGATGCCCAGGACGGGCTAGTGCAGGCGTTGCTCTCGCGACGTGGCTGAACTTAGCCTGCGTTCCTTAAGCAGACCGCCTCGTTCTTGTCTAGCTTCAGCCCTTACATCCTCGAGGTCATAAGTCAAACATTTAGTGAAGGTAAAGAACACCTTCACGTTATGTTCGCCTTATGCTGGTCGGATGTGAGCAAAGGGCTTCAGCTTTTCTATTCAGCGCCCTTTTTTCCTTACTTTTTGAACACACACTAAAAGTTAATTTACCCCTATTACTAGTTCTTTCTTTCATTTTGCAAGTACCTTCTTTCAATCAAAATTCCCTTACATATAGGTACTGGAGAGTCAAAAGTTCTCCGGAATTTTTCAAAGCTTTTTCCCCATACTCGATGTTTTTTATGTAATGGTAAGGGATTCCCCTCGCTTTCCGCGGACGACCTGTCAAGCCTCCTCGTTCGTGCCTCACATTGCGGGGTCTTGACTAGCCCGTTTTTCCGCAGGAGTCTTGGGGTCCCTTACAAAGTCCATTTTATAAAGATGACTCAATCCCTTAGAAAGAGAATTTTCTGCATAAAAAATAACCCTTCTGCTTGATTTCATGTTAACCTATTAAGCGACTAAACAAAATAAGGAGACATGTCATCCGAGAAGAGTTATCTTTGATATTGTATCAAACTCAACAGCGAATGACCATAGTGATTATGTGGAAAAGAATAGATAAAGAACTTTCAGAATTTAGGACCTGTTTTACACGACAAGCTACCTATGAATGGTTTGTCGTCATGATTATTGGATTGATGTTACGTTCCGATCAAGTAGGATTAACCTCCATCATTCGTGAGCTTTCGATCTCACCCAAGTCCTATCCTGCTATGATGCATTTTTTTAGGTCCCAAGCTTGGAAGTTAGAGGATCTTATTCAAACATGGACGAAGCTTGTTTATCGTAAGGCACCCATCTATAAGAAAGACGGCATCACCATCTTGGTAGGAGATGGCGTGAAGCAATCGAAAGAAGCACGAAAAATGCCTGGTGTGAAGAGGTTACATCAAGAATCAGAAAATTCCTCAAAAGCCGAGTTTATCTTTGGGCACATGTTTGGTGGGATAGGTGTTCTCATTGGCGATCCTTCTAAGAAACTATTTTGTCTTCCTCTTTCGATCAGGCTCCATGACGGTGTCAACATGATTCGAAATTGGAGAAAAAACAGAACAATTATGAATGTGAAGGTTCTCACATTGTTCAAATCATAAACGATGCGTTTCAAGCAGCTAAATGTATGGGAGAATCGCTCGTACTGCTTGATGGCTACTATTTATCCATTTTTGCTCTTATGAAACGGGCAGAACTGTTAGAGAAATCAGAAACGATGCTTCACCTTTTGACTAAAGCCAAGAAGTCTTGTAGGGCTTATACAAAGCCCGGTGAATATAAAGGGAAAGGTCGTCCTCGTAAAAAAGGAGAGACCATCAAACTTCAAGACCTCTTTACATCAAGGAAGAGTGAATTCGTAGAAGCAACCGTCCGTTTATATGGAAAAGAAGAGACCGTTCGTTACCTTTGCCTTAATTTATTATGGGGGCAAAAGCTTTATCAAGAACTGCGATTCGTCCTTGTCATGTATGGAGAAAAAACAGCCATTCTTGTTACAACGAAGCTCGATTTAGATCCCGTTAACATCATTGAATTGTACAGTTTTAGGTTCAAAATTGAATGTACGTTTCGAGAGCCTGAAACAAGTGATGAATGGATTTGGGTATCAATTTTGGTCAAAAGCCATGCCTAAACTGAGACGCTATGCAAAAAAAGGAATGATTCATCCATTAGAAGAAATGGAGGATGAAAAAGAGAAAGAACTCATCTTGTCCGCTTTGAAAGCAATCGAGGGATTTGTCATGTGTAGTTGTATCGCCATGGGGATGCTTCAAATGTTGTCTCTTACTTTTTCAACTAAGATTAATGAGAGTCCTGTTCGATTTTTACGAACGAAGTCCAACCCTATTGTCTCAGAAGCGACCGTTGCCTATTATTTAAGGAAGACGACTTTTTCGCTTTTTAGTAAAACGAGCCGTTTATGCATAAGTCGAATAATGAAAAAGAAGCAATCAGACCCTTTTTTTGACGAGGATCTGAAGGCTTCTTAAAGGTGAAAACTTTTGACTGACAAGATAGGTACTTGCAAAATTTATATCTTTTAGGACATACAAATTAGTGACTTTGTAAATTCTTCAGTAATGTCCTCATATTTAAACAATACCCTTTCATAATTGAAACCACCTCCGTAAGAATCCTTTACCGTTACATGAAAGGTTAAAAATGAATATGAAGGAGGAAGTAACAAAATGAAAAGATTATTAGCAATAGCAATCATCTCTATTTACACAGTAGGTGCAGGTTCCATGTTACTATCTGGATATGTTCCTGAATCATAAAAAGCCCTAAAATAAAGGGCTTTTTTCTTTAGTTGATTCTACATATCATCTTCGTCAAATTCGTACAATGAATTTAAGAAGTCCGTAAAGGAGTCTGCTACATAAAAGACATTTTCTCTTGCCCTTTCTTCTGCTTGTTCTTCTGTTAAACCCTCTTCTTCCATCAGCATATCTTTTTCCCAAGCACCTTCATGTTCCCAGAATACTACTATTGGATTTTCTTCATGGTCTTTATAGTCAAAACAGATTAAGTTACCTGCTGGGTCATATACTATAGGAACCATTTTTTTAGGTAAAGTATCTATGTAATTATTAAAAACCCTAATTATATAGTCATCACTTTCTTTATCGAACGAAAGTAAAGTTCCAAACACTTTGACATCATCTTTTACTTTGAAATAATAAGGTATTACTGCTGATCCATTATTAATTCTAGCACATTCTATGTAATCCTCAGGGAATTCATATCCTAGTTCATGTCCAACTTCTTTTATAAATTCGCTTGATACTTCCTTATCCGGAAATGGCCATTGTAAATTTCCCCTCATCTTATACCCTCTCCCCATAGTTTATTTCCTCCAAAATGCCCAACTCTATGTTTTTCTGTTTTCTATTTTATTGCATAATTAAGTCTTTCTCTAAATAAAGGGAATGCCCATGTTAGCATCCCCAGTTATTTTTATTCACTCTTGTACCAACAGTCTATTAATCATCTTCCTCACTAGCGTATAGAGAATTTATCAAATCCGTAAAGGAGTCTGCTACAAAAGAGATGTCTTCTCTGACCCTTTCTTCTGCTTGCTCTTCTGTTAAGTTCTCTTCCTCCATTAACTCATCTATTCCCCATACAATTTCATGGTTCCAAAATACTATACTTGGATTATCCTCATGATCTTTAAAATCAAAACATATTAAATTTCCTGCTGGATCATCAGCTATAGGTAACATCCTTTTGGGAAGCCTCTCCTTAACTAATTGATACATTTTAACAATATTTTCACTACTTTCCTCATTAAAACTAAATAAACCTCCAAAGCACCGTTCTACATTTCCAACTTTAAATTCTTGTGGAGATACACTAGCTCCGCCATTTACACTTACACAATCAATGTAATCTTGTGGTAAAAGAAAACCTAATTGTATTCCTATTTTTTCCACATCATCTTTCGACACCTTTGATTCAGCATATTCCCAAATTATATCTTTCCTCACCTTATTCCCTCTCCCCATAATGTATTCCCACCAAGGTGCCCAACAGATACATGAATTTCTTTTACTACCAATTGCATCCTACCTGATACTTGGTGGTGATGCCACGTTAAACCTGAGATTCTTGCTTTCTCATTCATTATTTGATCAAGTTGAACTTTAGTAAAAATACTCTTTGATACTTCACCTTTAATAATTGCGTCCTTCAATACCCTTGTGCATTCTTCAAATTGAGGTGTATCTTTCATATGATAAAACTTTTCATCAAGATTTAGTGTATATTTAAGATTCTCTCCTTTAAAAATAGGAAACCCTAGTACATCAAATTCTACTCCTGAAGGATGAGTTCCTCCTGCAAGCTTTTTGTTTATTATGTTACTTTTAGGGGATTCATTCAAATGTTTATCCACAAGTGCAACAACTTCCTTAAACTCAACAACATTTTTATATCCATATTCTTTAATGGTGTTATTATCTACTTTACTCAAGAAATCATCAACACTGCTATAACCTTTTGGAACTACGGATCTATTAACCAAGTTCCCATCTGCATCATAATCATTTTTAATGACTTCATCTACACGACTTTTGACACCAAGCTTAAATAAGACCGCATTAATCTTATTTTGAATAGTTTGAGAGTTTAATACATTTCGTGCCCCGCTGAAAGCATAGGCAAAGTTACTATCAGGGTTGGTTAGTCTTTGTACTCCACCTCTTACTCCATCAATAAAGATGATACTACCATCTTTAACGTCTTTAATAAACTGAATGGTTCCTTTTCTAACGCCTTGAAAGGCAGGATGATTTCCAACAAGGTCTTTTACTTTTGTTTTTATTTCATCAGGAACAGGTTTTTTACCATCAATTGCATTTCCTAATTTCCCTACTTTCGTTATTTTCTCTAGTTGTCCAGCATATGGAATAAATGAAGGTACCGCACCACCGGTGACATACGCAATTCCTTCCTCTTCATACGTATCTGAGAAGGATTGACCGATTGACTCAACGGCACCCATTGGGTCTTCGATAATTTGTTGAAGAGAAGCTGTATACTTATCTATTCGTTGATTGGCTGACGACTTCAAAATTTCAGGTTCCACAAAATCAGGTATGGCTTGTGATAAGTAAATAATCCCTGCGTCTTCCACAATCGTATATAATCCTTTTGCTAGTTCGTACAGTCCATTCGATAGACCTCTTATGAAATCAACATCCGCTTTAACATTTGCTTCAAGTCCATCCCAAACACCTTCAAAGAAGTCTGTGTATTGGTTTTTCACTTTACTAGCTTTACTTTTGTAATCATCATCAACATTTTCAAAACGTTTGACTTTGGTATCATATAACTCCCAAAGTTCATCCATCCTTTTACTCAGGAATGTTTCAGTTGCTTTTATTTCATTTCGGATAGAAGATAGCTTCGCTTTGTTACTATTACTTTTTTTTATTTCACTTTCGGTTGGTTCATCCAAAATGGAATAGAAAGGCTGACTTTCTGCTATGTTTTTTGCTTTTAGTACATTCCTAGTGATCCCCTTTTCTATTTGCAGTAAATTCACCCATATATCATCTCGATCTATTCTCATCATAGCGTTTCTTGATAAGGGTGAAATATAGGAAGTGGTATCCTCTACATAGCTTTCAAAAAGATTTAATAGATTCTCTATTTGGTCCTGATAGCCTTTTATGTATTCTTTCGATTCTTCTATTCTATCGATCCATGAGTCCACACTTTTCCCTTGATTCTGCTTAGCAAATTGAGAAATGGTTTGTAAGGAAGATTCCATGTTGTCTAGTGCCCGTTTATAGACATGAAGCTGTTCAATGATTCCATCTAGCACTCCATAATTAATTTTTAAATCTCTTGCCATCCCTTCTCTCCTTTCCCAATTACATTTTATCCTTCACACATAAAACCATTATAAGAAAAAAAACCTTTTAATATAGGGGGTTGAGTGAATTTTTTTTAAAAGATCAAATAGAAACTTTATTCATTTATGTTACATTTAAAGGGATTTAAATTAAAAAATCATTTAAAGGGGAGGGCAATAATATATGTCAGAAACTTCACGTATTATGGTGATAGATGGTTTAATGTGGCTGTTTGTATTCCTTGTTTTTCTAACGCTTGGTTCGGTTCTTAATATACTTTTAAAGATGACAAAACTACATCATTGGATAATAACTCTTTTTCTAAGTTTTATGCTTGCCTTTTTTACAGTCTCGGTTGTTTAAAGTTCTTGCAATTACATACAGTTAAGCGTGTTAGAATGTCCTTAAACCGGTATTCTAGGTATATTATTAAAAAACTACCATCTAAACATTTAGGTAGATCAATAGTATATCTCAGAATTAGAAGGGGAAACGAGAGAAGGTGTCGAACTAACTTAGATGAATTATTCGCTTCTTCGCTGTTTAAGATGGTGCAATAGTGACGATACTGGATTCTAAAACAATAGAATACAGGTGATCAAGATGTTAATAGAAGTGAAGGGTATAGAAGAGGTCTTTCATATTTCGGAACCATGGTATATAGAAAGTTGTATATTTAGCAATGAACATCAACAATTAGATGTCTATGTAGATATTCGTAAAGGTGCACGGTTTTCCTGTGCGAATTGTGGAGCAGAAAGCCAATCCGTATATGACATAGCTGACTACAACCGAACGTGGAGGCATTTAAATTTCCTCGAATATCCCTGTTATATCCATGCAGAATTACCTAGGACGGATTGTCAGAACTGCCAAAAGGTTCATCGTGTGAAAATCCCTTGGGCGATTAAGAGTCGATCCAATTTCACGATCCTTTTCGACGCATGGATTATGACCCTGGCAAAAGATATGCCTATGAGTGCGATCAGCCGTTTAGTTGGTGAACACGATACCCAGTTGTGGAGAATTCTTCACTATTATGTGGACAACGCGATTGAGTCTCAAGACTTATCAGAAGTGACGATGATTAGTACAGATGAAACCTCTTCAAAGAGAGGGCATAACTATATCACGATTTTTATGCTTCTTCGCTACTTACAGTGTAAAGTAAGTGCTTAAATCTAAACATCTGAAATCAACTCAATTAATAAAAAGGGCTTCTTCGCTGTTTAAGATGGTGCAATAGTGACGATACTGGATTCTAAAACAATAGAATACAGGTGATCAAGATGTTAATAGAAGTGAAGGGTATAGAAGAGGTCTTTCATATTTCGGAGCCATGGTATATAGAAAGTTGTATATTTAGCAATGAACATCAACAATTAGATGTCTATGTAGATATTCGTAAAGGTGCACGGTTTTCCTGTGCGAATTGTGGAGCAGAAAGCCAATCCGTATATGACATAGCTGACTACAACCGAACGTGGAGGCATTTAAATTTCCTCGAATATCCCTGTTATATCCATGCAGAATTACCTAGGACGGATTGTCAGAACTGCCAAAAGGTTCATCGTGTGAAAATCCCTTGGGCGATTAAGAGTCGATCCAATTTCACGATCCTTTTCGACGCATGGATTATGACCCTGGCAAAAGATATGCCTATGAGTGCGATCAGCCGTTTAGTTGGTGAACACGATACCCAGTTGTGGAGAATTCTTCACTATTATGTGGACAACGCGATTGAGTCTCAAGACTTATCAGAAGTGACGATGATTAGTACAGATGAAACCTCTTCAAAGAGAGGGCATAACTATATCACGATTTTTATGGATCCCCAAAAAAAGAATGTCATCCACGTCACAAAGGGAAAGGACTCTAGTACATGGGAAGAGTGTAAGAAACATTTAGAATCTCGCGGAGGACAGGCAGAGAAAATAACAGAAGTATGTATGGATATGTCCCCTGCTTTTATTAAGGGAGCGAAAGAAAACTTCCCAAAGCATCCATCACATTTGATAAGTTTCATGTCGTCAAAGCCGTAAATGAAGCAGTAGACGATGTGCGTCGTAAGGAACAAAAAACGTGTAAAGACTTAAAAAACACACGATATGTCTGGTTAAAAAATGAGAAAAACTTAACAAGCTCTCAAAGAGAAACCCTTGATCGTTTAAAAGATTGTAACTTAGATACAGCGAAAGCCTATCGTATGCGAATAAGCTTTCAAGAAATCTTTCAATACCCTCGTGAAATTGCCCCTATGGTATTAAACGACTGGATTGAGTGGGGACTTCGTTGCAGACTGAAGCCCATGGTAGATGTTTCAAAGACCATTAAAGACCACTATGACGGAATTATCAGGTGGTTCTCATCCAAGCTAAACAATGGCTTATTAGAAAGAATTAATAGTGTCTTTCAGGCTGCCAAAAGAAAAGCACGAGGCTATCGTTCGCATAAAAATATGGTGGCCATGGTCTTTTTACTCCATGGAAAACTGGACTTCAAATTAAATAAATAAAAAAGAACAAGTAACAGTTTGGAGCCATACCTTGCTTCACAACTGAACTCATTCCCTTGTCCAGTAAATAGTGTAACCAGGGATCCGTTTTTTAACCCTGTAACAGGTGGAAAATACTGAGCGAGCAATTGGACTTATTCCCTTGTCCGCTTTTAAGTCTTTTAGAAAAGAAGTTTTTTATTTTCTAAATAATCATTCTAAATGGCGAAGAGCCAATTTATTTCCTCAAAAATGGCCAACTTCATTTTTTCTATTTGACATTTGATGTCGAAATTTGGTCTACATCTACAAAAAAGGGAATGCCAATGTGAGCAATCCCTATCAAACTTGTATTTGATTTATTCTTAAAACATAGTGTATCTGAACTCTAGAAATTCTCCTCATCATCTTCATACAACAAATTCAAAAAGTCTGTAAATGTATCGGCTACATAAAAGACATTTTCTCTTGCCCTTTCTTCTGCTTGTTCTTCAGTCAATCCTCTTTCAGTCATCCATGCTTCTTTTTCCCAAGCACCTTCATGTTCCCAGAATACTACTACTGGATTCTCTTCATGATCTTTATAGTCAAAACAGATTAAGTTACCTGCTGGGTCATTAGCAAAAGGCACCATTTTCTTCGGAAGTAACTTGTTTATATCATGATAATTATTCACTATATCTGACGGACTATCAGGTTGATTTATCTTTAATAGCGTACCAAATACTCTCTCTATACCACTAACATCAAAACAATCCGCGACAGGGTTACCCCCTTGATTAACTTTTACACATTCTTTATAGTCCATTGGAAAAACAAAACCTATTTTTTCTTCAACACTATTAATTAATGTGATGTCAACTTCTCCATCTGTAAATTCCCATTTAACTTTACTCACCTAATATCATCTCCCCATAATTTATTTCCACCTCTTTTATTTTTCTAGAAAGCATTCTTAACTTGATATTCTATTTTGAGGAACTGTCAAACTTCACCTCTGTTTTTTCATCATACTGATTATAGCCTGCAGAAATCCACAAGACCCCTTCAAACTCATCTTTTTTCCAGGTTGAAATAAAGCCTGACCAATCATTACTAGGATCGTTATCGTCTAAAGCAGATTCTTCATGAACAACTTTCCATCCCATTTTAGGAATCTCATTTAAATAGTAGTTATATATATCTTCCCATTTCTCTCCGTCTATGACGTACTCGTTTCTAGTCGGTTCCAACCCCTTATATAAAGGAATATCGTTATGATGTTCTGGAATAATAGACATTCCTTGATAGGTTTCATCTGTATTTCTTTGATAAATAAACAAACTTATTACAATTAAGACTAAAAGGCTAAAAAATGAAAAGACCCTTTTTTTATTCATTTTACCCTCCAATAAAACGATCATTAATATACTATTCTTCATTAAACTAACATTCTTTTTTGTTCACTTTTTCTATTTCTCTTTATCATATTTCTCTAAAAACTCATCCAAAATCACTTGATGACTCTTAACTATTTTTTCGGGTAACTCGTTAGGATATAAAAATTCACATTTATTAATTTCTGATTGATCAATTTTTATTTCTCCTTTATACCCTTCTGCAAAATAGGCAATTGTCACAACATAAAACTCATCGCCATTTTCAGCAATCACAAAGTTGTCCTTTCCCGAATAAACATTGATTAGTTCAAGTTCGTTTACTTCAAGTCCAGTCTCCTCAAATAATTCTCTTCGTGCAACTTCTTCTGTCGATTCTCCTAGTTCCATTAAACCTCCAGGAAGCCCCCAAGATTCTTTTGGATATTTTCTTTGTTGAAGTAAGAGCCTTCCTTCACCATCGATAATAATGACCACTGCTCCTACCAAGATTAACGGCCTGTGACCGACTATCTTTCTTAACTCTTCAACATACCCCATCTAACCCCTCCTCTATTTAAGATGAGTATTTCTCTATTTTACCATTAAATTAACTTCACTCTATAAAACAAAATTATATCAATGCGATATATCGTTATGATATATTTAAATGGGAACAGATCAAAATAACGAAGGAGGAATTCAATTTGTCGTTATTTAGCCCTTTAAAAATTCAGTCTTTTCGCTTGATGTTCTTTGGTCAATTGTTATCTGATTTTGGAAACTGGGTTCATTTCACCGCTTTAGCAACTCTCATTGCATACCATTGGGAACTTGGCCCAGGAGCACTCGCTGCCTTTACCATCACTCTTGGAATCCCGTGGATTCTCATCGCCCCAATTTGTAGTGTGTGGATTAACGAAACGAACGCAAAAGTCATCATGGTTTTATGTGATCTAGCTAGAGCCATCACCACTATAGGACTAATTTTTTCACCCAATATTTACGTTTTATACTCTTGTTTATTTTCTTTTTAAGTTCTTTTGGTGCTGCTTTTGATCCAGCTAAACAAACGATGATAAAGATGATTATTCCTAAAGAAAAACTAACTGAAGCCATCTCGTTAAGCCAACTATCTGTAAACTCGATGAAAATTATCGCCCCAGCAACTGGTGGCGCTCTATTAATCTTTTTAAGTCCTCAAAAAGTCCTTGTCATTGAAATTGTGTTATTGTTACTTTCGGCCCTCATTTTATCTAGAATCAAAGCCGAACCTGTTAAAGAATTTCACCATGAAGAGAAATTAAACCTTACTAAGGAAATCATGTTAGGTTTTAAACATATTTTTTCAAACAAACAATTATCAATTTCAATCCTCTTAATGTCACTTGGGCTTTTCTTCGTTTTTCTGTATGATTCCTTACTAGTTTTATGGTCTAAACAAATTGGGTTTGAGGAATCAGACTTTGGCTTATTTTTAAGTATGATTGGATTAGGGGCTGTCATCGGATCATTGATAATGGGGAAATGGGGAAAATGGAGAAAAAACCCTGTTGTCTTTATGTGTTTAGCTGGTATAACCTCAGGAACCTTCATCATTTTATTAGGAATGGGTGGTATAGGAATCTTGAAGTTACATACTTTCACATGGGTAATAATCGTTCTACTGATTGGAATCCTTGGCGGAACGGCTTCAGTCCCTTATGGGTATGTCATTCAAACAGAAACAACCTCACAGTTAATTGGACGAGTTTCAGCTGCTGGTCAGGCGTTAATAACCTTTTCAATGTTGATTGCTCCAGCTCTTGGGGCGACACTTGCTAATCTTTTTGGGGTTGGGTATGTGTTTTTAATTTCAGGAATCGCATCCTGTCTATCTGCTATCATTTTTTATTTACTATCAAATACTATTCAAAACAAGAGGAATTAGTGAACTACATACCACCTACGCTAGCGCTTAGAGGTGGATGCTTCCTAGGTACAGAAACCTAATGGTCTCTAATGGACTAGGCGATCCCTCGTGAACCAAGAGTTCTTGTTTCCTTTATGTAAGCTTTCGAATACCTTCGTTTTTGATATTGATTGACGCATTCCAATCACGATCGGATGAGAATCCACAATGACAATCGAAAACTCGGTCAGAAAGCGTCAATTCTTCCTTGATTTGACCGCAATTTGAGCACGTTTTTGAAGAAGGAAACCATTTATCAATCTTGATTAGTTTCTTTCCTTGTTCTTTTAACTTGTACTCTAAATAGGATGTGAACCTCCCCCAGGCATTATCAGCTACACTTTTACCAAACTTCAATGCTTGAGACATCCCTTTCATATCGAGGTCTTCAATAATGACGCAATCGTATTGGTTTGCGAGTCTATAAGACTGTTTATGAAGAAAGTCTTTTCTTTGGTTGGCGATTTTCTCATGAATTTTCGCTACTTTTAAGCGCTGTTGATGCCAACGAGAAGAGCCTTTTGTTCGTCTAGCTAATATGCGGCTTTCTTTGGCTAGCTTCTCTACCATTTGACGATAAAAACGAGGGTAATTGGCTTTCTTACCTGTTTCACTATCGACAAATAAGCCATTCATCGCAAAGTCTAGGCCAATCAATGAACGAGCGGGTTGTTCTACAATTTTCTTTTCATATTCAGTCAAGATGGACACAAAAAACTTCCCTGTTTTGGTCATGGAGATCGTACACGCTTTTATCTTATGTCCATCAGGTATTGGGCGATGCTGTTTGATTTTTATCCATTTCAGTTTTGATAGTTTGATCAATCCATCTATAAGTTCAATATTTCCATTTACAACGTTTGTTGAATAGGATTGTCTCGATTTACGACTTTTGAAAGTAGGAAAGTCAGCCTTTTTAGCAAAGAAGTTTTGATACGCTTTTTGAAGATTAATTTGTGCATTCGCTAAAGCGAGTGAATCAACTTCCTTCAACCATTCGAATTCTTTTTTGTACTGGGCAGGTGTCGGGAACTTTTGCATTTTCAAGGTTTCCTTATCATCCTTATATTTCTCATAGGTTTTCTTACGGTCATCTAACATTTTGTTGTACACAAAACGCACACACCCAAAGGTTCTGCGAATAAGAGAAGCTTGTTCACGTGTAGGATAGATACGGAATTTATACGCCTTGTTTAGCTTTGTCACGATTTTCACCTACCTTGACATTCTATAACAATATTATACAAAAAAAGAACCGATTCATCACCCACTTTCTCTTCATTTAGAAGTGGGCGACTTCTCGGCAATTACGTTAAAAAATGAAGAAATGCATACACCTTAAACTTTTCTATCAAGGGGCTTTGTAAGAAGTCATTTTACAGACAAAAGTATAAGCCAAGAATGCTGTTTTTTTTCACCATTCTTGGCTTTGGATTGCTCTTATTTAATACGAAAGAGGACTTTCTAAGCATCTCCTGTTTAACTAAATCAATCTTCATCAACTAAATCCTTTCGCAAAGCCTCAATTCTTCTAGCCTTAGCTTTCTCAAATAATTGATCCGGGTCTTGACGAGGAATGTTTGATTGTTGATTCATCACTGCTACCATTTTTTCATACCATTCTATATCAAAACGAATACGAGCGATAATAAAATCCATGCTTATTCCACCGATTTCACCTATGGCAGAAAGATCATTCTTAGTCCACTCTTCAAAATGGGATAACATTTCCCTATTCTCTTTTAACCGCGATCGTAAGTGATGAATTAATGATTTTCTGTCTTCTGGGCTCCCTGTATCCCAAAAGCTCATTTTAATAAAAAGTTCATCTCTCATTTCTGGAGGAGATGGTGGCTGATTTAGCCAATGAGTTAATTCCGTCCACCCTTTAGAAGTAAGCTCATATATCTTTGTTTTACGCCCCTCATTTCCAGTATGTAACGTTTGAATAAGACCTTCATCTACGAGTTTTTTTAATTGTGGATAAATGCTACCAAAGCTAACTCTTCCCCATCCTAATTCTCTTCCTTTATACTCGACTTCTGATTTAATTCCATATCCCGAATTTGGTGCCCAACTCAACACACCTAGTAAAATATGTTTAACTGACACTTCATCACCCTTTTTATTAATATATCGTACCGACATAGTACCACTGGCATTGTCGGTAGTCAATTTATCTTTCAAAACTAGATATTCCTTATGGTTTATGTCCCCTCACTTCTATTATCTATACTTTCCTCAGTGTCATTTTTGGGTCATTAAACATACGATGTTTTTGATATAACAAGGAAAGGAGAATTTAAAAGTGCAAAATAAAGCTGGAATTGAACAAGTTGTTTACGGCCTGAATATTGATTTAGCCTGGGAATATGCGGCTGCAGTTCAATATGCACAACATGCCAATATGTTGAAAGGGGCAGCTTACTTTACAATCGCAGAAGAATTAAATGAACACGCTAAAGATGAGTTTGGTCATGCAATCATTTTAAATGAACTCATTCAATATTTAGGTGGTATTCCCATGACACAAGTGGCTCCGGTATCAACTTCACTCGACAATATCGACATGCTTCGCCAAGATTTACAAGGGGAATACGATGCAATCCACCGATATTTACAAAGAATAAATCAGCTTGAGTCTCTTGGAATGTATGATTCCTCTGAAAAAATTCGGGAAATTGCTACTCAAGAACAAGAGCATGCCATTGACTTAGAAATGGCTCTAGGTATTGAAAAAACCATTATTCCTGCTCCAACACTGTCGTTTGACTCTAATTAACTCCTTTTAAATGGTAATAGAGTATATTTTTTAATCTATACAAAATATACTCTTTTTTTAGTTCGTTTCAAATAAAAAATACACTAAAACCTACTTTTCCTAATCAATTTGATCGGGATAAAACCTCTTTCTACTATATATAACCAAGATAAGAAAAAAGTTGTAGTAGCTCATAATATGAGAAGGGGTATCGTTGACATAAACATCTCTTACAAATTCTGTCCCCTTTTCAATAGTGAACTCTTCTATGAGAGAGATACCTTCTTTGTTCCTTTAGAATAAAAGTTTGATACGTTTCCATAGTAATTTCCGGTCATATCATTTAGCCTTATTTTAACTTTTCCAACTTCACTTTCTGTAAATCTCTTACCCTTTTTGATTTCGTGCACTCTAAGATCCCATACGACGAATGAATAGGCCCATGATAAGGCTTGAACAGAAGACGAAAACAAGACAAACACAACCAACAAGAGAAATCCTTTTTCATAAATCCCTTCATTTCAAGGCAATAAACTAACTATTTCCAAAGAGGTTAAATGAAATCCTGCAACAATTTCTCCTATTCTACATAACATTATGTGAAGAATCCCCATTATTAAAGCAGAAATGAGGTGAATTTCATTGATTCCTTTTTTCTTTTGCATTGGTGCAATAGGCGTCTTTGTCTCCGCATTTACTCTTGGTGCATTCACCGATGGTATGCAGCATCGTGCTAATAATTACACAGAAACGAAAGAAGATAGACAATCAAGAACAAAAATCGGAATCTATAGTGGACTTCTAGGTTTCCTTGCTCTTGGGATAGCAGCACTAATCTATTATGTATAAGACTTCATGAATGACCATCGACTGAGGATGGTTTTTCTTACATTACACACCATTAAGTATAAATAACCATAACTTTAAATCGCTATTTTACTTAAAATTATTAATCAATGGAAAGCCCTTCAATCTTTATGGCTGAAGGGCTTCACTAAAAATTTTTTAAGCGGGGCCATAACACCAGCCTAAAACAAGAAATATGATTGTATTTGTGTCTTTACCAGGTTGACGTAAGGCGATAACTGAATTTTTAGCATATTTAAATCGACCTTCTGTGAAGCTCCCATCTAATGTGCCAACTCGAATTAGTTGATTTCTTTCAAAAGTATTGTTAAGGACATTTTCAAGTTCTGCTACATTACTTGAATTTGCACAAAAGTTAGAGTTTGCTTTAGTAATAATACCTTTCACCTCCATCCTTATTAACTCTTTATATTAGATGCATGGATGATAGATATTGCTTGTGCTACAACCTACTATTTTATTTTAAGTTCCAAATTATCCGTTTAATCAAAGTAGACCCTTCATTTTACTTGAAGGGCTTTTCTCTCACTTTTCATCATTATTAACTCTTCGTAACGCTTTTCTAACATTTTCTTTTTATCAGGGTTTTGTTCAAGAGATAGTTTTCCGATTAGTTCTGACAATTCCATTTCAATTTTCAGTTGGTCTACCTCTACCTTCTGTTTTTTTACCAATCCCTCTTCTTCCTTTAACATAGCTTGATGATTTTCAATGACGATTAAATGGGTGGCTAGATGTTTGATGAAAGATCTGTCATGTGAGACAAAGATAATCGTCCCTGGGTACACCTTTAACACCTCAATCAAGGATTGCTTCGTCTGTAAGTCTAGAAAATTGGTTGGTTCATCAAGAAGTAACACATTAAAGTCTCCTAAAAATACTTTAGCAAGTGCAGCTTTCACCCTTTCTCCACCACTTAACATGGACACGTACTTTTTGACTGTTTCTCGTTTAAATAATAGCCTCGCAAGTACTGTTCGAATGAATTCTTCTGGATAAGGGGACGTGTTTTTCACGTTTTCAAGTAGTGTTTTCGTTTCATCCAGATTATCCAGCATTTGATCAAACAAGCCCACTCTTGCTGATTTAGAAATCAAAATCCCATCCTGTTTGTTAGCAATCATATTAAGCAAAGTCGATTTTCCAGCACCATTAAGCCCTGTAATTGCTACTTTTTCACCTGGTCGTATAGCCCCTGACAAACCACTGAACAGATGTTGAAGACCGGCATTTGCTTTTACCTTATCAAAAGTCACAACACGCTTATTATGAATCGGTCTGAAATATTGCAAATCAAATCTGATTTCATCGTCTTGTTTAGGCTTTTCTTTTTTGTCTAGTTGGGCAATTCTAGATTCGATCGCTTTGACACCTTTATCAAGTTTTGCTTTTTTTTGACCTGTTTTTCTTTTATGCAGTCTCGCTTCGGAATTCCCCATTCGAGAAGGGGCTTTTTTTAACGCTTTTGATTTTTCACTTTTTTGAATAGCTGCCTTTTGTAGACGATTTTTCTCTTTCACGTATTGTTGATACTCAAACGTTTGCCGTTCACTTAAAGCCTTTTTTTGGATAACATAGTCTTGATAATTACCTTGAAAAACCGTTAGTTCCCCACGATCCACTTCCCAGATTTGACCGCATACTTCATTTAATAATTCTTGGTCATGAGAAATGACTAAAACAGCACCTGCAAATTCTTTTAGTTTCTTTTCTAAGAATTCTATTGATGGTAAATCTAAATGAGTCGTTGGCTCATCCGCCACTAAAAGGTCACAATGAGTAGAAAGGGATTCTTTTATTTTTTCTTTAGTTCTTTCGCCACCACTTAAATTAGATGGTAGTTCAGGGTCACCCTCTATTTGAGGAATGTATCCAATTGAACATAAAGAGTGAATCGTCCCTTGATCAGGTTTCAACTCATTTACTAACATTTTGAGTAATGTTGATTTCCCTTGCCCATTTTCACCGACAATTCCAATACGTTGACCTCGATAAATACAAAGCTCATCTACCTTTATGATTAAACGGTCACTGTAGTATTTTTCAATGTTTTTCGCTTCTAATAAAAGCACAAAAAACCCTCCTAATCGCTAGAGAGGATTGTTCATAAGGATGACGTACACGAAAAAAATAGGGTTTATTATAACTAAACCCAAAGTTATTTTGCACAACGAACAAAAGACTGTGTACTTAAAAATGAACAGACTAATCCTATCTAGACCGAATTTTCTTATTAATAACTCTCGTCTAAAAAAAGGATTATAACTTCATTCGCCTAAGTACCGCCTTTCTGTAGTTTAACAGTAGTTTACTTCATTTATTAGGAAACTGTCAACCTTTCATTTCTAACTTATCCAAAGTAATCAAATATGTTGTTGACAAACCGACAGTCGGTTTATTACTATAAGAGTAGAAACCATCATAACTAAGGAGGTTTTCTATTGTCTATGAAAAAAGACCAAACAAAAAGGTTACTCTTACGGGCAGTACATGATTTAGTAAAAGAAAAAGGCTGTATAAAGATGACCTTAAATGACATTATGGAGAGAACGAAATTATCAAAGGGCGCCATTTACCATTATGTAAAAAGTAAGGATGAATTACTTGGTTTAGTTTTAATGGAAAAGTTAAATGAAACTAATGACCGCTTTTTTGCGAAAGTGAGTGAAGGAAAGAAACAATTGCAGGAGCCTTTAGATGAAATTACACAGAACGTTTCCTTTATTGAAGAACCATCAGAAGTAACCAACCAAATTTTCATTTATTTATTAAGCAGGCAAGACAACCCTCAAGTGAAAAAGATTCTGAAACAATTTTATGAGTTTAATATAAATTTATCAAAGAACTGGATTCACTCTGGACAAGAAAACGGTGTCATTGATCCTTCTATTCATGCACAAAAAACGGCAGAATTGTTTGTTCTTATTGCCTATGGGTTGAGGGCAAGAAGCGCCATCACAGATTCTTCATTTGAGTTTACTGCAAATGATTATATAAAGTTTATGGAGAAAACATTAAAAAGAGGAGAGGGTTAATATGGATACTCTTCTATATCTTCATATATTTGGAGGGATTCTTTTAGTCGGTAACATTATCACTGCTGCTTTTTGGAAAATAAGAGCAGATCTTAGTAAAGATGTACGGCTCATTCATTCAACTGCAAAAAACATCATGATTGCTGACTATTGCTTTACGATACCTGGGATTCTTTTAGTGTTAAGCACTGGAATATGGATGGCTGACAAAAACAATTATCCACTTTTATATGGAATTTCATGGAGTTCTTTTTCTTTTTACTTATTCACTTTAAGTGGTATCATTTGGTCTTTTTTTCTTTTACCTATGCAACGAAAAATGATTAGATTTAGTTCCCAATCAGTTAAGGAAGGTAAAATCTCATCTAACTATCTTAAAGTGCGTGTTCAAAAAGGAGGGGGAAAAGGGCTGAGAAGAACGAGGCGACGAAGCTATGAGCACCACAGTGTACGTTCTCTGTACATGAGGAGTGGAATAGCGAGACAACAAAGTTATTCGACAGCAATTTTTCATGACTTTTTGAACAACCTCTTAAAGTCTCTTTTTATTGGAATGTGTTTGGAACAATAGCTACTTTGTTACCTGTCATCGTTTTATATTTAATGATATCAAAAGGTTTATAATAAAGGAGTGAGATTAAATGGCACCTTTAATCATTTTGATTACATCGTTTTTATTGTTTTATTTTTCTGGAATTATGTTTGTCCCTTATTTAAGTGATTGGCAAAATAGTCTTCAATTTGCTGTCTCGATCATGTTTTTCTTTGCAGCAAGTGCTCATTGGGGAAAAAGAAGAGACAACCTAATAAACATGGTACCTCCAGTTCTTTCAAAAAAAGAAACTATTGTAACAATAACGGGTGTATTAGAAATTGCGTTAGCCATTGCATTATTCCTACCTGCTACACGCTGGATTTCGTCTATTGCGTTAGCCATTTTACTTATTGCCATGTTTCCAGCCAATATACGAGCAGCTAATCAGAAGCTCTCCATAGGTGGCAAGCAAACACTTCCTGTCTTCCCGAGATTAATGATCCAAATTGTTTTTTTTCTTTCTGTTTTAGGAGCTGGATGGCCTATATAAGTGGGTAGTGCTCTTTCTACCCACTCATTTTTCATCTACTTTTTATAAGTAATTGGATCGCTTCTTCCACCATTCCAGAGGTATCTTCACCTAATTGATCTTTTTCAAGAATACACTGCTCAAGGTTTAAGGCAACAATTTGGGCAATTGTTCGATCAACCGCACTTCGTACAGCTGATAATTGTGTCACAACTTGTTTACAATCCTTTTCTTCCTCCATCATTTTCAAAACACCGCGAACTTGTCCTTCTACACGTTTCAATCTATTTTTGGTTTGTTCATTATAGTCCATTGTCGTCATCCTCTCTTCTTCTAAAGCCATTTTAAATAATGTAGAAGGTTTATTCAAACCTTTTCTTGTTTAATGATATAGTTTAATTAATAAAAACTGGAGAAGGTAGTAAAAGTAAATGGAATATTATGAAGGTCGTAGTGAACTTATGTTAAGATTTTAATGTGAAAGTTTGTGAAACTAGCAGTTACCAAAAATAACTGCTAGTTTTGATTGATTTAAACTATTACACTGGAATACAGCTTATACCCACCGTCTAAGTTAATGGCATCCCAACCATGTTCCTTCAATATTCGTACAGCTAAATAGCCTCTAAGCCCGACTTGACAGGTAACATATATCTCTTGACCTTTTGGTAATTCAGCCAAACGATCACGCAGGTCATTCAATGGAATATTAATAGATCCTTTAATCATCCCTCTTGCTACCTCATTTGAATCCCGAACATCAAGTAAGAAACCTCCCTCTTTCACTACTTGATCAATTTCATGCCATTGGATCGTTTTAACAAATCCATCTATGACATTTGAGGCCACATACCCAGCCATGTTGACTGGATCTTTCGCAGAAGAAAAAGGCGGAGCATACGCTAACTCTAAATCAGGCAATTCATGAGCCTTTATTCCTCCTTTTATAGCCGTTGCAATCACATCAATTCGCTTGTCCACACCGCCTTTACCCACCGCTTGAGACCCAAAAATGTGACCCGTTTCTTTATCAAAGATAAGTTTTAACGTCATTTGATTTGCACCTGGATAGTACCCTGCATGATGAACAGGGTGGACATGAATCACTTCATAAGGAACGTTTAATTTGTTTAAAACTTTTTCACTATTTCCTGTAGTAGCAACCGTCAAATCAAATACTTTTACGATTGAGGTACCCATTGTTCCTTCATACTTAACCTTCTTCCCATGAATATGATCAGCCACAAGGCGTCCTTGTCGATTAGCTGGCCAAGCAAGAGGAATATACGTTTCATGTTGATTTATAAAGTCTTTTACTTCAATCACATCACCAATTGCATAGATGAATGGATCAGAAGTCTGAAGTGATTCATTTACTTTTATAGCCCCCCCTTATCCCTAGTTCTAATTCAGCATCCTTGGCTAGTTTGTTTTCTGGTTGAACCCCAATGGAAAGGATGGTCATATCTGTTTTTATTTCCGCTCCACTTTTCAGTTTCACAGCATGTCCTTTTTGTAAAAATTTTTCAACCCCATCATTCAAAATGACTTCAATTCCTTGTTGACGTAACTTTTTATGGACAATTTGTGCCATTTCAAAATCGATAGGCGCCATCACTTGGTTGGCCATTTCAATAATTGTTACATGCAGTCCGCGCTTCACAAGATTTTCTGCCATTTCAAGACCAATAAATCCTCCACCAATGACGACCGCATTTTTTGGGTTTTGCTCGTCCACATATTGTTTTATTCGATCTGTATCTGGAATATTTCTTAAAGTAAACATCTTCTCATTCTCTTTTATTCCGGGAATTGGCGGAATAATTGGCTTTGAGCCCGGAGATAAAATAAGCTGATCATACGACTCTTCATATTCAATCCCCTGATGTTTCACTGTTATCCTTTTTTGTTTTCGATTAATATGAATGACTTCTGACTCGTTACGTATATCAATATTAAACCTTTTTGACATTCCCTCAACTGTTTGAACAAGTAATTTATCACGTTTTTCAATCACTTCACCGATATAATATGGTAATCCGCAATTAGCAAATGATATATATTCACCCTTTTCAAACATAATGATTTCATCTTGTTCACTTAAACGACGTAATCGAGCAGCAGCTGAAGCGCCACCTGCCACACCACCTACAATTAAAATCTTTGTCACCTAATTCTCCTCCTTCAATTACAATCATACATTCGTTTCTTTTATGAATCGTCAAAGAGCACCACATTTTTATTACACACACTTAACAATAAATAACGATACTTACCCCTATAGGTATGTTATTATACCTGCATAGGTATGTCAAATAAAAAATAATTTTTAGTTGAAACCATAAGTAGTAATATTAACAGAAAAGAAATGGAGGCTTCTAATGAATATCACACAAACAACGAACTATGCTGTAATTGCTGAACTAAACAAACCTGTCCATGACCTTCACTTCGATTTATATCCAAATTACTTTAAGCAATATGATGAAAAAAAGATAACGACTGCATTTAAGAAGCTTGTTAGCAATACTAATCATATTTTTTTATTACTCGAAGATGAAAAGCAGAATTTCCCAATTGGCTATGCATGGGTTGAAATAAGGAACTATCCGGAGAACCCCTTTAAGAAAGGGTATCACTCTCTATATGTACACCAACTTAATATTATTGAAGCAAAAAGGAACAAAGGCTATGGTTCTCAACTAATGGAATACATTTACTCTTTAGCAAGGGAAAAAGAAATAGCATTAGTAGAATTAGACTATTGGGTTAAAAATGGAGTCGCAAAGAACTTTTATAAAAAACATGGATTTATAAAATATAGAGAATTTGTATATAAAGAGATAAATTAGAAAAATGAGATTGTCCGAAAACCACGCAAACTAGTTTAAGGTAACAGCATTGAAAAAATTGGCTAACGATTGATTTTCTAGGTTGTTATCGTTATTCAAAAACGAAAAAAGCCGTCCAAAGTAATATGATACACTTCGGACGGTCTACTCTAATCTAATTGAGTCTTTTTTCAAGCTCTTCTTTAATGATTTCTGCCCCTTCTATACTTAGAACAACATTTCCTTCTGCTAAGACAATGTTATCATCTGAAATTTTTCCAGTTACAATACATTGTTTTGATGGTCTATACTTTTGTAAGATGATCTTTTCTTTATCAACGAAAATCTCCAATGGATCCCCTTCGTTAATTTGAAATGTTCTACGAAGCTCTTTAGGTATTACAATTCGACCTAGCTCATCAACTTTTCTCATGATCCCTGTACTTTTCATACCAATCGACTCCTCTCATTAATCATATAACAAACACAAATACATTTACATCCAATATAAGTTTATTATACCAGTGTTGCATCAAAAATACACGATATTTGCCTATTTATTTCAAAATTTACCTATATATAAAGAGACGAATAAAAAATAGAGAGGATTCCCCTTATCCTCTCTTCATTGACTGAACAAATCATGGACTAGCATTAGCTTATACGTAGCCACTTTTACTATATTCAACTTTCATTCATAACGATTGGACTTTTACCTTAAAAAACGGTTTTTTCAATATTTCATTTCCATTAGTCGATTACACCTGTACTGAATATTTTTAAATTAACATTTATATCATATTCAGAATTTGCATAAAGTTTTCTCCATTCTTCTTCATTTAGAGGTTCATTTTTAGTTTGACTATCGTAACTCTTCCCAAATCCTATTGGATCTGACTCCATAGATTTTAATTTTTCAAACAGGTCAACTGTTTTATCCTCTATTTTTTGTGCTATTTCTTTTTCTAATAATGCAATAATCCCTTTTTCACCCATCACTAGTTCTTCAGATATTTCAAGGAGCCTTGCATCAATGTTCAAGTCTACTTTAAATGAAGGAATTTTCTTATCTATTAATTTAATGGTTGAAGTTGATTTAATATTATCAATGGTTACAAAAACTTCATTTGTTGAAGTGACTCCCTTACCTGTTAATATATCTTGTAGTTTTTCTCTAGGGAATTCGAGCTCTAAAGTACCAGAGGTGAATTCATCTTTTACCACTTTTAAGAAAAAGCTTTCTTTTAAATCTATAAAGCCAACAAGCTTGTCTTTTTTAAAAAGCCCGGTCCCAATGATACTTACTAAATCTTCCTTTAAAGAAATCATCGGTAATGAAGGATCTTCACCAACCATATAATAGCTTTGTAAAAACTCATGTAAAGTACAGGATAAAATATGCTCTGATTCAATATTTTGCTTGATCAACTCATAAAACTTCGTTTTTGTTTCAATTGATTCCTGTAAATTTCTTTTAATAATATCCACTGCCTTTGCTTCACTTACAGAAAGATACATCATTGTTCCAATGGCTGAATCTCTTGCTAAAGTGTCAACAATGGAGAAAATCCCTTTTTCAGCTAAACTTTTTCCATATAAGGCAACCCTAATTTGACCTGACACAATCTTATAGCTACTTTGGGCATTTAATTCTTGTCTAATACCTTTACTTGTTTTAGATTGCCCAGAGAAAAACTTTAAATTATTGGGTTCAGCTGGATCAAATTGAAATGTGAGGTTACTCCCTTCAATCATACCTTCATCAATTAAGTCGTAACCAACCATGGTTGTAAGACCTACTTCTGAAATATACTCGGGCTCAACACAACTCGACATTAACACGACAAAACATACAACTGGTATAACCTTCATTCGATTAAGCACTGCATCACCTGTATAAAAAATACTCGTTCGTTTGGCATTAGTATGAACTAATTCAGGCCATTCAATGCAAAACTCATTTTAAATGTATACTATCCTTATTTAAAGAGAGGAATTTTAATATAAAAGACTGTCCCATTTTGATCACTAGTTGCGTTAATTGTCCCTTGATGGTTTTCAATAATTTTTCTTGATACAGATAACCCTAGTCCTGTTCCTTCTTCCTTTGTTGAGAAAAATGGATCAAAGATATGTCGTAAAACTCCTTTTGGAATCCCACCACCGTTATCTTTGAAAACAAATAATACAAAATCCCCTGCTTTTTTCACATCAATTTGTAGCTTTAGTAACCCTGCATGCTTTGTTGATTCTAATGAATTGCGAAATAAGTTTATGAATACTTGTAAAAGTTCCTCACGATCAACTTTAATCGAATGATCTTTTATATTCTTATGCGTATGGAAAGTAAGAGAAACATTGTGAAAGAGCGCTTCAGTACTTAAAAAGCTCCTAATATAATTGGAACACAAATCATTCAATAGATATATTTCAGTTGCAGAGCTATTAGGTTTCGCAATTCTTAAAAAGTCCGTAATAATTTTATTGGCACGATCTATTTCAGGAATTAACAAATTCTCTACTAGTAAAGAAAATTCTTGATCCGACCTTGATTTCCAAAGTTGTAAATACCCTCTAACTGTAGTAAGAGGATTGCGAATTTCATGAGCAATTCCAGCTGCAATTCGGCCTGCTAAAGCTTGTTTTTCAGATCGTTTAACACCTTCTAAAAATTCAAATGTTCCTATAACTCTTTGAATTTCACCATTTTCCGCTCTGATAACTTGGGTACTTAATAAGCCATAGTTATTATTGAATACCTCTTTATTTTTCATCACTCTTCCCGTGCGAAGAGTTTGCAACAAATAGATTTGATCATCAGGTATTTTCAAAAGATCTCGAATATGTGCACCGATGATGTCTTCTCTAACTACTTGAAAATCTCTAGCTGTTTGTAAGTTACACAATGTAATGACACCTTCGTTATTAATAAAGACGATATGATGAGTAATTAAATCAATGATAGAAAGTAATTGCTTTTCAATGTATTCAAAAAGATGCTCCATATTGTATTGCATTGTAAAAGATGTATCTATTATTTCCTGCTCATTTGATGAGATCATATTTTCTTCTTTTTTCATAATGGACCAGTTGGTTTCACTGTCCTTATATGTAAAAGAGAATGGTAATTGTTTTAGTAAGGCCTCATAAGCCTGAATTTGCTGTTTTAGTTTCTCTATTGTTCTATCTCTATCCATCTTCATAATTCCCTTCTTACGTTGAAAGTGTTTCATTTATTGCACAGAATTATAAATATTTCGTTCGTTTATCTTTATAATTGTAACTTATAAAAGAAAAAGCGTAAATGTACGGATAGAAAATATGGTATCGGTTTCACAATCCTACTAATAATAGAGGGGACATTAAGATTTGAGATCTCATAGAAAGGCTCCTTATTTGACTTTACAGGCAAAGTCGTACAAGGAGATCTTTTTGAGGAAAATTTCATAAAGAGGCTGGTTATTTTTATCTACCAAAGGGGAAATATCATACAGAATTCCCCTTTGATAGAAACGATCATCTACTCGTTTTTTTCCACTTCTGTAAGTACACGGTTTACCCTTTTTTCTAACATTTTCATTCCACTACCTCCAGCTTGAAAATGTCTTAACGCACCTTGTTTATCAAATACGTAATAAGCTGGAACATATTGATTTTCAAATGCATCCGTCAATGCATGCTTACCATCTACAAAAGTTGGTTGTGTAATATCATGCTCACTTGCTACTTTTTTTATTTCTTCAATATCTAAATCCCTCTCAGAACGAGGCATATGAACAGACACAACATTCAATTTATCTTTATATTGATCGCGAAACTGGTTAACATTCGGCATTGCATCTTTACAAAGATGACAGCTTATCGACCAAAAGTGAATAAGAGTTGGTTTTTCACCTATTAATTCACCTTTGGTTACTTGACCGTTTAACCATTCTGTTGCTCCTTCAAGTTCAGGCATTTGTTCTCGTAATTTCATGGCTATTTTTCCTCCTGGTGATATTCTCAAACTTAAAAGACCTAATACCAAATTAGGCCTTTTAATAGAAATTAAAGGGTAGATTCTCCTGGCTTCCAGTTTGCAGGACATAAACCACCTGTTTGAAGAGCTTGAAGAACACGTAAAGTTTCGTCTACGTCACGACCTATATTATTATGGTTCACAACTGCATATTGTAATTCACCTTCAGGGTTTACAATAAACAACCCTCGAAGGGCTACCCCTTCTTCCTCAATTAGTACTCCATACTCACGTGAAATGGTGTGATTGGTATCAGCAGCTAATGGATACTTTAATTCACCTAATCCATTATCTTTACGGTCTGTATTAATCCATGCTAAATGCGTATGTATTGTATCAGTTGAAACGCCAATGACTTCTGCGTCTAAATCTTCAAATTCATCATACCGGTCAGAAAGAGCTGTAATTTCTGTTGGACAAACAAACGTAAAGTCCATTGGATAGAAGAATAATACAGTCCATTTATCATTCTTCATATTTTCTTCTAGGCTAACCTTTGCAAATTCTTTATTTGGCATCACTGCGTCCATTTCAAAACGAGGTGCTTGTTTACCGATCATACGTTCCGCCATTGTTAATCCCTCCATATAAAATGCATTTAATTATATTGGAAACTTTTTTACGCCCCTGTACAAGTCTTATTATAGGAATATTGTGGGTCATAGTCAAATGAGAAAAGCGGAGGCGCCTTGTACAACCTCGACAAGTATAAGACGAATATGAAATGAAGGTGCTCTTTACCTTCATGCATATGTGGCTTATGACCTCGAGAGGTTAGGCGCTGAAGCTAGACAATGCGAAAAGCGGAAGCGCATGTTTAGCAATCAAAACAATATATATTTTCTTCCAGAACTATATTTCCAGATAAAGAATGATCCAAAAAATATTCTCAAACAAAAACCTTGATAAGAGCAAAAGCCAAAAATGCTATTTTTATATCAACATTTTTGGCTTTTAATTCGCTCACATCAAACATAAAATGGACTTTCTAGAAACCTTATTTCTTTAAAGTTAATGGATGGTTTCCTCTACTCTATGACAAATTTCATCTGGTGTCATACCCGAAGCATTGATGACTGCCCCTGATGTGACAGTATTTTGAATACCCATGACATTTGAATCTACACCCGTTATCACACAACATTCACAACCTTGTGCATCTTGCTCATTCTTTAATTGTACAACATCATATCCTTTTGTTTTCAATAAATCATATACATCTGTTAAGGATTGTTCTATACCAACTTTTGGCATGTTACCACCTCCTACAAATAGTAATGTGGCTCATACCTTTCGTCTTTATTCACCATTTTTAGCTCAAGTTCCCTTTCCAAGTCAAATAACGACTCAAATGTTCAACAGCCACTTCCAATGCTTTTTCGTTCGGTGCGAGGTTTGCATGATGAAGACCGTATTGAGAATCTACCCCTAACCAAAACATGAATCCTGGAATTTCTTTTAACATAAAACCAAAATCCTCTCCAGTCATAGCTTCTTGACACTCCACTACTTCAATCTTAGTTGACTTAGAAAATTGAATAAACTCATTGACTAATCTTTCATTGTTAAACACCTGATAATAGTTACTTCCGTAATCGATTTCAATTGTACAATTAAGCCCTATCTGTAACCCTTTCGTTAATTGCTCGATTCGTTCTTTTATTTTGCTCATAGAAGTGGCAGACAATGTTCGGATTGTCCCTTCTAAACGTGCTTGTTCAGCAATAATGTTTTGAACAGTTCCACCTGTAATTTTTCCAATCGTGACAACCGCACTATCAAGAGGGTCTATATTTCTAGAAACAATCGTTTGAAGATGGTTTACAAGTGAACAAGCTGCTACTACCATATCATTTGTATGATGTGGATAGGCGGCATGCCCGCCTTTACCTAATAATGTAATAAATAATTCTGATGTATTAGCAAATAAAAGACCTGGTTTTGTCGCAATGGTCCCTACTGGATATTCCGGTGCAATATGAAGAGCTGTAATCATATCAGGCTTCCATTCTTTCATAATAGACGACTGTACCATGGGCTTTGCTCCGCCTGGTCCCTCTTCTGCTGGTTGGAAAATAAAAAGTAAATGGTCATTTATGGGGTTGTCGACAAAGTGTTGAATTAGTCCTAAAGCGATGGTCATATGAAAATCATGTCCACATGCATGCATATTGTTTTCATGAATCGATTGAAAAGGTAAACCCGTTTGTTCCTTAATAGGTAATCCGTCCATATCCGCTCGATAAGCTAACGTTTTAACTGGATTTATCCCCTTAAGCATAACAAACAAGCCCGTTTCCCATTTTTTGATTTCTAATCTATTACAATTTAAACTTTCTAAATATTTGATAATATATTGTTGAGTCTTATATTCTTTAAAGCCCAGCTCAGGAATTTGATGCAAGTCTCTACGGGTTTTAATTAAATCAATCATGACTTTAATCACTCCTCCTTTCTTTAGAAAAAACCTTATCTTATAAAAAATCCTAGCATTAGCTGCTAGGATCATGAACTACAGTTGACGGAGTTCTTGTTTAATTTCTGTCTTTGATTTCGTTGAATCGTCAATCTCTTTTATTTTTCTAGCAGGTGTACCAGCTACTACGGTATTTGGTTCAACATCATCTACTACTACTGCTCCAGCAGCTACTACCGCTCCTTTTCCGACAGTAACACCTTCTAAAATAACGGCATTAGCGCCGATGACAACATCATCTTCAACAATCACTGGCTTAGCAGAAGGCGGTTCAATGACACCTGCTAAAACAGCACCTGCACCAATATGGCAGTTGTCACCAACAGTCGCTCTTCCTCCCATCACCACGTTCATGTCAATCATCGTCCCTTTTCCGACGACACAACCGATGTTAATAACGGCACCCATCATAATAACGGCATTATCACCAATTTCTACTTGGTCACGTATAATAGCACCTGGTTCAATTCTAGCTTTTATTTCTTTTAAATCTAACATCGGAATAGCAGAATTTCTGCGGTCATTTTCAATCACAAAATCCTCAATAGCGTCTTTATTCAGTTCCAATAGGGCTTTCATTTCCGACCACTCACCAAAAACGACTCCAGTATGGTCCTGTATAAACGTTTGAACATTAGAACCAAAATCAATTCCGTTTAAGTCACCTTTTAAATACACTTTTACAGGGGTCGATTTTTTACTATTAGATATATACGAAATAATTTCGTTGGCATCCATCATTTTCATCTTTATTCCTCCTACATTGTCTTTCTTATGTACTTCATTACTCTATCAAATCTTTAAGTGATTCACAATAATTATACATCTACCCTTCATTTTGTTGACGAATCACTTCAATAAAAGCCTGAACCTGTTTTAATTGAAAGGATGATTCGTATCCAATAAGCCAAGTATCCCTTATCATCGGCTGCCCTGAACGATTTTTTAAAGGAATTTTATTAACCACTTTATCATAATCACTTAAGGTTACAGATGGTAAAATAGCATAACCAATCCCATGATAATTTGCTTGCAAGTTTCAATTTGGTCAACCACAATTGTTCTTTTAGGTGAGGCTTGAAAATGATCATGCCACCAGTCTTGAATTTGTTGGTAATAAGAAGAATCACTTTTAAATTGAATAAACGGACGCTCCGTTAATTGCACGTCTTCAAATCGTTCTATTTCCGTATCCACTAAATAAAGCTGATCTGTTAGCAGATGATGTTTAACCCCTTTCCACATAGGGTTTCCACGAATAATTCCTATATGGATATGATCATCATATAAACTCTTAATAATTTCACTAGACCATCCCGTAATGAGAGATACTTTTGATTTAGGGTACTTTTGAACATACTGTTTTAATATATTCGGAAGCCAATGTTGACCAATAATTGATGCGACAGCAAGTTGGAGTGTCCCATGAACTTCTCCTTCTAGCTGCAAGATCCCTTCTTGTAATTTTTCTTCCTTATAAACAACCTCCTTTGCAAATTCAACAATTTTTTCTCCAGTTTGCGTCATGGTTAAACCTTTTTGAGATCGGAGAAACAGATGGTTCCCCCACTGTTTTTCTATGGACTGCAAACGTTGGGATAAGGCAGGTTGTGAAACAAAAAGGCGCTCGGCTGCTCTTCTCATATTCATTTCCTCTGCTAAAACGACTAGCATTTTAAAATCATTCATTTGCATAAACTAACTTCCTAACTACCCTTTTAGAGAACAAATACAAAGGATTCACTCCAATCAACCCATAAGTTTTTCTTATATTATATATTAATTTATTTAACATTTCATTATCAACATTCATTCCATATACTTAAAGTGACAATAAGAAACGTGAAAAACCATATTATAGAGGATATAACTTCCTCATGTACCGTAAAAGAACAAAAGATAAGGAGGTAAATAAAAGAGTGATTTGGTCATTATTTTTTTTAGGAATCATTGTTTCCTTTGTCGGAACTCTTGCGGGAGGAGGTGGACTTATCGGAATGCCCGTGATGCTTTTATTAGGTTTCCCAGTTCATTCTGCTATCGCAGCTAATAAATTTTCCAATACGATAAGTTCATTATCAAGTTTCACTTATTTACTAAAAAACGAACGTATCCAAGCAAACAAATTAGTGATGATTGCTCCAATTGCTACTTTTGGAGGAATTATGGGTGGACTCCTAACCACGATGATATCTCCAGAAAGAATGAATTATATTGCCTTAATCTTTTTGCTGGCAGCAGTTACGATTCAACTATATAAAGAACTTGTAACAACGACGGTCAAAGGTATCCCTTTTGACAAAAAACACTTATTATCAATTTTCGGGATTAGTACCTATGATGGTATGTTTGGTCCAGGTCAAGCGACTCTGTTGATGATCAGTTATTTAAAAGTAGGAGTCACTTACCTTAAAGCGATTACTTATACTAGATTTCAAACTTTATTAAGCTGCCTATCAAGTTTCACTATTTACCTTTTAGCAGGAACCGTTAATTGGTCTATGGCTCTTAGTTTAAGTTGCGGTACATTAATAGGAGCCCAAATTTCTGTAAGGGTAGCTGACAAAATATCCTCAAATCGAATAAAATGGATTTTGCAGTTGATGACCATTATCTTGATTTTAAATGTACTTTATTCAATATTTAAATGAAGTAGTATTGAATATTCGAATAACGATTGAAAGAGGGAATGTGAAATGAAGATTAATATTAAACGCATTGATCACGTTCAGCTATGTATACCAAAAGGCGAGGATAAAATAGCACGTCTTTTTTACCTAGAAATCCTTGGATTCAAGGAAATTAACAAGCCTAACAATCTAAAGAGAAACGGAGGATTTTGGTGTCAAAATGGCTCTGTCGAAATCCATATAGGGGTAGAAAACGAACCTCAAGGAAAAAGCAAAAGACATCCAGCCTTTGAAATTCAAAACTTACATTCAGTTCGAAATTACTTAGAAAAAAAGGGGGTAAAAATAAAAGAAGATCCTCCCATTCCAGGAAGAATACGATTTTCTATTTTTGATCCTTTTAATAATCGGATAGAATTTCTAGAATACAATGAATCACCGTGAACCCTTCCCCTCCATAATGGAGGGGGTAAGAGGAGGGTCACTATCAGCAATTTTTTTTCATTTGCTTTAAGATCACTCTTCTAGTGAAAATGCCTTCTAGTACATCATTTTCATTCACTACACAAAGAAATGGGTGATCAATCACTAAATTAATTGCTTTTTTTAACGTATCTTCCAATTTTAGCACTGGAATCTGGTTATTCATCACTTCTTCAACTTTCATCTTTTCAAGTCGTTCAAACTCAATCCTCTCAAGACCTAAGATCGAATCCATAATCTTATTTGTACTAATAAGCCCTTGAAGTTGAAAGTCTGGATTTAAAACTGGAATCGCAGCATAACCTGTTTTCGTTAAAACAAGCAATGCATGTTCTAAATTATTTCCTAATTGCACATGTGCAACTTTGTCCGCAGGTATCATTAAATCTTGAACAGCATAGCCAAGAAAACCTTCTGTTTGAAGACTGTACATTTTGTTTCTTCCTCTCATATGAAAAGATTCAATAATGTTGTCTATATATGCTTGTTCAAAAGGATCAGACGAAGTACAAAGCCACCTTTAGATTGCACTACCTTTTGAACAATCTCTATAAATATCAACTCCCCTATCAATATAACATAAAACTGCAAACAAATGTTTCAAAAAGGCCAAAGTCAGGCAAGCCTTTTTCAAATCGTGATCGTTCACACACTATTCTTTAATATTATATGAAACAGTAAAATGGATGTTGTTTAGTTTTTATAAAGACTTTCAAAAAGAGGAGAAAAAATGGCTTTCTTCAAGATAAGCAAACAACTTCAACCTAAACATTAGTCTGTTTTCAATTTTGAAGGAACATTTTTCGAAGGATCTAATGAATAGCAAGCTCTATTTTGTATATTTATTTGCATAACAAAAAGCAGTGTAGGAATCGGGCTTTATTTTCGCTTCTATTCCCATCGCCCTAATTCTTCCTGTCATTTCATGAATAAACTCCTTCGTTACACCTTTCTTTCCAATATCTAAATGAATTTCAAAGCGCAAGTCAGCTCCTTCATCTATCAGGGGGATGATTAACTCCATTAATTCATTTAAATAAGAATCCAAAAAGAGAATAGCAATTTCTTGACTTAAAGCCGTTTCAGTTGAAATTTTTTCATGAATACTTTTTATTTCTCGTTTCACATGGAAATTCTTTAAACATCCCCATGCTCCTTTACCAACTCGATGCAAATGAATGGCCGTTATAAACCTTGTTTCTTTTTGATGAACATGTGAATCTGTTCCAATCGACAAAACGAACATATTGAGAGGGTCTTTACATATGAAAGCTTTCAACCTTTCTATAACGGTATGAAAGGACATGCAATTTTCACTTACATTGTAAAAATTAAATGATTCTTCCATATATGATAACTCCTTTTAAAAAGGCATCCTCTATAAATATAACGTTAAATTTTTGAAATATGTTAACAAAAATTCAATTTTAACCTTTTCTTGTTTCTATATTTTTCACTGTATATCGACAATGACTACATATGTAAATTACATTTTGATTCGATTGAGCTGTTAATACCTTGGATAAAGAATCCTTTCTAAAACAATTTGGACAATTAACAGAAGGAAGATCCACGATGTTCATCTCCTTTATTGTAATAAATCATAAACCTCTATAGCGATTAAATCTATGTTATCAAACGAATAGGATTTTGTTTTTTCACCTTTATTATAAAGTTGAATTTGAAATATTTCTGTACTCTTTTCATATTTCACACTACACTTCTTATCTCCATCAACTTCAAAAAAACGTTCATTTACTTCATTATCTTCTTGAAGAGCTTGAAGTCTCTGAATAATTCCAATTAATTTAGACATGAATACACCTCATCAGCAATTTAATTTTTTCTATAACAGTCTATCCTTTATTGTTCACTTGAAATAGTTTATCTATAACTATCTTTTTCGTCAAATAAAAAAAGACCCTGGCCGGGAAAACCAGAATCTTTTTTATGAGAAACAAAGGGGAGTGGGGTTCTTTTGAACGAGAATATGTTACACGCTTAAGACGTTCATGACTAAATAAGTTGTGTACATTTATAATGATAATGATTATCAATGTCATTGTCAATATAAATTTACTATTTTTTTAGTGCGTGTTCAAAAAGTAGGGGGAAAAGGGCCTAGAAGAACGAGGCGACTAGTTAAAGGATCACAGGCTAAGTTCAGCCACGTCGCGAGAGCAACGTCTGCGCTAGCCCGTCCTGGGCATCGAAGCACCACAGTGTACGTACAGTATGGTTTACGGGCTAAAGGAGGAACGTCAACTAACATCGACCACGTCCTGTGGCCAACGCCTGCGCTAGCACATCGTGTGCATCGCCATCCTAGGGACGACGCTCGTGCTAGCCAATCCTGGCGTCGGAGCTTGTAATAGCGAGACAACAAAGTTATTCGACAGCAATTTTCATGACTTTTTGAACAACCTCTTTTAAGACGTTAACATATTATAAATAATGTATGCTAAGGTTAAAATCGCTAACAACATATACGTAATAAATATTGGGTTTCTTAAATAGGGGTGTTTTTGAACATTTTTGTTTATTTGTGTATCCATTACTTGTTGACGTTGGTCCATTTTCCTTCCATCTTTCCAAGTAACGATTAAACCACCAATAGCAATGAGAAAACCGATAATGGCTAGAATAATATGCATGTAATACATGTTGACTCCCCTTACTCTTCTGTATGAAATAAAAGTACTTGGAGTTAGTATCTTTTACTATTGATAAAACTATACAAAATTGCACAAGTAAAAAACCACATCGTTTAGAGAAGTCCATCCTGTTCATACAAAAAAGCATAAGGTAAATCCATAAATAAATAATGAAGTTCATTCAACGGATAACTAAATGTTCGAATGATTTCTCCGGATTCTATATCACTATAAAGATCACTTAAAAACCCTTTTTTATCTCGCCTCATTCGATCCACATTCTCTAAAAAATAGGGACGCCAACTCCAGTTTTTATCTTGGTAATCTCTTTGTAATTCCCACTGTTTTCCCGTTCTCAAAATATTGCTAGATTTTTGATAACCATCTTCATCGCAAATATAAATTCTAAAGCAACAATCTGAAAACTGCTCTGTCAAATCAATAATTAATTGATCAAACTCCTGTGTAAGGTTCCTACGTTTATTTAAGGATTGGGCAACTCGGCTATTTAGTTGATCTTCAAAAATAAACAATGAATCAAGCTTAGCTTTTTCTAGTTTGATATATTCACGAAACTCTTCTTTCAGTTTTCTTTTCCCTTCATCACTAGAAAAACAAATATAATCGTCTGTTTTAGTTTTCAAATAGTCTCCTTGAAGCATTTGCCCTCCATTTTTCCACGCATATTGAAGTTGGTAGCTTGTATCAATTTTTTCATACAACAATCCTGCACCAATTTTTCTTGCTAAAAGAGAAATGGAATAAAGGACATCATGATATGATTGGCTAGGAGTTTTTAAACGAAAAGGAGACAAATCAATTTTCAAAAAATGCGGTTCAAGCCTTGCAATACGATTTAAATTACTACTTTCCTTCCCTATATGATCAGCAGCCACTTTGATCCCAAATGTTCGATAGTAGTTCAGTAAATGACAAAGCTGTTCGATATCTCCTTTATATTGATGCTCTGAAATTTGCAATACTATTCGATTAAGTTGAATTCCTTCATCCTTATATTGAAGTAATGTCTTTAAAAAACTTTCTCCTCTATCAATCATCAGAAGATTTACATTTCTTTTCAAAAATATCAAACCAACGTTATTCGATTGAGGTGAGATGGTTTGAAGTGCTTTATGTAAGATAATATTATCAATTTCTAATCGATACTCTTCGGGAATGGTATCATCTGAAAAAAAAAGCCCTAAACTAAAGGAGTTCTCATTCGAAATATGACCCAATACATCATAGCCAATAATTGCTTGTTCATCAGCACTGAAAATAGCTTGATAAGATGGATGGACTTTCTCTTTGCTCGTTAAAATATCTAATGCATCCATATAAAAAAACACCACCTCAATATCATTATACCCTAATATTATAACATATCATGGAAAATAAAATGAAATGATTGTATGTATAGGATTGAGTCAAGCCTTTGTGAGAGTTTTTTTATACAGAACTTTTGTTTTGTGTAATTTCAGTATAAAGATAGGTTCATCACATCACTTGACTATTCCTAAAAAGCCTAGACTGACATAGTCTAGGCTTTCTTGAGAATGTAAGCGTTTAATTTTTTTTAGAAAGGAAAAGCATTTAACCATTGTCCACCATCCATTGTAATACAATCCCCATTTATAAAACCTGCTTCTTCTGAGAATAAGAAACTTGCTAAACCGGCTATTTCTTCTGGTGTTCCAACTCTTTTAAGAGGTACACTTTGAATCGTACGTTTTGCAGCCTCTTCTGATTGGAATAGTTTTTCTGCTCCACCTGTTCTTTCGATCGGGCCAGGCGCAATTGCATTGACACGTATTCCATACTTCGATCCCCATTCAACTGCCAACGTTCTTGTCATCGTTAAAACTCCTGCTTTAGCTGATGCAGAATGAATAACCCCTGCTCCAGCATTCCAAGCATAAGTGGCAACCATATTAATAATTGACCCTTTAATCCCCTTTTCAATCCAATAGTTTCCTACTGCTGAGCTACAATAAAATGTACCATTTAATACGATATTAATAACCGAATTCCAACCATTAAAAGATAGTTTTTCCGCCGGGCAAAGGAAGTTACCCGCCGCGTTATTCACTAACCCATCAATGGTGCCAAAAGTCTTATCCGTCGTTTCAACCATACGCTGGACATCTTCTGGTTCTCTAACATCCATTTGAACGGTCAAAACTTGTCCTTCAAACGTTTCTATTTCTTTTTTAGTTTCTAGTAATCTCTCTTCGTTTCTACCAGTTATAACTACATTTGCCCCATCTTTTGCGAAGCGTGCTGCCATAGCTTTTCCCATTCCACTAGATCCACCAGTTACAATAATTACTTTTTTCTTCACTTTTCCATCCCCTTTAATTAAAAAAATGAATGATCACTCATTATTTTACCATATATAATCAATTATTTCTTTATAATTTTCTGAAAATCTAATAAAAGAATCTGAAGGCAATATTTATAAAGAAATTTTGATAGAAAGATACCTTTTTTTTGCTAAAATTTAGTTTAAACATCTTAATAGATTAAGAGGTAATTACATGACAAAAGTTAACCGTAGGAAATTTTTAAAAAAAGCCATTTTAGCCACATCAGGGATAGGAGTCGCCCTATTTTCTTATAGTTATGCTTTTTACATAGAGCCTAGAAGGCTTGAAATAAACCCCATTTTAGTTAAGCATAAAAAAATCCCGACATCCTTTGATGGCTTTACTATTGCTCAATTTAGTGATACTCACCTTAGTAGTGACTACTCATTAGAAAAATTACAAACTACTGTTTACAAAATAAACCATCTATCACCTGATTTAATTGTTTTTTCAGGTGATTTAATTGATTTGGCTAACAAGTTTGAACGACCCGAAAAAATTAGTCCCATACTCAAAAAACTACAGGCTCCTTTCGGAAAGTTATCTATTTATGGTAATCACGATCACGGAGGGTATGGAACTGAACTTTACCAACAAATTATGGTTGAGGCAAACTTTACACTATTAAAAAATGATCTAAAGGTTCTTACCATGCCTGGGGGAGATCGTATTCAAATTGCAGGGTTAGATGATGTTATGTTAGGTCTCCCTAATTTTGAGGTCATGTTACAACGTCAACAAGACTTATTTACCATTTTATTGGCTCATGAGCCCGATATTGCTGATCAATCAAAGAACTACCCTATTCATTTACAGCTTTCTGGACATAGTCATGGTGGTCAAATAGCTCTACCTTTTATAGGTCCAATTATCACTCCTCCACATGGACAAAAATATCCTAAAGGTAGATATGAACTAGATGGATTAACACTTTATACAAATAAAGGAATTGGGATGACACGAATACCTGCAAGACTTTTCTCAGTACCTGAAATAACCCTTTTTACGTTGCGATCCATTTAAAAAAGGTATTCAGTCAGAAAATCGCTGAATACCTTCTTCACATTCCTTAGCTTAGTTGATATCCTAAATAAAAAAACAATACACTTCCTACTACAGTCAGTCCTATATAAAAGGCAGCAATAAAAAAATAGCGATCTTTAATTAATTGAAAGGCTTCAACACTAAAGGTGGAAAAAGTAGTAAATGAACCAAAAAAACCAATAGAAATAAATAATTGTGCCCATTCAAATACAATATATTGATAACTAACAGCTAAACCGAAGGAACCTATCCAGTTCACGATTAGCATAGCAGTGGGAAATTTCTTCATGACAGACCTTTCTTTTATAGTCATCCCGATCTGAAAGCGCATGATCGCTCCAAATGCGCCCCCAAATGAAACAAGAAGGATGGAAAATATGCTATCCATTGACTCGCTCCTTTCGAATAAGAGTTTGTCCTAACATATAGCCCACAAAAGCAAATCCTATTCCCAAAATAGTTGTAATTACACCATAAACAATCGCATGACCATTAACAATTTCACCAGCAAATGTGGACATGGTCGTAAATGAGCCACAAAATCCCGTTCCAAAAAACAATTTTAGCTTTTCATCCTTCCACCGAAAAGTAAATAAAAAAGTCAATAGCCCTAGCAAAAAACTACCGATAACATTCACTATTAATGTTGGATACATTGTTGGAAAAAGGGAGTAAGTAGCATAGCGAAACAATGCCCCTCCCATCCCTCCTAGACCTACATAAAGATATTTTTTTATCATACAGTTGACACAATCCTTTAGAAGAGAATTTACTATATGCATATAGTTCCATTAAACCCCAGTTCGAAAAAATAAAGAAAGATAAAAAACCTAACTTGTAAAGTTAGGCATCTTCTTAAGCAAGAAATTCACATCCATTAAATCTCATTCCTCATCTTCTAAAACGCGATAAGCCATCCCAAATAAAACTAATTGACAATCAACCTCTGCGTCTCCTGGTTCACGTTTCACATAATGATACTCACCGTTTTCATCTTGTTCCCTTGCTTTCAAGTTGTCTGCCAATTGAACAGCAAACACATTTTTCAAACGGTTTTTAGTATGCTTATCATAAACAGGAAATGAAATTTCCACTCTCTTTTCCATGTTTCTTGTCATTAAATCAGCAGAAGATAAAAACATTTTCTCTTCCCCATTGTGAAAAAAGTAATAAATTCGACTATGTTCTAGAAAGCGTCCAACAATACTTCTCACTCTAATATTTTCACTCACACTAGGTACTCCAGGTTTCAAGCAACAAATACCTCTAACAATCAAATCAATCTTAACACCAGCACATGATGCCTCATAAAGTTTCATAATCAAGTGCTTATCAGTCAATGAATTCATTTTAGCAATGATTCGACCATTTTGAAACTGTTTCTGAAACTGGATTTCACGTTCAATTAAATGCAAGAAATCTCTTCTTATGTCAAAAGGAGCCACAGAAATTTGATGAAAGTGAGGTTTTTCTGTATACCCACTTAAATAATTAAAAAAGTTCGTAGCATCTATCCCAAACTTAGAGTCTGATGTCATAATTCCCATATCTGTATAAAGTTTTGCAGTTGCATCATTATAATTTCCAGTACCTAAATGAACAAACCGTTCGATTTTCCCATTTCGTCTTCTAACGACAAGAGTAATCTTACTATGAGTTTTCAAATAGGTCATACCATATATAACATGACAGCCGGATTTTTCTAGCTCTTTCGCCCATTGGACATTGTTTTCTTCATCGAAGCGAGCTTTGAGTTCGACTAATACGGTTACTTGCTTGCCATTCTCCGCCGCCCTTTTTAATCCTTCAATGATTGGTGAATCACCACTTACTCGGTACAATGTCTGCTTAATGGCCAGTACATCTGGATCATCTGCAGCTTCCGCAATAAAGTCTACGACCGGTTCAAAGGATTCATATGGATGATGTAAAAAGATATCCTTTTCTGAAACGACCTCAAATAAGTCTTCATCAGATGCTAAGTCTCTTGGTGGCTGAGGAATTAACGTCTCATATATTAATGTTTCATTTGTTTGCGAGAGTTTTTTATAAAAACCGAATAAACAAGTTAAATCTAAAGGTCCATTAATTTGATATACGTCTTTTTCATGTATCTCAAGCTCTTCTAATAAGTATGATAATACTCGTTCATCAAATTTACCTGATTTCACCTCTAAACGGATGGCCGATCCCCATTTCCTTTTCTTTAACTCTTTTTCTATTTCCTTCAGCAGGTCCCTTGCACCTTCTTCATGAATCGTCATATCAGCATTTCTTGTAATTCTAAATTCGGAAACAGATAAAACCCTATATCCATAAAACAGTTTTTCAATAAAATGACTAATGACATCCTCCAACATTATAAAACGATCACCATCTGTTTTTTCACCTACATTAACAAACCGGTTAAGAACGGATGGGACTTGAACAATCGCAGTTTTAATGCGATTTTCCTCTATCTCATCCTCATCATCAAGCAAAATAGCCAAGTTTAAGCTTTTATTTAGTAAAATGGGAAACGGCCGATAAGCGTCGACTGCCATTGGCGTGAGTACAGGGAACACTTGATCATCAAAAAACATTTCCAGCTCTTTTTTTTCTACTTCTGAAAGATCCTCCATTGATACAATCTCTATATTTTCATCTTTCAATTCTGGCAATAAACCTTCAGTAAATGTTTTATATTGAAGACTGACTAGTTCATGCGTGTTTTCTGAAATATGAGTAAGCTGCTGCTTTGGTGTCATACCTGCTTTATTCTCAGGTTTATTGAAGCCTGCTTTTACTTGGTCTTTTAAGCCTGCAACGCGAACCATAAAGAACTCGTCCAAATTGGAACTAAAAATAGCTAAAAATTTCATTCTTTCTAATAAAGGATTTCGTTGATCAATAGACTCCTCTAAGACTCGTTTATTAAATGCTAGCCAACTTAATTCACGATTATTATAAAATTGAGGAAGACCTAAATTGACTGTCTTCTTAACTTTTTCCATAATATATCATCCCTTTAAATAACTAGATTGGTAGCCATTACTTTCATTATATTATAAAAATCATTGTTTTTGGATATTTCAACTTACTGAAACTAAGAAAAGCTTAAGGCGCTCGTTTTATGAGAAATGACAAAAACAAATTTTACCATATATTGAACAACCATCTATTTTTCCGATGTTGAAGAAATAGTATTTACTACAAGTGGTTTACATCCTACTATTGAAGAAAAAAAAATGAAATGAAATAGTCATTTTTAATGCTTTTTCTAATTGTTTCTTTTGTTTTTCAACTTGATATTGTTCCGGTTGATAATTTGCTAAACAACCGATATAAAACGAAAGATGGTTCCCGTTGGTCTCTAAACGAAAGCAATCGATTACTTTTCTTTTCGTCGAATTCATACTGGAAGCCATTTTTAATATAGCCCTAATATTCGCAGCTTTTTTTGCTCTTCTCTTGTAAACCATAAGCGAAATGGATGAAGGTATTGTTTAAACGTCGCCTTATTTTTAAATGAGGCTAATAAAGCAATTGTCAACCTCTGTTTATGAAGCATTCCATCAATGGTTCGATTGGCTAATAAATAAAACGAATGTTGACTGCTTGATTCCGAGTCAATATACTGACCTAAATTATATACATATGATGCTTTATTAATATAAAAGTAGTCATCATCAGAGAATGACATTAGCGATAGCTTTTCAAGTTCCTCCATCATTGTTTTTGCAGTATGAGCAATATGAAAAGAGTGATTAACATCAATTTCATACTCTTCCGCCAATTCATGAAAGCTCTCTTCCAACACATTTGGGAAAACAGAAATTTGAAAAGTTCTCATTAATTCTTCATAAAACACACCATCTCTCAATCCTTTTCGGCTAAGGCAAAAGCTTGTTGCATTCACACAGTCATATAAAGAGAGAAACACTTCAGATGCTGGAATAATTACATCTACTCGATCAGACGATAAACCTTCAACTCTTTCTAATTGCTCCACTGTTTTTCCTTGTAAATAACTTTTAACCGAAGATAGGTCGTCACGTTTCATCTTATATTGATGAACACCAGCTAATGGATATTTTTTGATAGCTTGATCTATTTGAACTACATTTCTAGCACTTCCACCTATCGCAATAATGGGCAATTGTTTATTGTTTAACCACGACAGACTAGAAAATTGTTGTTTTAAAAAGAAACTAATTTTAGCTAATTCAGTCTCCGTTGGTAATTCCCCTGCAACAAACATTTGTTTCAATGATAATACCCCAAAAGGAAAACTATGAAATTCTTTTATTTCACGTTGATTAAAATAAGTAATTTCCGTACTCCCTCCACCAATATCAATTGTAATTCCTTCTTCAAATGGTGTTGAGTTGACAACCGCTAAAAAACCAAAAAATGCCTCCTCATACTCTGATATAACGCGAAAGTCTAAATCAGTTTTATCCTTCACTTGTTGCATGATTTCTCTTTGATTTGTGGACTGGCGAACAGTTGCAGTCGCCACGCACTTTATTTTAGCAACAGGATAAGAAGCGATAACTTCACGAAAACTAGTTAGCGTGTTAATCAAAACCGTGATTCCTTCGGGACTCAATTGACTCTGAGAGTTTAAATAGTTTCTCAACCTTGCAACGACTTTTACATTTTGAATCTCTTTGAATCGACCAATTTGATCAATTTGATAAATGACTAAACGAATGGTATTAGATCCAACATCAATAATGGCATAATTTTTCTTCATTTTAAACATCCTATCTTTCGAGCTATTATCTTTATCTTACCCTTTATTAAAGCTGACGAAAAGGGAAATACTATATTTAAAGAGGTTGTTTTTGGTAAGTAAGCTTTTTTGTCTAGGTAAGAGGATTTAGTAATCAATTAATCGAAAATAACCTAGGTGTTCACCAATAATTTGTGTGAAAAATACACATGTTTGTTTCTTTTTTGATAATATAGAAAAGGATATACTTTTCCTTATCACATTTCTTGTTATTTTCTTTAAGGGGTTGTTCAAAAAGTCCTAAAAAAATGTCGGTTGAATAACTTTGTTGGTTTGCTTTTCCGCTCCTCATGTACCAAGAACGTACACTGTGAGTGCTCAAAGCTACACCGCCTCGTTCTTCAGCGTCCTTTTTTCCCTACTTTTTGAACACGCACTATAATAATATTCGCTTGAAGAACTATTGTTGGAGGATTTTCGATGGATATCTTTAAAAACAAGAACTTTGTTAAATTGTTTCTAGCTGCTCTGATGTCTCAAATTGGGACAACCATTGGTAACATGGCTTTCGCCTTTTACCTACTGGATCGTTTTAGAGATCAACCTTATTATGCTACGATTGCCGAATTAATGTATTCAATCCCAACAATCTTCGTTTTCTTTTTTGTTGGTGTATTAGCGGATCGTTTTGACAGAAAAAAGATTGCAGAAAACTGCGATTGGATTAGAGCTTTCATCACATTACTCATTTTCTTTGCGCTCTATTTAAATTCCATTCCTTTAATCTTTCTATTGCTGTTTTTAAGAAGTTCGATAACAAAGTTTTTCTTTCCTGCAGAAAACAGTTTAGTACAAGGGATTTTAAGAAGAGACCAATATTCAACTGCTGCTGGACTTAATCAACTTTTATTTAGTATTTTTATGGTTTTTGGAGTTGGTCTCGGCGGATTAACCTATACCTATTTTGGCATTCACGGTGCGGTTGTAATCGATGGAATTAGCTTTATCATTTCGGCCTTGTTTATAAGGTCGTGTCATATTCCAAAAGAAGCTAGACTTCCTAATGGAAAAGTAACGTGGAAAGATTTAAATATTAGATCGACTTTTCGAGATTATAAAGAAGGGATTGTATATATTTTAAAGAATCGCTTTTTAACCCTTATCCTATTCGGTTTCTTTATTTTCGGTTTAATGACAGGCAGTTTTGCCATTCTTCCAATGTTTACGATGGCTTATGAATTATCACCAGACCATGTTGAAAAACATGCAGCCTATTTTTCCATAAGCTTGGGGATTGGATTATTAATCGGAAACTTATTAGCTACCTATTTTGCAAATAAAGTGAAAACGTATCAACTTTTTATATTTCCTATCTTTATTACATCACTCCTTGTCTTAATATTAGGCTATACGAGTACTCTATCCGTTTATTTAAGTATCGTCTTTATCATTGGAATTTGCTTAGCACCTGTTAATGTCGCTATTGGCGGTTGGCTACCAAAGGTTGTTCACCCTAAATTAATGGGGAGAGTGAGTGGTTGGATAGATCCTTTGATGATGTTTTCCCAATCTTTAACCTTGACTTTAATCGCCCTTTTATTTCCAAACATTATTGCAAATATTGATTACGTCTATTATGGGGTAAGTGCTATTTTATTTATTGTGTTTGTCTTTTATTTTCTCACCTTGCCTCGCCTAAGTATGGTTATGGAGAAGAGCTACGAGAGAAAAGCAAAGAACAGGCTAGAAAGTATTTAACTTTCAGCCTGTGTTTTTAACATTTAGGTTGTTTCTATTGGTTGTTTCACTTTTTTGTTTCGTATAATACCGTTAGACTGATCAACGTAACAATTATGGTTGCACCCATGTCAGCTAATATAGCAAACCATAAGGTTAACAATCCAAATAAGCTTAACCCTAATGCAATGGCTTTTAAAGCTAAAGCAATACCTATATTTATTTTGATCAGTTTATTTACATGTCGAGCAATTTTGATTGATTCTGGCAGTTTTCCTAAATGGTCTTGCATCAGCACAATATCTGCTGTTTCAATCGCACTATCTGTTCCTTTTCCCATGGCTATCCCTATATTTGCTGTTGCTAGAGCAGGAGCATCATTAATACCATCGCCAACCATCGCAAGTCTATTACCGTAACTTTTAACCTTTTCCAGCTTTTCAGCAGGAAGTAAATTTGCAAAAAAAGATTTTATCCCAACTTCGTTAGCTACTTTTTTTGCAGACACTTCATGATCTCCAGTTAACATGACCGTTTCATTAATCCCAATCTCGTTAAGCTCTTTAATGAGTGATCTACTCTCTTGTCTAATTTCATCTGCTAATGCGAAAACCCCTAAAAGGCTTGTATCATTACCAACAAGAACAATCGTATTCCCTCTTCCTTTCAATTCAGAAATCTGTTCTTGTTGGTCCTTTAATAAATTAATTTTTCTCGCCATTTTTTCATTACCAACCCAATAAGCCTTCCCCTCAACAATAGCTTCAATACCTTCACCGCTAACCGTTTCAAATTCATCTACTTCAGGAAATTCAGTCATTGTTTCCTTCGCTTTGTCAACGATAGCTGTTGCCAAAGGATGCGATGAAGATTGTTCAATGGCTCCTGCAATCCTCATCATTTCACGATCATATTCTTTAAAAGACTCTACATAAGGTGTCCCTTTTGTTATCGTACCTGTTTTATCAAAGGCAAGCACATTTACATTACCTAACGCTTCTAAATAGGCTCCTCCTTTAATTAAAACACCCTTCCTTGCATTCTTAGTTATACCGGATAAAAGAGCAATTGGTGAAGACAGAATTAAGGCACATGGACAACCGACAATTAAAATGGCTAAACCTTCATAAAGCCAGAAAGAAAAGTCGCCTCCAAAAAAGAGAGGAGGAATTAATGTGATCAGTAATGCAGCAACCATAATGGCTGGTGTATAGTATTTAGCAAATTTATCAATAAAAAGCTCTGTTGGTGTTTTTGAATCTTGAGCTCTTGTACCATTTTAAGGATTTTTGCTAAGGAAGACTTTTCATATTCTTTTTCAATCCTAACATGGAGGACACCTTCGTTATTTATGCTCCCTCCAAAAACAGGCTCGTCTACATCCTTTTCAACCGGTAATGATTCTCCTGTAATGGCAGCTTCATTAACTGAGCTTTTTCCTTTTACAACACTCCCATCAGAAGGTACTTTCTCTCCCGACTTGACTAAAACAACATCTCCTACTTTTAACTGTTCAATCGAAACAATTTCTTCGCCTCTATCCGTTAAAAGAACAGCTTCTTTTGGAGCTACAGCTAACAAGGATTTCATGGAATCACGAGCTTTTTCCATTCCGATTCTTTCAAGCAGCTCATTTAAACCAAACAATATAGCAACTAAGGTGGCTTCCTTCCATTCTCCGATAGCTACTGCACCTGTTAAGGCAATCGTCATTAACGTATCCATCGTAAAAACAAATTTAGTGAGATTTTTAAGTCCTTTTAAAAAGGTTTTATATCCACTTAAAGTGATTGCAGTTAAGTATAGACCTTTAGAAACGATGCCTAAATCAGGTAAAAGTAATGTCGTTATGAAAAGGAAAATGGACACTCCCAATTGAGCAACCATCACTTGTTTTGGACTCCATTTTGCCACTTCATCAGATTCATCTTTGACTATTTTCGCCCCATCTGAAGATAAAATACCCTCTACCTTTTTCATGTTAATATTCTCTTCAACCGTTAGCTGACTTGTTTGATAATTCAGCCTAGCCGATTCGCCACTAGGAAGCTTTTGTATTTGTTTTTCCATAGAAAGTGTACAGTTGGGACATGATAAACCTTCAACCTCAAATGATTTCATCTTTACTCCTCCTAATTATGACGTGCATGGCGAATCGTTTCTTCTAAAACGTTTTGTACATGTTCGTCATCATGACTATAGTATAAGCTAGTTCCTTCTCTACGAAACTTTACTAAGCGTAAGTTTTTTAAAAACCTTAGCTGGTGTGAAACCGTAGATTGTGACAAAGTTAATTGACTAGCTATTTCATTTACTGAACACTCTTTTATCGACAATAAGTGCAAAATTCTTACTCTAGTGGGATCTGATAAGGCTTTAAACGTTTGTGTAACAATAAATAACGTTTCCTCATCTATGTCATAGTTAGAAGAAACATCCTCTTTCATAACCATTCCCCCTCCTTAAATCCATATATGAACATTTAATCATATATAGATCTATTTAACAAGCCTTTTTCGACATTTATTAGAATGTTGCATTTTTTCAAAAGAAACGTATAATCTTTTATAAGAGAATGACTTAACAAGCATTTTACCTCGTGTAAATTTTTACAGTTAAAGGAGATTCATTATGGATGATCATTATCAAGACAAACGGACAAATCACTCTACAGATCATATTGCAGAGGCTATTTTTACAGTCAACCGACATGCGAAAACGGCTCCTGACCCAAAGTTTCTTTACCTTCTAAAAAGAAAAGCATTGATTAAGCTTTTAAAAGAAGGTAAAGCCTCTAAAAAAGGCCTTCACTACTCTAATAACCCAAGATTTAGTCAGCAATCATCTGACGTACTTATTGAAGCAGGGAAATACTATTTTCATATGCCACCTACAAAAGAAGACTTTAAAAATTTACCTCATTTAGGAAAGTTATCCTCTTCTTATCGAAACCCAAAATCTTCTCTTTCCTTATCAATAGCAAAAGAGATACTCCAAAACTATGTAGGTTTAAAAGACGATCATGAAAAAGCTTCTTCTAAAAAACAAAAATATGAGAAACCCGTATTTAAAAAATTAGGTGAGACTTACTAAACTTTATGTCGAACCATGAATGTATAAAAACTCCTCAATCGAAGGAGTTTTTTGTATTACAACAATAATTTCAAGTCATCATATTTTTACATGAACATTTACTTTTTAGTGCGTGTTCAAAAAGTAGGGGGGAAAAGGGCCGAGAAGAACAAGGCGACTGCTTAAAGGAACGCAGGCTAAGTTCAGTCACGTCCTGTGACAACGCCTGCGCTAGCCCGTCCTTGGGCATCGAAGCACCACAGTGTACGTTCAGTATGGTTCACGGGCTAAAGGAGGAACGTCAACTAACATCGGCCACGTCCTGTGACAACGCCTGCGCTAGCACATCGTGTGCATCGCCATCCTAGGGATAACGCTCGTGCTAGCCAATCCTGACGTCGGAGCTTGGAATAGCGAGACAACAAAGTTATTCGACAGCAATTTTTCATGACTTTTTGAACAACCTCTTATAAAAAAATCCGCATTCGCCTATAAAAAACTAGTCATCTGTCCCTATCGAGACAAGTGCCCTCCTACATATTATTTAATATGACAGAAGGAGGTGTTAGAAAATGGGCGAATATGGATATGGTGCAGGGTTTGCTTTTATCGTTGTAGTTTTTGTCCTACTAGTCATTGTAGGTTGCGCATGCTGCGGAGGTTATTATTAAAATTTAGTTTATTAGCCCCAACACAAGCTTGTGGGGCTTTATTTTAAATATTACTAATAACTTTCTAAGGTGGTGAAAAAAAAATGGGCGGATACAATAGCTACGGTTATGCAGGTGGAGGTTGTAATTACGTAAACAATTGCTGTGGAAGCAACTTTATTATTATTTTAATACTATTTATTCTTTTAATTATCATTGGTGCAGGAATAACCCTTGTATAACTAACAATCATCACAAATTATATTTCCTAAACAAAATACAAGGCAAAAAGCACCTCCTATGAAAGAATTATTTAATTGTCTTTTTGCCTTGTTATTCAACTAACTTGATTTAAGCTGTTGGTTCTTCTTTTATCCTACTATGAAAAGCCAGTCCTATGATGACAAGTAAACCTAGCGATGCAATGGCAACTCGACTTGCTAAATTTCCATAATCTTTTAATAAAAGGGTAATTGTACCGTAAAGAACAGGCCCAACGATCGATGATAGCTTTCCTGAAAATGCAAACAATCCAAAAAATTGACCAAGCTTATCTTCAGGTGACATTTCAACAATTAACGTTCGTGAAGTAACCCACATGGACCCTAAAGAAACCCCAAAAAGACTTCCTGCTATCCAAAAATAAACTCCTTTCGTTGCAAAAGTAGCAATAATAATCGCTGTTAACAAAATGATTCCAACTAGCCATATCGCTCGCCTTGCTCCCATCGCTTTCGTAATGTAGCCAAACACAATGGCGCCTAAAATACTAGAAATTGTGCTGACTAAATACATAACGATAAATTCACCAGTTGTAAAACCAACTATCGCTTTAGCATAAAATGCCATCATGGCAATTGCAGTTGCGATTGCATCATTTAAAAAGAAAAAAGCTACCATAAAAAGAAATAGCCCTTTATAATGCTTCATGTCTTTAAATGTTTGAACAATTTCTCCATATCCACTAAAGAATGATTTCTTTTCTTCAGTGACTTTCTTAGGTCTATCCTTGATAAAGAAAAATAGAGGTAACGATAAAACTAAGTAAAGGATGGCTGTTGGAATAAAGGCATCATGAAAACCACTATCTCCAACTAAAGGATAAACTAATAAACCGATTAATGTACCTATGTAACCAACAGCTACCCCTATCCCTGATATGAGTGGCACTTCATCTTTTGTACCTAAATCACTTAGTATAGGATCATAAAACACAAGACTCGACTGAAAACAAAACTTTGCAATTATAAAGAATAAAATTACAAACAATAAGTTTATCGGGAGATTGAACACTAGTTGATTGCTGTTTACAGAGGCTACTACCCCCATCATCATAGTTGAAAAAACAGCCACTAATGTGAAAGGAATGACATACTTCCTCTTCAGGCCAGTCCTGTCTACTAAAACCCCATATAACGGTGAAAAAATCACAATAAAAAAACTCGCTATCGCATTTGCATAGGAAATGAAACTCCCCGCAACTTGTTTCATCGTTTCATTATTTCCAACAACTTCTTCTAAATAAAAAGGGAAAAAGATTGTGACAATATTTGAAGAAAAGATTGTATTAGCGCATCGTATAACGCCCATGAAAAAATAGGCAACGAAAATAATAAAGTTAGTGTTTTTCTACTTTCCTGTTGTATGTTTTTTTTTTGAATTTGTTCCATCATGTCTCCCCTTTTTAATGTAGTTTAATAGGATCCCCTCTTCTATCATACTTGATTTTCAGATTTTTTCATCTTATTTGACAAAAAACATCAATTTTCTAAAAAAAATCTTTTGGATCATGGTAAAATAGTGCCTATTTTTTGAGGAAATAGTATTTAAACATAGTAATTATTGATTGACAATGATGCCATAAATAGCATAATTAATGAACCTGCTTATTTACCAAAAAAAATAATGCATAAAGTCTGACCTCTTGTTATAATGCTAAATGTAAATCAGATTGTTTATACTACTGATTGACGGGCAGGGTTGAGGGTTACAATTAAGGAAGGATATAGATGGAACGATTTTTCCAACTCAATAAACAAGGAACAACGATTCGGAAGGAATTACTTGCAGGAACGATTTCCTTTTTCACTATTGTCTATATTGTTGTCGTCAATGCATCTATTTTAACGGATGCTGGAATTCCATTAGAAGCAGGTATTCTTGCAACTGTGTTAAGTTCGTTTGTCGGATGTTTAATAATGGGTTTTTTCGGTAACACCCCCATTATTGTGGTTCCTGGGATGGGAGTTAACGCTCTATTCACCTATACCATTTGCCAATCGATGGGATTAACTTGGCAAGAAGGTTTAGCCGTTGTTTTTGTTTCAGGCATTTTGTTTTCAATTATTGCCTTTACAAAGCTGTCACATATTATTTCTGATGCAATCCCTTCTTCTTTAAAAGAAGCCATTACAGTAGGAATAGGAATTTTCCTTACATTTATTGGTCTTCAAAAAGGGGGCATCGTCGTGGGGAGTGAAACCACTTTTGTTGCCCTAGGAAATATGACTGACTTACATGTACTTGCAACGGTGATTACGTTAATCTTAACGGTCATCCTATTTGCTCGAAATGTCCCAGGTAATTTTTTGATAAGTATGGTTATGGGTACTTTGATTGCTTGGATGTTTGGACTTATTGAGAACCAAGCGGCAACGAGCTCAAACTTTTCCTTTACAGATTACTTATCCGTGTTTGGCGCCATGTCATTTGACCGTTTTTTTGATGTCGTTTTCTGGACCGCTACTTTTTCTTTAACCATGGTCATTGTGTTTGAAAACATTGGCTTAGTTCATGGTCACGTCCAAATGATTAACCAGCCAGAACGGTATAAAAAATCACTACAATCAACTTCACTATCAACGATTACTTGTGGAATTTTCGGTACAAGTCCGACAGTTGCAACAGTAGAAACCGCCTCTGGAATAACAGCTGGTGGAAGAACGGGTTTAACAGCGATCACGACTGGAATGTTGTTTTTTCTTTCATTATTCTTTATTCCATTCGTTAAACTAGTTCCTGATAGTGCGATTGCTCCAATTTTAATCTTAATTGGCGGTTTAATGATCCAAAATATCCAAAACATTAATTTGAAAGATTTCACAGAAAGCTTTCCAGCATTCTTGATCATTACACTTATTCCATTAACCTATAGTATTGTTGATGGTATGGCATTTGGTTTCATTGCATACCCACTTATTAAAATTGCCATGAACCGACATAAAGAGGTAACCTTACCTCTCTATATTATCGCTCTTTTATTTTTGGCAAATTTTATAGCACATTCACTACATTAAAAACGAGGAAAGAGATGGATTGATTCCATCTCTTTTTTTACTATTGAACAAATGGAAAAGATCTCTATATAATATGAATAGCGATATAGAAGAGAGGTATTTTCATGTCAATGAAATTAATCATTTTAGGACTGCTCATGGAAAAAGATGCACACCCTTATGAACTGAAACAAACCATGTCTGAAAGGCATTTAGACCACCTTATAAAACTACAGAAGGGGTCTTTATATTATGCCATTGATAAACTACATAAAGATAAGATGATAGACGTTGTCGAAGTCATTACAGATACGAATAGACCTGATCGAACAGTTTATAGAATAAATAGAGCTGGTAAGGAACATTTTTACGACCTACTTTATAAAATGTTATCAACAAATGAAAGAAACTATCACCCCTTAAGTATTGGGCTATCATTTTCCTTATATGGAGATCAAGAAAAAATAATAGATATCTTTCAAAAAAGAAAAAAACTTGTCATATCAAGATATAATGAACTAAATGAAGTGTATAAACAGTACCATAAGTTTATACCAAGACCCGTCATTCATTTAATTAAAGGCACGTTAGAACAAATGGATATTGAAATTAGGATGCTTGAAAATTTAATTATGGATGCGCAAAATGGGAATTTGCAAACCTTTGGGGAATAAAGAAAAGTGGAAGCGACCGTTTAGTGACGCAGGTGCTTATAGCCCCCCCGCATGAGATATAGGAAACACGAAAGGCCGCAGGCTTCGATGTTGACTTATCGTAGAGAGGAGGGCGAAGCAACACCAGTCACTGGTCGCTGGAGCTAGACAATAAAGAAAAGTGGAAGCGACCGTTGTAAGGTTTTCATGAGAAAAACGGTGAATATGAAAAGACTTGTTGTCTGATAAGAGGACAACAAGTCTCAATAAACAAAATTAGATTATTTTCTTAAAACTAACGTACCTGCAATTAAATCGTGTAAGCTTTGTTTTTTTGCAGTGAAGAAGGCAATAATATAACCGATCATGAAGATAGGTGAAGAAATAAACGATTTACTAAAGAACCTTCCTGTTGCTCGACCAAAGCCAATTCTTTCGCCATTCACGTTTGTTACCTTGATACTACATGCTAATTTACCAGGAGTTGCTTGGAGCTTCGAAGATTGGAAAATCGCATAATAAAGGTAACACATGATAACTAATAATAAAATAAAAAAAGATATGATAGGCATAAGTTCCCAAAAAATTTCAACAGCAAATTCCTCCGACACAGACTCGGGATTCTGTTCTAAAATAAGGATCTTATCATAGAGTTCATCACTTATAGTAAAAAGTGAATAAACAAACTGCAATACAAATGATAAAATGGATAGTATAATTCCATCTAAAAGATGTGCAGCAAACCTTAATCCTATACTGGCATACTCATAACTTTCCACCTTCGAGTTTTGTATTTCTTCCATTTTTTTCTCTCCCTTAACAAAATTGTTGCTTTTAAAAAAAAAGTAACTATGTTAGTTATACCTATTTAATATTTAAACATCAAGTCTTATAATAGAATTTAATACTGACATGCACTTAAAAATCAATATCAGGCAAATAGAACTAAATACATAACAAGAAATGAACTATTGAATGAACTTAAAGGATGATTTTATGGAACATACTATAAATAGTCAAGTGAAAAATATTCAAATTTCAGGGATTCGACAGTTTTTTAACATGGTTTCACAATATGAGGATGTATTATCGTTAACGATAGGACAACCTGATTTTCCAACTCCAGAACATATTAAAGAAGCAGCCAAGCTAGCCATTGATGAAAATTTCACAACCTATACTGCAAATGCAGGAATGTTACAGTTACGTCAAGCCATTGCCCAATACTATTATGATAAAGATCAACTTCAATACTCTCCTAAAGATCAGATTATAGTGACGAACGGTGCCAGTCAAGGAATAGATATAACCTTCCGTACAATTTTATCAGACGGAGATGAAGTTCTCTTACCAGGACCGATTTATCCTGGTTATGAACCTTTAATTAAACTTAGTGAAGCTAAGCCTATTTATGTTGATACAACAACGAGCAATTTTCAGATAACAGCCGAACAAATTAAGCCTTTATTGTCTAATAAAACTCGCTGTATTGTGTTGCCATATCCTTCAAATCCTACAGGCGTATCTATCTCAGAAGAAGAACTAGAGAAGATAGCTAACCTTGTCAAAGGTCGTAATATTTTTATACTGTCGGATGAAATATATAGTGAGCTACAGTTTTCCAATAAGCACCTTTCGATTGCTTCATTTTTGCCCAACCAAACGATCATTATAAATGGTTTGTCTAAATCCCATAGTATGACAGGATTTCGAATTGGTTTTTTACTTGGTCCAGCCGAAATTGTTCAACATGTTTTAAAAGTTCATCAATACAATGTTTCTTGTACTTGTTCCATTTCACAAAGAGCTGCTCTGGCTGCTCTGACAAATGGGAGAGATGATCCGATCAAAATGAGAAAAGAATACGAAAAACGTCTTGACTATGTCTATAAGCGATTAATTAAAATGGGAATGGATGTCGTCAAGCCTGATGGAGCCTTTTATCTTTTTCCAAAAGTTCCTTTTCAAAACATGACTTCTTTTCAATTTGCGATTGATTTACTTGAGAAGGCTAGGGTAGCTGTTGTGCCTGGTAGTTCTTTTTCTTTATATGGTGAGGGCTACTTTAGGCTTTCATTTGCTTATAACATGGCCCAGCTTAAAGAGGCTCTTGATCGATTAGAAAGCTATTGTTCAAGCATAGTTGGACCTTAATCAACTACTTCTTCAAAAGGGAACGTTTTAGGTAATAATACCTCAAACGTTGTCCCTTTGCCTTTTTTACTATAAACATTAATAGCCCCTTGATGATGATGAATAATTTTATATGTAATCATAAGACCTAACCCTGTTCCATTTGGTTTCGTTGTTATAAAAGGCTCTCCTAGTTTCTTTATTAAATGATCTGGAATCCCTTCTCCTTCATCCACAACCTTTATCACGATCTCATGATTGGATTTATTTTCTAGTTCAACGTTCACTTTTCCACCATTCGGCATCGCTTCTATTGCATTTTTAATTAAATTGATAAAAACTTGCTTTATCTGATTTTCATCACAGACGATGGGCTCTTCTTGTTTGATATCCTTAACGATTTGTACGTTTTTCATATTTGCTTCCGTCTCTAATAAAGTAATAACATCGTTTAATATTTTATGAATAGCAATTTCTTTGAGTTGTGCTTTTTGGGGCTTAGCTAGTAAAAGGAGCTCACTTAAAATGAGTTCGACTCGATTCAGCTCCGAAAATACAATATCGACATATTCATCATTTTTAAGTTCTTCTCCCCTCATTAGCTGTAAAAAACCTTTTATGGCTGTTAAAGGATTCCTTATTTCATGAGCAATTCCCGCAGCTAATTGTCCTGCCACTGAAAGCTTCTCAGATTGGAGCATTAACTCTTCCGCCTGCTTTCGCTCAGACAAATCCCTTAATATTACTTGTACAGCAGGTTCACCAAAATAAGTTGTAGGCAATGAAATCATTTCAGTATAAACTTCTTGTTGATTGGGAGTAGCCCATGTCAAATTGGCGATTGTTTTTTCTTTAACCTTACATAAAATATGCGAGAACATTTCCTTTACATTTGAATGATATTCTTTATTTAAGTTCGAAAAGACGTCATGACCTAAAATGTTTGAATAATTAGGGACATTAAACAGCTTGAGCCCAGATTCATTGATAAAAACCCACTTATTTTCGTGGATAACAGCGATTGTATCTACAGAGTTTTGAATTAACCTTTGATAACGCTCTCTATTTTTTTGTAGTAATTTTTGAAAACTTTTTCGTGATGTAATGTCCATTAATGTCATGATATTAGCATCTTTTCCTTTAAACATCATTCTTCCTGTCTTCATTTCAATCTCTAACATTTGTCCATCTAACCTTTTCCATTTTTGCTCCGTTTTTTTCGAGGTGGTCAAAATAGATGAATCATAACCATAAATGAATTGCTCAATCTTCTTACCTACAATTTCACTTGTAGCTTTTGCACCTAAAAGAAAAAGACAATAATGATTAACAAATACGATTGAATCCTCTATTGTTATGACAATAGGAGTAGGTATATCATTTAAATAAGCATAATCAATGGGGGTTTGTCCATATGGAAGTGATTGTTCTCGAGTTGGAAGGTGATCATTCAATGAATAATCTATTTCACGAGGTTTAATTTTAATAATAATTTCTGTCTGATTGCATAGCTGATTTTGAATAATTTCGACAGTCGCTTCAACCCATAAACAGGAACCATCCTCTTTAACAAGACGAAGAAACAAAGGTTCAAGATGGTGGTCATTGTAAAAATAAGAATCTATTAAAAAAATGTCTTCTTCATGAACATAGTGTCTAATATTTTTTCCGATGAGCTCCTGCTGTTCATAGCCTAACAGTTGAAAACAATTGGTTGAAACAAAACGAAAATGACCACTTTCCGATAAAAGGATATAAACCTCAATTAATTGAATAGGATCCTTTGTTTCGTTTAGTTCTTTTTTCATCAATTCCCCTCCTTCAAACCACCTTTTTCGATTGATAATCAAAAATGATTATGAGCTTAGTGCCTTTTCAACTCAAAAAAGCTTTTTTAGCTCTTTTGAAACCACCGATCACTTGTCTCTAGTTGTTAAGTTTATGAATTCTTAAAGGATTCCTCGTTCCTGTCACTGTTCATAATTGAAAAACTCATTCTTTAGTTCAATGTTTCATATAGAACCATTTCTACCTTCACAGAGAAAATCCTTCCACATTTGAAAGAAAAAAAGAATAACTTCAAAATGATAATTCCTTTTTGAAGTTATTCTTTTAATTACCCCCTTTAGTTAAGGTGAATATTGATAAAACCCTTTACCGGTCTTTCTACCTAGATGACCTTTTTTTACTTTATCCTCTAAACACTTAAATGGCTTATCCAAAGGATCTCCTGTTTCCTCATACCTTTGCTGCATGACATAATAACCAACATCAATACCTGATAAATCCATTAACTCAAACGGTCCAAGAGGATGATTAAGTGCTTTTTTACAAACTAGATCAATATCTTCAAAGCTAGCGTAACCATTTTCATATAAGTATACCGCCTCTTTTTGCAAGGCTCCTAAAATACGATTGGCGACAAAACCAGAGATTTCTTTTTCAAGGACTACTGCACTTCGATTAATCTTGTCACAGACAGCCTCTGTAATTAAAGTCGTTTCCTGACTTGTTTGATCACTTTTAACAATCTCAACACAATCCATTTTCACTGGTGGAAAGAAAAAGTGCATGTTAATAACTTTTTCTTTCCGATTCGTTACTTCAGCTAATAACGAATTGACAATAGTTGAACTATTTGTCGCAAGGATGGCTTCCTTTGGAGCACACTCATCTAACTTTCGAAAAACCTCTTGCTTTACGGATAGCTTTTCAACTACGGCTTCTATTATAAACGGTGTATTCGAAACGGCTTCTAAAAAATTTGTCGTGAAGATCAGATTTTTGTAAGCGATTTCAATTTTATCTTCAGAAAATCTTTGTTTTTCAATCCATCTACTCGTTAACTGATCGAGTTTTTGTTTAGCATTTTTCAATGCTAGTTCTTCTTTATCATACAAAAAAGTTTTGAATCCTCCTAAACAACATAGCATGGCTATTTGGTGACCCATTTGACCTGCTCCAATTACTGCAATGGAATCAATATCTTCAATCTTCATTAAATCCTCCTATTGTTTCGTGACTTCTTCTCTTAATGCTCTTCTTAAAATCTTTCCTACATTCGTCTTAGGTAATTCTGTTCTAAACTCAAAGATAGTAGGTACTTTATAGGCAGAAAGTCTTTCTTTACAGTATTCAATCATTTCTTCTTCAGATGCTGATCTATTTTCTTTAAAGACGAGAACTGCTTTTACGGTCTCACCCCGATACTGATCAGGTATACCTATAACGACTGCTTCTTGTATAGCTGGGTGTTCATATAAAACTTCCTCAATATCTCTAGGATAAATGTTAAATCCACTTGCAATAATCATATCTTTCTTTCGATCTACAATATACAAATATCCCTCCTCATCTAACCTACCAATGTCCCCTGTATAAAACCAGCCATCCCTCAAAGCAATCGCTGTTTCTTCATCATTATTCCAATAGCCTTTCATCACTTGAGGTCCACTTATAACAACTTCACCTAGTTCGTTCGCTCCTAACTCTTCTTTTCCTGTGGCAATATCGACTATTTTAATGGCTGTTTTAGGTACTCCCATCCCTACACTTCCTGGCTTTCGAACACTATCAATTGGATTACAAGTTGCAACTGGAGATGTTTCAGATAGCCCGTATCCTTCGACAATCATCGCTCCAGACATTTTTTCAAACCTTTTTAATAATTCTACTGGCATTGGCGCACTACCACTATTACAGAGCCAAAGGCTTTTTAAACTCTCGGGAGTTACTTTTGGATGGTTTGTTAAGGCTACATACATGGTCGGAACTCCAGGAAATACTGTTGGCTTTTCCTTTTCAATGATTTGCAAGATCTCATCTACATCAAAGCGAGGAACTATGATTAACTCATTCCCAAAATATACAGGAAAGGTCAAACTTGTCGTTAATCCGAAGATATGAAAATAAGGAGCAACTGCTAACGATATATCTTCTCCAGGCCCAATTTTCGTTTTAAAAACTTCGGCAGACTGAATGACGTTTGCAACTAAATTATAGTGCGTTAACATGACTCCTTTTGATCTCCCAGTCGTCCCTCCCGTATATTGTAAAACTGCAACATCATGTTTTGCATCGATATGAGGTGGTATAAATGATGGGGTTGCCGTTTGGATAAAGTCTTCAAATGCCTGATCTTGTGATGGGGGTGTAAAAGGCTTTTGCAAGCTAACAGTAATCACTTGTTTTACCTTCGTTTCAGGTTGTACTTTTTTAACTAATTCATAAACCGCATCAAAAGCAACAATCATATTTGCTCCTGAATCTTTCAATATATAGTCTAGTTCTCGTTCAACAAGCAAAGGATTTACTTGTGTTACAATTCCACCTGCTTGTAAAATTCCGAAAAATGCAATGACATATTGCGGGCAATTCGGGAGCATAATGGCAACCCGATCTCCTTTTTTTAATCCTTTGTTTTGCAATGCAGAAGCAAAGGCGAGTGAATTTTTATAAAGTTCCGCATAATTTAGCTTCTTCCCATAAAAGGATAAAGCCGTATGATCTTGATAAAGTTTTGCACTCCTCTTCAACAAAAATGACACGGGTTCTTCAGGAATTTCTACATCATGTGAACAGGCAGTATGGCTATAATCTGCAAAAAACTTTGTTCGATCTTCCACAAATATTGCCTCCTTATTATTTTCTTTTTTGTAGTAATCTATGAAGCTACTTCTATGATATACATTATATAGCAACTTGTTCAAGTATTATTCCGAAAATTCTTATAATTTTATATAATATTTACCTGAGGCTGTCAGGATGATAAAGAATAGTGAAGAACAATGCGATAGATGTAAACCACCGTTTTTTCATCAAACAAACTTCCCCCCTCTATTTTTTCTTCTATTAAATGGCTGTAACACTTTTAAACTTTCAAAAAAACGAACCAGCTCATCACTGATTCGTTTCTTCCTCCTCTTGTTCACCTTCGGATTGATTACCTTCTTCTGAGTCTTCCCCAATTTTCATATTTGCGCCTAACATTCCTTCCTCTTGATAGTCTTTTTGGAGATCATCATATAATTTGACGATTTCTTTAGATATTATTTTATTAAAATCTCCTCCACCTTTTGAATTTTGGTCAGGTACAATTACACTGAAAGAAATTTCAGGGTCATTACTAGGAAAATAGCCTACAAAAGTACTATTAACCTTTCCACTTCCTATAGCTTTTTGTGCCGTTCCAGTTTTTCCAGCAACATCATAACCTTCAAATTTTCCAGCAGCTGTCCCTGAACTAACTACTCTTTTGAAACCTGTTTGCACCCTATCAATCTCAATTTCATTGTTATTAACTTTACTTATGATTTTTTTTGAATTTTGTGTTACTACTGGACCAATTGTTTTATCTGTATGTGAATGATGAATAGACTTTACTAATTGTGGTTTAATTCTATATCCACCATTGGCAATAGTAGAAACATATTGAGCCATTTGTAAAGGTGTATAGGTATCAAACTGACCGATTGTTAAATCTAGAAAATTACCTGAGTCAACAATATCATTTTGCAATCCATTTGATTCATAAGGAAGGTCAATACCTGTTTTCACCCCAAGTCCAAACTGACTAAATGCATTTCTAAAATTCTGTAGAGCTGTTTGATCTTTTGGTAATGGCATATTAGGGTAATAAGTCTTTCCTAAATATAATAAACCAATATGATACATATAAACATTTGAACTTTTTTGCAAAGCAACCAGATCATTTACAGCACCTAAACCACCACGATTATAAGATGCTTTCTCTACATTACCAGCAAAATACAACTTTTTATCAATGAAAGTTGTATTTATTTTTAACCCTTCTTGATATCCCGCCAATACAGTTGCCCCTTTTACGGCAGAACCATATTCAAACTGTTCGGTAAACGTTCCAAACGATCTATCTTCATATTCGCCCGATTCCTTATTATAATAAACACCCGACATGGCCAAGACACTGCCATCATTTGGGTCCATAACGACTGCATATAAGCGGTCAACATTATAATTCCCGCTAGCCCTTGCAGCTTTTAAGTTTTTTAGTAGTATTTCATCCACTTTTTGTTGAAATAAAATATCCACCGTCGTTACAAGATCATAGCCTCTCCTGCCTTCATCGACAAGTCTCTTCTCAATTGTATTTCCATCACGATCGGTAATATACTCATAAGTTCTCTTTTCTGGATGAAGGTATTCTTCGTATTGATATTCAAGTTGACTTTTTCCTACACGGTCCGCTCGAGAATAGTCTCTCGCTAAATAAAAATCCTCACGCTCTTCCAATATGCCATTATCCGTTACACTTCCTAAAATTGTTCGAAACGTATCCTCATAAGGATAGCTACGTTTCCAATCGGAGGCGATATCAATCCCCTCTAATTCTTCTAGTTTTTCAGAAACTTCTGCTAACTCTTTTTCAAACTGTTCTTTTTCTTTCTCTGTTTTTGCTTCTGCCTTCGTTTTAACAATTTGAGGTTGATAACGATAGCCGGAGAACCGTTTATATAATAAGGCTAATTCACGCTCTTTTTCATCAGCTTTTATTGCCTTCCAGTCTTTTTCTTTGACACGATTGACTTGAAGTTGATAGACTTCACCGTTTTCCAATCCTTTTGCTTCTTTGTCACTCACAAGTTTTTCTGCTTCTTTCAAATGTGCTGCAATCCAATAATCCTTATAATCCCGGTCTTTAAGCTGTTTCTCCCATTCTTCCTCACTGTAATTAAACTCAATAATTTCACCTAGCTTTTTAGCCGTTTTTATTTTGTCTTCAGCATCTGTTTTTCCATCTTGAGTAAACATAATGGCCGGAATTCCTTCATTGTCTACGATTACCCGTCCGTAACGATCATACATTTTCCCTCGAGGAGCTGGGAAAGAGGAAATCTGCCTTTCTGTACGATTCACTTCCTTCGCATAGCTCTCTCCTTCAATAAGCTGAACATAACCTAACTTAATTATTAATAATACAAATAAAAGAAAAATAATAAAGAAGAAAAAATTCACTCTAAAAACACGTGACTTTTTCATCTTTTTTAAGTCATTTTTTGATTGTTGTAATGGTTGTTCCGTCATTCGATACTACTCCTTTATCACTTTCACTCATATAAATTACTCTTATTCACCTTTTAAGGATGAAATGCCTAGTAAATTTGAATTTTTTTATATTGATGATATTTCTCTCCTACTATACCATTCCTATCACCTAGTTTTCTACTATTAATTGCGTTTATTTGAATTATTTCCCCTAAATTATTCACTATTAAAACTTGGTATATTATAAATTTAACTAAGGAGGAAATGTTACTAAATAAACAGTTCGTTTTGCCCATTAGATGACGAGATTATTATGGTAGTATGATGATGGCTATCATATTACTCTAAGAGGTGGATATTAGATAGATTCTTAAAAATTTTATATCTATTCTATATCCAGAAGTAAATACTCCTGTTAATGAAAAAGTTGTCATACCAACGTAAAACTTGTTAAAAAGCCTTCTCATCATCTCTTCTGTCAATATCTATTTCCTAGTAATATATTCTTATTTTCTATATATTTACCTTTCCTTCAAAAACAAACAACCACTAAAAATGCGACTTTTCAAATCATTCAAACGAAGATCTATTCTTTACCACCTTTTCTGGAAACAAGGACCGTAAATATGACAAAAACCATATGATATGATTTTACTGAAATCACAACAAGGAGGAGTTATTCAAATGAAAAAAACTGTTATAGGGACAATGGCTATAGCTGCATCATTATTTGTCTTACAACCTACAAATAGCGCTTCAGCACAAGAAACACAAGATAATCAAAAATTTTCTTTAAAGAAAATTGCTCAAAATATGGATCTACTTGAGATGAGTAATCTTATGAATGTAAAGCAATCCTTTAATACAGATGCTTTCTCATGTGGACCTCTTAAAGAAAGACTAGATGAAACAAAACAACAATCAGAAAAAGAAAATGCTTCAAACGAACAAGAAAAACAATCTAAAAATCAAAAACAGAAAAAACAAAAGGAACAGCAACAAAGTCTTCCCGATAAAGAAGATAGTGAAAAAGCCAAACAATCGGATGCAAACGAAAGTAATTCAAGTGAAGATACAAACACTGAACAAAGTGAGACTTCAGAAGAAGCAACTCCTGTAGAAGAAAATGATAGCGTAGAAGAAAATGATAGCGTAGATGAAGATCTTATCGAAGAAGAAGATACTAAAGTCACAACTTCTCTTCATGCATTCGAAGAGGAAGTGATTGAATTAACCAATGTAGAGAGAGCAAAGTATGGATTATCAGCATTACAACTAGATGAAGAACTAAACAAGGTCGCTAGAGAAAAATCGTTGGACATGCAACAAAATAATTATTTCTCTCACAACAGTCCTACCTATGGATCGCCTTTTGATATGATGAATGAATTCGGTATAGATTATCGTGCAGCAGGTGAAAATATAGCGATGGGTCAACAGTCTCCTGAACAAGTAGTAGAGGCTTGGATGAATAGTGAGGGTCATAGACAAAATATCTTGAGTGAAAATTTCACACATATCGGCGTAGGATATGTAGAAGATGGTCATTATTGGACTCAGCTATTTATCGGTAAATAAGTTTAAAACTTAAATACTATTGTATAAAAACCAAGAATGCTAGTTTTTTAACATTCTTGGTTTTCGTTATTTACTTTTTGCTATTCAAATGAAACGGCTTCAATTAAATAGTTTATATAATGCTTGAGTTCCTAAGTCTTCATCTCCTTGATGGCTCAGCTTTTCATATAATTGCTTGGCTAACGTTAAACCTGGAATAAATAATTCCATCGCGTCTGCTTCTTCAATCGCAATTTCGATATCTTTAATAAAATGTTTAATATAAAACCCCGGATCATAGTTTTCTTCCAACATTCGGGGGGCTAAATGAGAAAGTGACCAACTACCTGCCGCTCCTCCAGTAATGCTCTCAAGAACTTGCTTAGGATCTAAACCTGATTTTTCTGCATAAGCCATCGCTTCACAAACACCTATCATTCCAGAAGCAATAGCAATTTGATTGCACATCTTCGTATGCTGACCAGCACCATGTGGACCTTGCAAAATGATATTTTCCCCAAAGTACTCTAAAATCGGTTTTACTTCTTGAAAAACCTTTTCTTCCCCCCCAACCATAACGGTTAATGTGCCATTTTTAGCTCCTATATCTCCTCCTGATACTGGTGCGTCTAAAATGGATACATGTTGCTCTTTTGCTATTTCAGAAAGTTTCTTAGCAAGGGATGGCTTTGAAGTCGTTAAATCAATACAGATGGCTTCAGGAAGTAGATTTTCAATGAGCCCTTTTGAGCCTAAATAAATTTCTTCCACATCTTTTGGATAGCCAACCATCGTCATGACAAGCTCACTTGTTTGTGCTATTTCAGCGACAGTATCCTTCCATATTGCTCCTTTATCAATAAGCTCTTGAGCCTTACTCTTTGTTCTCGTATGTATATTGACCGTATAACCTGCCTTCAATAAATGAGAGACCATACTTTTCCCCATCACTCCGGTACCAATAAAACCGATTTTTTTCATCATAATCACTCCTCTCATAAAAAATAGCACGACAATATGAATTATTCAACTTAACAAAACCATACTAAATAATGATGATTTCTCAAAGTAAGATATGGCAATATAAAAATGGTGCCTATTTAATGACACCATTTTTTAATCAAGTAAAATACTCGATTTTCGCATCAGGAAAAAACTCATTAACATAACTTTCCAGCGATTCACGTAATTGCTGTTCTTCATCTTTTGGATATATATATTTGCCAATTCCATACCTTCCCCATTTATATCTTCTTTCCTCTTCATCCATTTCTAGTTTTGACTTTGGATAGTTTTTTTGGATGACCCGTTTTGCAGGTTTTGTGAAACGATGTTGAATCATTTCAAACGTAATATCTTGACGTTCTTCTTTCGGAAGCTGTTTGTCTAGCTTCATAAATAAATTTCGATACCCTTCCTGCCAATTTTCATGTATATAAATAGGAGCAACAATAAACCCTAATGGGTAACCAGCTTTAGCCACTTTACTTGCTGCTTCTATTCTTTCTTTCAAAGGAGAAGTTCCTGGTTCAAAATTTTTTATGACATAATCCGCGTTAATGCTGAAACGAAACCTCGTCTTTCCATTATGTTTTGCGTCCAGTAAATGATCAACGTGAGAAAATTTTGTTACAAACCGTAGCTTTCCTAAATCGGTTTCTCCAAAATATTCAATCGTTTTCTTTAACGTATGCGTTAAGTGGTCAATTCCAACAATATCAGAAGTACAAGAAGCTTCGAACCGTGTTTCATCTGGAGAACGTTCTTTCATATAATCTGTTGCTTGATCTAAAATTTCATCTACATTTACGTAGGTACGAATATAGGGCTTACTCCCCATTGTCGTTTGCAAATAACAATAATGACAATGCCCCATACACCCCGTCGCTAATGGAATAGCATATTCTGCAGATGGTTTAGATGAATCAAATTTCAATGTTTTTCTTACACCAATAACTAGCGTTGATTTTGAAACACGATATTTCTGAAAATCTGTATCACCTGGAATATTTCTTACTTGGTTATGGGAGGTAGTTTTACGAATTTCAACCCCTAAATCGGTAAATTTATCTAATAGCTCTTCTCCTAACTCATATTCAAGAGCCCTTGGTTCGTAATAAACAAGTTGCGGCATGAATGGTTTGACCATAGAAGACACTTCCTCCAATTCATTGTATACCATTAAGGTGTGCACTAGCTCAGTTGTCTAAACAGCTAAATTTTGGAGTATATATGAAGGAATTATCTTTAAAAATTATTTTTGATTATAGTCAAAAATGGAGTTGTACATTTGTTCAGCCTCATCATAAGAAGGGAATATGGCATCATCTTCACTTAATAAGTGATAAGACTCGTGTAAAAATAAGGCGACATCCTCGCCGTTTTTTGGATGAGGAACAACCTCTGCTTGTTGTATATTCGCCACATTAGGTGTATGTGGGTTTCTATAAATGACATACACCTCATCTCCTGGTTGAACATCCTTTTTTTCCATTTGATCAACTCCTTTTCTTCGTTATTTTATTTTGACCTATTCCCCTTTTATTATGAATGATAACGGGAACGAAAAAATTGTAAAACAATCCAAGGATTTAATAATTCTAAAAAGGTTCTAAGCCATAAAAGACTTAGAACCTTTTAGATCAACTTTCAAATGTTTTCTTTACAAAAGCGATAACCTCTTCATTTGTGTTCATTTTTAAAACCATTTCTTTAAAGGATGCTGCATTTTGTTTCGATAGTTTCTTTAATTGTGCTCTTGCAGGCAAAATGGATGTAGCGCTCATCGAAAATTCATCAAGTCCTAGTCCAAGTAATAGAGGAATGGCTAATGAATCGCCTGCCATTTCTCCGCACATTCCTACCCATTTTCCTTTAGCGTGTGCAGCCATCAATGACATGAGATACGAGCTTAAGAATCGCTGGATTATAAGGTTGATATAAATAGGATACGCGTTCATTCATTCGATCAGCAGCCAGCGTATATTGAATTAAATCATTAGTTCCTACACTAAAGAAATCAACATGATTAGCAAACTGATCTGCCATAATTGCTGCGGCAGGAATTTCAACCATCATGCCAACTTCAATATCATCTGCTACTTTCACCCCTTCATTTTGAAGAGCTTCTTTTTCATCTAACAACATTTGTTTTGCTTTTAAAAACTCATCAATGGTTGCAATCATAGGAAACATAACTTTTAAATTTCCATAAGGACTAGCACGAAGTAGAGCACGTAATTGAGTACGGAAAATCGATTGCTCTTCTAAGCAAAGGCGAATGGCTCTAAATCCTAAAAATGGATTTAACTCCTTAGGTAATTGTAAGTATGAAAGCTCTTTATCTCCACCAATATCAAGTGTCCTGACAACGACAGGCTTTTCACCCATTCTTTCCAAAACTGCTTTATAAGCCTCATACTGTTCTTCTTCTGTAGGAAGCTCGTCACGACCCATATACAAAAACTCTGTACGGTATAGCCCTACTCCCTCACCGCCATTTTCTAAAACTCTTTCTATATCTTGAGGCGTTCCTATGTTAGCAGCTAATTCTACATGATGTCCATCTTCTGTCACAGTCGCTTTATCAACAAGTTTAGCCCATTCTGCTCGCTGTTCAATGTATTGTTGTTGTTTATTTTTATAAGAAGACAATTGCTCATTTGTTGGATTAGCAATAACTGTTCCATCAAGTCCATCAACAATAACCATCATTCCATTTTCTATTTTTTCCGTTGCTTCTTTTGTTCCAACTACGGCTGGTATTTCCATTGAACGAGCCATAATAGCTGAGTGAGATGTGCGTCCACCAATGTTCGTCGTAAATCCTTGAACATATTGACGATTCAGCTGAGCCGTATCAGAAGGTGTTAAATCATCTGCCACGATAATCACTTCATCTGATATTAAGCTAGGATTCGGAAGCGAAACGCCTAACAAGTGACCTGTCACTCTTTTTGTCACATCTTTTATATCAGCAGCCCGCTCTTTCATATAATCATTATCCATAGATTCAAACATGTTTATAAACATAGTTGCCGTTTCTTTCAAAGCGAATTCAGCATTTTGTTTTTGATTTTCGATTGCTTCTTTTATTGGATTGATTAGTTCAGGATCCTCAAGCACTAATAAATGGGCTTCAAAGATTTCTGCCTTTTCGTCACCAAGCTCTTTTTTCGCATGGTCACGAATTTTTTCTAATTCTTTTTTAGAAGAACGAATAGCTTCTTCCAATCTAAATATTTCTTCCTTAGTATCCTTAATTGTTTTTTCTTCAATTTCTAAGTTAGGTTCTTCTAGTAAGTATGCTTTTGCCATCACGATACCACTAGAGGCACCGATCCCGCTTAACGTGATCATTTGCTTAAGCCTTCTTCTTTCATAGTGGTCTCTATTCCAGTGATCGCTTCTTGCTCATCCGAACCATCGGCAGTCACTTTTATCGTTGCTCCTTTAGAGATTCCAAGAGACATAACACCCATAATGGACTTAAGATTAACGGTTTTGCCGTTATGTTCTAAGTTTATATCTGAATTAAAAGTGGATGCTTTCTTTACTAAGATTGCTGCTGGTCTTGCGTGAACTCCAGTATCTGCTATAATTTCAAATGTTTTTTCTACCATTATATTCACTCCTACAATTTTTTTAATATTTATTTATTAAATACGTTTGTCTTTTTCTAAAACAAGTCAAGCTTATCTTGTCGTTCAACTTTCCCCTCGCTTACATTCACTTTTACACGTTCATCTAAGTTCGTAAAAATAATTGGCGTCATGATGGACGGGGCATGTTCTTTTACATAATCAAGATCCACTTCCAATAAACGCTGTCCTTGTTTAACTTTATCACCGTCTGTTACAAACGTTTCAAACCCTTTTCCATCAAGTTGTACCGTATCAATCCCAATATGAATTAAGATTTCTTTTCCATCTTTTGATTTTATGGCAACTGCATGCTTTGTTTTAAATATATTGATGATTTCACCATCAACTGGCGAGACAACAGTTCCTTCTTCAGGTAATATGGCAAATCCATCTCCCATCATTTTTGATGAGAATACTTGATCGGGCACTTCCGTAATTGATTTTATTTCTCCTTTTATTGGTGAAACAAAATCAATATCAATATCACTTTCTTTTTGGATAGATTTCGGCATAACCTCTTCTATTTGTTGCTCTACTTCTTCTTCCATTGACTGCCCCTCAACAGTAGGAACAGGTTCATCATCCATAATGGCTTGAATTTGTGTTTTTAATCCATCTGATCTCGGACCAAAAATGGCTTGTATGTTGTTTCCTACTTCCAAGACTCCCGAAGCCCCTAGTTTTTTCAAACGGTTCTTATCTACTTGTTTAACTTCAACTACAGAAACTCGCAAACGTGTAATACAGGCATCTAGGTGTGAAATATTATCTTTTCCCCCTAGCGCTTTTAAAATATTCATTGGCAATTCTGATTTACTTGTTGCTGAGCTCGTTTCTTCTTGCGTTTCATCTTCACGACCTGGAGTTTTTAAGTTAAACTTTCGAATGGCAAATCTAAAACCAAAATAGTAGATCATAGCTATGACAAGACCAACTGGAATCACAAGCCACCATGCTGTTCGGTTTGGAAGAACTCCGAATAGGAGATAGTCAATGACACCACCTGAGAAGGTCATACCTATTTTAACATTGAGTAAATGCATTGTCATAAAGGATAAGCCAGCAAATATCGTATGAATACCGAATAACACGGGTGCAACGAATAAGAAGCTAAACTCAATTGGTTCCGTAATTCCTGTTAAGAAAGAAGTTAATGGCTGCAGAACCCATAATACCCGCTACATATTTTTTATTCTCTGGTTTCGCTTCTTGATAAATAGCTAGAGCAGCTGCTGGTAAGCCAAACATCATAAATGGGAATTTTCCTGTCATGAACGTTCCCGCAGTTAATTCTACCCCATCTTTTATTTGTTCCATAAAAATCCTTTGATCGCCTCGGACGATTTCCCCAGCGACATTCGTATAAGAGCCAAATTCGAACCAAAACGGTGCGTAAAAAATATGATGTAAACCAAATGGTATGAGCGCTCTTTCAATGACACCAAAGACGAAGGCTGCCAAAGTTAAATTTTGTTGTAACAATCCTTCTGAAAAGCTATTTAAACTCCTTGAACAGGCGGCCAAATAAAGTACATTATAATCCCTAGTAAAACGGCTGATGCAGCTGTGACAATCGGCACAAACCGTTTTCCTGCAAAAAATCCTAAGTATTGAGGTAATTCAATATCAAAAAACTTATTGTACATGTAAGCTGCTAAAATACCAACGATGATACCGCCAAACACCCCTGTTTGAAGAGTAGGGATCCCTAAAACTTGGGCAAACTCTGGATGGCCTGCCTTTAAAAATTCAGCTAATTCAACAGAATCACTTGGAAGATCATTATTGTAGATTAAGATTTGACTGATGGTCGCATTCATAATTAAGAACCCTACGATTCCAGCTAATCCAGCCACTCCATCCCCTTTTGCTAGACCAATCGCAACCCCTACAGCAAAAAGTAATGGAAGGTTTGAAAAAATGATTCCACCGGATTGCTCCATTACACTTGCCACTAAAATAAATACATTATTCTCTAGGAACGGTAAATATTCGATTAGATCTGGATTTTGCATCGCATTACCGAAAGCCAATAAGATTCCTGCAGCAGGTAATAATGCTACAGGTAACATTAACGACTTACCGATTTTTTGCAGGACTCCAAATGATTGTTTAAACATCTTTAAACCCTCCTTTTTTTGTTAGTTTGTCTCCTAAATGAAAAGATACTCAAAGAAAGTTAAAGTACATGGGGAAATAAGGAAAAGTATTTCAAACATCATTCAAGATATCGCTTACAACAAACGAATAAAAAAACAAAAAGGCATGAGTAAAATAGGATGCAACTAATGCACCTTATCTATACTCATGCCTGATCGTATCAGTAACACGTATGTACTTAACGTTATAATGTTTTATTGTTAATTCGATACAGATGCATCGTTAAATAAACAACTTCCGCATCGAATACGTTTAATTGTAATGATTTTTCTAATACTTTAACCATCTTCCATGCAGTATTATAGCATAATGGATATTCTTCTTTCAATAAACTTTTCAACTTTTTTGGTTCTTCCACTGTTTCCCCGTTTTTTACTCGATCAATTGTATAGCGAAGATGACGTATTAATCTGGAGTAATGAATGCTATTTCTGTCGATGGAAATCCCCATACTATCTTCGATGACAACGATCAATTTATTTATTAATTGTGAAAATTGATTAATCTCGGAAATAGTTGTGTTTGAGGTGGCACTATGAATATGTAGAGCGATAAAGCCGATTTCCCCTTCAGGTAAATAAATATTTAACCGTTCATTTAATAACTCTACAACATCTGTTGCTACTTCATACTCTTTAGGATATAGAAGCTTTGTTTCTTTTAAAAAAGGATTTTTTATATCCATTCCTTTTTGTAATCTCTTTATCGCAAAAGAAATGTGATCCGTTAACGAAATGTGTATATGATCATTTAACGGTAGTGACATTTTTACAGATATGTAAGTAATAATATCATAGATTACTTCAATCATTTCTTCGTCAACAAAAGGAAGTAGTAGTTTGTACTGTTCTTGTTGTTGTTTATTTTTCAAAACGAACATTTTCTCAATGGCTTCATCTGCAATAAGATCATCTTTCTTTTTTCCAAACCCTATTCCTTTCCCTATTAAAACGACTTCTGAAAGTAGTTGATGTTCAGCTATTATTACATTGTTGTTTAAAACTTTTTTAACGATCACATTTTCATTCACAACCGCAGTCTCCTTTTTCATTACTCACTCAACATCGTACATAAATCGACATTATTCGTCAATTATTTTTTTCTTCCTTATTTTTTGTTTAAATCTTTTTAAAATGTATAAACTAATCCTAGGTTAAATAGAAAGGGGGCTGAATAGAAGTGGCTAAGAAAAAAGGAATGAAAAGTCCATCTGAACAAAAGCAAGATACAGAATTCGCTAAAGAGATGAGCGAATCAAAAACGAAAACTAAGAAACCTAAATAAGCACTACATATAAGGGGTATCCAGGCAATTTTACTGGATACCCCTTTTTTTAAAAAAATATAAGCTTTGTCCTAATTCTGATGTCCTTACTGAGCTTTTCTGTGAAAGTAATTTTAAAGGGAAACTCGCAGAAAAACTAGTAAGCCTTCTCATACGTCCCTCATATTGATTATCTTACTTAGCTAGCGTGAGTCTTGATTTCATTAACTCATCAAGGTAATGGAGTCTTTCATCTTTGATTTGTATGCAACAAATACACTAATGGATATGTTACTGGCTTGAGTTTTGTTTCAGTGCATTTAAAGCTATGGTCATTTTCGCTTGAATTCCTTTTATGGTTTCCTCATCATTTTTCGTTTCATCGTCATATAATATTGTAAAATCGTAAATGGTTTGCGAAAGTAATTCGATACTTCTTTTCAACTGTTCATTTGAAGATTTAAAATCATCGTGAATGATTGCTTTCGTAATTTCGTTAGATAATTTTCTTATAAGGTGAGCATTTTCATATTTGTCCATCATCATTACCACCTTACGAATAGATTTTATTGCCTCATACACTATAGGTATTCTCTTCGTTATACAATAAAACCTCCCTTTTAGTATAAAATTCAACTGTTTTGAATAAGATGCAAAAGAAAACATACGTTTGTTTAGGAGGCTTATTGTGGATTATCTCCTTCGTTTAAGTTTTGAAGAACAAAAGCCAATTAAAATTATTTATCAAAGCAAAAGCGGATCCATAACAAAAAGAACTATTGTTGTTAAGTCAATAGACTCTCCGTATATTTCCGCCTATTGCTTCAAACGAAAGAATTATCGTCATTTTTTTGTCCACAATATTTTAGCGACAGCCCTGTAAAAATTATTCACCTTTAATTTTTCAGTTGTTCAGGCAGCATTTTAATGGATTGATTCAGTTGATCAAGCTTCGTTTCAATTCTTTGTAGCAAATATAAAGTGACTACAATAGGAAATCCAACCTCGCTTATTAGTTGTATCCAACCAGCCATCATCATGCCCCCCTTTCACATATTTTTTCAATTTCGCTATCAAAAGAGGTTAGCGATACATTTGCTAACCTCCTTACCTCAACTATTCACTAAAAATGGTATTCACATTTCTCTCAACAATTCTCGCTTCCTTCTTACTCACTAACTTCCCTCCATTTGCGAAGAAGATATCATTTGTTAGGATGGTATCCATCGCATCATCAACCTCTTCAACTGGTAGGGCTCCCTTAGGTTCATCTACAGTAATGGTAATCGTTTTCCCAGTTTCGTTTAAAAATTTCATTTCTAATTTTTTTGACATTTAGTCCACTCCTTTCTTATTCTTCAATTAATGATGAGTCGTTCCTTTCTACTTCAAATAATGGTTTTGTTTGTAGGGATACTAGCTTGTTCGCAACAGCAAACAACTGTTCAGCAGTTGCCTCAGCTTTGACATTGTTGTAGCTTTTATACGAAAAAACTGTTTTCCCTTGCTCATCTAATCCCTCTTCAAAAATCAATCTTAGCTGGCTACTTGTTATTGTTGAATTTGCCATGTTTATCACCTCCTTCACTTTAACTATAAGACTATAGCGTCTAGAAGTAGCCTTCTGAAAAAAAATAAAAAGTCTTTTGGAGATTACTCCAAAAGACTTTTTACTTAGGAAGTGTAATGGTAACCACCGTTCCCCTACCTTGTTGACTATTTATAATCAAATGTCCACCATGTAATTCTATGATTTTAGCAGAAATCGCCAATCCTAATCCAGTTCCTTGTTGATGGGATACTTGGTAGAAAGGCCTCGTTAAATAAGGAATATGCTTTTCATTTATTCCAATCCCTTCATCTTGAATAAATAAATGAAAAAAACGACTTCCTTGCTTACTTTTAATATAAATTGTTCCTTTTTCATGAGAAAACTTAATCGCGTTGTCAATCAAATTTAGAAACACTTGCTTCATTCTATTAACATCCACTTCTACCTTATACGATGGCACCTCGAAAACAAGAGAGAGCTGTTTGTTCTCCGCCTTTGAAGTCGTTTGCAGTAGGACGTCATTTAACAATTCTTCAATATCAATTTCCTCTTTATGTAAAGCGATCTTATCATTTTGAAAGCGTGAAAAGTCAAGTAACTCTTCGACTAGCAATATTAGCCGATCCGTTTCAGAAGAGATCAACTGCAATCCCTGTTTTAATTCTTCCTTAGATATGTCATTGGAAGGAAGCAACGTTTCAGACCACCCTTTAATTCCAGTAAGTGGTGTTCGTAGTTCATGAGAAATAGAGGAAATAAATTGATTTTTCATCTCTTCTGTACGAACAATTTCTTCAGCTAAATAATTTAGCGTCCGTGCTAATGTCCCTAGTTCATCTTTATACGATTCTTTTACCCTAACATTAAATTGTCCTTGAGCCATTTTTGAAGATACATGAATAATCTCTTTAATAGGTTGTGTGATTGAATTAGCAAGCTTTAAACTAACAAAGAATACAATGACCGACACTAATACTCCAATAATAAATGCGGCTATATTTAAGGAAAACAAGACTTGATTTACTCCTTCTAGAGAAGTAGTATACCTTAAATAAGCGACCGTTTGTCCATCTAGTTTTAATGGGGAATAGACAATGAGTACTTTCTCGTCTTTCCTTCTCTCAACTTGATAAAAAGGGTCATATGGTATTCCTTGTTCTACTAATATTAAGTCTTCTTCCCTCCCATCTTGAGGAAGACCTGTTGAAGATTGAATAATTTGACCATCTTTATTTACTATATGAAGAATTGCTCCTTCATATTGCATCTTTGAAGTCAGTTCACTGATCGTTTCACTACTAAGACCATCTTCTAAAGAATAGTCATGAAAGCTTGTGTATTTTATAACTGATTGAGAATGAGTAATAATTGTTTGTGAAATGCCATTATAATAATATTGCTTGGCCGTTAGTTGAAATATACTAACGATTAAAAAGAGCATTAAAAATATGACAAACATGAATTGAAAGACGACTCGACGATTCATAGCTCTCACCTTTCCATATATATCCTCTTCCCCATACAGTCTGTAGGTGTTCTGGTTTTGATGGATTTTCCTCTAATTTTTGTCTAAGCCTTCTTATATTAACATCGACAACTTTATAGTCTCCAACATACTCTTTTCCCCATACAAAGTTCAATAGCTCATCTCTTGTTACAAGTGAGTTAGGATATTCATAAAAATACTTCATAATTAAAAATTCCGTCGGTGTTAAGGAAATCGTTTCGCCATCTTTTTTAACCACTTCCTCATCGAGGTCAAGAATAATCCTTTGTTGTTGTTCAAATTGATTCATCCCTTGACCAGTATCTTTAATTGCTGATATCCTTCGCCATAACGACTGAATTCTTGCTATTAATTCTCCCACACTAAATGGTTTAACTAAATAATCGTCAGCACCACTCGAAAGACCGATAATTTTATCTTGCTCTTGTCCTTTTGCTGTCAACATAATAATCCCGATACTAGAATTATATTGACGAATGTGCTCACAAACCTCTATTCCGCTTATTCCTGGAAGCATTAAGTCTAAAAGAATAATATCGATGGATTCTCTTGTAATCAAATCCAGAGCCTTTTCGCCCGTTTCAGCTTCCAAAACTGTGATCCCTTGTTTTTTTATATTTAAAGAAATAAAACTTCTAATAGATAGTTCATCTTCAACTACTAAGACCCTACACATTTTCTACACCTCATATATCTTCCGACATTAAATGGAAACTTTCCATTAAATCAGGAACTCCAGCGTCCTTTTGAATATAAAAGCGCCATTCTTCTGACTCCCCGATTAAAGTACCAGGAAGTTGAGCACCTTCTAATTTATTACTTCTCCATTCAATCGAAGTTTTCCATCCCTCTTGATTTTCAATTACAACAAAATTAGACTTTTCGGTTATTTTTAATTCACCTACCCATTCATCATTTATTATTATGTAAAATCCTTTATTTAAATTTAGGTAACGTCTATCCACTTCTTCAAATGATGAGTATTCAGGGGTTAATTTCATATATGTTTCATAGTAATGACCTTCCAAACCTTCTTGTTCGCTTTTAAATGGTTTGGTCGAGGCAATTTCAATTATTCCATCATTATCTATATCCTTTGAAGTAATTAATCTATCCTTATAAGTGTTTTTTTTATGACTCTCAGGTATTCTTTTTACAAGTTGTTGATCTGTTAAAGTCACTACTTGTGTGTAAAACCTCTTTTCACTATCTTTCACATCCAAAAAGATTGCTTTTACACCCTTAACCACTTGTCCAATTGTCATTTTTTCATAAATGACATTAGGGTCTAAAAAAACTTCCGACAAAACGACTAACTGATTTTGATCGTTTAATTGATACATCTTTAATTTTTGACCTTCCACCACATGTAGCTCTAGCACATTATCTCGATTAAGATCATCCACTAAAAAATGATCATATGATTGGTTAATCACAATATTTTTAAGTACACCATCAACAGACTTAAAAATATACAAGCTTCCAAGACCAGCTTTTTTTGTACCAATAATTAGTTGAGGGATATTTTGCCCACTATTGCTTGGTTTAAGCTGTTTTACTTCTACATAATCTAAATCTGTTCCCTTAAATGTTATTTTTTCTTTCATAACCCAACGGCGCTCTAAAGAATTTTCAAAAATCGCCATATTAATGGAAGGTTCATCAGGCTTATTCACCCTATAGAACACCAGTACTTCGTTACGTTTATCTCCATTAAGATCAAAGGAATAGTACGTTTTCGGGTATGGGTCTTTATTAGCTGTTAAAAGTTCTACACCTTCAGGTAATCCTTTTTTAATTTGCGTAATCATTCGTTGTTGTTCTTCAGGTATTGTTGGTTCTTGGATTAAAGAGGTGGGAGCTTCTCTTAAGAAACAACCTGTCAGAAATAATATGCATCCAAATAAAACCCCTATCTTCATCCTTGTGTTCAAAAAAGAACCTAACCTATTGAACACCCTTTTAAAATTAACCACTGCTATTCCGCCCTTACAACATACGTTTTGATATTATCTTACACTTAAAAAGTGCACAATTCCATATTAAAATAAAGAACATATTAACTACCTCAGCTAATTTCCTTAAAAAAAGAGCCTTTTCAAAAAAGACTCTTCAAAACTTATATAGACAATTGTTGAGACAAATCATAAAGATCATCAACCATTCGATCTTTATTCTTTAAAATTTCAATTATATCATGATCAACCAATTGTCCCTTGATCATCCCTACTGCTCTTCCACCTTTTCCTTCTAAAAGCAATTCAATAGCCCTCGCTCCTAGTCGAGAAGCAAGCACACGATCAAACCCTGTAGGTGATCCTCCCCGTTGAATGTGCCCTAAAACGGATATTCGAGTTTCTAATTGAAAGGAATCTTTTAACTCTTTCGCTAAATCGTCTGCCTTTCTAACCCCCTCAGCTAAAACGATGATCGAGTGTTTTTTTTCCTCGCCTAACCCCATGATTTAACCGATCAACGATCTCATTTATGTTGTATCTCTTTTCTGGTATCATAATCGTTTCAGCACCTGCAGCCACTCCTGACCATAAAGCAATATCTCCTGCATGCCTTCCCATCACTTCGATTATAAATGTTCGATCATGAGAAGTAGCCGTGTCTCTAATTTGGTCAATCGCTCTCACAACCGTATTAAAGGCCGTGTCAAAGCCAATTGTATAATCCGTTCCAGGTATATCATTATCGATCGTTCCAGGTAAACCTATACAAGGGTAACCCTTTTCTGTTAATTTAGCGCTCCTTGGTACGAGCCGTCGCCCCCGATGACTACTAAACCGTCGATCCCTTTATTTCTCATTTGTGCGATCGCTTGGTTTTGTCCTTCATTTGTTTTAAATTTTTCTGAGCGTGCGGAACGTAAAAATGTACCTCCCCGTTGAATGATATCTGCTACCGAACCTAACTGTAAAGGCTCCATCTTTCCTTCCATTAATCCATTATAACCTTGATAGACACCCCAAACATTCAGTCCTTCATAAATCCCTTTTCTAACGACTGCTCTTATGGCAGCATTCATTCCTGGTGAATCTCCACCACTTGTTAACACAGCTATATTATTCACTATTTCACCTCAAAACATGATACTTTCTTTCTGTTAATAGATTACCCAAGGAATCCACAACCAACCAAAAACACGATAAATTATTTTCTTATTGGTTTACTTCTTAATCACTTGAAATTCCTTGGACGATTTTGTTAACAACTCATTTCCGTTCGCTGTTATCACTACATCGTCTTCAATGCGAACGCCGCCGAGCTGCTCATCATAAATTCCTGGTTCGACGGTAAACACCATTCCTTCTTTAAGGACATCAAGATTACTTTCATTTAAGGATGGGAACTCATGTACATTTAACCCTAAACCATGACCAATACGGTGAGGAAATAATTCTCCAAAACCAGCATTACCAATGAATTTTCTTGCTGCACGGTCAATATCACCAATTTTAGCACCTGGTTTACAGACATTTAACGCTTCAAGTTGTGCCTTATAAACAGTATCATAAATCTTTTTTTGCTGATCATTTGCTTCATCAAATACAACCGTTCTAGAAATATCTGAGCAATACCCTTGATAGACGACACCTAAATCAAATAAAACAAAATCTCCTTTTCTTAGCTTACGGTTCCCAGGATTTCCATGTGGTTGACCTGACTTTTCACCAAAAAGAACTAAGGTAGAAAAAGACATTTCACGAATACCTTGTTTTTTTAGCTCATACTCTATAGAGGCGATCACCTCTAATTCTGTTATATTTTCTTTAAGGGCATCTTGTCCGATTTTTATCCCTAAGTCAGCAAAATAAGCAGCCTTTCGTAATATGGTTAGCTCTTCTTCACTTTTTATTACTCTTAGTTCATTCATCTTCTCGTCAATAGATGAGATTGACACTTCATTAAAAATTGCAGATATTTCTTCTGTTCTTTTGTATGTAAGAAACTCTTTCTCTATAGCCATTTTTGTAGGGCTGTTTATCTCTTTTTCACTCATTTTAAGTCGAATAAGCTCCCATGGATCTTGATGATCTGTATAAGAAACGATCGAAAAGTCCCAACCAGCCTCTTTGGCTTGTGATACTTCCATCGTTGGACACACTAGAAAAGGATCGCCTGACGAAAAAACAAAGATACCTAGCAAACGTTCATGCGGTTCACAAAGAAACCCTGATAAATAAAAAACATTTTCAGACGAAGAAATAAAGGCTAAATCTAAATGGTTTGTAGATAACCATTGTTGTACATTTAATATACGTTGTTTCATATTTTACACCTCTGTTCTATAATATGTAGAACATACTATAACATAAAAAACAAAATATTATTAAGACGAATTTATATAAAGTGCACTTTTAAAAAACAATTTTTACTGTTAAAATTCTATTATCATTAAGTTTATGGAAAATCAGGAGGCACATTAAATGTCTTTCATAAAAAAACACATCATCTTAATCTTAAGTCTTATAGGTTTAATGTGTCCGATTGTCGGAATGCTGCTAATTGATTATTACTACTATAGTTCGGTAATCAGTTGGTTTGTTGGCTTAGGATTTATCATTATGGCTGAATTCGTTGTTCTTTCTCGACCAGACAAAGAAAAAACAGTCAGTAAATCACATATAAAAAACCAGGTGTAAGGAAAATCCCACCTGGTTTTTTATTTACATTCTTTAAGACGGGAGCTTTCGCTTTTCTTTTTACCCTTTTAACAATCTTAGTCCATTTAAGATAACTAATATTGTACTTCCTTCATGTCCAATAACACCTAAAGGCAAGTCAAGAATTTGCAAAAAATTGCTACAAATTAATAAACATATAACTGACAATGAGAAAGCGATGTTTTGTTTAACAATTCGATTCATTTTAGTTGATATATCCATAGCTTTGGTTACTTTTAATAGATCATTTTTCATTAAAACGATTTCCGCCGTTTCTAATGCTACATCTGTTCCTTCTCCCATTGCAATTCCAACGTCTGCTGTTGCAAGTGCAGGAGCATCATTGATCCCATCGCCTATCATCGTTACTTCTCCGTACTTTTCTTTTAGTTTTTTAATTTGTTTAACCTTTTCTTCTGGCAAACACTCACTAATGAATTCATCAACGTTCACTTCATTAGCTATAGCTAATGCCGTTTGTTCACTATCGCCAGTTATCATGACCGTGTAAATTCCTTGCTTACGTAGGTTAGATATAGCCTCTATCGATTCTTTTCTCAACACATCTTTTAATGCAAATAAGCCTATGACTCCACTGTCATCTTTAACATAAACAATGGTGTTCCCTTGTTTTGCTAATTCCAGACTAATTCCACCTTGAAAACTGATAGCCTCGTCTTTACCTACAAGTTCTGCTTTTCCAACTAGCCACTCTTTTCCGTTGATATTTGCTTCAACCCCATAACCTGAGCGCTCATTTACGGATACCCAGTCTTTTATTTCAATGTCTTCCTTTTCAATGAATTCTACAATTGCTTTTGCTAAAGGATGATTAGACTGTTTTTCAATCATGTACACCATTTGTAAGAAATCCACTCTATTCAAGCCATCGCGCATGACAACTCTAGTCACTTCTGGTTCACCTTTTGTTAACGTCCCTGTCTTATCAAATGCTAAGACCTTCGTTTTATTCAAACGTTCTAAATGAACTCCACCTTTAAAAAGCAATCCATTTTTAGCACCGTTTGAAATAGCTGAAAGTGTAGCAGGCATGATCGAAGCTACAAGAGCACAAGGAGAGGCAACAACCATTAATACCATTGCACGATAAAAGGTCTCACTCCAACTCCACCCTAATGTAAAATGGGGTAAGAACATCATTAACCCTGTTGCAACAAGCACCCCTTTTACATAAGTCCCTTCAAATTTTTCGATAAACTGCTGAGAAGGTGATGTTTCTGCTTGAGCAGACTGAACAAGGTTTACAATCTTTTGAAAAAGAGATTGATCTGACTTTTTTGTAACTTCTACGGTGATAGATCCATTTATATTAACCGTACCTGCAAATATAGGCTCTCCTTTCACCTTTTCAACAGGAATGGATTCACCAGTTATGGCGGATTCGTCAACAGTTGTTTGACCCTTTAATAAAGTTCCATCAGCAGGCATTCTTTCACCCGCACGAACAATAATATGATCTCCTTTTTCAAGTTCAGAAATGTGAACAATCGTTTCATGTCCATCTCGATAAAGAACCGCCTTTTCAGGTTGTAACTGCAAGAGTGAAGACAGTTCTTTTTTACTTTTATTCATTGTATATGTTTCAAGTGCACCACTTAACGAGAATATAAAAATAAGGATAGCGCCCTCCATCCAATATCCAATCAATGCAGAGCCTATAGCAAGCAAATACCATTAACAACTCTACATTTAACGTTTTCTCTTGGATCGTTTCCTCAATGCCTTCTTTCGCTTTAGCAAAGCCACCAATTAAAAACGCAATTAAAAACAAAACGGATGAAAGAGTTGTTATATCTTGTCTTTCAACTAGAAAAGCTACTAAAATCATCACTCCAGAGAATAAGGCTGCTATTAATTCACCATGTGGTTTTATTTTCTCTAAAAAACGAAATTTTTCATTTTCACTTTCGCTACTAATTTTATCTTTTCTCAATTGTAATTCCATTACCAACACTCTCCTCTAATCTAATTGAGAATACAAATCAATAAGATTATTAAAATACGAAAAGCTGCCATTAGGCAGCAAAACAACTTCAACACTAGTATGAAGAAGATCTTATATATTCTTATTATATAATTATTTCATATAAAAAGGAAGTAATAAATTAAAATAATTTTAATTTTATAATTATTATTAATAAGGATTCTCATTCTCAACTAGTGTTAAAATTTCTAAATATTCTGTATAATAAGAGTTGACATATAAATTAAGTAGGGAGTGATTGGATGGCTATTTATATCGTATGTAAAAAATGTAGTGGTAGCGGAAAAATAAAAGCTTTATCATTATTACCATTTTCTATAAAATGCGAAGCATGTAAAGGAGTTGGTAAAGTTGCTAGTAAAACATTTAAAACGAAAAGTATTCAAAAATTTAAACAGTGAATTTGCTTCGCCCAAAAATTTAGTTTTCCACCTCTAAAAAATCTTTAAGTTGATCTTCTGATACAGGTCCTTCCACTCTATTTATAATATCTCCGTTCTCATCAAGTATTACGGTTGTTGGAATAACAAATACATCAAAGTATTTTTCAGCTTCCCCTTTTTTATCGAATAAAACTGGGTATGAAACTGGATTGTTTTGTAAAAATTCAACCACTACCTTTTCACTTTTCTCGTTTTTTGTTAAATTAATGGAAAATACTTGTTCACTATAAACCTTATTATTTTCAACAAAATGTTGTATTTCCATGAGCTCTTCTTGACAATACTCACACCAACTGGTCCACAAATTGATCACTCTTTTCCCTCCACTATTTTCCAAAAGATTTGTTTGTTTCCCGCGTTGATCACTTAGGAAGATATCATTATTTGGTCCTTCACTATTCAATTGACCAAGTAAGATGAGAAACGAACCACTAAACAAAAACACTAAAATGATAGAGATTTTTTTTCTCACTTTTGTTCCTCTCCTTATTATTAATCGATAACCCCTGTACTATCTATCTCAAGCTTCACTGAAGTAGAGAAAGAAGCGTCTTCATAAAGGCTTCTCCATTCTTTTTCTGTTAAATTAACATTACGCGTATCACTTTTATAGTGAATACCAAATCCAACAGGATCGGTATTCGATTCCTGAACAATTTTTATCGTTTCAGTTAATTGTTTTTTAACAGCTTTCGAAATCTCTTTTTGAAGAGTTGGAATGGTCTTGGGGTTTGAAACGTCTAATTCAGCCGATATTTCAATTAACCTTGCCCTTAATGATGTTTGGAGTTCAAATGCAGGCGTTTGTTGTTTTTTCACCTTTATTTTTGTTTTACTCTTTTCATTCGCAAGGGTAATATTCACATTTTCTTCTTCCTCTCCTTGACTCGTTATAATCGATTTAAGTTTTTCTCTAGGAATGACGACTTCGATCGTGCCAGATTTCAATGGCTTTTTTAACATTTTCAAATACAAGCTTTGTCTTGAATCAATACTACTAACGAATTGATCTTTTTTAAAAAGAGCGGTTCCAACAAACTTAATAACCTCTTTATCAGTTGACAGAATAGGCATAGTAGGATCAATACCGACAGTGTAATAGTTTTGTAAAAATTCATGTAAAGTTGAAGAAATGACATTTTCAATTTTTATATTTTGCTCGAGTAGTCGATTAATATATTCACCAATATTAATTGAACTACCCATGACCTTTGTTGTTAATATGTTTTCTGCACTGGTCTCACTCACTGATAAATGAATTGTTGTACCTACCTTCGCATCTCTTATTTCAGTATCTACTAGTTCAAATACTCCTTCCTCTGCAAGCGGCTGACCAAAGATAACAACTTGTAATTGACCTGGTACTAAACGGTAGCTTGTACTCGCATTCATCATTTCCCTAACACCTTTACTTGTGTTCGCCATTCCAAAAAGTGTTTGAGATATGTCTTGCCTTGTGGGATCAAATTGAAAAGTAACAGCCGTCCCTCTAAGCCTTTCCCCATCTTCCATCAGATCATATCCAAAAGTCGTAACGACGCCTACTTTCTCTATATAGCTTACTTGTAAACATGAGGTTAGAAGAAGCAAGCAAATAAATAACAGGAGACATATTTTCTTCATTTTTTAACAACCTTTTCTTTATATCTTATTTTTAATAAAGTAATCATTCCTAAAAATAATGGATAGACAAATGCAAGAGCGAACCCGAGATGACTGACCTTATCGGTTATCATAATAATTTCTTCCGTCGTCGTAAAAGATAAAATACCCATAAATATGATTGGAAACGTTAAATAAATTGCCTTTCTTGTCGAAAACGTAAACACTCTTTTTAACCCCTTGATAGCCGACCACATGTAAATTAATAAATTGGGTAGAATTACAATCATCCACATAGAAACAGCCACAATTTCAAACCTTTCTAAGTTGGGAAAACGAACAATCTTAAACATTGTTAACGTAGCCCAAACAGTTCGATCTAACTGCTTTGGTGAAAAATAAGCGATGGAAATCACCATGACAATGATGTAAATAAGGGTGGTTACGACTGCTCCAATTTGGGCGAACCACATAGACTTATTTTTTTCTTTCACATAGGGTAAAACAAAATAAAGAATTTCAAATCCTAAAACCGTTAAGGTCATACGATAAGTACCTATTATTAGTTGCTTTGGACTCGCTTCAAAAACAGGCAATAAATTACGGACATCAATATAATTAACTGGTTCTAATAACAAAAACAGCATCCATATCGTACTAAAAAAAACAGTAAAGGCAATTCCAACAATCAATCTCAAACCACCCAGTAGACCATAGATTGTTAAAAACAACAACAGAAGACCAATAATCCAGTTTTGTAATGTGGGGAAAACCCATACCCTCACAATCAAAATATAGTCTAAAACGATCACTAAGTAGGCTGACAATAAGTAAATACAAAAAATGATATTGAAAATGCGGCCAATTATCTTTCCAAAAACATGGTGATGGATTTCAAACAAATCTTTCCCATCATATGCTTGAACTGTGCGGACAATAACCCAGATAATTAAATTGATGGTGATTCCGGCTATTACGATCGATATCCAAGAGTCTTGTTTAGCCTCCTGAAAGATAATTCTTTGAAAACCGGCTACTCCAACACCCACTTGCGTAGAGATCACAATAAAAATAAGCATAGGTGCATTAAATAGGTTGTTTTGATCCTTATTTTCCATAACGATTCCCTACTCACTATGATGAAATCAATTTTTCACTTGTTCTTTCTGTTTATCCAATGGTCGATTACTAATTGGCCGCTTTTGATTCAGTTGCTCTGGAAGACGAAATAATGAATATTTTAAGTCTTCCCATCGAAAGGGATATATAGGTGCCATATAGGGGGTATCCAGACTCGTAATTCTTAACAAATGAATCATAAAAAAAACATACTCCAAACATAATCCCGATGATGCCTAAAAAGCCTGCTAAAAGGATCATTGGAAACCGGATAATCCTGATGGCTGTTCCCATCATATAGCTAGGTGCAGTAAATGAACCTAAAGCACTTAGTGCGATGATGATAATTAAAATGTTGCTTGTAAAGCCAGCTTGTACCGCAGCAGTTCCAACAACAATCCCCCCAACAATACCTAACGTTTGACCTACCTTAGTGGGTAGTCTTGCTCCCGACTCCCTTAAGAGTTCAATCGTAAACTCTAATAAAATCGCCTCAAAAACGGGGGGAAAGGGGACATTTGCTCTTGACTGTCCTAAAGAAATTAATAGCGCTTGCGGAATTACCTCGTAATGATACGTTAAGGCAGCCACATAGGCAGGAGTTAAAATGACAGAAATAAACATTGAAAACAATTCTAACCCATCGAATAAACGTTGCCATACTCCAGTGCATATACAGGTCTTCCATCGATTCAAAAAAACTGAGGAAGGAAGAGGGACAAATAATCGACATCGAGCTTTTATCAACTAAAATGCCAATTTTCCCTCTCAATAAAGACATACTGAAGCGGTCAGGCAACTCGGTTATTAAAAACTGAGGAAAAATGGTCCACGAGTTATCTTCAATCATCTGTACTAAAAGGGAACTATCCAAGACATCATCCACTGTTAAGTCATTGAGACGTTTTTTAATTGTATCGACAAGTTTTTTATCCGTCACATCTTCAATATAAACGATTTTCACATCCGTATGAACTCGATCCCCCACAGAAAGCGAATCGATTCGAAGTTTATCATCATCGATACGATGTTTAATAATGTTCAAGTTTGTATCAATATGTTCGGTGAACGCGATCTTCGGTCCATAAACAGTTGATTCGATTTCCGCCGTTTCTACTGAACGACTATCCCTTTTGGCAGTATTAACAAGCATCCCGGCTTCTTGTCCATCACAAAAAAACAAACGAAAATCCTTTTCTTATGGAAGAAACAATCTTTTTATAATCTTTTTCTACGCTCAGCTTATTAGAAGTAATGACACTAAATAAATCAGAGACCTCTTCTATTACTTTTTCCGATCGAATAATGGACCTAAGAATATCTTCATTCACAATATCGGTCTCAACTAAAAGAGAAAGATAATACACCATAATGACTTGACCTTGGGTCTCGACCTTTCGAGAAACAAAGTCCTCGTAGTTGCCTAGCTCATCTTTCAACAGTTTCGTTAATTCCTCGGCACTAGTTGTTGGTAATGTTTTTTCTTGTTCCTTTGAAGATGTTAACTCTTCCCAACGCTCTTGAGTTTTAAGCTTGATTTTCTTTCGACGCAGAAACATTTCTTCACCTACAAATTAAGCTTATTTTTCTTTATGGTTCCCGCTTTTCCAATTGTTATCACATAGTAATGGAAAATCTCTAAACGCAGAACGTCTCTTGTGGAGGAATTCAAGCAAAACAGTAATAAATACTCTAGCTTAGTTAATTTTAGTCATCCTCACTCAGTTAATTAGGATGTGCTTCCGAAAACTAAAACCAATCTTTTTACAAATGGTGAAGTAATGGAGAAGAAATTGTACTACCGCACCTATATTCATCGAAAGAATAACCCCTGTCATATGCCATTCTGATTGAGACCCTAATAAATACATCAAAATAAACATAACGAGATGGGACCACACTGTTTGCATGAAAGCGGGTTTTATTAAATGAAGGCCGATTAAATAAGCTTGCAAAGGAACCACTAAGTAATGAAAAAAGAAATAGGGAAGTAAAAGAATTAAATATTGAACGGCGGAGGTAGAGTCAAAGAATAAATAAGTTAAAGGTTCAGCAAACCAATAAATGATGAAGATAGCCGGAATCCCATACCCTAGCGTGATGACACAAACTCTTCTTAACAAATTGATTAGCATCACTTGATCATTTTTAGCTTTAGCTTCTGAGACTGAAGGAATTAAGGCGACTAACAAAGAATGAGCGATAAAAGCAGGAAAAAAGCCTATAGATATGGCTACACCACTTAATAACCCGAAATGTTCATTAGCAGCTATCTTCGTATAACCAGCATTCACTAATGATATTTTAATAAGAAACGGTTGTAGCACATGTGTAAATGAATGAAACAAACGCAAACCAGTTGTTGGAATAGAGATGCTGAACAATTGTTTTTGTATAAACGAGGACGAATGAGAATGACTTTGTTTTTGTTTTAACCCTTTCATTTGTAAATAAAATGCGACCATTAAATAAACCACCATCATCACTTCACTGACAACAAAGGCAGCTAAAGCCATTAATAGCGCGTGTTGTTGATTCTTTATAAGCGTTTGGAATAAAAGGAGCAAGAGAATCAATTGAAACGCTTTTCTACTGCCATTAGCAAAAGCAATCTTCCCCATTTGATGAGTTCCCATAAAATAACCTCTCGCCACAGAAGAAAATGATAAAAGCGGAATCATAACAATTAATAACCATATCGTGTGAGGATGATAAAATGTCATAAAGGAAAGATTAGATAAAACAACCATAGCTAAACCGCTAATGATTACAGAAACCATGAAGGCAATTTTTAGAGAATAGGTAAGGAATTGCTTATGATAGACAGACTTATTCTCTGCTACATATTTTGAAATAGAAATGGGTAACTCAAAGCTAGCGATTATAGCTAAGAAATATATAATCGGTAATATCGACATGTAATGGCCCATTCCTGACTCTTGAAGCTCTCTAGCCAAAATCATGTTGATAAAAAATTCAATACATTCTCCTATAAATGCGGCTATTGTTAATAGAAGTGTTCCTCTTAAAAAAGTTTTCATCTATATTCTCCTCTTCTAGTGTTCATATCACTATATGAGAAAAAAGGACAAACCTTTCCTAAGAAATAAAAAAGACCCTGAGATATCATTCACAGGGTCTTTTTTATTTCTTATTTAGCAAAAACATGGCTTCCAATTTTAATTGTTTGTTGCTTATTATTTGCAATCCAATTATTCGTAGCCGTATCTGGATTATAGAAGTATAGTGAGCCACTTCCTTGTCCACGGAATGAGATTGCTTCCTCTGCTGCTTTTACGGAATCACTATTTGGTGAGTTATTAATACGACCATTTTCTACAGGTGAAAATGCATAGTAACCATAAGATTTATCATAGATTACATCTGAAATCGAATTTGGGAACTCAGAACTGTCTACTCGGTTTAATACTACTGTCCCAACCGCAACCTTTCCTGCATACGGTTCACTTTCGGCTTCAGCATGAATTAGTTGAGCCAGTAGCTGTTTCTCACTTTGAGAAATAATAGAACCAGGGATTACTAGAGTATCACCAATATAAATTACATCACTAGTTAAGTTGTTTTCTTCAATAATATCATTAGTAGGAACACCATATTGAATTCCTAATTGATAAAGTGTGTCCCCTTCTTCAATTGTGTGGGTCTGAGCTGCTTCAGTAGAATTAGGAAACAAGCTGGCAGCGACAAAACCAAAACATAGAGCTCCGACAACTTTTAAGCAATTTTTCATTTTTGATGTCCTCCTTTTATCTAACCTAATACCACTGTAACAAGTATCTAGCACTCTCTCACTACTATATTTTTTCCTCTCTTTCCATTTGCGTATAATTTCTTTAATTGTAATAGAATAGTTGTTTTTAGAAATATTTGAGTAATAGAATTGAAAAGTATTATTAATAAACATGGGTATTTTTCCCTTGAAATGTGACAGGAATGGCTTACTTTCCTTTTTTACCCTATGTTTTTTTACATATATAGTTTAAATACCGCGGAATTACTAAGAAAGCATGCTTTTGGAAAGGAAACGAAGTTGAAAGATTTCGATAAGGTATACGATCTCAATTTTCCTCTTGTCCTATCAATTGTGAATGAGTTAAATATATACAAAAATAGAGAGGATTATATACAGATAGGCTATATTGCTTTATGGAAAGCTTATAATAGATTTGATGAACGTAAAGGAAAGTTTTCAAGCTTTGCATATAAAACGATAAAAGGGGAACTTCTAAATGAATTGACTAGACAAAATAAGATGCAGGTAGAATGTTCTCAGCAAACGGTTGTAAATGAAGTAACCATGTATGATACCTACATGGTTGAGCTTGAAAATTATTTATGCTCCGTGAAGCCTCTTTTAACAGAGAATCAGTATTTGTGGCTTCATTTTTATGTGTTAGAAGGAAAAGGACCTAAAGATATTGCCAAATTATTAAATACGACAGAAGCTGCCGTAAAAAGTTGGAGAAAACGTGCCTTAATGAAACTAAGAACACTTTCTTAACCATACGGCAATACTCAGCAATACACTTTACATTTTGGTAAAAATACGGCAGAATAAGAAGAAAAGCGAAAGCAGTATGGCTACGCAAAGAAAAGACATAAAGGTTTTAAAGGAGATATTTGATATGAAAATTGCTGAAGTTGGTAATGTAATCGAATTTAAAGGTGGATACAAAGGAATTGTTGAAAAAGTAAATGAAAACTCCGTCATTGTCGATTTAACTTACATGGAAAACTTTCAAGAATTAGAACTAGAAAGAAAAACAGTAGTGAATCATAAAAACTACAAAATCATTTCGGAATAAGAAAAGCTTAGGGCGCCCCTCTAGCGACGCAGATGCAAAGGAACGTCAACTAAGTACAGTCACGTCCTGTGACTAACGTTGACGCTAGAACCTCCTGTTCATCGCCGCATGAGATAAAGGAAACACGAAAAGCCTGAAAGCGGAAGATCTACTAAAAACAGCCACGTCCTGTGGCAAACGTAGATCCACCTCCCTCCTGAGGCGTCTCCTGGCTAGGCGCTGGAGCTAGACAATAAGAAAAGCACCATCCGAATAAGGACAGATTTTTATACTTTCTTACTCTGTAAAAATAAGCCGTCTATGAACAACTTTCGTTCATGGACGGCTACAAAAGTAATACTTTTTATTAACGATTATCGATTTTCTCTGGATATAAATCATGATTCAACAAACGATGTTCAGCCATCTTTTCATATTTTGTTCCAGGTATTCCGTAATTAACGTATGGATCGATCGAAATTCCACCTCTTGGAGTAAACTTTCCCCAAACCTCAATATAGCGAGGATTCATCAATTCGATTAAATCGTTCATGATAATATTCATGCAATCCTCATGAAAATCTCCATGATTTCGAAAACTAAACAAATATAACTTTAAGGACTTACTTTCAACCATCTTTTCATCAGGAATATAACTAATATAAATGGTTGCAAAATCCGGTTGACCTGTTTTCGGACATAGACTTGTAAATTCAGGACAATTAAATTTAACAAAATAATCCCTAGCTCTATGCTTGTTATCAAATGCTTCCAATATATTAGAAGAGTAATCTGTAGGATACTCAGTTCCTTGATTACCTAATAAAGTAACCCCATTTAGTTCTCGTTCTTTTCGTCCTGACACTTCATTTCAACTCCAATACATGAATTTCACGCAAAACTATTCATTTTACACTCCTCGCTTATTTCCCCACACAAGTGTATGAAGTTGAGGAAGAACCTTTGCGTTATTTAACTTTGGGTTTGATAAAACTTCATTAATTAACCACTCATACTTCACTAACAATTTTGAGACAAGTAGTTCCCTATCTTCCTCAATTATAATTGGATTTCCAACTTGCAAATAAAAGGGGACAGTTGGATATCGCTCATGGATCATTGTTGCATACTGTAAATCTTCTTGATTAAAAATAACAACTTTTAAACTGGTCGATAATAGCCTATTTTTTTTTATTAACTTTTCTATAATAATGTCTAGTTTTTCATAGTTTGTTTCCATGTTTGAACTAGGGGGTTTAGGTGATATCGTTAATTGGTCAATTTTCAAAAACCATTCTTGATATTTCGTTCCTTGTGTTTCTACAGCTACTTGCAAATCATTTTGATGGAGTAGATCTATTAACAAATCTAATTGAGAGAGAAGAGCTGGATTCCCTCCTGAAATGGTTACGTGGGTAAAATTCTTTCCTCCTATTTCAATAAGCCTTTCCACTATTTCAGAAGGGTCCATCCTTTTAATATCATTTTTAGCTGATCCATCCCATGTGAATGCAGAATCACACCAAGAGCATGAGTAGTCGCATCCAGCGGTTCGCACAAACATTGTTTTTTGTCCAACGACCATCCCTTCTCCTTGTATGGTTGGACCAAAAATCTCTAAAACAGGAATCTTGTTTTTACTCATTTTCCCCCACCTTTTTAGGGCGATAAACAACATAACTAGTAGGTGTTTCCCTTACCAGTACTTGAAGACAATGAGGATAATTCTGTAATTGATCTAAATTCCCTTGAATCATTTCATATATTTTTCTTGCAACAACTTCTGTTGTGGGATAATCATTTGGATTAATTTGACTAAAGCTATGATAATCAATTTAATAGTGAATGATCGAATTCATCATGTACCATTTTTTTTATTAAAGAGAAATCAACTAAAAAACCACAATCATCGAGCTCGTCCCCAGCAATCGTAACGTTAACAAAATAAGTATGACCGTGCACGTTTTTACATTTTCCTGCTTTTTCGTTTGGAACGAAATGAGCAGCAGCAAATTGCATATCTTTATTTAATTCATATTGATAAGAATGATGTACTTGTGGATAAAACTGTTGAAGCATAATTATTTTCCTTTCCTAACTTTCAAATAGTCGTCTAGGCCTTTTTTTTCTGAGCTCACAAGCTGGGCAAACTCCACAACCCTCAGCAAGAATTCCGTTATAGCACGTTAACGTCTTATTTTTAATAAAATCAAATCCATTTAATTCGTCAGCAAGCTTCCATGTTTCCATTTTATTAAGCCACATCAATGGCGTATGAATGACCATTTCCTCATCCAGTGCTAAATTAATAGTCACATTAGCTGACTTTATAAAAACATCTCGACAATCCGGATAACCGCTAAAGTCTGTTTCACAAACACCCGTAACAATATGTTTGGCATTTAATTGCTTTGCTAAAACAGAAGCAAAGGTTAAAAACAATAAGTTTCTTCCTGGAACAAATGTGGAAGGCAGCCCCCCTTCCTTTAACTCTATATCAATATTTTCCCGCGTTAATGCAGTAGGGGCAAGTTGGTTTAACAAAGACATATCAAGGAGGTGATGTTTTATGTCCAGTTCTTTAGCAATTTTTTTCGCTACATCAATTTCAAGGCTATGACGTTGTTGATAATTAAATGTCACAGCTTCAACTTCATCAAACATCTTTTTCGCCCAAAACAAACATGTTGTACTATCTTGCCCTCCGCTGAAGACAACAATTGCTTTTGATTGGAAATTACTCATAATACTAATTCCTTCTTTCAATATATAAAAGTTATCCATTTAAGACACAAAAAAGACACCTATATGAGGTGTCTAGCGAAATAAGAAGTATACCTAGTTTTTTATAGAGGGTTTCGCTAGAACCTCTCCCGAAAAGTCGGGAATCATTATGTTGTCTGACGTTTCACGTTTCTTACTATATCATTTTCGAGTTTTCTTGCCAATCTTTTTATTTTTACAGGTTATTCACAACCTTGTGTTTCATAATAATAGCCAATCTTTTGAGCATGATTTTTAAGTAGTATTTTTTCTACTTTCTTCTGCTTACTCTCTTCAAATGAAACCATCACGATGACATCACACCCTTGAATACGATTAAATAAAGATACTTTTCTTTTCATCAAAAATACACTAATACTATAGCCTAGAAAAAGTCCACTTGCTAACCCTATTGTTCCCCCTATAATAGGACCAAGAGATAGAACAAAACCATAAATCGTCCCTAAGATCATTCCAACCGTTCCAAGAACCGAAGCAAGGTCTACATGACTAACACCATCTGAATAATGAATAGAATCAAACGTAACCATTCTAGCTTTTTTATTATGTAATGGAACAACTAACACCTGATCGTTATGTATCCCTATTTCTTCGAGTTCGGCAAGGGCAATTTCCAATGAGGTTGAATACGGAAAAAGTGAAAGAATGTACATTGGTTAAACCCTCTTAAGTGGCATTTTAAATGTAGGGCAATGATACGATTCCATTAGTTTATTTTTTTGAGCTTGATCGAATAGTTTATTATATTCAATACAGTGAATATAAGCATCATACACACTAAAAATATAAATGGATGGCACAAACAAAATCCACTGTGCATCCAATACCTTTGTCACTTCTTTGAAATTTCCAGTCATAGTATAGTATAAGCCTTCAAATAGATTTGAATAATATCCAACTGAAACCCATAAAACAATTCCTATTATTGTAGCAGGAATTCTATTTAAGTAAAAATTTCCTAATCCAGGTGTAAACAATGACCAAATAATTGACATAATCGGTTTTCTTTTTTCTAAAAGGTTGAGAGTTAAAGCCGAATCCGTGCTGACTTTTATGGTCCCCTTTTGAACCAACGAATAATGCTGATTATATTGAATGGTTTTTTGATAACTATCCCAAATAGTAAAAACGTAAACCGTAACGTAAAGCCACATCCATTCTATACTTAATATTGCTTTTGCCTTCTCGAAGTCACCAATTAAACTAAGCGTAATGGCCGTGTTTAAATGGGATAAGTTGTTAACTAGTAATTCCCATATCATCAAAAAGAACCCTATCACATAATTACCAAGTAAAAGATGACCAAATCCAGGGAAAGCGGCTGACCACCAAGCTACGATCCACGGAGATCTTAAATGGACCATATTGATGGAAAAGTTACTCATAAATGCTTGGTAATTTTCAGCTTCTTTCATTTTTTATTTCGTTCCTTTCGACTGCAATCATTTTGTTTTAATATGTGAAAAATATCAACAATTATTCCTAAATAAATTTATAAAGCACTAATTAAAAAGCTAACACCTCATTTATAAGAGGAATTAGCTTGTTAGAGGATATTTACTATTTTTGCTTCTTACTTGTTTCCTTTTCAATCTGGTCAAAGCTCTTCACTTTTCCGTGCTCATGTTGAGCCCCTTTTCTAACATTCCACTGACGCTCTTTTTCATGTTTTGATTGGGACACCTGTTTCACTCCTTTCTTAAAAGATAAGAATGTATAAACTTTGTCTTTTATAAGAAAGTGCTTTCATCGTTGTCTAGCTCCAGCGCCCAGCAACTCCGACGCACACGATGTGCTAGCGTCAACGTTAGTCACAGGATGTGGCTGAACTTAGTTGATGATCCTTTGTGTAGATGATGTTCCATAAGTCAACGGAGACGCCTCCAGGATGGAGGTGGATCTACGTTGCCACAGGACGTGGCAGTAGTTAGTAGATCCTCTGCTTTAGGGCTTTTCGTGTTTCCTTTATCTCATACGGCGATGAACAGGAGGTTCTAGCGTCAACGTTAGTCACAGGACGTGACTGTACTTAGTTGACGTTCCTTTTCACCTTCGTTGCTAGACGGGCGCTTGCGCTTTTCTTAAATAGGTCATTCAATAAGTATTCTTCTTTTCTTTCGTTGTTTTATGTGAATTTTTCTTCAATCCTTTGAAAAAGACAAAAATTCCAATAATAATCAATATGACAGGCCATATTTGCTCTTCACCAAGTGTAAAAAATGCAGAAAAAAACAAATAAAATCCTATTAAACTTAAAATAAATATCGGGACTAATAGTCCTTTATTTCGTTCACCAAAAAACCACAACTCAAATAAACCAATCACAACAGCAAATATATATAACGGTTCAGTTACCGCTGCGTATGACCAATGGCTCCATTCTTCAAATAAAAGAATGAATCCGATGGAAGTTAAGATTCCACCTGGAACAAGTAAACCCGCATTTCTTTGTTCCTTTGAAGAAAAAAAATAGGCTAGATGAAATACCACTCCTATTAAGAGCACAATAACTGGCCAAGAGAAAATCCAAAAACGATCGATCCATCCCCAACCATCAGCTAAAAAAAATACCCCCGATAAGAATTAAAAATATCCCTAACAATATATAGTTTCGCTTCATGTCTTCTCCACCATACCCTTTGTAAAATCATTTTAATCCTCGATACTTTGCAGTCTTCAACTCTTTAATAAAAGCCTCTTTTTCTTTTTCCGGCATGTCTGATGCCTTTGTTAATTGGATCGTTTCCTCTATTGGATAAGGAACACGAATGAATTGTATTGAAAAAGAATCATTCTTCCTAGATTGGTATGCTCCCTCTACAATACAATAGGATGCTTGAGGGATTTCAAGAGGGTTTCCAACGCTCCCTACATTAAATAATGACTTATGAGAAAAGTTTTGTAAATATGCATTATGAACGTCACCATATCCAATTACATTTGGAACCCCAAAATGATTAACCGTTTTGTCTGTTTGATTAAACATTGATAATCTTTTTTCTATTGAATCCCAAGGTTGTATTCTCTTATGCACACTAAAGGGAGAAGCGTGAAACAGACGCATCAAGTTCCCACTGATCCATAGCTCAATTGAAAATGGTAAACTTTTCAACCATTGTCTTTCTTCTATAGAAAGTTGTGATTGTTGCCATTTAATAGCTGTATCTTCAATATCCATTGTCATCATGTCATCCCAATTTCCTTGAACAATTTTCGAAGCATTTTTTTGCACTTCTTTTATCGCTTGTTTTGGATTTGGCCCTTTTCCAACTATATCTCCTAAGCAATAGATTGTCTCGATATCTTTTGCTCGTATATCATTGAGTACACTTGTTAAAGCAGGTAAATTACCATGGATGTCGGAAATAATTGCGATTCGATCCATCAAAACTCTCCTTTCTATTTGAAGGTAGACTATGAATATCTTATTTCTACCCATCATATTCTTTATAGAGGTGATTCCATGGACAGAGGTTCCTTATACTATCATTATCTTTCATTCTTATGCTTATTGTACGCTGGAAGTGGGCTAGGATTTATTTATTCATCTGAACATTTTACCTTTTCTCTTGCCTTTGTATTCAACTATTTTATTATTGGTTTTGGTCTTTTATTGATCTCTATTACAGAAAGTAAAAGTTATTACATTTTCATTATCAAAACGGGATTAACGATTCAACTAGCCTTCCCACTCTATTATTATTCTATCTATTCTTTACTAGAGTACTTACAATAGAGAATAATCTATTTCACGTATGTTGACTTATGCTATAATACTAACAGCACTATTTACAGGTATGAAAGGAATCCATATGTTTAGAAATCTAGTAAGAAATAGTTTTTTTATTTATATATTATTCGTTATTATTCCTGCCTTAATATTATCAACAATGATAGTTGATTATCAAAAGGATTCAGCTACTGATTCCGCTCGAAACAATGCCTCTATGTGGCTTGAAACAAACAAAAAAGATACCGAACAATTTGTTTATAAAACAATAACAAAAATTGAAACAATGAGCATCTTTTTAAGTAACATGGCTAGTGAAAACATTGAACCATATCTACAGGACGTTTTAAAACAAGATAATAAACTACTTTCTGGCTTTTATATTGTCAACCTAGAAGGGGACTTTATTCATCATAGCGATGAAACTATTGTAAAAAGGAAAAGAAATATTGCTCATCGTGATTACTTTATTGAGGCTAAAGAGACAAAAAGCACATCCATATCAGAAGCTTTTCAAGGGCCTATGACAGATAGACATATCGTTGCATTAGCTACTCCTATTTTAGATGATGATAACAACGTAGAAAACATCTTAGTTGCGACAATTCGAGTGGACTATTTAAAAAACAAGATTTTGATTTTACATCCAGAATACCCTATTATCGCAAAAAGTGCGGAAAAGGGTGATGAAATATTCAAAACTAGAGAGATCGGAAGTAAAGAACAATATTTAGACCCTGTATCAGAGACTGTAGACTACCTTTCTTGGAAAATGGAAGCTTATCCAAAAATAGTTCCTATTAAAGACTTTATCGGTAGCACCATTTTATACAGCTTCTTAACTTTTCTTTTGCTCAATATTTTTTATGTTTTTTTCCATTATATCAGTTTAAAAAGAAGAGCCAAAAAAGAGCAAGCTGAAAATGAAGCACAAAAACTAGAGTTAATTGGTACTTTAGCAGCGAGCACAGCTCATGAAATAAGGAATCCATTAACGGGAATTAAAGGGTTTCTTCACCTTTTAAAGGAAAAATACAAAAAAGATGAAGATCAGCAGTATTTTAAAATTATCGATGAAGAAATAGAAAGAATTAATGAAATTGTTAGTGAATTTTTAATGTTGGGAAAGCCTACGGTGCATCAGCATATGAAACATGACCTAAAACAAATGATCGATGAAATAGCTCCTATCCTTCATTCAGAAGCCAATATGTACAATGTTAAACTCGATATTGAGCATTCATTTGCAGACGAACTCCCTATTTATTGTACAAAGGCACATATTAAACAAGTAATTTTAAACCTCGTTAAAAATTCCCTAGACGCTATTTCAGAAGGCGGAAAAGTAAAAGTTTTAACTAGAAAGACAGATAAACATATTGAAATCAAAGTAATTGACAATGGGAAAGGGATTTCAGAGGAGCAGATAAGTCAATTATTCAAACCCTTTTTCACTTTAAAAGAAAAAGGAAACGGACTTGGATTAGTAGTATGCAAACGAATTGTTCAACTATATGATGGGAGCATCTTTATTGAAAGTGAAGAAAATAAAGGTACAACGGTAACTGTTTCATTACCAACAATGTGAGGAATAATTCTCCTCACATTGTTTTATGTTTAGACATTCTAGATGAACCGTTCTTTTTTGAAGGACGTCCTCTTTTTTGTTTTAAAATAAATCTCTTCACACCTCTTGTCATTAAAACGAAGAAATAACAAACAAAAAACATAACAATAAATCCCCATAAGCCTAAAACAGCATCGTCAAACTCCATATTTCCAGAGTCCATTATTTTTTGTTGAATTTCAATTGCAAACACAATTACAACCAGTATCGTGAATGTGTAAATGAACGATATAGATGTAATACTTAATTTTGCTAGTTTCTTAAAAACATATTGCGTGGGTGCAAAAAGAAATAAACCTACTAGACCAATTACCCAAAAGTGTAGCTCTTTATCTGTAAGATTCAACCCTAATAGCTGACTTAATTCAATAATCACATCATGAAGCTGATTAACAATATCAGCAATGACTAAAATGACTTCTTTCATGGATAATCCTCCTATAGTTCCCATAAATAGATACAGATACATTTCTAGACTTATATACTATATCATATTTACAAAATAAAAAGGCTATCAAAAGAGGATTGAATTCTTGTTTAGATTGTTAATATTTATACAATCTTTACAACATACTAAACTGCGTAAAATTCTGAAATTGACATTTATTTAATATTTCGTCTAATTCTTGAGAGCATTTCACTGTCTTCTCATTTGTTAATCCCTTTCTTTCAGCTATCTTAAATAGTTCCTCTCGCTTCATTAAAATTTCTAATTGAACATTGTCGTTATGATCCATAACGCAACCCCTTTTCTAAAAGATGTTCAACTTTTTCTAAATAATTCCCCAATATTACTTGCTGTTCAAAGCGCTTCCGCTTTTCTTTTTGTCTAGCTCCAGCTCCCAACGACTCGTAAGTTTTCGCTCTTCTCCTTATGATAAGTCAACATCGAAGCCTACGGCTTTTCGTGTTTCCTTTATCTCATACGAAGTTCTCAAGCCCCTTCGTCGTTAAACGGGCGCTTCCGCTTTTCTTTTACAAAACTGATTTCTATACTTGTGAATTATTACAAGTTTTTTTGATATTGTAAATACAATCGCAAAACTAGACAAATTTTTATGAACGTTTTTTGGCATTACCTATTTTCTAATAGTGCGTGTTCAAAAAGTAGGGAAAAAAGGACGCTGGAGAACGAGGCGGTGTAGCTTTGAGCACTCACAGTGTACGTACAGTATGGTTCACGGGCTAAGAACGTCCCCATCTTAGGGACAATGCCCGTGCTAGCCAATCCTGGCGTCGGAGTGTCGGAAAAGCAAACCAACAAAGTTATTCAACCGACATTTTTTTAGGACTTTTTGAACAACCTCTAATACAATAATTTGGACAAATTGGACAACATAAAAACAACATTCATCTTTTCATTCTATTGAAAGAAGGGAAATAAACTTGTTGCTACGAATTTTAATCGTTTGTTTTTGCCTACATTTTTTTTATTCAAGTCCAATCTTCGCAGAGGAACAAAAAAAAGAATTTGCCATTGTGATTGATGATTTAGGAAATAACATGAAAGGGACTGAGGAAATGCTGAAGTTACCAGTATCATTAACAGTCGCCATCATGCCATTTATGCCCTCTACTCTTAAAGATGCTAAAACAGCTCATCGGTACGGTCATGAAGTGATTATTCATATGCCAATGGAACCCAATTCAGGGAAAGTTAGCTGGTTAGGTCCTGGGGCGATTACAACAAGTTTAAGTGACCAAGAAATAAGATCCCGTGTGAGAAAAGCCATCGATCAAGTTCCACATGCAGTTGGGATGAATCATCATATGGGATCGAAAGCAACAGCTAATAAGCGTGTTATGAGAATCGTTTTGGAAGAATGTAAAAAAAATGGTCTCTATTATTTAGATAGCAAAACAACAAGCAAATCTGTTATTTCAGAAGTTGCCTCGGAACTAGGGGTTCCTTACTTGGAAAATAAGCTATTCTTTGATCATTTATATACAAAGAGCCACATTACGAAACAAGCGAATCTATTAGAGAAACGATTACAAACAGAGAAGGATTTGGTCGCTATTGGTCATGTTGGTATTTCTGGACCCGTCATGGTTTCTGTTTTAAAACAGTTCTTGCCAAAATACAAAAAAAAGGCAACACCTGTGTTATTGTCAGAACTTCTCCCAGAACATGAATTCATTGATGGGAATATAGATTAAAACAACCAACTTCCGATGGGAAGTTGGTTGTTTATGGTGACTCTATTTTATTTTTGCCTTCATTTGTTCTACAATATAAAGAGGGTTATTTACCTTCCCATGTTCAGAAGCATGTGGTCTGTCATCACCATCTTCATACCCATAATCAATCATTCGATTACGGTTTAAGCAAAGCTTTGTAAAAGAAGGTCTTAACATATCAAATAGCTCAAATCGACCTTTTAACTCCGGGAACTTCGCTTGATATGATAGGATTGTTTCTCTTATAACTAGCCAAAACTCGCTCTCTGAAAGGAGTCCAGATCGTTCTAAAAGATCGGCTAAATAACGATTGTGACAAACGAATAAGCCAGTGAATATAAATTGACACAATCCTTCAGGTGGTTCACTACGTAAGACTTTCTTAAGCGGTTCAGACAGTTTATCTAAGTATGGAATCGGTTGATCACTTACATTAACATCATCTACAAAGTCTTTTACAGCTAACCTATGTGGGCGATGGTTTTTCAACACGATCACTGTATTTTGACCATGAGGAGAGAAAACCGTCCCATATTTATATAAGAAATGGAGTAAAGGTGGTAAAATGACTTCAAACAATTGTGCTACCCATTCTTTCGCAGACAATCCTGAACGCTCAATAAGTTCACCTATATAAGAAGAACCATATTCATCTTCATATAAAAGAGCAGCTAACGTAACCGCTTGTTCATCCACATCTAAATATGAGTATATGCTCTCTCGCCAAATCACGCCTAACATTTCTAAAAATTGATAAGGGGTTCCTGGTAAATCATGAAATTGCGGTTGGTTTACATTGATACTAGCGACTTCACCAGGAAGAATTACACGACATTGATCACGTAAGAAAGGATCTTGATCGTAAATACTTTTTATAAATTCGGTAATTTGCGGAGCAATTACGGTTCGTTCACTCGGTAGCCCTCTATACACAAGTGTATTTAATATGCTCATCGGTAACTTTACATGATACTTATGTTGATGATCTTTATTAACAAACGTTCGAACTGACTGCTGAGGAAGATAACGATCTTTCCCTTCTCCTAAATCAATAATTTTCTTCGCTGATACAAAAGAGCTATACAATGGGATAACCATTTGATTCCATTGCCAAATATGAATTGGCAAGAGCATGTAATCTTCTTGATTAACCCCTTTACGCTCTAATACCTCATAAAAAGAAGTGATTTCAGCCTCTGAAAGCTCATGTTTTATCACCTGTTTTTGATCTAAACCAGAGATGGAATGAAAAGTAGCCACATCGTGATGAACCGCAATCCACCTTATCGTAGTCAATTGTTTCATTTCAGGAGTATACTTGAGATAGTCATCATAAGAAAAACCAATTCTCCCTTTATTATAAGTAATCCAAGGGTGTCCATCCATTTCGCCTTCGAGCTCTGAATAGTCCATTCCTATTAGATCACTTGCATGACGATTCTCTTTTTGAGATAAAATATGAACGTCTGCTAATAGAGTATGATTATATTCTTTTATTAAGTAAGCCGCTGTATCAGGTTTGATCTTTGCTGTCACTTGAATATCAAGTAAAAATTGAATTGCATCTGTCGCCTCAACCCATATGTTCCCATCAAACCGTTCAATGGAGTTTTCATCCACATAAATACTATCCATCATTCTTTCTTCACAACGATAGCGATACTGTATATTTCCATCTAGTGTGAGAATCATTTTTTTTGTTCGATCTTCTATTTTCTCAAGAACAGGTGCAATGATATCTTCATAGCTAAACTCTCGAACCATTTTTGCCAGAAGCCGTTTATTGGCAAGTGTCCACCTTTCATGTGTCATTACATCTTCTTTCGTTTTCATCGCAAAACCCCCTTAACTGAATATCGGTTCTTTCACTTGTTGTTTAGCACCGAATTGTTGGAACACATTTTTATCAGAAACTCGATAAACTTCTTTACCAGCAATTTGATTAATAATGACCGCATTTCGATAGGCTCCTAATCCTAAGTCAGGTGCCCCTACCCCGTGAGTGTGTTTTTCTCCATTTTGAATAAACAGACTTCCTTGGTGGTTTTCCTTTTCAATCAACTGATAGTTCGATGAAATTTTTGGACGCATTTCGTCATCCCAATCAAGTAACTCTTTTAACCCTTTAAAACGAGATAAACTTGCTCCTTTATAACCTGTTGCGGAAATGACAAAATCAGTTTCATGCGTAAAGTGACGATTCTGCTCCCATTGATAACAGGAGAGGATGAGTTTCCCATTTTTCTCTTCAACCTCTTTAATTTCTGTTTTTGCCATTAAAGAAGCAGGAACTTCCCCTCCACCTACTGTTCGTTCATAAAGAAGGTCGTAAATATCAGCAATCGTTGACGCACTAATTCCTTTATATAGTAAGTCTTGATTCGGTAAAACCTGATCTTTCTTATTTTGATCAAGTGAATAGAAATAGTTTGTATAATCTGGTGAGAAGTGTTCCAAACCTAGTTTTGAATATTCCATTGGGAAAAACCCATTGGAACGTGTAAACCAACTTAATTGGTATTTTGACTCTTTTTTGTTGAGCTAATAAGTGTAAAAATACTTCTGCTGCACTTTGCCCAGATCCTAAAACTGTAACATCACTAGACTGGGAGCAATCTTCTAGTCGTTGCTTAAATTGAGCGGAATGAATGATATTTTCATTTCCTTTCGCTGTCCACTCAGGCACGGTCGGTTCACTTCCCATACCAAAAACGACATGTCTAGCCAGTAAAGTTGATTGTTCTTTTGTTTTTTGATCGACAACCGTTACTTGATAGTGCTGACCTTCCCAACTCACATCGACTACTTCTGTTTGAAAACGAGTGTTTTGCAACTGATTAACAACCCATTGACAATAATGATTATATTCTCTTCTCGGAATTAAAAATTTTTCTAAAAAATAAAAATGATATAACCTACCCATTTCATGTAAGTAGTTTAAAAAGCTAAACTGACTTTTTGGATTCACCATTGTGACAAAGTCAGCAAAGAAAGGAACTTGAAGGGTCGTTCCTTCTAACAATAGTCCTGGGTGCCAATCAAAAGAATCTTTTTTATCAAGAAAAAGTGTCTTCAACTCTCCATACTCTTCGGTTAATGCAGCCATTCCTATATTAAAGGGTCCTAGACCCACACCTATAACATCATAAATCATGATTCAACCACCTTCTTAAAATCAGAGCGTTCACAAATCATCATCAAAGCTTTTTTATCTGGTAATTGCAATTCTTTATAAGGCTTAAATCCAACTTTTTTAAAGATATGAATCATTTTTTCATTACGAATATCTGGTTCCGTCACGATTCGTGAAGTGCGCTCTTCTTGAAATAATTGTTCGACCATCTTGCTAACAAACGGAGCAGCGTAGCCTTTACCTAAAAAGCTAGGTTCACCAATTAATAAATGAATGCCTTGATCAAACTCATTCCAGTCATAATGTTTTCCTAACACATCATCTTTTGCCCAATACGTTTCAAAATAGCTCATCGACTCTTCATGAACCATTCCAATCCATAACGTCTGATGTTGATCATCTAGAAGCTTAGTTAAGAAATCAGCATATTTTTCAAACGTAAAATTTTGGTTCCAGAAAGGAATTACGTGAGGCTGATGGTGCCATCCATGCAGCCTCTTTACATCTTTTTCAAAGTCCACTCTTCGAAACGAAAGCATCGTTTCATTCAACCTCCTTTAACGAATGATAAGTGGATTTTTGATTGGAACATAGACAGACTGCGTCTCCATCGCACCCACTAATTCGTCCATATCATGAAATCTCGTTAAAAGATTTGCTTTACAGGCTATTTCCTCATCATTTAGCAAACTATTCACAAGGTTAGATGGATGGTTTTTATTAATAGAGATTTTGCTTAAGCGATTTTTTAAAATCACTAATAATTTTTCTTCCTCTATAAGATTTCCCGTACCAAAAGCATTGATGATTCCAAACAAATGGTTATAAAACAAATAATATCTTAATCTCTCATCTGCAACACGATCTGCACAAATTGTCTCACTTTTGGTACTAATGTTTGGTAATAGCTTTTTAAGCTCCTCTTTCTTCGATTCACAGTAATAGTAGCCTTGGTTATCTCGATAATAAAAATGTTTAGGATATCCTTCATCCGTTAAGGAAACCACACTATTTTGCTGATGAGCTTCAAGAGCAATTCCTCTTTGCAAATATAGCCACATCATCGGTTCAAAGGATATATCTAAATATTGTTCAAACCAAGCTTCGCTTATTTCAGTTACTGATTTATTTTCCTGCTCGGCAATTCCATGAATGATTGATGATAATCTCGAGCCTCGACCCTCTATTTTATCTTGGCATAATGCCGCGATAGGAGTGACTTTCGAAGCTGCTTCATTCATAAAAGGATTTTCTCGTAAAATGACTTCAAAGCCCGTTTCTTTCATGCCTTTTAGGTTTAGAGTAATATAGGCTGGGTCTGTAACAATGGAGAAGTTCGAAAAACGCTGCTCAATTTCTCCGCCTAAGTTTCCTTCCATTAACTTCGTTACTTCTACACCCCGCTCAAGCTCTTTTAGTAAATTTGCTCTTACTGAGTTTGTAATTTTAATATTTAAAGAGAATTTAAACATAAACGGAACTTCAGGGTGATAAACCGTTCTAAGCGAGGAGGTGGGAAAAAATGGTCGTCCTGCTTGACCTAAGTCCTCTATCACATTCTCTGTTATAAGTTTGTTTATGTACGGGTTCTTCTTAACATATTGTGCTTGCCATGGATGAAGAGGGATAAGGGCATATTCGTCTTCTTTAGCATAAAAATGTTTAAAGTCTTCTCCAATGAAAGGATCTTCAAGAACCATGTCTTTTATTAGCTGATTGGCGTTTTTCTCTAGTGTAGAGCTTTCCTTTATTAATGAAAGCGGAACTCGAAAATAATGGAGCGCAAAGCTTCCCTTTAACTCCGGAGAGTAATGTTCGATATCTTCTTCTGAGAAGCCTTGACGACTCTTCGGTGTTGGATGGAGCAGATGCCCAAAGATCAGCGACTGTTCAGCCTCGATAAATGTGAAATCCTCATCATATAACTCTCCTTGATCTTCAAATCGTTCTTCAATGATCTGAACAATCAGTTGATAGCTTTGAATCACACGAGCAATCAGCTCCACTTGATTTTCTTTATTCGATTGAAATTGATGAGATAACTCCTTACTCACAAGTGAAACGAGCGTATTAAAATCTAATTCTAGCTTTTCCCCTTGTTCAGATAGTTGATAAAAAGCGGGAAAGTCAAAAAGATGACGCCCTGTTTTAGACCAATATTTAATAGGAATAAAAAGCTTAACTTGTTGATGTTGTAACGAAATGATTAATTCTTTCTCATCGTAAAGAGCACGATCAACAGCTTTTGCCTCCCGCAAAAAACAATTCATAAAGCTTTGCATTGTCGCTCGCTCAGCTACGCTATAGGCGTTCATACATAGATCTCCTCTTTCATTGTTTCTTGAGTTATTTTTTTCATTTGTTCAATAATGAAGTTAATATCCTCCATCGTTGTTAAGGGGTTTAATAGCGTCAGTTTCAAATAAGTTTGACCACATATTTTTGTTCTAGCAATGACAGCTATTCCTTCGTTTAACAATTGATCTCGTATAGATGCATTTATAAGATCAATATTTTCACCGTTTGAAACGTAACGGAACACAACGGCATTTATTTGTGGATCTGGATTGACCACTTCAAAATGTTCCTCTTTAAGCCTTGTTGCCACATCTTTAGCCAAGGACATCGTTCCTTCAACCATCTCGGCAAACGTTTGTATCCCAATTGCTTGAAGAGAGACATACAGTTTAAAAGCATCGAACCTTCTTGTTGTCTGAATGGATTTATTGACTAGGTTTGGTATTCCTGCCTCATCATCTTCTTCAGGATTTAAGTAATCTGCATGAAGGGAAAGGTATTGAAACGATTCTTGATCCTTTACTAAAAATGCTCCGCAGCTAATGGGTTGGTAAAACAGTTTATGAAAATCAATGGTTACAGAGTCCGCCAAATCTATTCCTGTTAATTTATTTTTATGCTGTTCACTTAATTGAAGAGCCCCTCCGTATGCGCATCGACATGTAGCCAAATCCCTTCTTTTGATGCTCGTTTTGAAATGTCCTCTATAGGATCAATACTTCCATAATCGGTCGTACCTGCGGTTGCCACGATTACGAAAGGAAGTGAACCACTTTCCTTTAATTGAGCAATTGTTTCATCTAAATCGGTTAGGGACATTTTTTGGTTTTCATCAACTGGAACGGTGACAACTGCATCCTCTCCTACTCCTAGAAGAGCTGCAGATTGTTTGACCGTAAAGTGCGCATGTTCTGAACATATGATCTTTAATTTATGAGCCTCTGGGTGCATCCCTTGTTTTCTCGTGTTCCAGTTCCAGTTTTTCGCAGAGAAATGTTCACGAGCAAGAAGAATTCCCATCAAATTTGATTGTGTTCCCCCACTTGTGAACGTCCCATCACCATTTGGAAAGTGAAATAGTTCGGTGAGCCAGCTAATCATTTCTTCTTCTATTAAAGTTGCTACACCACTTTGATCCCACGAATCCATTGATTGATTCAAACTCGATAAGATAATTTCCGCTGCAATCGCTGGAATTAAAGGGGGACAATGGAGGTGAGCCATGCATCTAGAATGATGAACTTGAAAACTAGAAGGAACAACAACTTCTGTCACCGTCTTCATTACCTTTCCAAGCCAATCTTCACTTTCATTCGTAAAGGTACTCGCCTTCTCGATCTTCTTTATAAGCTCAGCAGGTTTTGCTCCATTGAATGGTCCTTGTTGCATTGATAAAGCCTCGGCTAACCTTGAAACCGTTTCTTTTAAATAGCTTTCATAATCTTTTATACTTCCATGATTAATAAATAAATGGTCAAATGATTTTTTATTCATAATAATGTCCTCTAACGATTGATTTGCGCTTCGGCTGTTCTCACAGCTTCATGGAATATGGTCGCAACTGCATCAATTTGCTGTTCTGTGATAATTAAAGGCGGTAATAAACGAATGACACTACCATGACGTCCACCTAATTCAAGAATTAATCCACGTTTAAAGCATTCTTGTTGAATTTTTTTCGCAAGGTCAGGATGGCTAGGATAGCTTCCAATAAGATCGGACTGCAATTGCTTGTTGACAATTTCGACTCCAATCATTAATCCTTTTCCTCTTACTTCTCCTATTGCATTTGATTCTGCTTGAATATTTTTCAACATCGACATCAGCTTTTGGCCCATTTGCTTCGCATGGGTATCTAGTTGATTGTCTTTAATATAGCGAATCGTCGCAGTACCTGCTGCCATTGCTAACTGATTCCCTCTAAATGTACCCGTATGAGCACCAGGAGACCATTGATCGAGCTTCTCGTCATAAACAACTACAGCTAACGGTAAGCTTCCACCAATTGCTTTAGACAAAACAAGAACATCAGGAGTAATATTGGCATGTTCAAAAGCGAACATTTTTCCAGTTCTTGCAAACCCTGATTGTACTTCATCAATAATAAACGGAATATCTTCACTTTTTGTAATTTCACGAACATTTTGTACAAATGAGTTTGGTGCCGGAATCGCTCCCCCTTCTCCTTGAAGAACTTCCATCACCAGTCCTGCCGGCTTAACAATTCCGCTTTCTGGATCTAATAATGTTCTCTTTAAATAGGTACTACTTACCTGCTCTGTCTGTTCTCCACCTAACCCGAAAGGACAGCGGTAAGAATAAGGATAAGGCATAAAGTGAACATCTGGCATTAAGTTGGATACTTTCTCTTTCGGTCCAAGATTCCCCATCAAGCTTAAACTTCCATTTGTCATTCCATGATAGCCACCTTGGGAAAGAAATCATGCTTTTTCTTCCCGTGGCTGTCTTTACAAGTTTAATGGCTGCTTCTATCGCATCGGAACCAGATGGTCCACAAAACTGAATTTTGGCACGAGAAGAAAATTCTTTCGGAAGAATGCTATAAAGCTCTTCAATAAATTCTTCTTTAACTGGAGTGGTAATATCTAACGTATGAAGAGGTAATTCATCGGAAAGAGCCTTTTGAATGGCTTCAATAACAACAGGGTGGTTATGTCCTAACGCTAACGTTCCTGCCCCTGCTAAACAATCTAAATATTCTTTTCCATCAACATCCGTTATATAGGCCCCTTTAGCTTTTTGGATTGCAATTGGAATTCTACGTGGGTAACTTCTTGCGTTCGATTCTCTTTTATTTTGACTCTCTAAATATTGGATGTTTCGTGTCATTGTGTTTGGCATGCCTTTTATCACCTTTCTTCTTTTATTCTTAGAAATAAGGAATCAATTTTCCTATTAAGTCATCGACTGCTTCTTTTGCCAATTTCACATTACCAATCATAAAGGGAAAATTGTGAACTAACCCTTCATAATAAAGATATTGAACTGGCACCCCATTGTCTTCTAGCTTTTTTGCGAAGGCTTTTCCTTCATCTCGTAAAATATCAAATTCTGCGGTTACGATAGTTGTTGAAGGCATTTTTTCTAACTCTTCTATTAAAAGTGGCGAAACAAACGGATCTAAGCCTTCCTCTTCGTCATTTAAATAATGTTGCCAAAACCAATCCATCGTTTCCTTTGATAATCCAAAAGAATAATCTGCAAGGTAAGAGGGAGATTGATATTTATAATACGTAACCGGTACTAATAATAGTTGATGGTTTATCGATATAGGTGTCTCTTTATGTATTCGATAAGCTGTAACCGTTGCAATATTTGCTCCTGAGGAATCTCCGCCAATCGATAGTCGTTCTTTATCTCCATTAAACTCATGAATATGTTCATAAATCCACAATACAGCATCCATCGCATCCTCTAATGCCGCTGGGTACTTATGTTCTGGGGCTAACCGATAGTCAACTGAAACAATGATGCACTGGGCTTTTTCACTTAAGTACTGACAAAACGTGTTGCTTGAATTTAAATCCCCTAACACCCAGCCCCCACCATGAAAATAAACCATTACAGGTAATTCACCAGTTCGTTGTTTAGGAACATATACTCGAATTGGAATGTTCTTTTTCGGTATCATTTGGTCAAACACATCAATCCCAGTTGATGAAAGACACGAATATAATTTACGTGCTTCTTTAAAGAAAAACCTCGAATCACTTGCTTTCAATTGACCCAGTGGTGGATGGTTTAATTCCTGCATTCGTTTAGAAATACGCTTCAAAAATAGAGTAAAAGCTCTTGATCTAGCAACGTTTTACTTGCCTCCAATCGTCTCCAAAAGTTCAAACTTGTTTCTTTTTTCCATTCTTGTTTCATATTTTATGTTTAGCGCTTGATACTTTTCAAAAAACGTCTCTCGATTTCCTAATATCAAAGCTGCTTTTTTATGTGGCATTTCAATTTCTTTCACAACCTCTCCCCCCATATTGAGTTAAGATTGGAATGACAATTCGATTTCTTATGTCTGGTTCCCCAATAATTCGCTCACAAGAAAATCTTTCCAATAAAAACAAAATCATTGACCTAATAATCACTGGTGCTTCTAAACGGTTCAAGTGCTTTCTAGAACCAACAAGTAAATGCATCCCTAGATCCGTTCCTCTTGCATCATAATAATCCTTTATTGGATCTTTCATTACCGAATAAGCAATGACATAACAAACAGGTTCGTCATTAATAAAGCCCATAAAAATCCTCTTATGTTCTGCTTGAAGAGACTTTTGTAAATATTCTTTGAACTCTTCTAGAGGAACATCTAATTTCCAAAAGGGTGCAATATGTCTTTGATGCATCCATTCATGCAATGTATGTAAATCACGGTTATAGTCCACCGGTCTAAAAGAGATAACCTTCCCTAGTTCATGATCATAAATGACTATATCATGGTGATCTGTTGTTTCTAACATGCCATTCTCCCTTCCCATCAGACATTTTTAATATGTTCCATGTAATTTCCCTTGTCTATAACAAATGATAACAATTATCATTTTCAACCACTATTAACATCATAACTATTAATGATAATCATTGTCAATTAAAGCGATTAAAAATAGCCTAAAAGTATGAGTTTTTTATATTCATTGACTTTTAGACTATTGTTTTTTTATATGAAATTGTATTGTATTAATCGCTTCTAGTGCTCTCTGTTTTGCTTCTTGTTCAGAATTACCTATTGCAATAACATAAGCATAACGATTTCCCATTGAATAAGGAAGACGAAGCACTGTACCCTTCTTAGGCTTAACATAAACTTCATACACCCCCTTCATTTTAGAAGCTTTTGTTTTCCCTGTAATTTTTTCTAACACTCCTTCTTCGTCTACAACCTTATATCGAGTATATACATAACGACGCTTTTCTATTTTCAAGTCAGGAGACTGTTCTAAAAAAATCTTCAACGTCTCTTTTACTAAATTAATTCCCGTACTTGCTAAAACCATTTGATTCATTGCTCCTCCTGAAATTCGCGGGTTGATTTCAATAAGGTTCCATTTATTGTTGCTATAGCGAATCTCAAGATGAAGAGCCCCATTTTCTAGCCCGAAAATGTCTACTATTTCCTCTGTGGCTTGAACTAATTGTTGCATGAACTTGGTTTGTAAATTTACAACATGGGAATAACCAATGATGATATTTCGTGGCTTTGTTAAAATGTCTTGCTTAAAAACCGCTACACAAGAAACGTTCCCCTTAAAAATGACGGCTTCTACAAGGTACTGTGGTCCTTTTATAAAAGGTTCAACAAATAACGTTTTCTGTTTCACCTTCTTTTTTAAAGAATCATATTCTTTTCTTAACATGCCTAAATTATGAATTTTCACAACATCTTTAGAACCTGTAGAAACGGGAGATTTTAAAAAAATGGGCCATTTCCTATCCTCTTTCGGGTTTTCTTTTAACCAGCTATCTAGATTATCAATAGGTGAATAAGGAACTGAAAACCTCGTATTTTGTAAATACTCTCTCGTTAATAATTTATTCTCCATCACTTTGATGGAATTTACATTTATGGAATTAAAGCTGAATTGATTATGTAATAATGACGCAATAGAAACATATGAATCTATAAAACTTACGACTGCCTCAATCATACAGCCACGTCTTTGCAGCTTTTTTATCTCTACTGTCAAAAATTCTTCCGTATGTGAACGCACTTTTATCATAAAGTGAACCTCAACAAACTGTTCTCTTTGAGATATGTGCTTTTCATTTTTTGTCAATAAAACAATGTAATAGCCCAAATTTTCTGCCGCTATCAGTGCCTCACGACTAGAACCTGATTTATTTGTCTCAATAAAAACAATCGTCTTCACCCATTTCACCTCTACACCATAATATGATGATAGCTAAGAGAATTTACCTACCAATTTCTTTATATAAGTGGGGCGTTCAAAAAGGAGGGGGAAAAGGGCCGAGAATTAGAAAAGCGTCATCGACTTGATCAGCCACGACAAGCATAAGATGCGATTACCTTGAAAGGTGCTCTTTACCTTTCATGAAATCGTAGCTTATGACCTCGAGTGGCTAGGCGATAGAGCTAGACAAGAACGAGGCGACTGCTTAAAGGAACGCAGGCTAAGTTCAGTCACTTCCTGTGACAACGCCTGCGCTAGCCCGTCCTTGGGCATCGAAGCACCACAGTGTACGTCAAGGAAGGATCACGAGCTAAAGGAGGAACGTCAACTAACATCGGTCACGTCCTGTGACCAACGCCTGCGCTAGCACATCCTGTGCATCGCCATCCTAGGGACAACGCTCGTGCTAGACAATCCTGGCGTCGGAGCTTGGAATAGCAAGACAACAAAGCTATTCGACTGCAATTTTTCATGACTTTTTGAACAACCTCTATAAATAAGGACTGATATTTATGACATTATCAAAATGGGATCAATACCAATTGTTGTTATCTGATCAATCACTTCATCCTCATATTCCAAAAACGACGATTTATGATCTTTCAACACTCATCTATTTTTCTAGACGTTTCCGTTATATTTATGTCAAACACAATACTTCAGGACAAGGAAGAGGGATTTTCAAAATCGAAAAGACCTCTGAAGACCACATCATTGTAAATGGATACCCGACATTAGGAAAAGAACAGTTGGTTTTTACAATTCACTCATTAGAAGATTTTTATCGTTTTCACACCATACTATATCCTCAATATAAACTAAATCATTTCCCAACCTATATTATTCAAGAGGGAATTCAATCACTAAAAAATGTTCCCTTTAGCATTCGTGTTCATGTGCAAAAAATGAATGACGATTGGACTATCAGCGGCATGTATGGAAAAGTGGCGAAAGGCGAAACGGTTGAAAATGGAATTGTCAATACCCATAAAGGGGCAGATGTTTATTCAATTGATTCATTATTAACTCACCTTCTTCAAATGGATACGCAAGCTTCCTTCACAACAATAAAAACAATAGAAACTTTATCTATTCTCACATCTAAAATAATGAGTCGTGTTTCTTCAAAAAAGGAATTCGGTATTGATTTAGGTATTAACAAGAAGAAAACTATAAAAATTTTTGAAGTAAACGAGGTTCCTGGCGTCGGACCTTTTAGTTTATTACCAGATAAATCAATCTATAAGCGTATTCTTGCGAACAGAAAAATAATGAAGGAGCAAGCCGTTCACCATGATAAATCAAAAAATTGAGAGGATTGGTTGCAATGGAGCCCCTATTTGTTCATCATCTTTGCAAGTTGTTTAATGGACGTATCCTATTTGGGAATGACGATTGGTCTATCCACCATGCCATCTTTCATAAAAGACATAAACTAGAACATACTCATACGATGATCTTCCTTGGAAGGCGCCAAAAAATTTATTGGGGTCATATTTCTAAGTTTACCCCTTGTTTAGTTGTTACAGACAAAAAGGAAGAAGATATCAAGAAATTTTATCCAGGAGTTACAATCATTCAAGTAAACAACCTCGTTCACGCTCACTGGAAATTTACAAACTATTACCGAAATTTATTTCAGATTCCGGTTGTAGCAATTACAGGAACTTGTGGAAAGTCAACGACAAAAGAGATGATTAAGCATATATTACAAAAAGATCACCATGTTCAAGCAACAGAGAGTAGTAAGAACGAACCACGACGTTCTTTTCCATATTTAATGGGTATCACAAAACAAACCGATATGGCCGTATTCGAACTAGGGTTAGGTAATACGGGAAATATTAAACACCAATGTAACCTTTTCAAACCAACGATCGGAATAATAACTAACATAAGAGAACACCATTTAGATGGATGTAACAGCATAGAGGGCTATATTCAGGCAAAAGGAGAGATAATAGATGGAATCACACAACCTGGAATTCTCTTATTAAATGCTGATGATCAAAATACAAAAAAGTTACCTATTTCAAATTTCAAAGGAAACGTTTTTTATATCGGAGTTCAACAGCCATCAGACTATCATGCTAAAAATATCGTATATGCCGTTAACGGGATGATGTTTGACTTTGAACTAAATCATAGACAATTTCATGCGTTTGTTCCTGGTTACGGAGAGCATCAAGTATATAATGCTTTATTTTCAATTGCTTGTGCACACCTTTTAGGAATTGGTATTGATACGGCCATTGAACAGCTTAAATCTTTTCGAAATATGGCTCGTCACCTTGAAATATCGCATGGAATCAATGGAAGTACCATTATCGATGATACGTGGACCATTAATCCTTTATCCATTGAAGCAGCCTTGCAAGTAATTGAAAACCTTGGCAAACATAAACGAAAAATCGTTCTACTAGGTAATATTTATCGTCTAGGAACATATGAAGAAGAATATCACAGAAAAGTGGGCTCCGCTGTTAGCGAGTACACAGTCGATTATTTAATTACTATTGGTGATAAGGCACAATTCATTTCAAGTCAAGCAATAGAGGATGGTTTTAAAGGAAGTGTAAATCATTTCGAGACAACTGAAGGTGTATTTGAACAATTAGTTTCTTTATTAAATGAAGACACCATCCTATTGATAAAAGGACCCATGAAGAGTAAAAGCATGATTGAATTAGCCCAAAAGTTAAAAGAACCGAATTGACCTTGTTCAAGAAAATGTTTCATCCAAAAATTTTATTGTTTCAAACATATTTGTTTTACTCGCTCCTTTCACCAACACCGTATCTCCATTTCCAAGCTCCTTTTCAAGAAAAGAATGCATTTGGCCTTTATTTTTGAAATGAAAAATCTTTGTTGAAGGATAATTCGCTTCTTTTGCCCCTATGCCAATCATATCTGTTCGAAATCCATACGTTATTAACAAATCAAGCTTCATCTCAGCCACATACTGCCCGACTTTACGATATTCTTGGTCCCTTAAGTCGCCTAGTTCGCGCATTTGGCCTAAGATGACAATTTTTCTTTCATATGCAATATTGACTAACACATCGATAGCCGCTTTTACCCCTTGTGGGTGAGAATGAACTGTATCATCAATAAGGGTAATATCTTTATTGCAATGATAGATTGTTAATCTCCTAGGAGGCTTTTTGAATTGGAGACCTGATATGATTTCTACAGGGGAAAAACCTAAGTAGTCAGCTACTGCAATCGCATGTAGAGCATTATAAACGTGGTGTTCTCCGAAAATAGGTATGAATAGCTTATACTCTTTTTCATTGAGAATGGTTTTAAAGCTCATACCTTCCTCTTCGTATTGAACGTCATGGGCTCTATAATCTGCTTTCTTCTTGATACCGACTGTGTAAATCTTCCCTTTAAAGCGATCTATTTCTAAAAACCGGGAGTTTTCATCATCATTATTCATAAATAACACACCGTCTTGTTTCATTCCATGAATCAGCTCTGACTTTGCTTTGGCCACATTTTTCACTTCACTATTAAAATTACCTACATGAGCTAGCCCAATATTCGTTACCACACTAATATTAGGTTGAATAATCGAACAATGCTCGGTTATCACCCCTTTATAGGCCATTCCATATTCTAATACTGCCGCTTGATAAAGCTCTTGCCTTAATTGTTCAGCATGTTTTTTTGTATGCTCAGTTGTGTTCCAATAGTCTTTAGAAGAGAATGTTTTCCATCTTGTTTGTAAAATTGAAGCAATAAACGCTTTTGTGGTTGTTTTCCCTGCACTACCTGTAATAGCAATTATGGGAATAGATGGCTTTTGTGATGCCAATCTATTTTTTGCACTTGTAATATGTTGCTTTATTTTGGGTTGACTCGTTACTAAAAATTTTGCATATTCGATTGTTTTTTTTACAACATCCATTTCCAAGTAAAAAGTTGGCGGGCAGCCTGGACGCCAATTTACTTCAAAAATCCATATTTTATTTTCCTTATCTAAAGCAATATCGATTCCTAATTCATCAATCACTTCTTCATATAAGTACATTTGCAGGTCATCTAAATGAGAAGAAAGGGAGAGGGCAAAATATTCTAGAGTTCTCTTTATGTTAAAAGCTTGGTCTTGAAATTCTTGCATTAAAAAAGGCCTTAAGTAATTTGTACTGCCCCCATTATTAATATTAGCAACGATCGAACCGTCTGGGGCTAAACGAGGATAAATCGCGGTAATTCCCCACCTGCCCTCCCCGTCTTTTTGTGTATGTAAACGAAAATCATATATTTGACCAGATTGGGTTTTACATTCAATATAGGGCTGTAAAATGAAGGTTTCTTTTAAGATCGTTTCATTTAAAAACTCCTCCATTTCTTGAAGTTGATATCGAATCAGAGAAGAATCTTGTAAAACATAAAACTCTTCTTCTCTTTTTTCAATATAATAAATCCCTTTTCCTTTTCTACCGTCTATCGGCTTAATCACTAACTTTTGAAAAGCATGTAAAAAAGAATAAAACGAATCGATCGTCCTAATAATATAAGAGGGAATTAAGTATTGAGTAAACTCATTAGCCTTCTTTAACCGTTCATTCACCCGCCATTTATTACCGATGGAATGAGTGGTAAAAGGAATGTCTTTTTTTTAAAGAATTAATAATGGATTGTGAAAAGGCTAATTTCTCTGGGCTCCCCGTATTATAGATCACATCAGGATACCTTGATAACCTTTCAACCCATTGGCCATTTTCATAAACATAGCCTCGAATGGATTTTGCCACCACATTCACATTATTTGGTGAGAAATAAAGCATAGTCGCACCCTCAGCAGCAGCTATCACAGCATATGCATATGCTTTTATGACAGTTTGAGGGTCTTTTCTATGATGTAAAAAACCGATCAATGTCACCTCATCTCACTCCTCTAAGATGTATCTCAAGATGTATAATAGAACTAACAAATATCAATAGTAATAAAGCTTGCCGCTAGTAACGCTCGTTGTTTCGCTTCTGACCTGCCAGCACCTACCGCCATAACATACCCTAATCGATCCCCCATACTTAAAGGCTCTCTTACATAATCCCCTACTTTATTTTTAAATGTTACATTTACAACCCCTTCACAACATCGTGCCTTTTGTTCTCCTTTTATTTCCTTTATCACACCGTCACTTTTAGCAATAAAATAAAAAGTATAGACAAATTGATTATGTTTCATTTGTAAATTGGGCATCTCATTCAAATGAACTTTTAAGATCTCTCGCACATAAGAAAAACCATATGCTGCTTTAATCATATTATGCACTTCCCCACCAGATATTCTAGGATTGATCTCAATAAGCTTCCATCCATTTTTCGTATATCGCAACTCAAGGTGACATGAACCATAATTCATTCCAAAACGGTCAACAATAGTTTCTGTTATATTTTTTAGTATCTGAAATATTCCGGCTTTCTCACTTATACTGGCATAACCAGTTACAATAAACCTCCTATTATAAGTGACCTCTTGCTCGAAAATAGCCACTAGTTGAATAAAGCCATTAAATACCATAACCTCTACTAAAAATTGTCTTCCTTCCACAAATTGTTCAATTAGTAATTCCTCTGCTCTCGTTTCTTTAAAAAGAATCTCGCTTTCTTTTAATAATTGATTATGGTTTAATATTTTTCGAACATATTTAGAGCCTTTCGAGTAAATTGATTTTAAGATGAGAGGAAAACCGATAATTACATCCAATCCATCATTCTCTTTAATCAATTTTTGATATTCTATATTGTATTTTGTTTCTCTTAAACATTCTCTCGTTTCATACTTATTGGACATTTTATAAACAGGCTTAACCGGCCAAAAAGAATGACAAAACTTTTGATGTAATTTACTAGCCATCATGATTGTAGATTCACATAGACTCACAATGGCTTTTATTGTAAACCCTACCTGTAGAATCTCGAATAAGGCAACATTAATTTGACTCTCATCTTTCACATCAACACATTTGAATTGATTTAAATATCGCTGCCGAGTAATTATGTATTTGTCAGACAGTATAAACGTATAATAGCCCATTAAGTTAGCTTCTTTCCATGCTTGTCTACTGGGTTCGTTTATTCCTATAAACACCACTGCATCCATTCGCCATCCATCCCTTCTCTTAAGGTATATGGACAAAAAACAATGAACATACCTAGAGAACATTTCCTTTTCCTTTCATATAATATAATAATTAATAGAGAAAGGAGGAATCACCTTGGACACAAATGAGTATGAATTTTTGCAAGAAGTACGAGGAATTCTCACAACCGCACACAATCAAAATTTAGTTTTATTTGGAAATGACGTGAGTCAACGATTCTTAGAGCTTACTCAAAGAATCACTATTGCTCAAGCTCGAATTTTAATTGCACAAAGGCAAATATCTTTAATTCCAGAACTTATTATAGTGCGTGTTCAAAAAGTAGGGAAAAAAGGACGCTGAAGAACGAGGCGGTGAACTTAAGGAACGTCAACTAAATACCGCCACGTCCTGTGGCTAACGATGATGCTAGGCCATCCAGGCCATCGTAGGACTTTTTGAACAACCTCTAATAGAAAATAAACCCTCTTTCTCCCTATATCATCTTTCACCATAAACCCACCTCTTGTTTACAATATTCACAAATGATGAAACCGCAGACTAATTTCTAGCCTGCGGTTTGTATTTCTTTATTAAGAACCAAAATCAACTTCTAACTGTCCACGAGGGCGGCAAATAAATTGACGATCAAATTGTTCAAATACTGTATCCCCTGAAGAAAGTAGCGTAAACGAAGGCATTACTGCCGTTGCAATGACTTCTTCAGATCGATTCATGTCTACACGCACATCAACTGCAAAATTTGTTAAGCTCATTGGATTTGTAAATTGATAAGAATCACTATTTTGAGGTGTAATCGTTGAAGATTGACTAGCAACTAATGTTTCGACTGTATTATTCGCGACTCCTAAATCATAAAAACGGACAACAACCGTAGCACTTTGAGCAGGATCAGTATTTCGAACAAGTACATCTATTTCGTCAAAGTTATTACTTGGATTTGGAATGGGTCCCCCACAAAACACAACACGTGCCATAATAGAATCCTCCCTTCTTAAAAGTAAAGTTTAAAAAACGAATAGTATTTTTTTTGATAACTCTATATATTGTTTGCCTATTGAATTTAATCTCCAAAATCAATTAAAATTTTCCGTCTTGGTCGACAAACAAAGTTGCGCTCATACTGAATAAATTCATCGCTTGAATCGAGTAATGTAAGTCCTGGCTGTACAGCCGTTGCGATGACATTTTGTGTTAATGTCGCGGCATCCACACGAATATCGATGGCAAATTTCGTTAAAGTTGAAACATCTAATGTTGTAGAACCAGTCCCAGCCTGATTTGCTCCTAAGCTAGCAGGAACATTTACGACTGTAGATGAACTTAGGGTTTCTGGCTGAACCGACTCATCAAAAAGTCGCACGGTTGCAGTAACCGCTTCAGTAGTACTAGTATTTCGAACAATGACTTCAACCGATTGAATCTGTAGAGATGGGTTTGCAAAAGGCCCACTACAAAAAACAACACTTGGCATTTTCTCGCCTCCTTTATTTTAGATTTACTTATCTAAAGGCTGATCGTTACAGTCCTTCTTGGCCTAGAAACAAAGAAACGTTCAAACTGAACAATATTCCCATCACCATCAAACAGTGTAAACGTAGGTTGTACAGCTGTAGCCATAATACTTTCGGAACGATTATTCATATCTACTCGAAGATCTATTGCGAATTCTGTTAATGAGGTTGGATCGAATATAACTTCCTCAGTTGTATTGACTGACACACTAAAAATCTGTTGATTTACTAAGGTTTGCGGTGATGTGGTTACATCATACAATCGATAAGATACGGTAGCAGCATTATTGGGATCAGTGTTGCGAATTAAAACACTATTGGTTGGACCAAAAAAGGAGTTATTTAAAATGTTGCCACTTGTAAAAACAATACTAGCCATTCATTAACCTCCTTTACTCTAATATACTTCACTATATGTGAATGTAAGTATACGTGCTTATGCGGTTGCCTCAATTTTTCAAAATTAGTCTCATTCTTTATGAACTCTTGTTTAAAGTGTGTGTTCTAAAAGTAGGGAAAAAAAGGACGCTGAATAGAAAAGCTGAAGCCCTTTGCTCACATCCGACCAGCATAAGGCGAACATAACGTGAAGGTGTTCTTTACCTTCACTAAATGTTTGACTTATGACCTCGAGGATGTAAGGGCTGAAGCTAGACAAGAACGAGGCGGTCTGCTTAAGGATCACAGGCTAAGAACAACCACGTCGCGCGAGTTAACGCCTGCGCTAGCACCTCGTGTGCGCCTGAGGAGCGGAAAAGCAAACCAACAAAGTTATTCAACCGACATTTTTTTAGGGCTTTTTGAACAACCTCTTAAAGCTATCTTTTTTAACTCTTTCGCCTGATTTTCCGTAATAATATTTGTTTTTTCAAGAAACATCGTATACATAAACATTTTTTTCTGAATTTTATTCACTTGGCACACACCTCTTTCCTTCAGTCAAGTATTTTTCTCTTAATAAATAATATGTATTTAAGGAAACATTGTGACAAGTCACCATAAAAAAACCCTTTCTCAATAAAGAAAAAGGATTTTTATCGTACTATTAATGGTATACGTATACACAACTACTTTTTGGAATTTTGGATCACCAATGGTTCAGGAGGAATTTCATCTAAGACAATCCCTTTTTCAACGCTTTCAATATCACATAAAGGAAGAAAGCTTCTTGTATTTTCCACTAGTAAATCATCGACAATTAATACCTTATCACATACATTTACAAATTCCCCAACAAAATACTTGCTGCTCCTTGTGTCTGGTTAAAAAAACGTTACACCGATGGTATCCCCTTGTCTAAAGCTATTGCGGATAATTCTCTCTAGCCCCTCTACGCAACAATCACACGTTGATATTCTTTTTCTTTCCTCATATGTCATCTCATGATGCCTCCTTTTAACTGATTCATCTTATTTGTATGACAGGGAAGAGAATTAATGAATGAAAAAGTGAAAGTATGTAACTGGCTTGAGTTTTCTTAATTACTTACAAAGAAAAGACATTGATATACAAGCTTTCTTGGAAATTATCCATATCAAGGATTAGTTTAACTTGTCCTATTCAAACATATCTCAAATGTTCTGGTGCTTAGTTGGTAGTGAAATGGAAAAAGTAGTCCCTTCCCCTTCTTTACTCCAGACTCTTACCGTACCTTCATGCTCTTCGATTATTTTATAGCTGACCATCAGACCTAAGCCAGTTCCTCTTTCCTTTGTTGTATAAAAGGGCTCGCCTAATCGTTTAATTTTATCCTTTGGTATTCCCGTTCCTTCATCTTTAATAAATAGTTGAATCATATTCTTCCCTTTATTCTTTATACGAACTTGAATTTCCCCTCCATCTTCCATTACTTCAATTGCATTTTTAATAATATTGATAAAGACTTGTTTTAATTGATTCGCTTCACAATATATATTAGGCAGTTGATCATCATAGCTTAATTGAATTTGAACATTAACTAAAATGGCTTGAGGACTTAATAATTCTATCGTTTCCTTCATTATTTTAACAATATTTTCTTTCTGAAACCTGACAGCCTGTGGTTTTGCTAAGATTAAAAACTCCGTTATAATAGTCTCAATTCTGTTTAATTCTGAAGAGATAATATTAAAATACATACTATAATCATTTTCTAAACTACCTTTTAAAAGTTGAATAAACCCTTTCAAAGCAGTCATTGGATTTCTAATTTCATGTGCTATTCCTGCAGCAAGCTCTCCTACAACATTTAAAGTATCTGATTTCCGAAGTCGCTCCTCCATCTCTTTTCTCTCGGTTTTATCTCTAAAGATAACAATATTTAAGTTTTCTAAAATGCCTCTTCTTAAAGACCACTCAATAATTTTCTCTGTGCCGTTTAGTAAAGTAGTAGAAAACTCTTCTGAAAACTCATCTTGTTCACAAAATATACAATTTTTATCAGGTCCAACAACTTCGGTATTAATATCAGAAATAAGCTCAAAAATACGCTGATTCTTTGATTTATTTAACGGTACTTCTAATATTTTTGAAGCAGCAAGATTCCCATCAATTACATAAAACTCATCATTAAACAATATGATTCCGTCCATAGCACCATCAAAGATTTTCCTAAACTTCTGTTCACTTTCCCTCAACTCTTTTTCCATCATGTTTCGCTCACTAACATTTCTAAAAATAGTTAAGTGTTGACCTGTTATGTAATCTCGTTTAGCGGTGAACTCCAGTTGTTTCATTTGTCCATTTGGCATACTAAATAATAGCTCCTCACGTAAGGTACCTGTTCGTAAGTATTTCTTTAAAATATGACGCAGTTCTGGATCACGTTTATCAATAAATTCAAAAACCTTGCTTTTTACTAGTTTATCCCTAGAAATTTCAAACATTTTAGAAGCCGCTTTATTTGCACGAATTACTTGCCCATTATTATTTAGAAGTAAAATTGCGTCCACTGCGTTCTCAAAAATATTTCTGAACCTTTGTTCACTATCAAATAATCTTTTTTCCATCTTTCTTTTTTCTGTTATGTCTCTAACGATGGCTACGTAAAAACCATTAAAACCTATAGAATTAACCGTGAATTCAACATATTTTATTTCGTTTTTAGTGAAGACAACTCGAATTTCCCCTCTCGCCTTTCCAGTTTCTAACAAGGACTTGTTTATGCTACGAATACGTTCCTTCTGATTTTTTTCAATAAATATCCTAAAATCCCTATATGCTAACTCATTTTTAGATAAACCTGCTAATTTACAAAATGAGGGGTTTGCATCTATACATTTCCCCATCTCATCAAAGACAATCATTCCGTCAATTGCATGATGAAACAACTCATGAAAAAGTTCCTCACTCATGTTTTTCTCGGATTCTAATTGTTTTTTCGATGTTATGTCTCGTCCAATAGCTATGTAATAATGACTGTATGTATCCCTTTTTATCGTATATTCTACATATTTATAAGTACCATCTAACAGATGGATCGTTAACTCTCCCTTTAAGTACCCTCTCTGTAAGAACTTTTGCTTTTTAAAAGATAACTTTTCTAAGTCTTTCTTTTCAAGAAAATCTTTTAGATTCTTTCTTAAAAGCGTCTCTTTAGTTAGTTCAAACAGTTTACATGTTATATCATTTACATCAACAAAATGAAAAGATTGATCAAAAACAATCATGGCATCTAACACTTGCTCTAGCATAAAATTTTTATGATCAAGCTCAAACTGTTTCACGGAGTACTCTTGTTTTAATTGATCGAGTTCCTGTTTAGCCATTTCATATTTTATTCTCCATTTCTCTTCAATCCCTATGTTAGGATCCATATATTTCACCCCTTAAAATGTAACAAAAAATCTATATGATTATTTAATTTAAATTTGGTGTTTATTGTATAAAGTTCTACAAAGTCAACCAGAATCCTTTATTAAACTGAATCATCATACAGTATCTTTCAATTTTTTCAACCATTCATGCTCCTTTTATTTTTAAAGTAAATTCGCGTATAATGAATTGAAAGAAATATAGAAAGAGTGGAAATCATTATGCATACTGTATTAACCTCGTTGAATGCAAAATACATTCATACAAACTTAGCTATCCGTTATTTAAAAGCTTATGCCTCAGAAGAATTTAATGTTTCAATAACAGAATATACCATTAAAGATCCGATTATGAATATAGTGACAGATCTATATAAAAGGCAACCTGAAGTAATCGGATTCAGTTGTTATATATGGAATATTAAAGAATCCATTGAAGTTATCAAAATGCTTAAAAAAATCGACCCACAATTGGTTATTATAGTTGGCGGACCAGAAGTCACTTATGATACTAAGCACTGGATGGAAACTGTACCGGAAATTGACTTTATTTCAATAGGCGAAGGAGAAGCAACGTTCAAGCAATTTTTGCAAGCTATCAACGATAAAAGTTCGATTGAAGAAGTTAGTGGTTTAGCCTACCGAGATGATGGCAAAATTATTATGAACCCACAAAGAAATAAGATTGATTTAAAAACTTTGCCTTCTCCTTTTAACTTTAAAGAAGACCTTCCTCATTTATCAAAAAGGGTAACGTATATTGAAACAAGTAGGGGTTGTCCCTTTAGCTGTCAATTTTGTTTGTCTTCTATAGAAGTGGGTGTTCGGTATTTTGATAGGGAGAAAATAAAAGAAGACATTCGACATTTAATGAGAAATGGTGCTAAAACAATTAAATTTGTCGACCGAACCTTTAACATTAGTCGAAGTTATGCTTTAGAGATGTTTCAATTTTTAATTGATGAACATATTCCTGGAACCGTTTTTCAGTTTGAAATAACGGCAGACATTATGAGACCAGAAGTCATCCAATTTCTAAATGAGAATGCCCCTGAAGGACTATTCCGTTTCGAAATTGGTGTGCAGTCTACCAATGATGAAACCAATGAACTAGTGAAGAGAAAACAAAATTTCAACAAATTAACCCGTACAGTAAGCATGGTTAAAGAAGGTGGAAAGATTGATCAACACCTAGATCTTATTGCTGGATTACCAGAAGAAGATTACCATTCATTCCGTCAAACGTTTAACGATGTCTTTGCCTTAAGACCCGAAGAATTACAATTAGGTTTTTTAAAAATGTTAAGAGGCACTGGATTGAGACTAAGTGCAGACAAACATCAATATATTTTTATGGACACCCCTCCTTATGAAATTTTAGGAAACAATGTTCTATCCTTTGACGATATTATTAAAATTAAACAAGTAGAAGACGTATTAGAAAAGTATTGGAATGATCATCGAATGGATGAAACGATTGAATTTATTGTATGTGAATTGTTCGACACGCCTTTTGATTTTTTCCAACAATTCGGTTCGTACTGGGAGGTACATGATTGGAGCAGGATTGGCCATCAGTTAGAAGATCTTTTTTATCGTTTATATGAGTTTATCAAAGCTTCATCAAGCAAACAGAGCGCACAATTAACGAAAGATTTACTGACCTATGACTACTTACGATTACAAAAGCATCGACCTAGAAAGTCATGGTGGAAAGGCAATACGTTGACAAAAGAAGAGCAAAAGCAAATTTATAAAGTAATCCTGCAAACTCCTGAAACAATTGGAGGGAACTTCTCAAAACAGCCATTATTAGAAAAGGATTTATTTAAACATACAAGAATCGAAACGTTTACATTTGATTTAGAGCATTATTTAAAAAAGAAAGAAATCAAGTTGCAAGAAACTCTTGTGCTGTTTTACTATAAAAATGAGAACGTTCAACTCTATAGTAGTCCATTAGATGAAATACAAAAGAAAACGAGATCGTGAGTTCTTCCTCACGATCTCGTTTTCTTTACCCCATATTTATAGGCGCTTTGTATCGCTCATTAGGCAAATGAAAGCAACTATTCATTCCTTTAGCAAATCTAACTTGCAAAGGTTCTTCTTCAATTTGTAATTGATTCAATAGATCCCCATGAGGGCTCTTTCCAATTTTTATGGCTTTACTCCTGTTTTCTATACTCAACAGCTTCCTCATATTTCTTTGAATGGTAAAATCACCTTGGAAGCTTGTTTCATTTTGCAATAGGTCCCCATTTAAAACGGTGTATAAATTTGAAGTCACATCGAATTTCTTCTGTTTGCCTGTTGAAGGCAAAGTTAACGTTAAATAAGGGGTCCCATCATACTCTTTTACGATTGTAATCACCTGTTCTTTTTCCTCATAAATATCAATTTCTTGCACCACTTTAGGGAGACCCCAAATTTCATTTCCACGAATGCAATTTTCCTGAGAGGTAACTGGCATAGAGAAAACATAATAGCCAAAATTTTTAAATAAATTTTCTAAAACAAGTGGTAAAACCATTGGATTACGTGAAGGGTTAACCAATATTGGTATGCTCATAGCCACCTCATTATATGGTTGAATCCCCAACACTTCATTGTATATATAACTTGAGAAGACAACTAATGATCGATTATTGGGCATCTTTATTGGTTTAATCTCAGGATGAGGCATCAGTTTTTCTGCTTGTTCATAGTTGCATAAAAAAATTGCGATTGAACATGTAACATCACGATAAAAAGTTGGAAACAAATACGTTTTCCTTATTTGTTTATCAAGTTGTAGAGGTTGATCAGCTGGTTTCAATTTGTAACGCTTGAAAAAAGGATCTGTAAAACGATCCTCATTTTCAAGTAGTTTATCATCGTAAACAAATGTCGGTTTCATCCTCTTCCTCCTCTAGAAAATCATGCTCTACTAAACTATATGCTTATTGCATATTTTTTTGAGACATTTTTGCTGAAAGTTTGGCAACTTGTTTTCTAGAGAAAAACCTTGATGAGTGAGCCATGACGTAATTCATTTTGCCATCAATCGCATAATTCTTCCCTTTCTCTATTGCTTTTAAAGCTGTTTGGACGACTTGCTCTGGTGTTCTAGTCTTACTTGGGGTCTTATCTCCAGCTGCGTTAAAGAAGTTCGTTTCTGTTGCTCCTGGACATATAGCAAAGAAAGTAATTCCTTTCGAACGGTACTCCTCTGCCAATGACTCTGTAAACGATAAAACAAAGGCTTTCGTAGCTGCATAAACAGCCATATAAGGTACTGGTTGAAAAGAAACTAACGAAGCAACATTAATAACGGTTCCTGATTTTTTCTTAACCATTGAGGGTAACAATTCATGTGTTAAATCTGTAACTGCCGCAATATTCACCATAATTTGTTGGTGATCTTTTTCCATAGCGTTATCTAGAAACTCTCCTGTCGTTCCAAACCCTGCATTATTCACTAAGTAATCTATTTCTAACCCTTTTTCCTTAAGGTTAGCCACAACCTCCTTTGCCGCATACTCGACGCTTAAGTCAGCAGTTAAAACAGTTGCCTCTACATTATATTTGCTCCTAATATCTTGTGCTAGCTGTTCTAAAGCTGTTTTTGTTCTTGCTACTAGAACAAGATTCATTCCTTTTTCCGCTAGTTGATAGGAAAACTCTTTCCCAATACCTGAAGATGCACCGGTAATTAAAACTGTTTTATTCATCTTTACCCCACTCCTTTTTTTAATTGTTTAAACATATAAACATAAGCACCATAAGTAGAACTTTCTTAGGGCAAAAACAAACGAATTGGCTAAAACCTTCGTCTGCCTCTTGACCATTCACCCTTAACAAGCACCTTCTACTGTTGTAATTAACCGTTTCATTCTTTCAATAGCGTCGGTTAGTTGTAAAGAATAAAAACGCTGAGTCCCTTTCTGTTCGATCGTAACTAAACCATTATCGCGCAAAATTTTTAAATGATGCGAAATCGCAGGTCGAGATAAAGTTGAGTGATTTGTTATTTCATTAACCGTTAATGTATGATGACGAACCAATAGAACGATAATATCTTGTCTAGCAGGATCACTTAATGTTTGTAATAAGGGGATACAACTACGAAAAACATCAATTACTTCTTCTGTCAAAATGTCCACCTCAGTTTATACGTTTAAGTACTTAAACGAATCATACTCAATTTTAAATTGCATGTCAATCAACTTACCTTTTCTTTCATAGTATTTAGAGGGAGAACCTTGTATAAAGTCTCCCGCAGTATGAATTAACATTGATCGTCTTTTTCTTTATCACTTCTAATCTTATGACGATTTCCTTCCAGAACATCATAAATCTTGGTTGAGTTGTAATCCCCTAATTCAGAGCTAAACTCTTCTTGCAGAATAGATGGATTCATCGTTTTTTTATGCTGCTTTTGTTCTCCACTCTTTTTTTCATTTTTTTTAGTCATTTATATGTTCTCCTTGTGAGCCTGCTTTTGAATTTCTATTGGCACCTTTCATAGGGTTTTCCTGGTCATACGTAGAAGAAAATTCAGTATCAGATTTACTTTCTTTTGGCGTCGTGTTATTTTTTTGAGCTTGGTTATACTGTACTTTCCTTTTCATTTTGATTCCTCCTTTATCTCTATTTTTTTTAAAAAAGAATACAATTTATTCATACCTTTAATGATCGAATGACAGTAATGTATCAAAGTTAAAACGAAACATTTTAAAACTTCATTCAAAAATAGACAAACACACAAGCAAATTGACTACCTTTTACATCTAATATAAAAAAGAGGAATGGGGAATTGATTTATGAAGAACTCACAAAAACAGATTTCTTTAGATCACATTAATAGCCCTTTATATTCGAATAAATTTCCAATAATAATATTTTACGCACCTAAATGCGGGTGTACATCACTGAAAAAATGGTTTCTTTATCAAATAGGGGAGGATAATCTTAATATTAATAGAGAAATTCATAAGTATTATACAAAAAAATACTATGTTCCTAATAAAAATGAAGTTATAAAATCACTTAAAGGAAAAGAAAAAGTAGTATATAAGTTAATTCGAAACCCTTACACCCGAGCCGTTAGTATATTCTTACAAACTTTAAGATTCAAAAAAATACAAGAACACATTAATGTGGATGTTACTGAGGGACTATCATTTAAAAATTTTTTGCAAATTTTAACTAACCGTAATTTAAAGCATGGACCAGGAAATAATCATTTTGCAGTTCAGTACACTGAAGGGGTTGAACATTTAATTGATCACTATATTAAGCTTGAAAGCTTTAATAAGCACATCAGACAAATTGAAGCAAAATATAATTTAAAAAACTCCCCCTTGAATGAACTAATAAAATCTGACCACCATAACCGTTCATATATGACGCTAAAAGAACAATATGCCGATACCAAATTATATACGAAACAAATAGTTAATAACGAGCCTATCCCTTCCTACGATTGTTTTTATGACAAGGAAACAAAATCACTTGTCGAAAAACTATATAAAGTAGATTTTGAAACCTACTCTTACAAACGGAATTTTATTTAATAATAACTGAGGTGATTTTTTATAAGACAGGCCCGTCATTTAGACGAGCCTTGTCATACATTTTTTCTACTTAACTCAAAACTCTAAAAAATACAAACCCTGTCTCAAAAAACCTATATGTTATTCAATATATAAAGTTTAAACAAAAAAATGTTAGTTCAATTATAAAATAGACAAACACACAAGCAAATTGACTACCTTTTACATTAAATATAAGAAAGGAGCATTCGCCCGTCTAAAAATACACATCTTGTTTCTGTGCGTCGAGAAACTTACGAGTTGCTAAGCAATGGAGCTAGACAGTGATGAAAGCGTCATCCAAATAAGGATAAATTTTTATGCTTTCTGACTCTAAAAAAGGAAATGAGGAATTGAATGATGAAGAACTCACAAAAACAGTTTTCTTTAGATCACATTAAAGGTCCTTTATATTCGAATAAATTTCCAATAATAATATTTTACGCACCTAAATGCGGGTGTACATCACTGACAAAATGGTTTCTTTATCAAATGGGAGAGGATAATATTGATAATATTAGAAAAATTCATAATTATTGTAAAAATGAATACTATATTCCTAATAAAAATGAAATTATAAAATCACTTAAAGGAAAAGAAAAAGTAGTATATAAGTTAATTCGAAACCCTTACACCCGAGCCGTTAGTATTTTTTTTCACACAGTGAAACATAAAATCCTTCAAGATGAAATTAATGTGGATGCTACAAAGGGACTATCCTTTAAATTTTTTTTACAAACACTAACTAACTATAATTTACAACATTCACACATCAACAATCATTTTGCTTATCAATACACTGAAGGGGTTGAACATCTAATTGATCACTATATTAAACTTGAAAGCTTTAATAAGCACATCAGACAAATTGAAGCAAAATATAATTTAAAAAACTCCCCCTTGCATGAACTGACAAAATCTAACCACCATAACAGATCAAACATGAAGCTAAATGAACAATATGCGGATACCAAATTATATACGAAACAAATAATTAAAAACGAGCCTATCCCTTCCTACGATTGTTTTTATGACAAGGAAACAAAATCACTTGTCGAAAAATTATATAAAGTAGATTTTGAAGCCTACTCGTATCCTTTAAATGTTATTAAATAAATAAAAACCCGTCTACAAGACGGGCATAGATGGTAAATACCATCTCATGTATTTAATTGTTATTATCCAATAATTACTCGTTCTTTCGGATAATGGTATCTCGCCTCCACTTGGTTACTTCCAATTAAATAAAGGAATGTCAAGAGGCCAACTCGACCAACAAACATTAAAAACATAATGACAATCTTTCCTGCATTTGATAAATAAGGCGTAATCCCCATAGATAGTCCGTTCGTACCAAATGCAGAACACACCTCAAAGATAATTTCCATAATAGTGAAGGATTCAGTCACTAATAAAATCACAGTTGAAGCAAAACAAATGAAAATAGCGACTATTGTAACGACCAATGACTTTAAAATATCTAGCTCATGAATCTCTCTTCTAAAAATCTTAACGGACCTGTATCCTCTTGCAAACGAATAAATAAATAAAACGTTTAGCGCAAAAGTGGTTGTTCGAATTCCTCCACCTACTGAACTTGGAGAAGCTCCAATAAACATTAATCCACAAATAACAAATAGCGTTGGATAACTAAGTTGTTTCATATCCAATGTAGATAATCCAGCGCTTTTCGTCGTTGCTGATTGGAATAAAGCATAAAAAAAAGCTTCATGCCAAGATTTATCTGCAAAAAAATGATTCATTTCAAGTAAAAGAATCATCACCGTTCCATAAATCAACAATCCAAAAAAAGTAATCGTCGTTAATTTAGTAAATAAAGAAAAACGATAGGTTTGTGGATTTTTTGAAAGCATAAAATCTTTAATCTCAATTAAAACAGGAAAACCAATAGATCCTAGAATTAATAATACAATGGTCACAAACTGAACAAAATAATCATTAGCAAATGGCTTTAACGATTCACCAGTAATATCAAATCCCGCATTCGTCGTTGCACTAACCGCACCAAAAAAACCTTGCAAATAAGCTTCTTGCCAAGGATAATAATTCAAATAATACGTTCCTAAAATGATCGTTCCTATAATTTCAATGGCAATAATTAATTGCAATACTTGCTTGATCAAGTTAACCAGACCTGACAAATTAGATTGATTATGGTCTGTTTTAATTAAGTTTCTCTCTTTTAACCCAATCTTTTTCCCCATGATCATCCAGATGAATGTTCCAAGTGTCATTACCCCAATTCCACCAAACTGTAAAACAAAGGCTAAAATAAAAACCCCCGGAACAGAAAAGGTTTCAGCAGTAGGCACTGTTGTTAATCCTGTTACACTAACTGCACTAACGGAAGTAAAAAGGGCATCGATAAAGGTCCATTCCGCCTCTTCTTGCAGTGAAATAGGTAAGCTTAATAAACTAACGGACACAACGATCGCGATTAAATAGTAAGAGACAATTAATTGAAAAGGAGATAAACGATATAATTTCCTTCGAATTTTTCTATACATTTTTTTCATTCCTCTAGCATTCATATCATTCCTCTATATTAAAGAATAAAAAGAGGAATTGAAAGGGTTAATCAATAAAATCTTTTCTTGACATTTATTTTAGACCATCATGATAATATAGGATGAAGGAAAAGTTATAAAGAAAGGACAAAAATTTTGAAACCTACTTACTTACACGTATTTATTTTAAAGTTACTAGTAACGATTGGACTTATCTACTATGCTTTCTTATTTTTCTCAGAAGGTATAGGGAGCTTCTTCTCACCACTTCTAGCGTTTATCTATAGTATTTGGATAACCTTTGATGTTTATAAGCTTAATAAAGAGAACAAGTGGTTCGAAACGTATTCTTTTAAAAACCCACCGAAAATGTAAGGTGGGTTTGATAGGGTATGTATAGGTCACTTCTTAAAAATTTGTTCTCATTTTAAAGCTGTCCATTCTTTTCGGAGGATCCCCATCTTAATAGCATCATATAATACTCCGTTAACCTCTCTCGCTTCTCTAATTCTTGCTTCTTCCTTCATTCCAATTTTTGAAGCGACTTTTAACATTCTTATATTTCCTGACCAAGTAGACATCCCTAATCTGTGAATAGAAGTTTCATTGAATAAATAATCGATCCACAATCGATAAGCATCTGTTCCGTACCCTCCACTCCAGTATTGAGGGTCATAAATAACAATTCCTGTTTCTAACCAATTGGTATTTTGATCAATCCAATAGCAGCTAAAAGTCCCAATAACCTTCCCTTCTACTTCAATAATTAACTGGTCATAAACACCTGGACTGATTTGATCTTTTGGTCCCCACTTCTTTGAAAATTCTTCTTTCGACATCCATCTTTCTTTAATGTATGGACCATTCCATTTTTTCGCTTCTTGATTAAGGTCTTCAAATCGCCAATAATACAATATATCTAAATCTTCATCTTTAAAATTTCTTAATACTACTTGTTCCCCTTGAAGTCTAACCATAAACCCCTCCGAATTTCTATGTTTTAGGTAATTATACAGCAATCACCCTATAATTGAAAAAAGATGAATTCCAATTCGAATTCATCTTTTTTTTATCATCTTTATTTTGCTTCTAAACGTCTTATTCTGTCGTTTAAATCTGGGTGTGTTGAGAATATACTTGAACGTTTCCCACTAATTTTTAATGTCGCTAAGGAATCCTGACTATCATCAATACGTTCCGTATAGCGTTTGAGGGATTCTAAAGCATGAATCATTTTATCCTTTCCTGCTAAATCCGCTCCTCCTCGATCTGCATGAAACTCTCGATATCTTGAGAATGCAAAAACTACGAGACTACCAAGTATAGAGAAGAAAATTTGAAAAATTAACACTGCAACAAAATGAACAATCGCTGCTAAATCTTCATTAACAAAATTCGATACGATCCAAGCCGCAATCCTTGCAAAAAAGACTACAAAGGTATTGACAACTCCTTGCAGGATAGTCATTGTGACCATATCTCCATTTACGATATGAGCAACCTCGTGAGCTAACACTCCTTCTACTGCATCTTCATCCATTTCATTTAATAGTCCTTCTGAAACGGCGACGAGTGATCGTCTTTTAGAAGGGCCCGTAGCAAAAGCATTGACTTCTGGAGAACGATAGATCCCTACCTCTGGCATCACAGTCATTCCAGCGGCTCTAGCTAAACGGTGAACACGATCAACTAATTGGCGCTCCATTGGGGAAAGCTGATCATCAGGGTTTAAAACTTGAACCCCCATCATTTTTTTTGCCATCCATCTTGAGATTAGAAGTGAAATAAAAGATCCACTAAAACCGATTACTAAACTAAATACTAATAATGGTCCAATCATTAAATTTCCTTGTCCATCAACGTATCCAGAAAAACCAATCAAAGATAACACGATTCCAATTGTGGTTAATACCAAAACATTGGTAAGTATCAGTAATGAAATTCGTTTTGCCATTTCTACCTCCAGAAATTTTGAGTTCATTTGAACTTATATTATAATATGAATTATAGTTAGGAATTGTTAAAATAGCAAGTATAAAACCTTTAAATCACATAAACAGTTTGTAAAAATATTTACATATAGATTCATGGACAGAAATAGAAAAGCAAAAAAACATTCCTCGTCCTAAGAAATGGAGGCTACTATGGAGGAATATCAAATCAACCGAAAAACAATGGCAAGATTACTTCGCTCGTTAAAAGGTGAGCTTCATGAAACACCTCGTTCTATCTTACAAAACCAAATTCAAAAAGGACTTCCTGAATTTTTGTTGAGATTTGAACGAAAAAAACCAAAACAACCTTTTGGACTATCGACGAATGACATTGTTTCATTAGGTAATTTATGTGAACTAACATCTTTAAAATCTACCTCCGTTCAAAACTGGATTAAACGAGACGTAAAAGAAGTAATTGGATCACCAGAACTAGGAAAAAAATATTCGATTGAACAGGCTGCACTTTTGTTAGTCGTTCGAGATTTAAAGGCGACTTTAGATTTTGAAGCCATACGACATCTTCTTTCTTTTGTATTTAATACTTTATCAGATCGAAGTGACGATTTATTAAGTCCCCTCTTTTTTTACGAGCAATACGCTTTAGCTCTTGATCATTTGAAAGATGTAAAAATTATTCATTTTTCCGAGCCATCCTTGGAGGCTAAAATAGATGAAATCGTAAATTATAATTTAGAACAAATTACCATCCTTACATCGAAAGAGAAGATGACAATCAGGCACATTATCTCCATTACTGTTCTCTCTGTCCTTTCCTCTCACATACAAAGAAAAGCATTAATCTATTACAACTGTTATTTTAAATAAAGCTCATTCATGATGAATGAGCTTTATTTTTTACAATTTTATAACATGAATACATTAAGAAAGTGTGGTATAGTTAATTTAGTCAAATTTGACTAAATTTTATCGAGATAGGGGGAGAAACATGTTTGAACGTTTTTTAAAAAGGGGCAAACTGATCATTCTGCTATACTTTGCAATTACACTTGCAGGAGGCTATTTATTTTTTCAACTTCCAAAAAGAGAACTTCCTGAATTTACTCCTAATATTATGGCCATTTCGACTGTCTATCCTGGCGCAGATGCCCAGCGAGTTGAAACGGAAGTGACCAATATATTGGAAAAGAGATTTTCAGATATGCAGGGAATTGAAGAATATTCCTCCACTTCATCTACCGAATTTTCCAACATCATTATAGAAGTAGAAGATCAAGTGAATTTTGATGACTTTACAACAGTCTTGCAACAAGAAATAAATCAGGTAAAGGACTCATTACCAGAGGAAACACTTGAACCAACGATTAATAACCAATTTGGAAATGTACCAGTTGCATCCTATTTGTTCACCGCAAATAGCTTTTCAGACTTAAAAGGTTCACAAGACAAAATTAAAGACTTAGCTTCATCTGTTGAAGAAATTGATGGCGTTGCAAATGTGGTAATTAAAGGGTTTGAAAACGAGCAGGCAGCTTTTGACCTTAACCAAGAATCATTAGCTAAATACGGTTTAAATGTTGGGACAATTATTAATTCCATTCAAAAAGAGTATAACACGACTCCTCTTGGAGAAAAAGGGAGTACACGACTCACCCTCGATCATTATACCGATATTTCTGACATTGAAAACATTAGGCTTTACTCCCCAACTACACAAAATACAATCCAATTATCCAATGTAGGGACATTTCGATTAGAGGAAGAAACCCTTAAAGATATTGTTTCATATGAAGGAAAACCCGCTTATTCAATCACTATTAATATTAAACCTGGATTAGATATTCCTACTATATACAACGAAGTAAATAATTTAATTAAAACAGAAGTAAATTTACCATCAAATATAGAAATGATTTCATATTACTCTCAAAAAGCCGATGTCGATTCAATATTTTCTAGTTTAATAAAAGAGGCAAGTGTCGCTGTTTTAGCCGTAATTATTATAACAACTCTAGGGTTAACCATTGGCGGAGCCTTTATTGTTTCACTTGCGATTCCAATTTCCATTACATTAGGTTTGCTACCTTTACCTTTTCTTAATATTGACTTAAACCAAATATCTGTAATTGGACTGATTGTCGCGTTAGGTATTCTTGTTGATGATGCAATCGTGGTGAATGACAATATTTTGAGGCAATATAAAATGACAGGACAAAAAAACTTGCTTCAAGCCACAAAAACAGGCGTACAGGAAGTATGGGGATCGATTGTCACCTCAACACTGGCCGTTGTATTTGCATTTTTACCTTTAACATTCTTGTCAGGCTCAAATGGCTCGTTTATTCGATCATTACCTACCGTTTTAATTTTAACCATTGTTGCTTCTATGATTATTTCGTTGACATTAGTTCCTGTTTATCAATATCAGATCAATAAAAGAAAAAAGAAAATCTCCAAAAAAGAACCTGGATTATTAGGAAAACCTTTAAAAAAGTTAGCTGATTTCTATGCAGATGTTCTATTGAAAAAAGTAACAAAAAAACCGATTATGTTTGGTATAAGTGGACTTATTTTATCGACAGCAATTTTTGGATTAAGTGCCTTTGTTCCTTTTGAATTCTTTCCGGCAGCCAATAAACAAGAAGTAGTTATTTCCGTAACAACTCCTACTGACACAACGTTAGAAGAAACATTTGCATTATTAACGGATTTAGAAAACGATCTAAAAAATAAACAGGGAATAGAAGAAACTTCGATTTTTGCTGGTTCAGGCGTACCTAACCTATTTAGTTCCTCCATAACAAATCCAGGTGATAATACGGGGCAACTAGTCATTCGAGTTGATAATGAATCGTTAACAGCCACTCAATTCATTGAAGAAAACACCAGTCCAATAAGAGAGAAATATCAACAGGCGGAAATCTTCTTAGACACCATTGTTCAAGGTCCTCCAGTAGGCGCACCTGTAACGGTGGACATTGAGGGGGATGATTTCGGAAAACTAATAGAAGTTAGAGACCAACTAAAAGAAGACATTGGTGAAATTGATAATGGGCTCATTATTGATAACGTAAAGGAACCTACAGATACGTACCTTTATACGTATGATCGTGACAAGCTAGCAGAGTCTTCCTCTAGCGCAAAAGCGATTAGTGATCAAATACGGTTAGCAACTGAAGGAATTCCTCTCGGAAGCTTTCAAACCAAAACGAATCAAATCGATTTAGTTCTTAAGCAGGATACAAATATCCATAAAAAGGAAGTGGATTTAAACGCCTTAACAATCCCAGTTCAAAAAGCGAATGGAGATTTCAATAGTATTTCATTAGATCAGTTCGTAACAAAGGAAACGATCCAATCTTATGAGACCATTCCGCATAAGAACGGAGAGAAGACGATAACGATTAAAGCTTATCCGGGTGACTCAGAGTCATTTGAAGAAGATGTTGAGAAACTAATCAATAATACCAGAGGAAATATGGATGAAAACGTTCAACTCACAATTGGGGGAGAAAACGAGAGTCAAACACAGTTTTTTGTAGAAATCACTCTATTATTTGCAATTGTCATGATCTTAATTTTCATTACGATCGCATTCCAGTTCAATTCCTTATCCATTCCTTTCTTAGTTTTAGGTTCTGTATACTTAGCAATTGCTGGAGCCGTAGCTGGACTTTTCGTCACTCAAACACCCTTTAGCTTTATGGCAACAATGGGAATAGTTTCATTAGCTGGTATTGTCGTTCGAAACGCAGTTGTCCTTTTCGAATTTATTGAACAAAGACTTAAAGCAGGATTGGGAATAAATGAGGCGGTCATTGAGGCTGGAAGAGCAAGAATTAGACCCATTTTATTAACCGCTTTTACGGCTTTAGCAGCCTTAATGCCTGTTGCTTTAAGTAACGATCCATTATTTAAACCTTTAGCCATTAGTATCGTTTCAGGAGTTTTTTTCTCAACCATTTTAACTCTCATCATCGTTCCCGCCTTTTACATTGTCGTAGCAAAAATGAGAAAAGTGGAAAATCTAACGGATTAATATATTAGATTTGAAATAATTACAATTCATAGAGCAAGTAAAACAGGTTATCCTAAAAGTAAACTCGATTGTCTAAACAGAAAGAATTTAAATATACAATTTATAGATGTAATGAAGTGGAGTGATTATTAATGGCTAGAGGTTCGAATCAACTAGTGGTCCCTGGAGTAGAAGCTGCTTTAAATCAATTTAAAATGGAAGTAGCCGAAGAATTTGGTGTGAACTTAAGTCCTGATTCAGCTGCTAGAAGCAACGGATCTGTTGGTGGAGAAATAACGAAACGATTAGTTGCTCAATCTCAAAGTCAATTGTCTAATCAACAGCAAAATCAGTAAGGCTTAAGAATGAAGTCTCTAGGAAAATCCTCCTAGAGACTTTGTTAACCACTTTTACCTTCAAAAAAGAACCATTTCACCAAGAAATACAAAGATAAAAAGGAATATCGAAATAATCAAAAAATAGAAAGGCTTCCATTTTTCATTAAGAATATCTACTTCTTCACCTAATCGATAAGACCTTTTCTCTATTTTTCTCTTAAGAAATTGTCCTTCTCGAGTTAACAAAATAACCTCTTTCTTAGACATTTCAACAACAATGCCCTTTCTCATGTTTGGAGCACTCCTTTTAAATAGTCATTTAAATAAAGGTAGTCACCCGTTAAAATAATGGTCATTGCGATGATATATTTTCGATTACGCTCAATAGTTTTACGACTCACCAATACATTATTTTGCAGACAATTAATAGGAAGCTTTTTCTTCTCAAACAAATAATTTTGTAATTCTTGATTTTGAGTAATCGCTATAGCAACTAAAATAGCATTTTTTCTTGCATCAGCATGTTTTGGTGAATACTTAACGAGATCTTTAATACTCAAATTGAAAGGCTTTAAATTTTCTTTGAATAAGACCATTTCTTCTTTACGTTTTTTAGCTTCTCTTTCCACCTCGTATTCTTCCATAGATAATTGAGTCTCAATGAGGCTATTTTGATTTTCATCTTCGGACAGAGTATAGTGTGAACTTTTTTTCGTTTTCGCTTCTTTTCGAATAAAGTCAATGACTTTTCTTTTAATTATGACTTGGGCAAATGATAACAATGATCCACCTTTTTCTGTCGTATACTTTTCAATAGCTTCATTAAAAGCAATCAACCCAATACTATATTCATCGTCTTGTTCTCTTATATAACGCTTACAAACTTGCGAAACAGTCTTAGCAACAAAAGGTTTAAATTGGGAAATTAATAGATTTTGTCTAAACTTGTCTCCATCTTGAATAAGACTAACCGTTTGCTCAACAGATTCATCCAGACCAATTACAGTGTAAGGCATGGTATCCTCCCTGTTTTACTCTTTCATTATTTCTTCTTATCATAGACTCTTTATATTTTGAATTCAAACCTTTGAAAGAAAAACAGGAAAGAAGACTCACTATCTGAAAATAGGTATATTCACCTATAAAACTCAAAAAAGAACCTCTTTTAAACTAGAGGTTCTCTTAAATAAATATGATTATTGAGAAATGGTTGCTTGTGAGCTAGATTTATGATTCTCCTCTTCTACATTAGGGCTTGATAAAAACCAACCAGCTACAGCAATAACAAGTAATACTCCCCAAAAGATCGCTTTAAATAAAATAGAATGGATAAAGTGCTCCGAGATAACATGGATATTAGGGTGAGCAAGTGTCATAAGCAAAAGCTTGACACCCACCCAACCAACAATTGCAAACGCTGCTGTCTCTAAATGAGGTCGCTTTCTTAATAGCCTTACAAACAGATTTGCTGCAAAGCGCATAATGACAACGCCCATAAATCCACCTGCAAAAATGACTAGGAATTGTCCTCCATCCATACCACCGATGGCTGGAAGAGATGTAGGTGGTAAAGCTACAGCAAGGGCCACAGCTGCCAAAATTGAATCAACGGCAAAGGCAATATCTGCTACTTCTACTTTTAATACAGTCATCCAAAATCCGGACTGTTTTCTTTCCTTTTCTTCAGTTTCTTCTTCCTTATGTTTATAAGTTTTAATTATGTGATTAATGGAGATAAACAGTAAATAGGCTGCACCAATCGCTTGAACCTGCCATACTCCTACAATAAATGAAATCGCAAACAGCGCTGATAATCGAAAAATAAATGCTCCTGCTAACCCATAAAATAGTGCTTTCTTTTGTTTCTATAAAGGTAAATGCTTAACCATAACAGCCATAACGAGGGCATTATCAGCAGCAAGAAGTCCTTCAAGAAAAATTAATACAAGTAATACCCATCCATATTCTAATAGTAATGTAAATTCCAAGACAAAAGATCTCCTCTCTATAATCAAATCCATTCGGAATTCATGACAAGAACCTTCATGCAGATTGTGTATAACAAACAAAAAAGACCTCTGCCATAGAGCAAAGGTCTTGCAAAACACGAAAGTGTCAACAAAGCCGATGGATTATCCATGAATTGACGACTTTGTTTTCAAGAGAAACGAATCTCTTGACAGCTACTCCCCTTTGGTGGGAATCCGAACAATATCAATCTACTTTTATAGATTAATAGGAAAAGTCTTAAAAGTCAACAAGAACTTCCTTCAGTGGTAGGCATCAAAGGAAATTTACACATTTAAAATTATATTAATTCAATACGAACGATTATACACTTGTTTACTAGTATCATCTGCGTAACGACGGTAGTATTCTACTAAGTTTGGCAAGAATTCTTGAACTTCTGGACAAGTGACATCATGTTTCTTTAAGATTTCCTCTGCATGTTGGCAGTTATAATGTACATCATAAAGATAATAATCAATCGCTTCTTTTTGAATACCTATACGATTTCTTACGTTTTTATTTTTCACAAGTTGCTTAGCAGCTTGAACAGGTAATTTGCCTTTGAAATCCTTTCCTGAATAAATTTTTAGCATTTCTCTTAAGACATATTGAATCGATTTAGGATTCGGATGGGTGATATGTAGAGTTAGCCCATTTGCTTGATAATCTTTCCCTACTACAAGAAGGGATTTTACTAAGTAATCAACTGGTATAAAATTAAACTCTACTTCCTTCCTTGATACCAAATCTGGTTGAAACGGGAGCAAACTTCTTCTAAACATATTTAAGATAAAATAAGGACCGTCAAACTTTGCTGTTTCTCCTGTCCTTGAATCCCCAACTACAATCCCAGGCCTTATAATTGTAACTGGTAATCCATCTGCAACTAATGTTTGCACTTCTTTTTCTGCAAAATATTTCGTTTCTTCATAATGGTTCTTAAACGTTTGACCTTGGTCTAATTCATTTTCGTATATAGTTCCTTCTCTTTCCCCTGACACGTAAGCTGTACTTACATATACGTATTTAGTTAACCGTTCAAGAGAATAGACAAAATCATTCATGTTTTTTGTCCCATTCACATTGACTTGATAAGCCAAATCAAATGGAACAGAAAGATCATAAATAGCTGCCAAGTGGTAAATATGCGTAACAGTGGAATAGAGCGTATGTAACAGCCCCTCCTCTATTCCTAGCCTTTTCTTTGTTATGTCTCCTTCTACGATGGTTACTTGCTGATCACCTATATTCAGTTTAGCTAATATCTTTTCTGCTTCTTGCTTCATTGGGGATAAGACTAACAAATAAATGTGATCAACGTCCTCATCCTTAATAAGCTCTTCAACTAACCTCTCAGAAATAAAACCAGGAAACCCTGTTATAAAGATATTCATTTGATCCCTTCTTTTTCTCCAATATTTATAACCTAAAGCAATCATTTTAAAAGCAATCCTACATAGAAGACAAGTTCTTATAAGTAAACTATTCAATAGCACCCTAATAATTCCTTCATGAAAGAGGCATAAACAGACAATTAGATTTTAATTGGGGTAAGTAAGAAAGAGTCGTTGTCTTATATTTTACAGACCTATATCAAGGGGATGAAAAACAGAAAATAGACATTTTAAGCAGGCACGAATTCATGGAAGGAGTATGTCTTATTTTCTCAAAATATTGAAAGTCTTAGACTTTTCTTAAAAGATTTCGCACTTTCAATTTGACTAATCATTAGTTCCAAAGAAATTACTTTTGACATTTTATCTTGAACAGATTAAACACTAATACATCCTTCCTTTGAATTCCATTTCAATCTTGCTTTCTCTTTTTCAAAAAAAAATTCTTTGTATTTTTGTCATATTATCAGCACTCTTTCTGCAATCAGAGATGCAATATATAATATAGCCTATATTTTGCATCCAATGAAAGAAAGGAGGAATGGTCATTTTGTTAGTCTGACTTACTTCTACAATGTATCTGTTTATTTTTGATAATTGTAATGTAACATGAGGATGTTCACTATCAACGACGTCCCCTTTTTCATCGAACCAAATGGACTCTTTAATCGATACTGGTTCATGTTTTTCTAGAAACATTCTCTATCCCCTACCTTTTTTTACCTTTATATCTTCTTGATTGCTTTCTAAAAACGTAAAGGCTAAGCAACATAACGATCTCATAATTGATTAGATTTAAATTTCCTAAATGAATGTCATCACAAAAAATAAAATGAATTCTTATCCTTTTTGTTCATAGTATCAACTTAAGCTATAATTTCACTATACTTTCCAACTGTTTTTCCTCTACTTAGTATTCTATTGTGCTAATTATAAAGATAGACAAACCAACGGCGATTGACCTTCTTTCAAATAAAGAAACCGATCGCTCCAATAACAATTAAACTCAATCAAATTACCTTAATCTTTCATAATAAATGTTTATATCTCAGAGATATAGGCTGCTTCTCCTGAAATTATAAATACTTTATTATTAAATGCAAATGTTCTATCCGGATCAATGACTTTATTATTTTCATTACAAGGAATAAGGTCTAACATTGTTTGCAGCTCTAAATTAAGAAGGAAATATCCTTTATTTTCATTAAGAACCACGAACTTTCCATTGGTTGCAAAACAATCAACCGTTCCAATTTTTAAATCATTCCATACACTAATATTATTTTCATTTTCAACTCTAATTAGTTGGGTATTAAAATTTCCAAGGTAGCACATCCATATACTTTTTTGAAACATTGACATCGCATAACATTCATCTATTATAGGTACTAAACCTTGTTCCATTGATTTATGTATTTTCTCAAAAATGATTATTTCACCTTTTTCGTTTAAGCAGATGATTCCATTTTCACCTAATGAATTGGGTTCAAAAATCCCTTCATCATTATATCCAATCCAAACTTCTCCTTTGTGATCCGTTTGACAAACTGAAATTCCAGTTCCTACAAAAAATGACTTTACATATAACCCATCTAAATTATATAAAAAAGCATTATCCTCATCCTCTGAAGTAACTGATTTTACAAAAAGTACCTCTTCTTTCAAAAATCCAATAAAATCAATCTTCTTGTTTATTTTGAAAAGATAAGTGTTCGTATCATTATTTACATAATGAGTAATTTTATAAATGAAATGATCTAATTCATATAAAATAAAGATATTTCCATTTTTATCAACACCGACTTGCTTTATTTTTTGAGAATCATCTACTGTTATGTCATTACATTTTTTAAAGATAAGTTTTTTTCCCATTGTTAACTCCTTATGTTTAAAGAGAGATATACTAGAATTGCTCTTTTTTACAATTTCACACTATTGTATTTTGTTTTATGCGCACGAGTATATAACGCCACTTCATCATTGGATAACCATTTAAGTTCTTTCATATAGTATGTTACACTTTCAAAAAATGGTTCAGTTTTTGCAATAATTTCTTTTATTAGTATATTATTTTTTCGATCTTCTACAACCAAATATAACGATATATCATATAATTCAACTTCTAAATAGGCATAAGCCTTCCTTTTTTTATCTGGACTTAATTTAGGGCGCTTAACCTTAAAATGATTTCGATAATTTTTATTACGCATAATTTCAAATGGTTCTAATAAGGGTTGAGTATCCCACCCAAGTTGCTCAGCTAATGTTATAACTCCATACCTTAATCTTTCAGCAAGATAATGTTTTTTTTTACTATCATTTAAAGAAAAGAAATACGTCAGTTCGAATGGGAGATTCACATAATAGATATTATCCATCACTTTATCAGTTATTTCTATTTTTTGGAATTATGCGCATGTAAAGAATATTTCTTTACAATCATTTGTAGAATATCTATTCCCTAATTCCCTCATAAACATATCCGTTATACAAAGTGACTGAGTATCAATCCTTTTATAAATATCTTTAATTCCTTTTTCTTCTAGTACCATTTGAATATCCCGCAAATACATGATTTCCACCCCATCTAATCAAGGTCTTGAGTGTCTATCCATCTCTCCACCTGCTTTTCTAACTGAACGAGCTCGTCCTTTTTCCCAATCAAGAGCCCTAGCTCTACCTTTTAAGTTTTTCTTAATCACATATGGTTTATATCTTGTGTAACCTGCTTGTTTATTCTATTTATTAGCTTGACTATTTGCCCTTCTTGACGAGCCATTTTTGTTAAGTTTCCCACCACTAATTCCAATTTTAGCAATCTTCCCAGTTTTTTTGCCAACAATCTTATTGCCATGATTAATCTTTTTAGATAACTTACTATTTGCATTGATTTTTTTTGCTAAGCTGAAAGCTTTCGATCCGTATTTTATATATTTTCCTGGACTAAAATTTGATGCTGCTGCATAAGCTACACTTCCCCAGCCCTTACCTGACTTATATGCTTTATATCCATCATAAACTGCAAAGCCAGCATTAACAGCTAACCAAACCCAGTGGCCATCTGGATCCACTAACATGACAGGATTGTTATTGGCGTAAGTGTAACCGTTTTGTGTTAAGATATCGTCATCATCACCAGGATTTGGATTTGATGATAGAAACACTCCATGAGTTGGTTGATAATATCGAGCGATTAAATAATACAGACCCGTTTCATGATCATATTGGTATCTTGAATTTCGTATAGTTTAAAGTATTGAATAAGTAAATAAACACGAAGAGGTGAAAGGTATTATGTAAAAAAAAGAAAAAGAGATTCTTATAAACCAATTGGACAAATTGGATATAGGATAGAGAACCAAGGGAATTCATTGATGGATGATAAACATGGTTTTTGGCGAGATAATTGGTATGTAATTGGTTATGATCAGAACCTTGGTGACCCAATCTTTGTTGATGTAGAAAAGGAATCATAGCCTGTTCTAACAGCTGAACATGGTTGAAGGTGAATGGGATGAAATAACTATGTTATATGTATCTTTCAAAAAAATGGTAAGTGAAATTAAAGAGTAAAACGAATGTCTAGAGCGGAAAAATAACTCCCGATGTAAGGTGTTATTTTTAATAAAAACCAACACCAAAATTTAATTTTGTTGATTGACCTTTAATAATTCTAAATAATTTCCCATCTACCTCTTTCAAAATTTCTATACTTAAAAGATTATTTAGCTTTTAGAAAGCAATGAGGCAGAAAAAGTAATCATCTCATTGCTTTCCTTGTATTAATAAAACAAACTAAAAAAAACTCACTGAAAATCATACCATATGTTATTCTTTATATTTCTTTCTCCTTCATCAACAATCTCCAAAGGAAAACACTCTTTAAGAAATATCTTTATAAGTTCTAAAATTTAAATAGTAAATCTTTCTCTTCCTTTGTTAAACCAGTAAAAAACACTTTGTGTAACTTCAGTTTTTTTTCTGGCTTAGGTAAACTCTTCTCAAACCAAGATACCCCTATTGGTGTATGTTCTGGGTGCTTATTTATATTCTCTAGAAACCAAAGGTATTCATTTATTACTTCCTCATTAATTTTCTCCAAATCTTTTCCCCTAGACTCATAATCGATTTTCGCTAACTCTGCCGCCGTTAGTTCACTTTCAATTTTTTTAACCACACCAACTGCTGAAGGCTTTCTATCTTTGTTTAAAGATACAAAAAAAATGTATATAAGAGGCCGTTCTATAAAAGCCTTTTTTGGTATCAGTCTTACTAGCTATATAAAGGAAATCTCCTTTATCTGCATAACAATCTATACCACTGTTGTTAAGTCCTATCAACATTTTACTAAATTTTTTCATACTCAATCACTCCTAAGTGTATTATTATCTTTTCTTACCATATCTATCGTACTTATGTTGAAGTTTGTGATTTTTCGTATTTTGCAACACAGTGTATCTATATGAATACCCTTTTCTAGCTTCATAACCTCTCTTATGAGCTAGTTCATATCCAGGTGGGTTATTTAAATGTCTCTTTTTCCCATTAATTTTTCTGTGTCTCATCTGATTTTTAATAAACCCTTTTACATGTTTAGGAGCTTTAGGATCTGATACTAGTGCTTTAAGTTTTCCTTGTCTGCCAGTTCTCCCCTTCTTAACAGCACTTAATGTTCTAGAAGCCTTTTTTATATAACCTAACTTTATAAAATTTGAGCCTGCAGCCCAAGCAACCTGCTTCCAATTCCCTCCTGACTTATATGCCTTATACCCATCATAAACTGCAAAGCCAGCATTAACAGCTAACCAAACCCAGTGGCCATCTGGATCCACTAACATGACAGGATTGTTATTGGCGTATGTGTAACCGTTTTGTGTTAAGATATCGTCATCATCACCAGGATCTGGGTCTAATGATAAAAATACGCCATGCGTGGGTTGATAATATCGAGCGATTAAATAATACAGACCCGTTTCATGATCATATTGGTATCCTGCATAACGATACGGATTCGTTTTTACTTCATCTGCTTCTTCAGCTTTTAATACATTTCCCCATGCGTCATACTCATATTCAGCAACAACCTTGCTGTCCTTATCTGTTAAAGCAATAACATCTCCATGGGCATTATAATGATAAAAATAGGTGCTATTTCCTTGGTTCATCGATAGTAAAATGCCAGATTCTGAATACGTATAAGATCTGATGACTTCATCATTCTCATTCGTTTCATACAGGACATTTAAACTATCTCCATGATAATAGTAATTGATCGTTTTCCCATTGACAACTTTTTGAATACGTCGTCCGTCTTCATCATAACGATAGGTTGCAATTGGGGATGATGCACCCTTTTTCGTCACAGATGCCAACTGATCTGCATCATTCCAATGATAAATAAATTTCCCATCCTCTAATCTATTTCCATTATCATCGTAAGAGAGTCTTTCATCGCCATATTGGACTAGCTGATTAGCAAGATTATAGCTAGAAACGATAGGAGAAGTGTTTGTTCCTTTTTCCAAAACACGATTACCAAACCCATCATACTCATATTCAATCAAAGTACCGTCTGAACGGGTTTCTTTCACTAATTGATCTAACGAATCATATGCATAGATTTTATTTGTACCTTTAGATGATTCAATCTTTGTTCGATTGCCGTTGGCATCATACTCATACGTTTCAAACAAGATTTCTTGCCCATCATCAGTTCCAATATTTAGCGAATCAACTAACCCTAAATCATCATACGAAAAGGTCGATCCCGCACCATTACCAGAAGTGAAGGTTTGTACGTTCCCATCTTCATCGTAATCAAAACGGAACGTGAATGAACCATTTTTTACAAGTGTATTGGAATCTTGCTTATTATAAGAAAATTCATTTGTCTGAGAGAAATCTTTGTGTGTGAACGTGAACGTTTTTAATTTATCAGACTCAGTTGGGTATAGCCAATCTTGCTTGCTATTTTTTTGTACGACTTTTGTTAAACGATTGGACTTATCGTACTCTCTTGTTTTTGTGTAACCATCTATAAGCGCCTCAACAGTCGTTTCGTTGCCATTTTTATCATAAGCAAAACGATAATAACCTTTGTCATTATAGCTTATGGTATTGATACGATCGAAGCCATCATACGACCATTTGATATCATTTCCTCTTGGCAAAGTGGTTTTGATTTTATTCCCATTTTCATCATATTCGTTTACCGTTATATCATTTAATGGTCCCGTTGTTTTAAGAAGCTGGTTCAACCCATTGTATTGGTACTGAAATGGTTGTTTTTTTCCATTGGAAACAATCTCTTTACTTGTCATATTTCCATTTAAATCGTATTGATAGTTGACCGATGCTCCGTTCGGAAGGTTCAAGGATTGCAATTGATCTGCTTTGTCGTAAGCATAAGTTATCGATTGATTTTTTTCATCAATTGCCTCCATTTTATTCCCGTAGGTATCGTACTTATTTTGTACGATGTTTCCTTTAGCATCTTCAACTTTTGTCACATAATTATGATTTTCATCATAACTGTTTTTCGTTAAGACACTACCTTCAATCAAACGAATGGCATCAAACCAAACCGTATCTGAGTAATTCCCTTTAAAAGAAAGGATTACTTCCAACTTCTTAATTGGTTTTGAAGCAGGAATTTTGACGGCAGATCGATTCCACTCCTGAGAACCTTTAGGGAAGCTAGCAACATAGTCTTTCGTGGTTCCATCTTGATAAACTACTTTTGCTGTTAATGCATAGTCACTACTACTTACAGAACCTTTTTCAGTCACGTTGAGTGCCTTTGATAGCCCTGTTAACGTTAAAGCCTTAAGCGTCATCTTATCATTTTGGTTAAGTTCAAGCGTTTGTTTGTATTCCATAGAACCTGTAGCTTTTAAAGAAGCACTTCCATCAAAACCACTTGAATCAATGGAGCCACCTGAGCCCGTCCAACCATTAAACGTTTTTTCGAAACTACTATTAATGATTGGATTATACGTAGACGAAACATCTGACTTTTCGAGCTGTATTCCATCGAACCACGCTTCACCTGTCGCTTGATCGTTAAAGTGATCCACTTCCAAATAAATTAATATAGATGCTGTATTTGAAGGCGTAGTGAACGTTAGTTGACGATCCATCCAATCATGCTTTTTAGTCATTTGACTATAACGATTATCTTGCCAGCCAATTCCTTTTTTATCTTTATCTAAAAACTTAACGTTAAAAAAGGCATTCGCATTCGTAAGATCTGTCTTCATTCGACCACTTAACGTATAGGTCGTATTCGGACTTACTGTCACTTCTTGAGTGGCCGCTACATACCCTAATTGTCCTGTTTTAGTTGTTGATGTTGATTGAATTTTGAGCGATTTTTGACCAGCTATATTACTTGCCTGTGTAGTCGAGTCAATCTTTAAACTGCCTGAATCATTATAGGTTGTTACATTCCACGAAGAAAGACCTTCAGATTGTTCAAAGCTTGCATTTTCCAGTAAGTTTGTAGCATTAGAAAGCGCTGAACTCGATTCAATAACATTGCCATAACTATCATACTTAGCTACAGAAGAGGTCTGATCACTTGGGCTTGTTTCTGAAACAGGGTTCAAATCATCATAAGCAATCGTCGTTTCTTCATTTTCAGTGTCGATAATCTTTGTTACATCATTATTTTCATTATACTGATAGGTTTCAGTTCCATAGCTATCCGTTGCACTTGTAACATTACCGTTCTCATCATATTGATAGCTTTCCGTTGGCTTACTTGAGCCTTGGTCATTTGGAACTTTCGTTTCTTTCAAATTATTTCCTTCATAAATATAGCTAGTTGTAATGTTTAATTGATCTACATCTTGGGTAATTACAATAGGATTAGCTGCTTCATTAAATCGATAGCGATCTTTACTTCCATTTGGATTAATAAAGTCAACTTCATTTTTTTCCTTGTCATACGTTAATGAGTAAGCATGGTTCTCTGCATTTACTACTTGAGCTAGCCTTTGGTCTTGATAAAGAAACGTGGTGACACTAGGGTTCTTTTCTTGATGCGTTGGTTCATATAATTTCGAAAGTCGCATTGCATCGTTATATTCGTATTGAGTCACTTCTCCAGCTGTTTGAGTCACTTTAGTCAAGAAGTCATTAGAATACTCATAGACGATTTTCCGGTTTTCTGGGGCAATGATTTCTTTAACTTTTCCATCTTCCGTATAAGCAAAAGAAAGTGCCCGTCCTGAAGCATCTTCCATCTTGGAAAGTCGTTCCTGATCATAATAGTATTTAAGTGTATTATTATGACCATCCATCATTTTCTCAATTTTTCCTGAGGTCTTATTGAAAAATACTTTGGTTTGATCTTTTGACTTGAGTATATATTCGTTTTCTGTTTCCGTTAATTCTAGATAAATCCCTGTTGGTGGTTTATACGATCCATCCGCTTGCTTGTTAAAAATATGAAGGGTACTATCTTCATCAATAAGTTTTAATTGATCGGATGAAGCGACAATACTCATTTCAAGATCAGAGTGCCATCCAGCTCCGAACATCCCAATTGCCGGTGAAAGGCTATTATACGTTCGTGCGACTCCAAGGCTAGGACCTCTACCAGAGATTGAGATATCATCTTCAGAAATTATAAGGTTTCCTGTCGCTATGTTAACCTCACCATTCGGTACATCTGTAAAAGACCAATATTCTTCTTTCCCTAAAAATTCAGTTGGTTCACTAAATGAAGGTTCAAAGGCTTTACTCGAATAAACGGTTTCTCCGTTGTCATCATAAGCACTTAATCTGAACCAATACTTTTGATACTTTTCATAGCCGTATCCGGCATTTTTATAAACATCAGAAGGATTAAGTGCTAGTTCACTTCCTTTTTGATCATAATGTAACGTAAACTGTCCATTTTTAATCTCTTCTTTGGTTGGCCATATGCCTTTATTTTGTGTTGTCCATGTTGTATTGGCCCCTGCATCAAACTCTTGATAAGCTCTACCATTGAACATCCAAACCTTATATCCCGTTGCTCCTTCAATCGCATCCCAATTCAATACGATATAACCAGATTGTTTATCCAGTAGATTCGTATAAGTAAATCCAGTAGGAGGAGTGGTTGAGGAAGGCTCGAGATGGTCGGTCTTGTTGCATCTGAAAAAGCGGTCTCTCCTTGCTCATTATAGGCACTAACACGAATCCAATAATTTTGATTATCGGGATAATACCCAATAATTTTGTACGTATCTGATGGATCTACAGGAAGTTCGCTTCCTTTTTGATCACTTAAATGCAAGGCATATTGGCCTTTTGATATTTCTGTTTCTGTTGGCCAAATCTTCTTTCCTTTCGTTGACCAAGTAGTAACATTACCTACATCCATAGATTCATAGGACTTCCCATTAAATAAATAAATTTTATATCCTGTAGCACCCTCTACTGATTGCCATGATACATCAACATATCCTGTACCATTTCCATAGGAAAAACTTTTACTATTAGGTGTACTAGGCTTGTCTAGATCAACAATGGTTGGCATAAACGGCTGAGAGTACGTGCTTTCTCCCGAAGGATAAATGGCACTGATTCTGAACCAATAATTTTTATTAGCTGAATAATTTCCACCCGAATTTTTATAAACCGGAGAAGGGTCAACAGATAACTCTGTTCCTTTTCCATCTTGATACAAATCAAATTTTCCCGCTTTAATATCGGCTTCTGTTGGCCATATATTTTTCCCTTTAGTAGACCAAGAAGTCACATTGCCAACCGAAAATGCTTCGTACTCTTTTCCATTATAAATCCACACTTTATATCCTACTGCCCCGCCTACTTGTGACCAAGATAAGTTTACATAACCCGTATCGTCACCGTTTGAATAAGCTGCTCCACTTGGTGCTGTTGGGGTAGGCACAGTGTAAGTTACAGAAAGATAAGGTTTAGAAGTGGAATTAGTGGAAGAAACAACTTTTTTCCAATATTCTTTTCCATTTCCATTCGTATGAAGCTTAAATCCATAATTGGTTTTACTACCATTCACCCAATTCTTCACAGCATCCGTCACATTAAAGGTAGCCCATTGATCCCTTGCAACATTTACCGTCCCAATATTCGTTGAGGAAGGTTTATTGTTCCATGTCAATGTACTAGCTGACCAAGAACTGTTCACTGTATCTAACCATAGCCCATTCGCCTGTGACGCATAATAGGCATGAGTAACAAACACTTTTAACTGGGCCTCTGTTACATTCGTCCCTTTTAAAGAATCTAGGGAGTGATTTAAAAAAGCGTAATTCGTTCCAGTGGTAGAGTCGTAGTAACCTGTCTTTAATACATATTGACTTTGTCCGCTATCCCATTTACTCGTTGATGCATTGTAATTGGTTGTAGGATAGGCACTCATTACAAACGTGTCCGTAGACGCATTAATAGAAGTCGTAGGATCAATATAAACAGGATATTTACGTTCTGGATCCGTTAGCCAGGCTTGATCAGCCACCACTTTCAACAGATATCCATTTTCTATCTGTTGAAGTTCGTATTTTACTTGATCAGAGCGCTCCGCTTCTCCTTTTTCTTCATCATAGTTGGAGTCCTCCATAAATGGGGCTGCAATTTGGAAGATCGTTTGTTCACGATCATCTAAGAAATGTATGGATCTGTCCTCTTGCTCTTTTGCGGTTAAGTTCGTATTAATTTGGAAAGAGAAAGTATGATAGCCTTGATAAGAATGTAAAATGAGGTCTTCTTTTGTATCTTGTCCAAATGTCAAATTTCTCAGATCAATTTCTGGAAAGACAGCTTGGTGAAGAATTTTATTTTCATCATAAGTCGCTGTTACATCATTTGCTTTGATAGGATCCTTCCCATCTCCACTTGCTTCAAGCAAAGCATACGAAATGGTATGTCCATCTTTCTCAAAAGTAGCATAAAGTCCATTTTCCATTTCTTTTAAAAATGATGATTGTAATATTGTATTCTCTGTTTCTACAAGCTTTTCATCTGTGGAATTCTCAATTAACTCAGGTGATATTTCTTCAAACTTCTCCCCACCCTCTTCCTTTGCATGGATAGGTTCAAAATAAAATTCCTGCGTATACGATTCATTCCCGTTGTAAAAAACTTTCGAATCTTTAGTCCGTTCATTCACTAATTCATCGCCTGGTTCTAAGCCTTCAATTTCGAAAGGCTGAAAATCAGGATCTTTAACTGTCGTTTCTCTATTTCCTGACTTTTCAGTCTCCTTTGCAAAACCTTGCAAAGGGATAGAAGAAATAAACAACGTCAAAGATAAAAAAATAGCTAAAATCCTTATGATTCTATGATATTTCACTCTAGTTTCCACTCCATTCAATAATATGAGGATATTAGCATCTTTTTCAATAAAGTAGAAAAATATTAAAGATATTAACAATCCTTATTAGAATATAAAAAAAAGAAATAAATTAGTCTATGTGATATTTTTTCCTATGGTGGTAAATATGGTTGTTAAATCCTATTAAATGTTTGTGTTCAAATATATAGAGATAAAATTCTTGTTATTATGATTAATCCGTTAAAATTTCCCACTATGTTCTTACTAATAAGGTAAACATATTATTCAAAGCATAAATAACAGTAAAGGAGCATTGATATGACTCAATGCCCCTTTACAATAGGTTTAAAACGAATGAACTGTACTCATCAATTATAATTATCCTTTTTTCTTGTGATTTACGATTACAAGAAAAAGGACAAGAGCTTTCCCCCCTGTCCTCTAATCAAACCATTCAACTATTCTTCAAGATCTTTCTTAATTCGGTTATTTCCGGCTCAAAATATCCTTGACTTAAATGTTCTAAACGAAAGAGCACACTTTCCAACACAACTTTCTTCGTTTCCTTTTTCCCCCACTCTTCTACTAACACCTCAAGGGTATGACTAATTTCGTCTTTGTTATCGATTTCTAGTTTTGAAAGCTTACTTTGACAAGATAGCAAGAGTTCCTTACTTGAATGCGAGATTTCAAATGGGGGAAGAACATCCTCTGTTAAAAAGGAACGTTTTCCCTTTTTATACCCATTGACTAAAATATCACACTGCTCGATTACAAAATGTGAAAATCCCTCTAAATCGAATTGGATCCCATCAATGATATTGTAAGATAAATATTCGTTAACAATTCCATTCATGATCGTTGCTAAATCTAGGGAGTATGGCTTAATATCTTCTCCATACAACTCCATCATTTTCATTCGAGTCCAGGAGAGACTTTCAAATCGAACTTTTACAAAGAACTCTTTAATTCTGTCATCTTGTTGGTAAATATTCACTTGGCATTGTTGTCTAACAAAATCTCGATTCTCCACAAAAGCAGATAATTGAACCATTACCTGTAAACGAAACTTTTCTCTACTTGATAAATTGTCTGTCGTTTCAATTTCCTCCACTTTATTTGCAAAGAAATCATAATTGTATAAGAAAATTTGATAGAGAAGTTCTAGTTTAGAGTTGAAGTAATGATAAAGTGATCCTTTTGCAACTCCTATATGATCGGCAATCTCTTGCATCGAAGTAGACTGAAACCCTTTTTTTGAGAAGAGTTCCATAGCCCCTTTAATAATTAGTTTTCTTTTTTGCTCCAAAAAATCACCCCTTCAAATGGAACAAAACACATTACCTATTTTCTTTGTCGTCCTTTTTTACAATTTCAATCATTTGCTCAAGCATTTTCACCATTTGCTGTTTATCTTTAGGCGTTTCAGCAATTTCAGTCGATTCTGCTTGTTCTTCTTCTCTTTCAATTTTTTCTTCTAATAAATAAGCTGGTATTAATTGTCCATCAGGAGTCGCATATTTTTTGTTTAGTTTTCTCGTTTGTTTATCAAATAAACTATACACAACTGGAATAACTAACAAGGTTAAAAGTGTACTTGTAATTAATCCACCTATGACACTCACTCCAAGAGGCTGATTAATTTCCGTACCTTCTCCTAAACCTATCGCTAGAGGTAATAATCCGAGAATCGTTGTAGAAGCTGTCATCAACACAGGTCGTAATCGAACTTTCACGGCCTTCACAATGGCATCATACGATTTCATTCCATCCTCTTTTAGTTGATTAATATAGTCAACAATCACAATGGCATTATTTACGACGATACCAGCTAGGACGATGATACCAATTATGACTGTTAAACTTAACGGCGTATTAGTTAAAACAAGCGCGATCGATACTCCTACAATCATGAGTGGAACAGTAAACATAATCACAAGTGGATATTTAAAGGACTCAAATTGAGCAGCCATCACAATATAAATAAACACAATGGCAAGAACAAAGGCTAACAGCATATCATCAATGTTATTTTCTAAAAGCTCACGGTCACCAGAGAACGTGATCTTTGTTTCATCCTCATCTAACTCTAATTCCTCGATCTCTTCATCTACTTTTTGAGAAATTTCTCCTAAATTCGTTGTATTGTTATATTTAACCGAAACTTCTACAGCATTTTCTTTTTCGATTCGGTTTATTTCTGTCGGACCTTCTCCTTTTTCAATCGTAGCAACTTCGCTTAATTGAACAAACTCATCTAGAGGTGTTTTAATCAACAGCTTCTCTAATGAACCGATATTTTCAGTTACGGTTTCATCATATTGAACGTTGACCATATAAATTTCGTTGTTATCTGCGTTCGTGATTTGAATTGCATCTGTTCCACGCGTCACTTGGTTGACCACTGTTGCAATTTGTCCCGGAACTAACCCTTTATCAAGAGCTTTTTCCCGATCGACCGTTATTTGTAGTTCTTCAACCGTATCACTTAGATCTGTCACTACATTAGTAACATCTTCAAGTTCATCAATCGCCGATGCAATCTTTTCAACATCTTCCTTCAATTGTTCTTCATCAGCATTTCGAACGTTAAACGATAACGTGTTAGGTTCTGACCCTGTTGAAGACTGTAAGTTAAAGGTAACTTCTGCTGTTTTGTTGACGTTACGGGCAGTACTCTCGATATCTCTTTCAATATCATCCACAAAATCAAAGGTGGATTGATCACGCTTATCAAGTGGAACCATATTGACATACATCTCTGCAATATTCGTTTGTCCTGTTCCTCTAAAGGACTCTTCCTGATTCGATCCTATTAAACTTACATAAACATCTACATCATCTTTATCTTCTAGTTCTTTTTCTACTGCATTAATCACTTTTTTTGTCTCTTCTAGAGAAGTCCCATTTTCCAGCTCGATTCCAACTGAAAAATATCCTTCATCCGTAGCTGGTAAGAAAACTGCACCTACTCGATAGAGTCCTGCAAGACTCCCTAAAAAGATGACAAGCGTAAGTGTAAGAACGAACCCTCTTCTTCTTAAAGCCCACTTCACGAGTGATTCTAACGATTGCATAAAACGAGATTCTTGACGCTTATTCTCTACATTTTCTTTTGGTACTTTCAACCATTTGCTTGCTAACATCGGTACAACCGTTAATGCTACAAATAAAGAAGCAAATAAACTAAACGCAATCGTCATCGCAAATTCTTTAAAGAGCTGACCGATTAATCCTTGAATAAAGACAACTGGAACAAAAACAGCAACAGTCGTTAAAGTCGAAGCAATAATCGCTGGGCCCATTTCTTTTGCGCCCTCATAAGCTGCTTCTTTAGAAGACTTACCCATCGATAGATGCCTATATATATTTTCAATCACCACAATAGCATTATCCACTAACATTCCTATTCCTAAGGCAAGACCACCTAAAGTCATAATATTTAAGGTGAAATCAGAAAAGTAAATGAGCACAAAGGTCACAATAACAGAATAAGGAATGGCCACTCCGATAATGAGTGGTGATTTCACACTCCGTAAAAATAAGAACAAAACAATCATTGCAAACAATCCGCCCAGTAAAAGGGTTCTCATCATATTATTGATTGCTTGTTCAATATAGTCCCCTTGATCAAATAAAATATCTGCCTTAACAGATTCGTATTTTTCATCCTCAAGTAGTTCATCAAGACGTTCTTGAAAATTTTCTGATACTTCAGCTGTATTGGCATCCGATTGCTGAAGGACACTTACTAATACGGAAGACTCTTGATTGGCTCTTGTGATTGACTTTTTCTCTATCTCTTTTATTTCTACAGTAGCGACTTGGTCTAACGTTATTTTTTCCCCTTGTGCATCTCGAGTAACCACAAGATCCCTTAAAATATCAAGAGAATCAATAGTACTGATCACTCTCGTTGTCAATTGCTTCCCGTCTGTTGTGATTTGATCACCAGGTAAGGATATTTTATTGCTTCTCACTACATCTACGATTTCAGACTGAGTTAAATTATATTGTTTTAATTTTTCCTGATCTAATAATACACTAACTTGTTCTGAAGAAAGACCAGATAAATTAACACTTGCAACTCCTTCAGCTTTTGTCAGCTCTTGCTTTAAATCATCAGCTAAATCTTGAAGCTGTTTGTTATCTGAAGTTGATGTTAATGATAATTGAATAATAGGAAACTGACTAGGATCAAACTTTAAAAACCGAGGATCCTCTGCACCCTCTGGGAGTGGTATATTTTCCATACTACTCATGATTTCATCTTGCACTTCGTCAATATCTGAAGTCCATGAAAACCGTAATAATACAAGACTTGCATTTTCTTCAGATGTAGAGGAAATGGTATTTAAACCCTCTACAGTAGATAACGCTTCTTCTAGAGGTTTAGATACTTTCTCCACTACTTCTTCTGGACTTGCCCCTTCATAATTGGTGACAACAACTCCAATAGGTGGATTAATTTCAGGAATGAGTTTCATAGGAATATTCAGTAAAGAAACAATCCCTAGAATAATAACTAAAAACATGGTAACGATCGTAAAAACAGGTCTTCTAATCGAGAAACGACTCAGTTTCATTAATTTCAAATCCCCCCTTTGACTAATGGGTCATATTTATTTTCGACTAAATGGTCAACATGCATCTACTATAAACGAATTCCCGAATGAATTTCAAGTAAGAACGATTGAAAAATAAAAAAACAGAGCATACTCTGCCCTGTTCTTATTTTGCTAAGCAACCTTATGTTATAAACATGTTTTTGAAAACTAACGGAAAAGTAAGTGTTGACTATGAATACCAGCCTTTTTTTAATAATTCAATCATCTGCTCCTGCTCTTCTTTAGAAAGTCCAGAAAAGGCTCTAGCAATTCTGATCGAGTGAATAGGATAAATTTCATTCATATAATTCATCCCCATATCCGTCAAATGAGCAAAAATCGATCGTTTATCTTTTGTATTTTGCTCTCGATATAAATAACCGTTTTTCTCTAGTTTATCAATTACATAGGTAACATTTCCGCTAACTAATAACAGTCTAGCTCCAATGTCTTGGAGCTTCTGTGGACCTCTAGTATAGAGAAGCTCCAACACAGCAAACTCTGTCGGATTAAACCCGTGCTCTTTACTATCACGAATCGAATGCTCTGAAATACTTTTAAATGCCCTTGCAAAAACTTTGTATAACGCAAGAGACCGTTCAACTTCTTCTTCGGTATAAGACATCATTACAACCGCCTTTACAAACAATTTGAATATATGTTAAAAAATACTTTATGTATATTTTACTATTATATTACCATATTTTAAAGATTTGTTTTTTAGAGGCTTTTAAAATCCTTCTAAGTTAACAACTCATTATTCCTCTCTTTACATAATTATCTATAATAATATTATATTCAAAAATCTTTTAACTTCAACAGTTTTTCCAAAAAAAACTTTTTAGACTATAAATTAATAATAAAGGAAACACTATGTACAATACTTTTTAGTCGGGGAGAAAAAATGAAAGATCTAGCATGGATTGCCAAACAACCATTAAAAGAAGGCGTAGTGGTCCTTTACTTTTTGAACAAGAAAGAGCCAAAAAACGAACAATTTTATAAATTAATATTGTGTAATTTCAAAGTAGATGCCTTGTATGTATTTAACTTGAAATCTGAACGTTTCGAAGAGGTTACTTCCTTATTCTCCGAAAATTATCTTGATAATCTATCTAATTGTCATAAACCCCATTTACCACAACTTAATAAATCATTCTTCCTACCCTTTCTATGATAGTTTTCCTAACATTAATTGCTGTTTATTGTTAGATTTTCTGACAATACTGAGGATTTTTCAATATATAATCGGTATAATTAAGATAAAGGATACAACTCAAGGGGTGGAAATGTGGAAGATTCATACAAGTTAAAAAAAGTCATTTCCATTGGTACTGTAAGCGAAATAACTGGACTATCTGTTAGACAAATTCGCTATTATGAAGAGCGAAATTTAGTTGAACCTGATCGAACGTCAAAAGGTACGAGAAAATATTCCTTCTCTGATATAGAACAATTAATGATAATTGCTAATCAACGAGAAGAAGGGGTTCAAACAACCGAAATTTTAAGAGAATTAAGAAAACAAGGAAGCAATCAATCCGTTAGGAATAATATGATAAGAGGACAAATTAACGCGCAATTTAATAAGAAAAATTAACAACATTCATTCAAAAAGTGCCTGTATCAGACACTTTTTGAACAGCCAACTCATAATCAATTATGATTCCTTATTACATGAATTATAAATAGTAAGAGATGCGCATTTTCTACTAAAGTCGTAAGGAATTGCTTGCCTATATGGTGGTGGAGAAAGTTTAGCATATTGATCTTCTGTATAAGGGGTATCTACCGGATCACCATTAGGCAATATTTGTTGTTCAAACTTTTTCCTTATAATATACGCCAACCTCTTTCCTAAACAATAACCTTCATTGTTGTCAGAAGGATAATGGACGCCACCGTATAACCTTGACACAGAACATTGTTTTGCTAGTGTTTTTAGTCTACATTCCTCCGCAGGGAAAAAGTAAGATAAAATTTCTTCAGCACAACCTGCAACTGTTGCGTGACCGGATGGATACGTTGGATGATTAGGGGTGCAAACGACAGTAGCCAATTGATTATTTAATTGATTAGGTCTTGCAACATTCCATTTAAATTTCAAATACCAACAAATCACAAACACGTCATTGATAGCTGATTGAACACAAGAAAGAATTCTTGCAGCCCTAGGAGCAGTTACGCCATACGTATCAATTAGTACATCGCATATTGGCGTCCACTGTTTTGTTGCTGGACCACGACTCCAATAGTCTGCTATTTTTACGGTTTTTTTTGTTCGCTCGTTAATAGTTTGCTCAACAACTTTTAATTCCTCATCCCAGTTTATTTTACTAGGATTCGTTATTCCTAAATGAACAACTTTTCCTCTCCAATCAATAATTTGCCCTAGTTTATTTATGGTAAAGTAATACATGGGCCATTCTCCTGCGTAAGGTTCTTCTGGAACAGGTGGAGTGGTTTCACCGGCATAAGGCCATTCCGACCATAATAAATAGTTTGTTATTTTTAACACCTCCTTGTACTTCATAATACTTTATGCTAGTTAACTAAAAATGCTTGTATGATTGTCACAATTTTTATATATATTTTATGATTTTTAGTATATAATATATTGAATAGTATGAATATTTTGAATAGGAGTGGTTATATTGATTAAAAAATGGTCTAAATCTCTTTTTTCGTTTAGTTTTCTTTTCTTAAGTGCTTTAGGAAGTTATAGTTTTTTAGAAGAACCTCCTAGTCTAACGGAAGAACCTCCTGGTCTAACGGAAGAACCTCCTAACTTAACTTGATTTCTCATTAGAACAAATTTAAGAAAAGCGCAAGCGCCCGTTTAGCAACGAAGGGGCTTGAGCACTCCGTATGAGATAAAGGAAACACGAAAAGCCGCAGGCTTCGATGTTGACTTATCATAGACAAATGGAACATCATCTAAAGACGTCCACGTCCTGTGGACAACGATGATGCTAGCACTTCCTGTGCGTCGAAAAACTTACGAGTTGCTGGGCGATGGAGCTAGACAAAAATAAAAGCACCATCCAAATAAGGACAGATTTTTATACTTTCTTACTCTGCAAAAAAAAGGGGTTTGTTGGTACCAACACCAACAAGCCCCTTTTATACTTTAGTAATAACCTTTTGAGATTTTGCTTTAATTTTATTAGCATGCAGCTGAATGATTCTATCATAAGCGTTCGTTCGATTATTTTGTTCATTTACTGCGTTTATGACCATTCGATAATAATGGCAAGCCGCCTTATATTTATTTTGGTTTTCAAAATGAACGGCCAAAAACTTTGAAAATAAAATTACTTCATCTTCATAATTTTGATCCTTAAAGTATGGAATGACTTCCTTTTCTAAAAACTTTTCAAATACCTCATCTAAAATCTCTTCCATTAAAAAACGAAAAACTTTGAATCGATATTCAAAATCTTTTCGAGGATAACGCTTTAATAGCTCCTCTCCCTTCTCAAGCCAGAGAGCAACTTGATCTTTATTATCTTGGAAATAAAAAGTTTGCATAATCCAATACATTGTCACAAGCATCGATTCTTCCCGCTCTATTTTTTTATACTGAAGAGCAAGGTTAAAATTCGTTAAAGCCTTCTCATATTCTAACTGATTAAAATGATAATACCCTATGTTATGATAAATAATTCCTAGTAAATCAGTTTCATCTAACTGTTTAGCAATTACCAAGGCAAGTTGGTAATTTTCGTAGGCTTTTTTAAATTCGTTCACCCTTTGAAAATTTAACCCTAATAAAACTTGCGCTTCTCCACACCTTCTTAAGTTATAAACACTTCTAAATATTAATAATGCCGAATTCGTATATTGAATGGAAAGAGCAGGCTTTCTCATTTGATTGAGACATAAACCAATCATATAGAATAAGTCTGCCTTCTCCCAACTTTCAAACGCCATTTGATTAGAGATGTGTTCTTCAGCATACTTTAAGTGATCTAATGCCTTTATGTACTGTCGATTTACATAATGGTACATTCCTTTAAACTTATAAAAGAAATAGATCATCTTGTCTTCTAAAATATCACTATATAAATTAATTTTTTCAAGTGAACGGTCTAGATATTCATGTTTACCTGCGAAGAAGAAATAACGGAGCTCAAATAAAGTGAAGAAAATGAGAGCTGTAGTATCATTGGAAAAATTAATTCTATCTTTGAGTAGTTCATATTGTGACTCAACTTCATTTTTACGATAATGAATAATATCCTCATACCATTTAAACAAGTCTTCCATTAAAGTGATTTCTTCTTGCTCAATTAATTGAATATCTAATCTTTTGCTGAGATAACTTAAAACCTCTCCACTAGGCTGCGTTTGATTATTTTCTATTTTCGATAAATAAGAAGTCGAAATAATCCCTTTGGCTAATTCCTCCTGTGTCATATTCTTTTGAATACGGTAGAAGCGAATTCTATTCCCTATCTCCACTCTCCTCACCTCGTTCTAAATGGGGTTTTACTGATGGTTATATTTTCATTAAACATATAAGTTTTATCGGGTTTTAAAAAACGACAAATAGGAATATTCAGACTATTCAATATTAGTAACACACTTTTTATGTTACCACATTCATTGAATTAGTCAATATAAACGAATTCATATGTTTATTTTACACAATAAAAAGAGGACAGGTTTTAAAGCCTATCCTCTTTTTTTGATCTCTTTATTATTCAGCTACTTTTAATTCAACATCAATATTGCCTCTTGTCGCTTTTGAATAAGGACAAACTTGATGGGCTTGCTCGAGTAATTTTTCAGCTTCTTCTTTACTTACTTCTGGGATTTTAGCTTCAAGAACGACACTTAATTCAAAACCAGAATCATCTTTTCCAATTGATACATGAGTTGTAATTTCAGTTGTTCCTAGTTTAATTTTATTTGTACGAGCGACTAAATTTAGAGCGCTATCAAAACATGCTGCGTATCCTGCTGCAAATAATTGTTCCGGATTGGTGCCTTCTTTACCTGCTCCACCAACTCTTTTGGCATTTCAATCTTATGATCTAAAACACGATCTGAAGATTGTACTTTCCCTTCACGTCCTCCTATTGCTGTTGCAGTTGCTGTGTACAATGGTTTCATTAATAAACACTCCTCTAATATTATTTTTCGTTATTTAATTGTTCACAATTATTATTTTGCATATTTAATTTATCATGACTATAATATAGATGTCAACTTATATGCTAGGAGAATGATTGATGATGGATAAAAAACCATTTTTTCTAAAGGACCACCTATGCTTTTCTATTTACGCTTGTTCCAGAGAAATCATAAAGCGTTATCACCCCTTATTAAAGGAACTAAATATCACCTATCCACAATATTTAGTATTAGTTGTTTTATCAGAAAAAAACAAACTAACAGTAAAAGAATTAGGAGAAGAACTCTACTTAGATTCAGGAACGTTGACACCGTTACTTAAAAGGTTAGAGCAATCAGGGATTGTCACTCGTATTCGTTCTAAAGAAGATGAACGTAAAGTGGAAGTTTCACTTACTGAAAAAGGTGTAGAGCTGAAAAAGAAAGCTGAAAACATCCCTATTCATATTTTCGACGAAACAGACTTAACGGACGAAGACATTGCTGATTTAAATAGACAGTTTCACCATATACTAAAGAAACTAAACCAAAAAGCCTAGTTCATTTTGACTAGGCTTTTTGATTTTCATCCTTTAAAAAACATAACGTAGCCGCTCCTAATGTTTTAGAGGCAATTAACATCGCTCTTTCATCTATTGAAAATTTAGGGTGATGGTGTGGATAGGTCACATCCCAATTCGGGTCTTGAGCCCCCGTAAAGAAAAAACAGCCTTTTACGTGCTCGAGATAGTAGGCAAAATCCTCTCCACCCATAGATGGTTCGGTTTCACATACCTTGGTTACTTCAGGAACCATTTTAGCGATTGATTTTATATGTTCAGTCTCTTCTTTATGATTTACAACAGAAGGATACCCTCGATTATAACTGAACTGATAGTCACATTGATGAGACAGACAAGTTCCTTCTATTATCTTTTCTAATTCTTTTTCAATATTTCCTCTTACTTCTTCATTAAATGTTCGGACGGTTCCTTGTAATGATGCTTGATCAGCGATAACATTAAACGCATTTTCAGAAACGAATGACCCTATTGATACAACAGCAGAATCTAATGGATTAATTCGACGAGAGACAATTTGCTGAATCGCTTGAACCAATTGGCTAGCGATCACAATCGAATCTTTTGTCAAATGTGGTTGTGCACCATGACCACCTTCCCCTAAAATTGTAATGTTAAACGAATCGGCAGCGGCCATAAGCGGGCCCTCTCGGTAAAGAATCTCACCATAAGGTTCTGTTGCCCATAAATGAGTACCGAAAATAACATCTACTCCTTCTAGGCATCCGTCCTCAATCATCGCAATTGCACCACCTGGTGTTAACTCCTCTGCGTGCTGATGGATAAAAACGATTGTACCTGCCAGGTCTTCCTTTATTTGAACGAAAGCTTTTGCTAAAGATAACAATGTCGCTGTATGTCCATCGTGACCACAGGCATGCATGACACCGTCATTTTTAGATTTATAAGGGACATCTCGCTCTTCTTGTATTGGAAGAGCATCAAAGTCTGCACGAAGGGCTACCGTCTTCCCATGTTTATTTCCTTTAAGTTTTGCTACTACACCTCTTCCCCCCACTCCTTCCCTTACTTCGAGTCCTAATTTTCGATGATAGTCGGCTATAAATTTTGCTGTTTCAACCTCTTGAAAAGATAACTCCGGGTATTGATGTAAATATCGGCGAATATTAACCATTTCTTCATATAAATCATCTAACATATAAAACAATTTATCCAATTTAATCACTGTCCTTTTTAATATTTTTCTATTTTAATTTGAAATTTTCACGTGATATAGTTAAAAAAGGGATTTTCTTATATTTTAACAAACTATCACACATGAAACCTTATTAATACATAAATCGTATATAAATCATATTGAGCATGTAAATAATAATAAAGCAGGTGAAATAATGGAACCAATATTACAAATACAGCAACTTAAAAAGAATTATGGCTCAAATGAAGTGTTGAAAGGGATTGACCTTGATGTTTATCCTGGACAGATTATCGGCTATATTGGGCCCAATGGTGCTGGAAAAAGCACTACAGTCAAAATGATTTTAGGGCTTGAACAAGACTATTTAGGGGACATCTCTTTATTTGGAAAAAACATCAAAGATGATCCAATCAACTATAAAAGAAGAGTTGGTTACGTCCCTGAAATGGCAGAGCTCTATGATGCTTTAACAGCTCATGAATATTTAACCTTTATTGGTGAGTTGTATGGAATGGACTTCGAGACAACTGACCAAAAAGCAAAGCAGCTTTTTTCTGTCTTCAACATGGAGCATGTGTATAACGCTAGAATTTCATCTTTTTCAAAAGGAATGAAACAAAAACTACTCATTGTATCCAGCATGCTACATAACCCAGATATTTTATTTTTGGACGAGCCTATCAATGGACTAGATGCTAACAGCGTGATGATTTTCAAAGAAATTTTAGCTCAATTAGCAAATGCAGGGAAAACAATCTTTTATTCCTCTCACATTATGGATGTTGTTGAAAAAATCAGTACAAGAATCGTCATTATTAACGATGGGCAAATCGTAACGGACGGTACCTTCTCTGAAATAAAACAACAACAAAAGGATGGAAAAGGATCATTAGAAGAGATTTTTAACAAGGTGACAGGCTTTAATGATCAAAAACAACGAGCAGATGAATTCATTTCTATCGTAACTGAGGTGAAATAAATGAAAGAATTCCGAACCTTACAATTTCTCGACCATTTTACGTGGTTTTTTACGAAGATGGGTGTTGATTATCCGATGATGAGAAAAATAGTACAAATGAAACTAACCATGGATCAAAGAAGAACACCAACCATCTTTCAATCAAATGCAAAAAAAGCTAAAGAAAACAAAGAGGAAAACAAATTCATGAAGTCACTTTGGGTTTATGGTTTGATGGGACTTCTTTTAATCTTCTTTGTACTACTAAATGAAAATTATATTCTTTCTATGAGTGTTACTTTCAGCGTTTTAATGATTACAATTATGATGTCTATGGTTTCCGACTTTTCTAACGTGTTACTCGATATTCGGGAAAAAATGATTATTTCTTCAAAGCCGATCTCATCAAAAACGATTAACACAGCAAAAACGATTCACATTGCCATCTATTTGTTTTTACTGACTGGATCGTTCGTTGTTCCATCTTTGCTCGCGAGTTTTATTGCTCATGGTCCCATTTTCTTTTTGATCTATTTACTTGAAATTATTTTAATGGTGTTTCTCATTATTTTATGCACTTCTTTAATCTACGTTATTATTTTAAAGTTTTTTGACGGAGAAAAGGTGAAAGACATTATTAACTTTATTCAAATTGGCTTAACCATCGGTATCGCCATTGGATACCAGTTAGTCATCCGTTCATTTGATATGTTTGATTTCTCCTTCCAAGTTGCTTGGTGGCAATTTTTCATTCCACCGATTTGGTTTGGGGCTTCCTTATGAATGGTTATTAAACGGAAATACTCACCCGCTTTTGATTACATTTTCCATCTTAGCATTCGCTGTTCCGATCGTTTCTTTGATTGTTTACATCAGGATTATCCCTTCTTTTGAAAACAATTTATTGAAGTTATCCAGTCAGCAAGGAGCAAATCGAAAGCCTTTATCGAACGTAAGAAAAAAATTCATTCAGCTCATTTGCTTTTCAAAAGAGGAACAATTATTCTACAGGTTTGCTAGTCAGATGATGAAAAACGAACGAGAATTCAGATTAAAAGTGTATCCATCCTTAGGCATGGCGTTTATTTTTCCAATTATCATTCTCATGAATGAGCTTCAATGGAAAACATTCGAGGAGGTTTCTCAAGGAAACGGTTATTTAGGTATATACTTATGTACGATTATTATTCCATCCGCTATTATGATGCTAAGTTATTCCGGTAATTATAAAGGGGCATGGATTTATAAGACTACTCCTATTAAAAACTTTTATCATGTAGCAAGCGGGACGTTAAAATCCTTTATCGTCAAGCTATTTTTACCTGTATTTTTGCCGATAAGCGTCTTTTATGTATGGATTTATGGTGCAACAGTGATTATTGATTTATTCATTGTTCTAGGAGTATCTATTCTAACCTCTATTATTTGTTTTTTATTATTGGTGAAGGAACTCCCCTTTTCAAGCTCGTTCGAAACGATTGAGAACACGAATTGGATTGTTTTTATTTTTATGATTCCGATCGCTATTTTTGCAGGTATACATTATTATCTCTTAACCGTTCCTTATGGGAAAATAGGGTATCTAATATTGTTAATTGTCACATCAACACTTGCTTGGAAGTTTGCGTTAGGTAAACAGTGGAAAGAGGTATAGAGTGTTTACTCTATACCTTTTCTATAAGGATGATGTGACAGTCAAGTAAAAAGGTACTAAACCCACTCGTATGGGACAAAAGGTGTTTGATTTTTATCTTTGAGGCATTTTCATGATGAAACCACGATAAATAATCAGAAATTGGACGATCTATTTCAACTTGTTTTTGATTGACTAGTTGGAGAATGGCTAATGCAGTCATGGATTTGCTAACAGAGCCAGTTAGTAGAGAAGTTTCATTCGTCATATTGCCAAAGTTTGTTTTTAAAACAGGTTGTTTATTTTGAAAAATGACAACTGATGCACCAGGTATAGACAATTGTTCTAGTGTACTTTGAATTGTTTTCTCAATGTCTTTGATAGTTTGACCTTGTACATAGGTGATGGGGAGAAAAACAAAAATTAGAAGAATTAAGATGATGATCATGGTGCAGGATTTGACAATTAGAGGCTGTTTTCTTTTTTTCATTTAACCATGTATTTTCGTTTCAAGATATACAAACTAACAAGAGCTAAAATAGAAGCTGTTAACAAGCTAATTGAGATTAAAAACGCATTCCACCAACTGTTTTCAGCTATATTGTAAAAGAGGTTATAGTGAATATAGTCCTCCGTAAATGACTTTGTTAAAAAAAGAGAAAATATCACCTGGCAAATAGCATAAACACTCATAAAAGCTCCAATTGACTTAAGGTACAGGTTCCAGCTCCTTTTTGATTGTTTTCGAGAATAACCGTGGGAAGTGGCAAATGCTTCAGCAAACTCTCTCGCAGGTTCAAGGTTTTTAAGCGCGTCCTCCCCTCTTTCATGAGATGCATCGAAATGTTCATTTAATTGTTCAGTTGCTTCTTGTTTTTTACTTATAGTGCGTGTTCAAAAAGTAGGGGGAAAAGGGCCGAGAAGAACGAGGCGACGAAGCTATGAGCACCACAGTGTACGTTCTCTGTACATGAGGAGTGGAATAGCGAGACAACAAAGTTATTCGACAGCAATTTTTCATGACTTTTTGAACAACCTCTTATAGGAATTAAGAAACGATTTAATTCGAGTTTAACTTCTTTTATATATTGATTTTTTCCATACATCATTTGTCCTCCTTTATATGATGATTGAGTAACCCTTGAATATCCTTCTGTAATTCTTTCCATTCATCCATTTTTACTTGCAAATATTTTTCTCCTTGACTGTTAATCTTGTAATAAACTCTTGCTTTACCTGCTTCGCTCCATTCTCTACTCACATCTACCCATCCTTTGTCCTTCAGTTTCGTTAAAATGGGATAAATGCTGCCAACTCCTTTCAATTTTAATTGATGTTCTTCTAATTCCTTCATAATTTCATATCCATAGCTTTTCTTGTTAGATAATATCGCTAAAACACACATCTCTAAATGACCTTTAATTAAACTTGTTCTATCCATAAAATAAATTTATCACAAATATATATTTTATTCAAGTATATAATAAAAATAAAAAAGACTCCTTTTACGGAATCTTCTTTATTCAAACATTTACCCCTTTGTTTGAAATATGTATTTTTCCCCTTTAGTATAGAAAGCGCTTTCATCACTCAAGATTATTTTACTAAAGTTTTCGAATTAACACAAGGGTTTTTAGAAAAATTATGTTTAAACATTCTTTCGATTTATAGACCACAGCATCGCCTTTTTTTTCAGCCTCAACAATAAAATCGTGTTTCCCAGCCATGTATTGATCAATATCGTTGGGGTATTTCTTTGCTAAACTACCTTTTAATTTCCCATATTCGTTTGCGACGAGAGGATGTGCTATTAAATAATCTCGAAAAGCAAGGTGACGTTCAATTTCAGGGCTTCCTAGTTGAAACACATGAAGGTGATGGGTACGGTCATCTCCTCCTTTTCGAAAAAATCTTCTATTTTTAATTCCGTTTTCTCCAAGAGCATCATAGCCTATTGCCTTGAACTCCTCATTAAAAGCATCGACTCTATGTATATTTTTTACTACAGGCATCAGATCTAGGATAGGCTTCGCACTCAAACCTGGTACAGATGTGCTTCCAATATGGTATATTTTTACCACTTCTGATTCAAGAATTGGTTTTATCATGCGTGCTTCTTGTTCAAACAGCACAAGCCAGTTTTTATTATAAGGTTCAACTACTACTATTCTCATTCCCTCACTCCTTTCAAAAAAAAGCCATCACCTAGATTATATCTAAATGATCGCTTTTCAAGAAGGGCCTTATTGATAAAAATAAGTCAATACGGCTGCTCGAGGGTCATGGTCGGATAAGTCTTTTCCTCTATCATCTTTAAAATTGGCTTCCGCAGTTATTATTAAAAATCTATTATATTCGTTATATTATGGTGACGTCCTTTATTTAGTTTTTATAGAATTTGTTAACTAAAAGTAATTTTACTCTAACCAACATTTACATTGACTCCTTTTTCAGTTAAAATGTATTAAAAGTTTCCTTATGTAAAAAAAATATAACGTTAACTAACTTTTATAGAGGTGAGAAAAACGTTTAAACAAATCAAAAAATCATTCCCAATGAGTAGCAAAGTTACCATATTAACTTTCTTTTTAGCGACTATTTTTTCGACCATTTCAACTTTTGTTTTAGCCGATGCTAATATTTTTTATAGTATACTAGTCGTTATGTTATTTATTTTTATCGGTATTGCCGCTGATACGATCGGACTAGCAGCAGCTACGTCAAACGAAACGCACTTTCATGCTATGGCATCAAAGAAAAAAGTAGGAGCAAAAGAAGCTGCCTTTATTAGTAAGAATGCTCCTTTATTCTCAAGCTTTTTTTTACGATGTAATGGGGGATATAGCAGGAATTGTAAGTGGGGCAGCGACAACTTCCGCGGTTATACAATTAGCAAGACTCATTGCAAATGATAACAACTTTTGGCAATCTATGATTTTAACCATTTTATTAACAAGTCTCGTTGCCTCTTTTACAGTGGGAGGGAAAGCAATATGTAAAACTATCGCCATTTACCAATCGACCAATATCATCTACTATACTGGAAAAGTACTTTATTACTTACAGGTGATTTCACCCATTCCTCTCATTGATGCTAAAAAAACCAAAAAACAAAGGGAATTACAAGAATCCCCTTCATTCCATGTTAGTGAATCTAGCTCGTTTGTACAAAAACAACAATCGTTATAGCCAAGAGTACATATAAGTTTCATCTTCATAAGAATCTACATGACTAGCAACCTTTAAAGGATGGAACGTATCAACCATGACCGCTAATTCTTCCGTTTGTTTTTTTCCAATACTCGCTTCAACTTTTCCTGGGTGAGGTCCATGAGGGATACCACTTGGATGAAGTGTAATTGAACCTTCTTTAATCCCCTTCCGACTCATAAAATTCCCTTCAACATAGTAAAGTACTTCATCACTATTGACGTTACTATGAAAATAGGGTGCGGGTATTGCCTCGGGATGGTAATCGTATAAACGTGGAACGAATGAACAGACGACAAAGTTGCTCCCTTCAAACGTCTGGTGAACAGGTGGTGGTTGATGAATTCGACCTGTGATCGGTTCAAAATCATTGATATTTAGTTTCCACGGATATAAATATCCGTCCCAGCCAATCACATCAAAAGGATGATGCCCATAAACATGCCGGTGAATTTGACCACCTGTTTTTGTCCATACGTGAAACTCTCCTTTTTGATCCATTGTCTTCAGTTTTTCTGGACCAGAAAGATCCCGTTCACAGAAAGGGCTATGCTCAAGTAACTGACCGTACTCATTGCGATATCTCTTTGGAGTGGTTATTTGGCTAGCAGCCTCAATCACTAAAAGTTTCGTCATCTGTGAAGGAATCAACCTGTAAATAGTACCTATTGGAATAATTAAATAATCTCCCTTTCCATATGAAAGAGTGCCAAACATGGTTTCAATGACGCCTTTTCCTTTATGGACGAAAAGGAGTTCATCCCCTTCTCCATTTCGATAGAAAGCATCCATTTCTTCTGTTATGTTTGCCGTTCCTATGAGGATATCCTCATTTCCAAGCCAGTATTGTCTTGATGCAATAGCGTCTCCCTTCTTTTCTACCGCATCAGTATAAAAGTGACGATGCTTCAATGTTTGACTAGATAAATAGGTTGGCTGATAAGGAGAAACAATACTTACATCCTTTACTTCAGTGGGCATATAAAGATGATATAAAATGGATTGTACTCCTGAAAACCCTTTTGTCCCCATGACTTGTTCTCTGAAAAGGGTCCCGTCCTCTTTCTTAAACATCGTATGCCGTTTTTTGGGTATCATCCCCATTTTACGGTAGTACAATCTTATCAAACTCCTTTCTCCTCAATACGGTTTATCCGATCACTCGATTCACTAGCCTCCCTAATCCAGTGATCTCAAGGGTAACCTCATCACCTGACTGTAACCACGTATCATCACCAATTTCCAATAAACAGCCTGTTCCTAAAGTACCAGAACCAATAACTTCACCTGGATACAAGGTCACTCCAGTACAAGCCCGTTCAATCATTTCTGGAAATGTGTAAAAAACGGATTGAAAATTACCTTCAGATAAGATTTTCCCATTAACAGAAGCGGTCATTTTCAAGTCATATCGGCTTCCAATTTTAAATTCTTCTAGCTCATCTTTTGTTACAAGGTAAGGACCTATTGATGTCGCAAAATCTTTTCCTTTTGCTGGACCTAAACCAATCTTCATCTCCTTTCTTTGGAGGTCTCTTGCACTCCAATCATTCATGATACAATAACCTAAAATATAGTCATCCGCATTCTCAGCTTTAATATCCTTTCCTTCCTTTCCGATTACACAAGCAATCTCCAATTCATAATCAAACTGATGACAGTGAGGAGGGATCTGAATGTTATCGTTTGGGCCTTTTATCGCTAAATGGTTCGAAAAATAAAATGCAGGAATCTCGTACCACTCAGGAACGACGGTTAACCCTCGTTTTTCCCTCGCGTTTACAACATGCTCTTCAAATGCATAAAAATCACGTAAACTGAGTGGATTAGGTAAAGGGGCAAGCAATTGAACTTCATTTAAATGATAACTTCCTTGTGAAGGTTGAGCTGACTGTTGTATAGCGGAAATAAGCGGTCTGAATCTATGATACTCACCTAAAATAGCTAACATGGATGAAGGAATTTTCCCACCAGATCGTTGATGGAGATCAATCACAGACTCTCCTTTTATCACTCCTGCCACTTGCCTATCCTCTTGATTTAAAAACGTCACAAACTTCATTCACATCACCTTTTTCTTTCTAAAACAAAGGTTTCAGCCATTGGTTTTGTATACATTTGCCCTGCAAGACGCCCAATTGGATTCAACTTTTCTGTATTGATTTTTCCGTCTTCATATAAATGATCGGCTACATGTACGTGTTGTACTTTACCTACGACTAAACTCCCTGCCCCAGCATGTTCCCCGTAATGACGAACTTCATATAATGAACATTCCAAATGAACTTCACTTTCTTTTACTCTAGGAACTTTTAACGTTGCACTTTTTTCTTTTGTAAAACCCGCTTCTATAAACTCATCCTGTTCAGGTGAAAGGTCTTGAGAGGTAATATTCATTTGTTCTGCAATTGATTCGTTAACAATATTTATGACAAACTCTTTCGTCTGTTCAATGTTATGGAGTGTGTCTTTTTTTTCTCCATTGGTTCCTTTTCGCATAGGAGAAAAACAGATGAGCATTGGATCAGCACATATGGCCGTAAAAAAACTAAAAGGAGCTAAATTACAAACGCCTTTTTTATCGACTGTGGGAAACAAACGCAATCGGCCTTGGGACAATTGAACCAATTAATAATTTGTATGCCTCTTTCCATTCGATATCGTATGGACGAATTTCCATGACACCCTCCTATAGATTTCCTCTTAATGCTTGTTCACGTTCTATCGATTCAAATAAAGCTTTAAAATTCCCTTCCCCAAATCCTTTTGCTCCTTTTCGTTGAATAACCTCAATGAATAAGGTTGGACGATCGACAATAGGTTTAGTGAAGATTTGCAATAAATATCCTTCATCATCTCGGTCTACTAAAATATTAAGTTCTCTAAGCTTTTCAACTTCTTCATCAATATTACCGACACGTTCAATGAGCATGTCATAATACGTATCTGGAGTTGATAAAAATTCGACTCCATTTTCTCTTAACCTTGCGACCGTTGAAATAATATCATTCGTTAACACCGCAATATGTTGTACCCCTGCTCCATTATAAAAATCTAAATACTCTTGAATTTGTGACTTTCTTTTTCCTTCAGCTGGCTCATTAATAGGAAATTTGATTCTTCCTCCATTATGCATGACCTTTGACATTAAAGCCGAATATTCAGTATTAATATCATCATCAGTAAAGTGGGTCATTTCTTTGAAACCCATCACCTTCTCATAATAAGCAACCCACTCTTCCATCTTTTCGACATTGCCAACAACATGATCAACTCCGACAATGCCAGTGTCGATATTAGAAAAGGCGTTCTCTATCTTTTTAAATCCAGGCATAAAGGTACCTGTATAACTCTTTCGTTCCACTAAGGTATGAATAGTGTCACCATATGTACCGATTATCGCTTTTTTTTATCTCACCATATTCGTCTGTTAATTTCATCGGCTTTGATAAAGCGATTGCTCCCCTAGTAACCGCTTCTTCATAAGCCTTGTCAACATCATCAACGGTCAAGGCAATATCCTTTACCCCATCCCCATGCTTTTTCACAAAGTTTGCAATCGGGGAATCTTCGTTTAACGAACCCGTGATTATTAGTCGAACATTCCGCTGCTGCAAAACATAAGAGACGGTTTCTCTATTTCCTGTTTCTAGCCCTGAATAAGCCTTAACCTCAAATCCGAAAGCTGTACAAAAGAAATGAGCAGATTGTTTGGCATTTCCAGAATAAATCTCTAAATAATCAACATCCTTTACTGGGAAATGATCTTCTAAATCCTTGTTTTTTTAAAGGGGTTACTTCTTCTTTCATCCTTGAACCTCTCCTTTGTTCATAGTTTTCCTTTCAGGAGCCTCACTAGAATGATATGTTCGTAGGTGCATATAAAGAATGTCTTTTAGAGGTTGTTCAAAAAGTCAAACAGTGAACAGAAAGTTGTACCATCATCGTTAGCTCTCGAATCGTGGCTGATTAGGGCGATGATGCTTTTCGATTTCACTGCCTTTTTTCCCTACTTTTTGAACGCTCACTCTTAGGTGAATAATAGATAAGATGATTGTAAGGACTAGTAGAAAATAGTTGAAGTTGTATAAGTGAGGACATAAAGTGATGCACCTTTCTTGTATGCGCTTACATAAACTAGACAACCATATACTAACATTACTAGTTAGTATTGGTCAACATTATATCAGTAAGGTTCGGTCAGAAACGGCATTTCCACCTTTGATTTTTTTAAACTCCTCCAAAAGTTCCTCAGTCGTTAACCTAGCTTTCTCTTCCTCGGATACTTGGAGTATGATCGCGCCACGATCCATCATGATTAACTTATTACCAAGTTCCAAGGCTTGGTACATATTATGAGTAATCATAATGGTCGTTAAACCGTACTTCTCAACAATTTCTTTTGTCAGCGTTGTAATAAGTTCGGCTCTTGATGGGTCTAAAGCAGCTGTATGTTCATCTAACAATAAAACTTCTGGCTCTGTAAATGTTGCCATCAATAAAGATAAAGCTTGTCTTTCCCCTCCTGATAATAAACCAACTTTTACATTCAAGCGGTTTTCAAGTCCTAACTGTAAATCAACTAAAAGGTCTTTGAAATAAGCTTTTCTTGACTTAGTGACTGCTTTCTTAATGGTTCTTCTTTTATTGCGTGAGTAAGCCATGGCCAAGTTTTCTTCAATCGTCATATTAGGTGCAGTTCCTGCCAAAGGATTTTGAAAAACACGCCCTATAAATTTCGATCGATCAGACTCCTTCATATATGTGACGTCCTGCCCGTTTATATATATATTGCCGATCTCTGGATTTATCACACCTGAAATGACATTAAATAATGTAGACTTCCCTGCTCCATTACTACCGATGACGGTAACGAAATCTCCCTTGTCAATCTCCAGTGAAACATTGTTTAACGCCCTTTTTTCATCAGGGGTATCTTGATGAAATAGTTTATGAATTTGATTTAAATGAAGCATCTTCTTGTCCACTCTCCCCTTTTAGAAATTCGATTCGTTTAGATTGCCTTTTCTTTTTCAGATTATGTTGCTCAATCATTTTTGGAATAACTAAAGCGAAAATAACGATCGTTGCAGTAATCATTTTCATATCACCAGGCTGTAAAAACTCCACTCTTAACGCGATACTTATGACCATTCGATATACAATTGCTCCTATAATAACGGCTAAGGTAACTCTCATCATTGACTTTTTTTCCAATTAAAGTTTCTCCAACAATGACGGATGCTAAGCCGATAATAATCATGCCAATTCCCATGCTCACATCTGCAAAACCGCCGTATTGAGCAATTAACGCTCCTGACAATGAAACAAGGGCATTGGACAAACCTAAGCCTAGAATGATTAACATGTTCGTATTGGCAGAAAAACTACGAATCATGTTTGGATTATCACCAGTTGCTCTTAAAGCTAAGCCGATTTCTGTTTGCAAAAAATAATCCATCAAAAGTTTTATAACAACGATAAAAAAAGATCATTACAAATAGAACATTCCACGTTTCAGGTTGAAAAGAAAGAAAAGAGGTGAATGAATCTACCATTTGATCAATTTTCCTCCCAAACCAGCTATTTTCTAATGTTGAAAACAGGGTGTCTTGATTGAGTAAAGGAATGTTAGGTCGCCCCATAATGCGTAAATTGATTGAATATAAAGCAATCATCATTAATATTCCAGATAACAAAGCATTGATTTTTCCAACTGTATGCAATAAACCCGTTAAACAACCAGCCATAAACCCTACAAGAATAGCGATGATGGTGGATAAAAAAGGGTTTACTCCATTGATTATAAGGACAGCCGATGTGGCTGCCCCTGTGACAAAGCTACCGTCCACTGTTAAATCTGGAAAGTCTAATATACGAAAGGACAAGTATACTCCTAGTGCCATAATTGCATAGATCATTCCAATTTCAATTGCTGAATAGATAGATAGAAGCATAGGTTTCTTTCCTTTCAATTTTTTTATAGAAGAGGTTGAAAAAAGTCCTACGATAGTCTAGCATCATCATTATCCACAGGACGTGGACTTAGTTGATGTTCGGGAATAGTGATTGAACCATTTTGTTAGTGCGTTTTTCAGAGTCTTTTTCCTTACTTTTTAAACACGCACTAGAAGAAGTTATTCTCCTTCATAATAATCGGCTTTTTCATTCCACTCCTCTTTGATGGTAATTCCTTGCTCTTCTGCTGCCTTTTTATTAATTGTTAGTTTGACATCAACGTTAGGTGGCTCAACATCCATTTCTGAAGGCTTTTTGTTTCCTTCCAAAATTTCAACTGCCATCAATCCTGTTTGATAGCCGAGATCTTTATAGCTAAACCCAGTAGCAGCAAAGGCTCCTTTCTCCATCGAGTCCAGTTCACTAGCGAATAACGGAAGATCATTTTGATTCGCGACGTCAATTAAAGACTCTAAAGCTTGAACAACCGTATTATCTGTAGGAAAGAAAATTGAATCTATACGACCGACCAAAGATTCTGCTGCTTGTTTCACTTCTGATGAGTTTGATACGGAAACTTCTACAAGTGAGGCTCCCTCTTTCTCCAACATTTCTTGGACCTGTTCAACTTGCACCTTTGAATTTTGTTCTCCAGCATTGTAAACAACACCAACCTTTTTCACTCCAATTTCCTCCAACATAAACTCTATCGTGTTACTCATAGCTAAAGGATGTGTGTCTGATGTTCCTGTAATGTTCTCACCTGGTTTATCAAAAGCTTCAACAAGCTCGGCACCAACTGGATCCGTAACAGATGTAAAAATAATCGGTATGTCTTTCGTAGCATTTAACGCACTAATGGCACTTGGTGTAGAATTGGCAAAAATTAAGTCGACTTGATCTCCAACAAAGTTTTTCGCAATTGTATCACTATTAGAGATCTCACCTTGAGCAATTTGAAGATCATATTTAACATCCTCCCCTTCGACCAATCCATTTTCCTCTAATGCCTTTTTGAAACCTGTGAAGGCCTCATCTAAAGAAGGATGTTCCACAATTTGAGTTACCCCAATAACATACTCATAGTTAGATGATGAACTGCTTTCACTTCCACAACCCGATAATAGCAATACACCTAAAACAAACGATAAGACTAAGACACTCCATCTTCTTTTCATGACCATCCCTCTTTTCTCTCTTCATTTAATGTAAATATGGTACCACTGTCATGAATGCCCAGTCAATAAATATTCTAAATATTAAAATTATTAATATTATTCAAATTATAAATTGCTTGTATAAATCGTTAAACATATTTCATTTAATAAATCGTATACATAGAGATAATAGAGGTTGTTCAAAAGGTCCTTTTTTTCCCTACTTTTTGAACATGCACTAATAGAATATTTCAATTGGGAGGGATTACCTTTGAAGCATCAATATAATGGTATTGAACCATCTATCCATGAAACGGTCTTTGTGGCCCCAGGAGCTCATATAATTGGGAATGTGTCCATTGAAAGATATTCTACTATTTGGTTTAACTCCGTGTTACGTGGAGATGAAGGACCTATTAAGATTGGAGCTAAAACAAGCATTCAGGACAATGTCACGTGTCACCTTTATGAAGGCTCTCCTTTATCTATCGGAAATGAAGTTACAGTCGGTCACAATGCCGTTTTACATGGTTGCACAATTCATAATCGTTGCATAATTGGCATGGGCTCTACCATTTTGGATGGAGTAGAAATTGGTGAAGAAAGCATCATTGGAGCAAATACACTCATTCCATCTAATAAGACGATTCCACCTAGGTCATTAGTGGTTGGATCTCCTGGAAGAATCGTTCGTCAAATTACAGAAAAAGATTTAGAACTTATTAAACTATCGGTTGATGTTTATGTTCAAAAAGGAAAGGACTATCAATTAAAACTCATAGACTAAACATTTCTTAAACAATACAAAAAGCAAGTGAAGAATAAGTTTCCCATCCTCCACTTGCTTTATTCTTAAGATCTTTAGTTATTTCCCTCCTACTAGAGGGCTGGTTTTATACGACGGAAAGAGTTTTCCGCATTCATCGTATGAAGCTGCCACATATGCCAGAAAGTATAAGGAACAATTAAGACAAAGTTGATGATTCCCCATACTTTTAATACTTGTGGATCATACCAACTAGATGTATTCATTACTTGTGGGAACACATCGTAGCAAGCACGTAACAATAAATGTGCCGCTAACGTAAACATACGAGCTGTAATGTATAATTCAGGTCGTTTCTTCACAATAGGATAAATTTCAGCTACTAATAAGATACACAATGAACTACCAAAATAAACTGGACTTTCAGCGAAAACGAAACATGCATTCCACGTTGTATAAAGGAAGTTCCAAGAAGCGGTTGTAAAACCAACTAAATCTCCGTAATGCGTTTTTGTAATGGACCAAAACTTCGGTGCAAATGGGATCGTTACACATAGTAAGAAACCTGTTGCTGAGTTGAAGTAGTTTCCGAGCTGAGCATCTTTAATGGTTGCTTCTAAAATGTTTAAAAACAATATACCATACGGGAACCATAAAAATTTGTCATTTTGGAAAAACTTCCAAAACTTACCCTTGCGTTCTTCTATAACGGAAACACGGGCGATCGCAATGATGATCGTTGGAATGATTACGCTTAATATTTTAACCCAGCGAAACCATCCTTCTACTCCTCCCATCATCCAAAGCGGAAATGTGAATAAAGTAGCGATCCAAAAATAAAGGGAAGCCTTGTAATGTTTACGAAAGATGTGAATGATAAACCAAAGTAATGCAAAGTATAGCGGCATAGAAATAATATGAGGCCAAAAAGCCATGGTAACCACCACCTGTAAGTTTTTAAATTAAGTATTTGTTTCTCTTTATATTTCTAATATAACATAAAGGTTGTCCATTTTGAATGATCAATATTTCACAAAGATGACAAGTCCGTGAACGTTTTCTCCAAATGGTCAATATCTATTTTTTTATTACGTTTTATTTCTAACATATAGTGTTTACCTCATCCTTCTTTGTAGAATTTCCCCCTACCTTTTATTATACTTACAAAAAGAGGTGAAATTATGCAATTAATTAAACCAATGATAGAAGTAAAAGAAGCTTATTTAGATTTTTATCATGAGTGGATGGAAAGTGGAGAAAAAATTGTTCCTTGGAGTGTTAGTGAGGACCCGAGCAATTTTAATACCTTATTAGACTTTTTTAAAAAACAAGAACTAAAAGAGCACACCTCTTCCTCTTTTGTCCCGAACTCCACTTTTTTGCTTGTCAATGATGAAGGAAAGATAGTAGCTGCTGCCAACATTCGTCACAGATTAAATGATAAGTTAAAAACGAAAGGTGGACACATCGGTTATGGGGTGCGACCTTTGGAACGTGGAAATGGATATGCCAGCAAGATTTTAGCTCTAAGTTTAGAAAAAGCGAAAGAAATGGATATTAAAAGAGTACTCGTTACTTGTGATGAAAAAAAACTTGCTTCAAAGAAAACCATTGAGAAAAACGGAGGAAATTTGGAGTCAAGATATACCGAAGAAAATGGCAATGTGGTCATGCGTTTTTGGATTGAACAATAATTCGCTTAAGCGAATTATTGTTCTCTCACTATTTCATTTGAAGGAAAATGACGTTTCTTCTTTGTAAAACTATACGAAAAGAAAATAAACGCAATAAGAGCAATCATCACTAATCCAATTAAAACATTACTATATATAAAGCTTTGTTCATGGCTATTAAATAAGTTTAAATGTACCGAAGTCGTTTGCTGATCTAAAATTTTCCCGATAATAGTACTACTTAAAGCCCCAGCGGTAAAGTTTAACAAATTAAATAAGCCTAATCCTACCCCTTGCTGATGACTTTCTAAAAAATCTGAAAGCAAATCAGCCGTTGAGCTTTGCATTAATGGGAATCCAACATAAGCGACCATTAAACAAATCGCTAAAAGCCATGGGAAACTTCCTGCAAACGTTGATAATAAAAATAGACCTGAGCTAATTAAAACAAGAGCTGTCTTTAAGACAGGAATTCCCCCTCGTCTATCAATAATTGACCCGATAATTTGTCCGACCATCCCTGATAAAAAGGCACCTGGGAACAAAACAAAGCCAATGCCAATCGTAGATAGATGATAAACGTCTCTGAGCATAATAGGCATCAAGAAAATCAAACCAAATAATACAGCTGTACTTAGAAAACTCGTTAAGATTGTCATCAAGTAATTTTGATTTTTAAATAGCAACGGATCAATAAATGGCTGTTCCACTTTCTTTGTTCTCCAAATAAATAAGCTAAAGAACAAAACAAATAATAGAAGAAAGTAAACATTAAAACTTGTGATATATAGTAATAAATTCACAATGAATAACCCTACTAATAGTGCACCTAAATAATCAATTTTTCCTTGTTTCTTCTCTTCTTTAGGAAGCCATTTCAGGAATAAAGGAATGGTAATTGCTGATGAAACGGCTAATAAAAACATAAATCGCCAATTCAACATTCCCCCGATGATTCCACCGAAAATAGGTCCCACTCCAGAAGCAAACGCCACCGTTGAAGAAATCATCCCGAACACCTTTCCTTTAATATGAGGGAGAAAACGAATCGGTATTAAAAACGCCAAAGCTGGAATAGTCGCCCCTCCTAAAGCTTGGATGATTCTCGCTACTAAAAGCATTTCAAAATTTATCGAAATAAAACCTATAAATGCACCTGTTGAGAAAAGAGCAATTCCAAATGTAAAAATCGTTCGAATTGAATAAATATCTGCTAATTTTCCATATAGAAGTGAGCCAACTGCAAAAACAACAATGTAGGCTGTCAGTACCCAGCTTACTTGTGAAGGTAACAAATCAAAAGATTTAGCGATATCAGGAATCGCCACATTGAACATCGTACCATTTAATACCGAAAAAGCTAAAACCATACAAACTAAAAAGACCAACTTCTTTTCTTGACCTTCCATTTAAGGGTCACCTCTAACTAAGTCATTTCAAATTTACTTTAATTATCATATATTTCGTTACTCGAAATGTAAACTAATATGCATCATTTAAATAAAATTACCATTCGTGAGAAATGACCAGCTACCCATACAAATGAAAATATGCTATAAAGGGAGAGAGCGAAATGGAACGAATTCAAGTTTAGAGAGGATTATTTTATGAAAATTGTGATTGCCGAGAAACCTGATCAAGCGGCGAAGCTAGCAGCCCCTTTTAACCATAAAAAAAAGATCGGATATTATGAAATTACTCCTAACGAGCTTTTCCCTCAAGGAGCACAAATCACTTGGGCAATTGGACACCTTTGTGAATTAAAGCCGCCTGAAGAATATAAACCAGAATGGAAAAAATGGGATATCAATAGGTTACCTATCATGCCTGACAAATTTCAATATAAGGTTTCAAAAAATAAATATAAACAATTTAAGACCATCAAAGACCTATTAAAACAGCCGAGCGTAACAGAAGTTGTGATCGGGGGTGATGCGGGCCGCGAAGGAGAACTTATTGTTCGAACGATTATTAAACTATGTGGTGTTCAAAAACCGATGAAACGGTTATGGATCTCATCTTTAACAGAAAAATCGGTCAAAACTGGGTTTTCAAATCTCCTTACTGAAAATGAAACACGTTCACTATATTATGGTGCATTAAGCAGAGCTTGTGCCGATTGGCTCATTGGTATGAATATATCCAGATTATATACCCTTTTACTGAAAGAACAAGGAGTGAAAGATGTATTTTCTATCGGACGAGTGCAAACTCCTACACTCGCTTTAATCGTCAAAAGAGAACAAGAAATAACTGATTTTAAACCGCAACCTTTTTGGGAAGTAGAAGCAAAATTAACATACGGAGAATACGATATTCAAGCGAAATGGCATTTTAAAGGTGAAACAAAGATCATGGATCAAAAGCAAGCTATAGCGATTGGGGAGTTTTGTAAAAACAAACCGGCATCCGTTGTAAATGTAAAAGAGGAAGAAAAAGTGTACCACCCTCCTTTCCTTTTTAACCTTTCCAGCCTACAAGCAACAGCTAATAAATTGTTTAAATATCCACCACAAAAAACATTAGATATTGCTCAAAAGCTTTATTTGAAAGGTGTTATTTCTTATCCTCGTTCAGACTCAAGTTTTATAACGAAAGAAGAAGCGTTAACGATCCCTATTATTTTTGATCAATTAAAAAGTATTGAGGATTATCAAGCGTTATTACCTGCGCCAATACAATCGATTTTAAGCAACAAACGATATGTGAATGAAAAAAAAGTAACTGATCATTATGCAATTATACCAACGGAACAAGTTCCGAACGTTTCAAAACTTTCAGTTGAAGAAAGAAGAATATTTGACCTTATTGTTAGAAGGTTAATTGCCGCTCATTATCCGCCTGCCAAATTTAGTTATATGACACTCGACTCTCTAGTAGATAGTCGGGCTGAATTTCGATCAAAGGGAAAGAAACTCATTGATGAAGGATGGAGAAAAGTATTCTTTGAAGATGATAAAGAAAAAGACCAACTCCTTCCAGACGTAAACATTGGAGAAAAAGGAAGCGTTGCAAAAATCAACTTACGAGAAAGCATGACGCAACCGCCTAAACGTTACACAGAAGGAAACTTAATTACGTTAATGAAAACAGCAGGAAAACATTTAGAAGATCGTGAGTTAGAAAAAATACTAAATCAAACGGAAGGGTTAGGAACGGAAGCAACAAGAGCAAGTATTATTAATCTATTAAAATCACGAAACTATATTGATATTAAAAAAAACCAAGTTTTTGCAACCTCTAAAGGAATGCTCATTATTGAAGCACTTGGAGAGAATCTTTTAACTTCGGCTAGCATGACAGCAAAGTGGGAACAGAGAATAGCAGAAATTAGTAAAGGTAAAGCCTCTCCTAAAGCTTTTATGGAGCAAGTAAGTAAGCTCGCATTAAAATTAATTGAAGATGCTAAACAACAAAAAGAAACCTGGTCATTTGATCAAGGTCAAGTAGAAGAAATCTGTTCACAATCTACGCAAAAACCATATAAAAAAACAAAAATGAAAGTTGGTACATGTAAACTGTGCGGAGGCTCAATTATTGATTTCGGGAAATTTTACGGCTGTTCAAACTACAAGAAGACCGATTGCAAGTTTTCTATTTCTAAAAAGATCTTAGGAAAAACAATTTCGCAAGCAAATGTTAAAAAAATATTAGACACAGGAAAGACCAACAAAATTAAAGGATTTAAAAAAGGCGACAAAACGTTCGATGCCTCTTTGTCTTGGAATGAAGCAGAAAAGAAAGTCGAATTTCAGTTTAAATAAATCAAGAGCAATTTCAAGCATACTCAAATTTCATAACACCCATAATATTTTTTCTTCAAAGCTACTAACTTAAAACGGCCACTAGTGGTTTAATCTTCTTCTTTAGGTATAATTACTGTGGTCGTTTTGATTATTTCTTTATCTATAGGCTTAACTGGTATCGAGTATTTAATTGAATCATTTCCTTCTCTTGATGCTACCGATTCATCACTGTTAGCATATGAAACCTCTACAATAAAATTTGCGCCATAATTTGACGTATAACTGCCTGTTCCATTAAATAAGAGTTTATTATTTGTTTTATCAAGTGAAAGAGTGTCAGGTAAATCCGATGCTCCCCCAAAGTCAATGGCTTCATAAAAAAATAAATAGGGTGTAAAAACTGTCTTATCAAAAACGCCATCCACCTTCCACTCAACTTGTATATTTCCATTAAGAGCTGCATGTAAATCAACAGTACCAGTTAGTGTTGCTTTTTGTAGATATACATCTACAATTGCTGTTGTATTAGCTGGTACAGAAATATCTTGAGCTGAAGCTGTATAAGAAACTGATGACGAACTTGACGTTGTATCTGTACTACTATAAGAAAAAGTGGAACTTACTTCTCCTCCAAAAATAGTTCCTGAAGCGGATATTTTTGTTCCAACATCAATCCCTTCAGTGACAGTATAGGAGATAGAATCAGTTGTCGTTTTTGTGAAAGATTGTGTTGTCAAGTTTTGAGTATCTGAGCTACTGTTTTTGAGTGTAGAAGTACCCATATATAACATACTTCCTGTATCTTCATAGGAAATATTTGATGATTGCTCTTTAATATATACGTCAGATGCTGTCAAATCATAAATATCTACTGAAGTTAGTTCATATGTGCTTGATTCAGAATATTGACTTGATAGTTTTAAAAGGCCAAGGTATGCATTTGAAGCATATTGATTGACCAGCGATTCAAAATTTAAGATGCTACTCCTTGAAAGTGAGAAATTTGGTTTGTAATGATGACCTCCTTTTTGTTGAACCTTGTTTAAATGATAACTATCCCAAGTTCTTGCCCACTGTCTGGCTTCTGGAAAAGATAAACCATATCTCATCCTCAAAAATGAAATCCTTTCAATTTCCAGTAATTTATTCTTAACCAAACATTGAATATCTTCATATCGAAGGTGAGGGTTAATCTGACTGAAAACTTGTTGAGGTGCTGCTATATAGGTATCCATAGGTAATTGATATAGGAAAGGGTCATTGTTTCCACGTCCCCAATGGTGATGATAAAACATATATCTATATTCCTCCTATTTAAACATTCTTAACATCATATACTACGTCTCAGCGTCAAAATTGGTTACAATGTTGATGAAGACAACCTTATTCAATCTTTCAAATAAACTCCTCATGATTTTCACGAAATAAACGACTCCGCACTAAAGTACGGAGGTTTCTCGTAGGCGGACTGAACCGCCTACGAGTTTTATCGGCTAAAGCCGACTAAAAGAAATGCTACTAAAAGTAGGTGGTTTTATACCACACCTCCTGCTACGCAGGTGCTTCCGCAAACTAAAGCTAGGTATAGAAAATAAAGCCCTTCTAAATGATTCATTTTAACGCTACTTACCATAAGTTTTTTTTTAAGATAAAAGCTAATTTTTTATTGTAAAAACTTCCGTAATAGTATATACTACATTACAACAGTAATGCACTAGGTTATAAGGAGGCGAAACCAATACTTAACTCAAATAGTCCCAATCCTATCTATGTTCAAATCGCAGAATGGATTGAAACAGAAATTTTGAATGGTCATTTTGACGAGGATGAAAAAGTGTATTCTCAATATCAATTAGCTGAAATGTATACCATTAATCCTGCTACGGCCGCAAAAGGGCTTAATCTCCTTTTCCATGAAAAAATTTTGTACAAAAAAAGGGGGCTCGGTATGTTCGTCTCGGCAGGAGCAAAAGAAAGAATTATCGCTAAACGGAAAAATCAAACGTTTGATCGTTTAGTAAAAGAACTCGTTTTAGAAGCAGCACAGCTACAAATTAATGAACAAACATTAATACAGATTCTTAGAGAAGAAATGAAAAGGGGGTCAGAAAGGTGATAAAATGTAGAAATCTAGTAAAAACATACGGATCAAACAAAATCTTAAACAATCTTTCTTTTACAATTGAAGGAAACAAAATAACTGGCATTATCGGAAGAAATGGTGTAGGAAAAACCACCTTGTTAAACATCATTGCAGGTCACATAAAAGAAACAAGTGGTGACATAAACGTATTTTCAGAGAAACCTTTCAACAGTTTAACCGTTTCAGCAAATACGATTTTTGTTGATGAAAATATGACGTTCCCTAAAACGATTCCTCTTGGTGAGGTGTTTGATTGGGGCAAACGCTTTTACCCCAATTGGAACCATTCACTATCTAATCGATTACTTGACTACTTTTCTTTTAATTCAAAACAATATCATCATCAGCTTTCAAAAGGAAAAACGAGTACGTTTAACTTAATTTTCGGTTTAGCTTCTCGTTGTCCGCTGACCATCCTTGATGAACCTATGACTGGAATGGATGAATCCGTTAGGAAAGATATGTATCAGGTCATGGTCAAAGATTTTATCGCTTTTCCACGTACGATTCTTATATCAAGTCATCATTTAGATGAAATTGATAACCTTATTGAAGATGTTCTCCTTTTAAAAAAGGGGCAAGTCCTTCTTCACCAACCGATTTCAGAACTAACAGAATGGGCTGGAGGAATTAAAGGGCCATCCGAAAAAGTGAAGGAGTTCCTAAGCGGAAAAGAAATATTGTTTGAAAAAGAACTAGGAAAAAACACACTTTATGCTGTTGTAAAAAATAACCAGACCTTACAACTAAATTTAGACTCTAGTTTAGAAATCTCTAGCGTGAAAACCAGTGATTTATGTGTATATTTAACGAATGAAACTAAAGGTGGAATTGACGATGTCTTTTCAAATAATTAGTTTACTAGAAACAATAAAAAAACAATTCCTTTTCAAACTAAAGGCAAATATCGATGCATTTAGTTCATTAATTCTCGTTCAATTAGTGGGCATCCTTTTTTCATTAAATGGTGTAGCTAGCTCAGGAAGTGGTGGAGCATATTACAATCTCTATGTTAGCTACTATACAGCTGATATGGTGATTATTTTTACGTTTATATGGGCGTTTATCATCGCTTTAACAGTAACAACGAGACCTTATCGTGCCCAAGACTTCGTATTCATCACAAACCGGTTCACAAGCAACCTTTCTAATCTTCTTTTTATACTCATTTGCTGTCTAATCGGGAGCATCACCTCGATTCTTTCAGGAAACTTATTAAAGCTTATTGTTTATTTTTTTATTAACGATCAATTCGTAAATGTACATGCTACTTTTTTAGAAGGGTTAGTCACTGTTATTGTTCTCTTTTTCTATTGTGGATTAATCAGCTCGATTGGTTATTTAGTCGGCTCGATTGTCCAACTTCATAAAATGTTCGCCTTCATGATCCCTATTGTTTTTTTCGGAACGCTATTTTTATCTGCGAACGATGAAAATTCGATCATGGCTAACACCTTTACATTTTTTATGAAGGAAACCAATAGTGGTTTATTGATCTTTAAAATTGTCATTGTAGCCTCTGTCCTATTCAGTGTTTCCTTTACGATTATCAACCGATTGGAGGTAAGACGATGAATTCATTTATTTGGGCTCAACTCATCACTTTTTTACTAGTACTTGGTATTATCATTGGCGTTATTCATTTTTTTAAAAAATCCACCATTTTCACATTAAAGGCAACAAACTATTGGATCCTTGCTTACGTTGTTGTAATAGTCGCAAGTACGTTATATATGACATTCTTTTTTAACAACGAAGTAAACAAAAGTGAGATCTCCAATACTGACTTTGAAAAGGATTATTCAGCTTTAGAAAAGGGAAACATCGATAAGTTGAAAGAAGAACACTTAAAAGACACATTCGTATTTACCAATTACCAAGAAAAATCATTACACATTGATTTTTCCGAATATTATGCTGACATTTTTGTTGAAAGAAGTACTCAACATAAGGATTTAATTGAAGGGTATCTCTTTTTTGGTTATCTAACCAAGAATGGATATGATTTTTCTAAGTATGTAAAACCGTATCAAGTGAAAATAAGGGATGGTAGGTTGATCATTGTTCCTCAGCATCTTGAAATTGAACTTTCTTTAGGCAGCCTACCTTTTCCTTCAAGACAAATATCAGAAAAAACGTTAATGGATCACTCAGAACAATATGAACGAATGGATATTCAAAGCATTTATTTAATTGTTCCTGCTGATCTTACCATTACATCTAGTGATAATGTTATGATCCAATATATCAATTAGGTAAATCCCAAGTTTCAACTGTATGATTCAAAATTAGATTGATCATTTCAATAATATTTTTTCCACTAGATGTTTCTTTTTTTATATTTGTATGTTAAGATGAATATACTATTGGCGTTCGGAATATGATGAGTGATAGCAGAAATACTTTTATGTAATTTTGTCTAGAATGAATATGTAAGAGCAAGAATAGTAATATTTTGTGCTTAATGGCACTAGGAGGAAATTTTTTATGAACACTGGTAAAGTAAAATGGTTTAACTCAGAAAAAGGTTTTGGATTTATCGAAGTTGAAGGCGGTTCTGATGTATTCGTACATTTCTCTGCTATTCAAGGCGAAGGTTTCAAAACTTTAGAAGAAGGTCAAACAGTTAACTTCGATATCGAAGAAGGACAACGTGGACCACAAGCTGCTAACGTAGTAGTAGCATAATTTATTAACCCCCTTCACTAAGAAGGGGGTTTTTCATTACCTTTTTTCTTCAATTAAAACTCGATTATATAGCTCAATCTCATCTATTTGCTCTAACTGATTTAAAAATTCAACTTGAAAACTGCCAATCCCTTTCCTCCCCTCTTTTTCAAAGGCTATTTCCGCCGCTACTGTGTAAAAACCAACCGCCGCAGCTGACGCTTCTACCGTATTTTCTTCTACCGCACAAAAGGCAGCAATGACAGACGATAACAAGCAGCCTGTCCCAGTCACTTTTGTTAAAGAGATATGACCGTTACTCATAACATACGTTGTTTCTCCATTTGTAATGACATCATCTTTCCCTGTAATCACAACCGTGCAGTTTAACTGCTTAGCAGCTTTTTTGGCTAAAGAGCTAAGGTCTTGAGAACCACTACCCGCATCTACTCCTTTTATTTCCCAAACTTCATCAATGACATTTGCCACTTCAGCGACATTTCCTCTTAAAAGAGTGATTTGAACTTCACTCATGATACGTTTGGCCGTCTCTGTTCGATAGGGAGTCGCTCCTGCACCGACGGGGTCAAAAATAACAGGAATCCCCTTTTTATTTGCTGCTCTTCCTGCTAAAATCATTGCTTCTACATCTGTTTCATTAAGGGTGCCGATGTTTAAAACAAGTGCTCCTGCAATCTTAACCATATCTTCTACTTCTTCTTTCGCATAGGCCATTACAGGTGACGCACCAACTGCTAACAATCCATTAGCCGTAAAATTCGTCACAACCACATTTGTAATGTTATGAATAAGCGGACACTGTTCTCTTACCTTTTTTAAGGTAAAGGTTATTTGTTCGTTGTTCATTAGATTTTCTCCTTTATAATTAATTATTTCTCACATCCAAAATATCAAAATATGGAAATTGTTGACTAGACATATAGGCAAGTGAAACCATCACTACAAAATAGAACACAAACACTACATCGTACTTTGAAAAAGAAATCTTATAATAATAGGTTCTCTCTTTGACTTGTGAAAACCTTTTTGCTTCCATCGCAACCGCAATTCGATGGGCACGTCTAATACTTTGGGACAACATGGGGATCGAAAAGGCTTTCAGTTTCTCATAAAATCCTTTGATTCCTTTCTTACTTTCTACTCCACGAATCCTCATGGCATAGCGTATCGTTTGAAATTCCTCAATCATAATCGGAATTAATCTTAAACCAGCCATAAAACTGTACGCATACTTTGGCGGAAGCTTTAATTGTTGCATCAATGAATAAAATAAATAAACAGGCCTCGTGGTTAATGCAAATGTCACACCTAAACCAGCAAAGGTTAATGCACGAAAACCAATATGTACTCCTCTAAAAAAACTTTCTTCTGTGATATGGATGAGTCCCCACTTAAACCAAGTGGTTTCACCTTCTCCAAATAAAATCATGGACATTGCCGTTGATATAAATATGAAGATAAAAGGAATCATAATTATGAGCACTCTTTTTATCGGATGACCTGAAAAACAGAGAAAAAGAATAAATGTAATGATCGTAAAATTTATCATATAGTTAATGTTATGAATAAACAGCACAAATAAAAACAGGACAACCATCGTCAGCAGTTTTAAGCTAGGGTTGATTTTATGAAGCCACGTTTCTTTATATGTAAAGTCAAATTGCACTGTCCTATCACCTCCAATCCTTTGTTACTTTTCCTTTTCTTTTCTAAAATAGTCTTTTGGATCTCCATCAAAAACAAGTGTTCCTTTCGAAATTTCCCACACTCTCGTTGAAAAGTGTTTAACGATTTCCATGCTATGTGTCACCATAATGATTGTCGTTCCTCTTCTTTGCCAATGTTCAATCATCTCTAAAATCGCAAACGTATTTTTCGCATCTTGCCCAAACGTTGGTTCATCTAATAAGACTATCTTTTGTTCTTTAATAATCGCTGCTGCTACACTAAGTCTTCGTTTTTGTCCCATGGATAACTGATAAGGATGTTGATTTTTTTGTTCATCTATTTTAAATTCATGAAGGAGCTTATTCGTTTTTTCTTCAACAAATATTTCATCATGCTTTTCTAATCTCAATGTAAAAGCGACCTCGTCAAAAACAGAGTTTGTGACAAATTGAAACTCGGGATTTTGAAAAACAAACGTCACTTGGTCGGTTAATTTTTTTATATTTTCTACTGTCTGTCCTTCAATGGAATAATCACCTGACGTTTTCACTAGCTTCATAAGGGCATGAAGAAGTGTACTCTTTCCAGCTCCATTTTCCCCAATAACCGTAATCCATTCTCCTTTTGTGACAGCTGCTTCTTCTATATCGATTTTTACTTTTTTCCCACGAAACCCTTTAAAATTTTTTAATGATATTTGAGGTTCCTCGGACTGGTCGTATGATAGTGATTCTCTTGATTCGATATAATCATCCCAAACACCCGGATACCAAATCCCTTGGTCAATGATTTCTTCTTTATAATTAGACAAGATCTCTTGTTTAGGTCCGTCTGCCATGATTTCTCCATTGGCATTCATTAAAATGATGCGATCAATAAAATCTAATACATGATTTAAGTTATGTTCCACAACGATAACGGTTTTATCCTCTGTAACCGATTTAATCGTCTCCCACACTTGCCTTGTACCTTTTGGGTCCAGCATAGCCGTTGGTTCATCTAAAAAAAGCACTTCTGGCTCAAGCGCCATAACAGAAGCAATTGCAAGTCTCTGTTTCATTCCTCCTGAAAGGGTTTGAATTGATGTGTGGAGATTTTCAATATCAAGACTGACCATATTGATATAATGTTTAATTTTTTCGTTCATTTCTTGACGAGGAATCTGTAAGTTTTCTAAAACGAAAGCGATTTCTTCATCCACAAAAGGCATACAAAATTGCGTGTCTGGATCTTGAAAGACGTAACCCCATGAATTTGGGATTGTTTGTTTTTCAACTTTGATTGGCACCTCAATCGAATGAGGAATCAAACCTGACAACACTTGTAACAACGTTGATTTTCCGCACCCTGAAGGACCTAATATTAATACTTTTTCTCCTTTAATAAAAGAAGAGGAGACATCTTTAAATAATAAAGATGAACTCCCTGGAAATTTGAGTCGTAAATCTGTTACACTAGCTTCTTTTGACATGCTATACACATCCTAATTATTTCTCTAATGCATCATAATCTTCTTTCGATGCAGGTCGAACAAGATTCGTCACACCTGTTGCTTCCAATGCTTTAACAAGATAATAGGCAAACACTCCAGCAATGAGTACCGATCCAAGTAATCTTGCACCTACTAATAATAATAAGTTCCACGTTTCTAAACTAGTAATATAACCTTGATAATAATCCCCAATTAATGAAGCAACCCCTGATGCAAACGCTGCTATAGAAACGATCATAATATCGTATCGTTTATAACGTGCTGCCGCAAAAACAAGTTCAGCAAACAGTCCCTGTAGAATTCCATATACTAAAACCGACAACCCAAATTCTGATCCTGTAATAAATTCTGCAGAGGCAGCTGCTGTTTCTGCAAGTAAGGCAACACCGGGTTTACGAATGATTAAAAACGCAACCGTTGCGGCAATAAACCACATACCATAGATTAAGTCTTCAATATGTAAACCCATCGGCTTTACTGTTGCCCAAAGCGGGCCCCATAATTTATAAACGATTCCAAAAACAATTGCAATTACGATGGTTACTAAAATATCTGTTAAATTTAATCCTTTTTTCATCTTTAAACACCTTCATTCTTTTCTCTCTTTATTGATTAACTAACCATGTTTCTTTTTGATAAGCCATTTCCCAAAACATGAGCTCATATTGACTACTAATCATAAAATGCTCTTTCATTCTTTCCTTATCTTCTTCTGAAGCGTTCTCAGCAATCTCATCTAATAGGTGAAGTACTTCTTCTACAAGCTGACGGAACCAGTCTCCACCATATGTTGCAATCCACTCTTGGTAAATAGGTTCATCTGGCTTTTTATCAGCAAGGTTTTCCCCGATTTCATAGTATAACCAATAGCAAGGTAATAATGCTGCAATCGTATCACCGATTCGCCCTGTAAAGGCAGATCGATACATGTGAGACGTATAAGAATAAGCCGTTGGTGCAGGTTTAAAGTTCGCTAGCTCACCCTTTGTCACACCTAGCTGCTCAATAAAGTTTTTATGAAGTGATAATTCTGCTTCACTTGTCCCAATCGCATGAGAAGCTAAACGACTGGTCATATGTAAATCTTTCGCTTGCGAAGCAGCAATCGATTGAACTCTGGAAAAATGATTTAAATAATACGAATCTTGTAATACATAATATTTAAACCGATCAAGAGACAACGTTCCTTCTCCGAGCTCTTTCACAAACGGATGGTCAAAACTAGCTTGCCAAATGGAATCGGCTTCCTTTCTCAATTGTTTTGTAAAGCACATCATTTAATCGCCACCTTACTGTTTTTTAATCGTTTCACTAGGAGGTAAATGTAAAAAGAATATTTTGCCAATAAAAAACCACTCTACGAAAGAGTGGGAAATAGACATACCAAGTCCATTCATCCACTTTCCTACGCTAGTATAATCTAGATCAGGTACAAGGGTTGAAGCAACAGCTTCTCTCAGCATTTCATATGCACCCCTAGTGGTAAACGATCATATTTAATTCAAAATAAAGATTACTATACTTTTTGATTGAATACAAGAGATATATTTTTTAAGAGGAGTAAAAGCTTAATATAAATGAAGTGTCTTTGCTACTTGTTCTCCATTGGTCATCATTCTTTTCTCAAATCTTCATCCCTTATCAACGAGTTATGATTCCTGTCAGTTCAGATAGAGTCATATTCTCTCCCTTAACCCAATTATCAAAAGGAATCACAATCTTCTCTCCATTGGCTAAACAAGTTGTAATTGTTTTACTTTTATACTCGTACATAATCGTATGTAACGTACCAAACAGTTCATCATAGTATTTAAAAAAGAAAGGAGATTCTTCCTTACGAAATAAGTCAAACACTTCGTTTGCGTTCATATTCTGATCCTTGATTTCCTCAAATGAATCAAGTCTTTTAGTAGAGAGTTGGATGTTTTCGCGATTATAATGTGTTAACTCTTGATGCTGAAAATGATTGACACAAGGTAGCCTATCTACTGCTTCTCTCACCATTACTTTTGTTGGACTCGCTTCAACAACCACTTTCATACCAGTTGAATCTGCAATTGAAAAATTGTAACAGGCGGCGTGCGGAATCTCCTTTAATAAGTCGATTGCTTCTTTAGCGGATCCACATCGATCTAACACCATCCGAACGGCAGCCCAAGCAGAAACTTGAGGTTGATAATCTTTAAAGCTAACAAAATGTAACCCTGCCACAACTCCTTTCTCATTGACCCCATCGTGACGTCCTAATAAACTTAAATTATAACCAGCAGATGCAAAAGTCTCGTCTTGTTGAATAAGAGAGAATATACCATCATAGTAATCTGGAGAGAAATCATAGTTCCTCACATAAAAGTCGTGAGTCATTAAAGCAGAACAACCCATCACAGAAAGCTTCGGTACTGCAAATCCACTGTATAAGGAAGCTGCTCGTTCATAAGGTATTTCAAGTCTTTCAGCTATCCCCTGTAGCTCTTCAATAAAATGTGGAGCAAATGTTTCATACACCTTTTCCATTTCCTCTATGTTGATAGTAGGAACTTCCCCTTGTAAGTGTGTATATTCCACATACTTTCGTGCTACCTCTTGCCCTACATGGTATGCACTCCCTCTACTTTGAACGATTTCAACTTGGTATTCCACTATTTACCCATCCCCCTTTAATATCCGTTCATTCTTTAACAATTTTATACTATAACTCTAAAAAAATTCAAACGAGTTGAATATTTTTACTCTAACCGTGTCTTTTATTATAATTAAGTTTTAAGTGAAATCATAAAAGGTAGGAGGTCACGATGAAAAGAATATATCAATACGTCCTAAACCATAAAGTTTCCATGTGGATCGCCTTATTCCTTATGGGAATTGAACTCTTAGTCGAGTTAAGTCAACCCATTATTATGGGGATTATTATAAATGAAGGAATCATCGAAAGAGATATTCAAGCGGTTTATTTTTGGGGAAGCATGCTATTTGCTTCTGCCATACTTGCTTTTATTGCAGGAATCGCCAACACTTATTTTTCTTCTCAAGTAAGTCAAAATGTAGGCTTTCACATAAGAAAAGATCTATTTCATAAAATTCAGTATTTACCCATTGAGCGGTTTAGAAATTATAGTGAATCAACCTTAATCACTCGAGTGACGAACGATGTTAGTCAAGTGCAAGCATTTGTATTCATTTCTTTACGAATCATGCTACGGGCACCCCTATTTATCATTGGATCGCTAATCTTAGCCATCATTGTTAACGTTAAATTAGGAATTCTTTTGTTATTGACTGTCCCATTTCTATTTTATTTTATCATACATATGTTAAATAAAGGGATTGATCTTTTTAAAAAAGGGCAAGTACAAGTCGATCACGTCAATCATGTTCTCCAAGAAAATTTAACCTCGATAAAATTGATTAAAGCTTTCTCTAGACATGCATTCGAGAGTAAAAGATTTCAATCAGCTACAGACAATTTGATGAAAGTGAATCGAAAGGCTCTAAGAGTTATGGAAGTGCCTATGCCGTTATTTATGTTAGGAATGAACTTGACTATCATATTTATCTTACTTTTAGGAACAAATCAAGTGGATGCAGGTACAACCAATGTCGGAGATGTAGTGGCTGTGATCAACTATGGAACGAAAATCATGTTCTCTTTTTCGCTCTTTTCTTTTCTCTTACTTTTTTACTCTAGAGGAAGAGCGTCAGCTAATCGAGTGGATGAAATCTTAAATGAAAAGGAAGAAGTAACTCCCACTCATTCGTTTCAAACGATGAATAAAATTCATCAGTTTTCATTTGAGCAAGTCTCATTTAGTTATCCAACTAGCCAAATGGATCAATTGAAAAACGTAGCTTTTAACGTTAATGAAGGAGAAACAATTGGAATTCTTGGTTCTACAGGATCTGGTAAATCGGCCATCTTTGAGCTTATCATAAGCATGTATCAACCTACCCAAGGAACCATAACTATAAACGGAACAAAAATGAATGCAATGCCACTACAACAAATAAGAAGTTTAATGAGTATCGTTCCACAAGAAAATCAGTTATTTTCAGGAACGTTAAAGGAAAACATTCGCTTTGGAAACCGTTTTGCAACCGACGATGACATCATACAAGCTTGTAAAGATGCACAAATACATACCTTTATCGAAAGTCTTCCTGAAGGGTATGATACGTATTTAGGTCAAAAGGGGATATCACTGTCAGGAGGGCAAAAGCAACGACTATCGATAGCCCGCGCCCTCGTTCGAAAGCCTTCCCTCCTACTTCTTGATGACAGTACGAGTGCGTTAGATAGCCAAACCGAGAGTCGATTTTTAAAATCGTTATCTACAATCAATTGTATAACGATTATAATTGCTCAAAAGATCAGTTCTGTATTGGAATGTGATAATATTCTTTACCTAGAGGACGGGACCATTATTGGTCAAGGAACACATGAGCAATTACTGAATAGTTGCCAGCCTTATCGTGATCTTTACAGCTCACAACAAGAAAAGGGGGAGGTTATTTGAAAAACATAAAAATAAACAACTGGCAATATACATTTTCAAAATTATGGCGCTATCTCTCTAAACAAAAAGTTCTTCTTTTCCTCGTCACCTTGCTTGTTTTTGTTAGTTCAGGATTATCTTTACTGGGACCCTATTTACTTGGATTTACTATTGATCAATTTCTTCTTTACAACAAAGGAGATGAGTCCTATTATCTTATTTTCTTTTTAATCTCTATTTACATTGCTCAATCGATTTTTTTATTTTCACAAAACTATTTAATGATTGGGATTGCTCAAAATACTGTTACAGCAATAAGAAATGATTTTTTCAATCACATTCAAGGACTTCCTTTACGCTTCTTTCAACAAACGAAACAAGGAGATTTAATGAGTCGTTTAACCAATGATATCGAAAATATTAGTCGTACGCTGAATAGTGCCTTTATTCAAGTGTTAACTAGTGTTGTTACCATTATCGGAACCTTTATTTTAATGATTTGGTTAAGCCCTCTTTTAACATTGATTACACTGACCATTGTCCCCGTTATGTACTTCGGCATGCGATGGATCACAAATCGAACGAAACGTTTCTTTAAATTGCAACAAAGAGATTTAGGTGAAATGAATGCACTTATAGAAGAAATTTTTTCTGGTCAAGAAATCATTAAAAGTTTTTCAAAAGAAAACGATATGATTGAAGAATTTAATCAAAAAAACCTAGCCTTGAAATATTCAAGTTATTGGGCACAAACGTATACAGGTTTTATTCCTAAACTCATGAATATGTTGAATAACGTTGGTTTTGCTTTAATTATTGGTGTGGGAGCACTATTTGCTTTTAACAATTATGCGGGTGTTACAGTTGGAATTATCGTGACCTTCACAACGTATGCTAGACAATTCACCCGACCTTTAAATGACTTAGCAAATCAATTCAACCTTTTATTATCCGCTTTTGCAGGTGCTGAACGTGTGTTTGTCATTATGGAAGAAAACCATGAAAATATTGATAGTGAAAACTCGACTGATCTTCCTCCTATAAAGGGCCATGTTCTATTTGATCATGCAACGTTTTCTTATACAGCAGATGAAGTTGTTTTAAAAGATATTAACTTAGCAGTCTCTCCTGGACAAAAAGTCGCTATCGTGGGTCCAACAGGCGCTGGAAAAACAACGTTAACAAATCTTCTATCAAAATTTTATCCTTTAGAAAACGGACACATTTATATTGATGGAATGAATCTTAATGAAGTAAACCAAGCGTCCATAAGAAAGCAAATTGGTTATGTGCTACAAGACACATTCCTTTTTCAGTCAACCATTATGGAAAACATCCGATATGGTCGATTAAATGCATCAGACGAAGAAGTCATTGAAGCTGCTATAAAGGCAAGAGCGGATGATTTTATTAAAAAGTTACCAGAAAGATACCAAACCATGTTGGATGCAAGAGGAACAAATATAAGCTTCGGCCAACGACAGCTCATCTCAATTGCGCGAACGATTTTAAGTGAGCCGAACCTTTTAGTTTTAGATGAAGCAACAAGTAATATTGATACGTTAACCGAGAAAAAAATTAAAGCCGGACTCGATTATTTAATGTATAATAAAACGAGCTTTATTATCGCTCATCGCCTTAACACCGTTAAGGATGCCGACTTAATTATTGTCCTTAAAGAAGGGAAGATTATCGAAAAAGGGACACATGATCAATTGTTAGCTCAAGGTGGATATTATGCAAGTATGTACAAGACTCAAACAATTAATGAAGTACTGACATCTTAAGAAAAGCACAAGCGGCCGTTTAGCGACGCAGGTGCTTATAGCCCCCCGCATGAGATATAGGAAACACGAAATGCCGCAGGCTTCGATGTTGACTTATCGTAGAGAGGAGGGCGAAGCAACACCAGTCGCTGGGCGCTGGAGCTAGACAAAAATAAAAGCACCATCCGAATAAGGACAGATTTTTTATACTTTCTTACTCTGTAAGAAAAGCACAAGCGGCCGTTTAGCAACGAGTAATAAAGAAACCTTCAAAAGGGCTGTCTATGATTAGACAGCCCATCACATTCATCATTATCTATTATTTCACCTCTCGAAAACTCCCCCGAACGTTCCGTATGAGCCACTCCTTTAAATATTCTTGATAAATAGAATACTTTTGAATATCCGATTTTCCAACTACTATTTCGTCTGGGATTTCAATAACCTCTTCAAACTTTAGTTGTGATGAATGAGTTGAAAATTTCACTTTTGCCATCTTCATTACCGCTCCTTTTAAAAGAGGTGTTCAAGAAGTTTTTAAAACGTCTTCTCTTGACTTCTTGAACAAAACCAATATTGAAAACCCTTACATGTCCAATCAAATTATCAATTTGTTATTATTATATAAATATATCCTTTCAATGTCTACATTTTTTTGATAATATTCCAATTTTTAATTTTTATTCTTCTTGTATTGGATGAAACGTTTCACATTTATTTTGCTCGAACATATTACTTTCTCCTTCATTAAGAACATCCGTTTTATTATGAAAAATGAAGTTAGTCCTTAAACAATTTCCACTAGAGGATTCATTAAGTGAAATTCCAACCTCACCATTATTTTGTATTTGATTTGTATCTATACTATTTTTCGATCCATTAACTACAATACCAATCCTCTCATTTTGTTCAATGGTATTTTTGTGAATTCTATTTAATTCTCCATCATTCATACTAATTCCTTGTTCATTAAGGACAAGGCGATTTGACCATACCAAATTGTTACCTCCTAGTTCCACACCGCATAATCCATTTTTTTCTATTATATTATTATAAAGAAAATTCTTTTTGCCAAACAATTTGCATCCTGATCCGTTATTTTTAACAATATGTGTTTTCGTAATGACGTTTTGACTCCCTTTTCCACTTAACCCGTTTTCTTCATTCTCAGAAAAAAATAGATCAGAAATGAAATTTTTACTACCTTCTAATAATGCCCCATCCTTTTTATTCAATATACTTCTACAGCTAATAAAGTAATTGTCTCCAGAAAAAACAGTAAAACCGTTAACTCCATTGGTTTTAAAAATAACATCACTTATTAAATTGCGCTCAGACATGAGTTTAATTTTCAGCCCGCTAACATGATTTTCTGAAATAAACAAATCATTCAATACATTTTCAGTTCCACTTATTTGCAGACCATTTTCTGAAAATCGAATAATTTTTAACCCTTCAATTGTGACTCGACTTGCTATAATGTTTATTCCATTTTGATTAGGTCCTACACCTAAGCCATCAAGGATGACCTCTCCACTTTTATCCCCAATTAATTTAAGATTATCTTTTCCTTTCGGGATTGTGACCGCTTCTTTATATATACCTTCTGAAATAGTAATGGTGTCACCTTGAACAGCTTGGTCAATGGCTTGTTGAATGGTCTTAATTTCAGAAGAAGGGACTTTAATTATCATTTGTTCTCCTCCCTTAATCAAACTTATAACCCTTGGTATAACATATTATCTGTTAAAACAAATTATTAGTAGATACAATACACATCCATTATTCACCTTGATATAATGGATAACATAAAAAGTTCATCCTTCGATAACAAGAACATTCTTTAGAAAGAAGGGGTATATATGGGCAAAGATGATGTAAATGATTATTTAAATAGAGGAATGTATGGGACGAAGCAAACAAAGGTGGAGGAAAGAAATCGCTTTTTAAGTACTTTGCGGGAGAGAATTGTCATTGCTTTAACGAAAAGTCAGGTTAGAGAAACTGGCACTTACAAACAAGTAATTGATGAAATGAACAAGAACCCGGAAACCACTCTTTATTTGAATGGGAATATGAATTATACATACTTAAGAGACTATATAATAAAAGCAACTCAATTAAATATCCCTTTTCAAATGGTAACAGTTAAAAATACCCAAACTGACATAGGGTTAGTCTTATCCTATCCATACGCAATTAATAAAGAAGAAATATTTATTGAATAAGGAAGCAGGAATCCGGCATTATTAAGATAAGGTGATAAAATTCAGGGGGCTTCACCCTCAAATTTGATCACCTTTTGGTTATTTCTTATTTCACAAAACCAGCAAGACCTTTTAACAATTGAAACTTCTTATTTTCGTTTCTCTGATCCTTTTTCTTTTGATATTTTTCTACAAATGATAAAAACCGCTGCTCTCTCTCATCCAGTTTTTCTTTTAGTTGTTCTTGTTCGCTACTTATTTTAATCTGATAAAGGTCCCTTTCATTTAGAGATGTCTCTTCAAGTTGATCAATTTTCACTGACAATTCCGTTAACGCTTTTTTTTGTTCATTTATTTGTAAAGTTGCTGCACTTTCTACTTCATGATGAACAATTTCTTGTATACTTTTTATTAATCGCTCCTCCTTATTTTTCTCATTTTCTCTTGAATCCTTATCTAAATAGCATTGAACTTTTTCTATCAATGCGGTCACGTTATAAATATCCGGGATAAATTCTTCTTGTTTAATGGGCATTGTTGTTTTCTCTTCATGAAGCTTATTTAACTCCATTTTAATATCTTGGTCGCTAGTACCGGTTTCTTTCATCTCTTTAATCATATGAAACAAATCGATCGTCTCTTCCGTATATACTCTCGCATTGTTTGAATCACGATCAACAAATAAACATTCGGAAAACTCGTCCTCCCATGTCTTTAATTGATTGTTTTTGACCTTTAACTTTTTAGCAGCTTTAGAGATCGTCATCTTATTCTCTGACATTAGAAACACTCCTTTTTAAAGTTTGTTTCTTAACTCTATTCCCCATCGACTAAAGCCAAATCCTGCTAGACGACAAAGGTTCTAAAAACAAGTCAACAATTGCTATTATCCTTTGTATTTTTTAAGAAATGCGCAAGCGGCCGTCTAACGACGACAACAAATTTATCATCATCTAAAAACGCCCACGCCCTGTAAGCTAACGATGATGCTAGCACTTCCTGTGCGTCGACATATGAATGTGATGGAACGTCAACTAAGGTCAGTTCACCTCATGTGACTAACGTTGACGCTACCACATCGTGTGGATCGGAGTCGTTGGGCGCTTGAGCCAGAAAAAAAGCACAAAACCTTGTAAAATAAGGATTTTGTGCTTTTGATTTATTTCCACCACGTATCATACATCGTGGCAGGTACTTGTCTTTTATGTTCCGTAGCTACATACCTTTTTTCAATTCGCGCACTCTTTATACCAATATCCTTCCCTTCTAAATAATCATCAATTTCATCATAAGTCATCCCTAATTCTGTTTCATCCTCTTGCTGAGGAACATTGTCCAATAAGTCAGCAGTTGGCTTTTTCTTATACAGTTGTTCTGGAGCTTGTAGCTCTTGTAATAAAGCTCTCCCTTGTCTTTTATTCAACCCTGTTAATGGTAATAAATCTGCACCACCATCTCCATACTTTGTGAAAAACCCAGTGAGTGCTTCCGCAGCATGATCCGTTCCAATAACTAATAAGTTATGCTCCCCTGCAAATGCATACTGAGTAATCATTCTAACTCTCGCCTTTACATTTCCTTTATTAAAATCTGACAACGGTTGATTCGAAGTAGCAAAGTGTTCAGCAAAGGCATCAACAGTCGTTGAAATATTAAAGGTTTTAGCTATATCTGGTTTAATAAACGAAATTGATAATTGTGCATCGTCTTCATCTAGTTGAGATTTATAAGGTAATCTAAGAGCGTAAAAGGTTACTTCATAGCCTTCCTGTCTTAATTCCTCTACTGCTATTTGAGCAAGTCTACCCGAAAGGGCTGAATCTTGGCCTCCACTAATTCCAAGAACAAATCCTTTTGCTCTTGTATGGATCAAATAGTCTTTTAAAAAGCGAACTCTCTTATCAATTTCTTCTTTAGGATTAATACTTGGCTTAACATGTAAATCGCTAATGATTTTTTCTTGTAAACTCACGATTACTCCTCCTATCTTGAATCAGTCTTTAACTTCCAATGAGTTTTTTATCTTGGCAATAATTTCGACCTTGTTTTTCCACACTAATTCGCTTAAGTCTACTGGGTACTCATGAGGATTCAATGTCCTTTTGTACTCGTCCCAAAGTAAAGCTAAATTCCCCTTGACTTTTTCTTGTATCTCTCTCACTTGAGGTGTTGTATACAAGAGTTCCCCATCTTTAAAAATGGTCTTATGCAGATCGATCGCATTAAAGTCGTCCACATTTTTACTTAAATATGTATAAACAGGATGGAACATATGAAGTTGTTTTTGTTTATTAGGGTCTTCTGTATACAAAGAAATATAATCTCCTTCAGATTTCATCGTTCGATTATTAATGATACGAAAGACCTTTTTAATACCTGGAGTGGTTACTTTTTCTGGATTAGCACTAATCTTAATCGAATCTTTCATCTCACCTTGATCATTTTCAATAGATACAAGTTTATAAACTGCTCCAAGTGCGGGCTCATCATAAGCCGTTATTAATTTAGTTCCAATACCCCAAATATCGATTTTTGCACCTTGGAGGTTTAAATTTAATATTTTTTCTTCATCTAAATCGTTTGAAGCTATGATCTTCGTATCAGTGAACCCTGCTTGGTCGAGCATCTTTCTCGCTTCTTTTGATAAATAAGCCATATCTCCACTATCTAAGCGGATCGCATTAAAATTAATTTTCTCCCCAAACTCTTTTGCTACTTTGATTGCATTTGGAACCCCTGACCTAAGCGTATCATACGTATCGACTAAGAAAACACAGTCTTTGTGAGAATCGGCGTATTTCTTAAAAGCGATATATTCATCTTGATAAGCTTGTACAAATGAATGAGAATGTGTCCCAGCCACTGGAATGTTGAACATTTTACCTGCTCTAACATTCGATGTAGCCTCAAATCCTCCAATGAAAGCAAGCTCTCGCTCCCCAAAAGTGCTGCATCCCATTCGTGTGCTCGTCTTGATCCAAATTCAAGAGCAGAAGCCTCTCCGATAATTTGCTTCATTCGAGATGCCTTGGTTGCAATTAAAGTTTGATAGTTGATTATATTTAAAATCGCCGTTTCAATTAGCTGAGCTTCTGCTAAATTAGATTCAATTTGAATAAGAGGTTCTCCACCAAAAACAACCTCTCCTTCTACCATCGATCGAACAGTCCCTGTAAATCTTATTTCTTTCAAGAAAGAAATAAAATCTTCATCATAACCTAATTGATCTCGCAAATAAGCTAAATCACTCTCTGTAAAGGAAAAGTTGTTTAAATAACTAATTACTTTCTCCAAACCTGCAAAAACCGCATAACCATTTCCAAAAGGAATGCTTCTAAAAAAAACTTCAAAAACGGCTCTTCGGTCAGCAATGCCATCTCGCCAATAAGATTCAACCATGTTTATTTGATATAAATCTGTATGTAATGAAAAGCTATCATCCCTATAAGTCAAGTAGATCACCCTTACAATTATAGTAGTCTAGATCTTTTAAAAAGTACAAAAACAACACTGAAGAGTTAAGGAGACTCTTGTGAAGAAAGATCCAGCATTCAATAACTAAATAACTTTCGCTCCTAAACAGCTTTTAAAATGATCGAGTGCCCACTGGTGACCAGCTTGATTAAAGCTTGCTACCGCCTCTTGATGAACAACAATTTGAAAACCTTTATTGTAAGCATCCATTGCCGTATGAAGAACGCAAATATCCGTACAGACACCTGTTAAATACAGTTCTTCTATCCCTCTTTCTCGCAACAGTATTTCGAGATTTGTACCAGCAAATGCACTGTACCTTGTTTTATCAAGCCAGATCACTCGACTGTTTTTCTTATTGGATTCGTACACCCCTTTTAAACGACCAAATAGTTCTCTCCCCTTTGTACCTCTTAAATTATGTGGAGGGAATAATTCGGACTCTGGATGGTACATATTATCTCTTTCATGAACATCAGTAGCAAAAAAGACATAATCGTTATTTTGAATAAACTTTTCAGTCAATTCAACCATTTGAGGCTCTATTATTCGAGCTGGTTCTCCACAAGTTAATGCCCCATCTTCAGCAACAAAATCATTCGTATAATCAATCGTAATAAGTGCTTTTGCCATGTTTTAAGACCTCCCTTTGTCACTATATTAAGCTTAAAAATATAAGTCAGTATATTTTAAAATTTATCTTTTTATCTGTATTTCAAATAAATACTCTTGATATTTTTCAACAAATCGGCGTAAGCGTTTTTCTAATTTTTTTAAATCTCTCTTTGTCACACCTTCCATTGTAACATAACTAAATGTCTTTATTTGTTCTTCAACGTTTATATACTCTTGTTCTGCAATAGAAATCAAGTTATTTAAAGACTTTCTTTCATCATGAACTGGATTTTTAGGTATATTCTTCAATAAATCCCCTGAATCCCAAACCCCTTGATACTGAATAGCAATTCGATTGATCTCATTATAAGCTTGTTTATACAAATTTTTACTTTTCACTACGATTCCTCCTTAAAATACTTTAATGGTTTGTTCTTAATAAAGAACATGACAATATTACGTAAGATCCTGTTTCACAGTGATTTTAACTACTATGTTAATGGTAAAATAAGGAGCAATAATTTTAAATCATACATTGTTACTATTTTTTCCAGCGTGCATAGGTATTAAGACCCTTTTTTATAAATATGAGTGTTATAAAGGTATCCATGATTATTACAATATTTTTCTGTAAAAATTAGAATACTTTTTCTTTTTTACTTAGATAAATATATTTCTACCCTTTTTGCCTATAAAGTTTAAGATAAAAAGCAAAATTATTTATTCATTGTTGTGGGATCCCTCTTTTTTCTTAAAAGTTAAAAAAAAGACCCTCTTTTCAGAAAGTCTTTTGTCATTTTATTTGAAATAGTAGGAATAAAAGAATCAGCTTTTTATTCCTGATTGAATTTGCTCTAAAATATCGTCTTTTTCTTGATCGAGGGTTAAAACCTCTTCAACAGGTTGATAGGATTCACCGTAGATCTCATCATCTTTATACGTATGAATTTCTTCATAAGTTTTTTTCATTTTTTCGAGAATACTCTCTTCGGATTCATTTGTTGGAGTCCAATATAAAATCTCCATCACATTTAACTCATCAGTTGCAAGCGATTTTCTTTCATAACCAATCCTCTTGGCATGCCTAAAATCTTCACGAGCATAAAAATGTAACCTTTTTTCCGTATCACTATCTTGGTAATTCACAGGCTCAACCTCTAAAATAATCGCTTTATTTTTATTTTTAAGTCGATCGATAATTTTATGCCCAATGCCTTTCCCTCTTGCATCTTTGGATACATAAATATAGTCAATAAAAATAAAATCTTTTAACTCTGCATAGAGAAGGACATGATAAGGTCCCTCGTCCTTTTTGTAAATGTCCCCTTTTTCATTCAGCAGAAGATTAAAATGTTTTTCAGATTTCATTTCTTGTACAGGAAAGTATTGATTAAGCTTTTCATACCAATTCATAAGTGACCTCCTTAGTTTATCGACACCATCTTAACATAATCAAAATATTGGAACAAATTCTAAATAGGGAGATTTTTCTTTAAATCACGTGATATTTTCCTGATAATTAAGAAAACTATTACTTTTTTTATAATTCCTCTACATTGATTGATATTTCTATAGGAATGACCCATACAAGTTACAGATACCTCGTCACATCGGTTTATTCACCATTACTTGTTACTTTATAGCGAACAACCTTCTCTGTTCCTAAAGCTTTAAAAAAAAGAAAAGACTACACAAATCAGAATGATGGCAAACGGGAGCGCAGCAATAATGGAAGCTCTTTGCAATGCTGCAAGTCCACCACTATACAAAAGAATCGCAGCTGAAGCGGATTGTATGATTCCCCACACAAACTTTATGAAATTAGATGGATTTAAACTTCCATTTGTCGTTTGCATCCCTAGAACAAAAGTCGCAGAATCTGCCGATGTAATAAAAAAGGTACTAATAAGCAATACAGCAATAAATGACATTAAAGATCCTAATGGAAATTCTTCAAAGACAGAAAAGAGGGCAATTTCCGTTCCTTGTTCATTGATAATATCTAATATCGCAATGCTATCAAAATGTTGTAAATGAAGGGCTGATCCTCCAAATACAGAAAACCATAACGCTCCAAAAATTGTTGGCACTAATAAAACGCCTAAAATAAATTCTCGAATGGTTCTACCTCTTGATATTCTTGCAATAAACATGCCTACAAATGGAGCCCATGAAATCCACCAAGCCCAATAAAAGATTGTCCAATCTTGCACCCATGTGTTATCAGCATTAAATGGAGTTAACCGAAAACTCATGGATGGTAAATTTTGAACATATACACCTAATGTAGTCGTAAAGAAATCCATAATAAAATTAGTAGGACCTGTAAACAAAAGGAACAACATTAATAATATAGCCAAAATCACATTAATATTACTTAAATATCTGATCCCCTTATTTAGCCCTGTTTGAGCAGATAGCATAAATAGGACGGTCACGATAGCAATAATAATGAGTTGAGTGGTAATATTGTTCTCAATGCCGCTAAATAAATAGGAGGCACCCCCACTTATTTGTATAGCTCCCAATCCTAAAGAAGTTGCCACGCCAAAAATGGTAGCAAAGACAGCAATAAAATTAATCAGTGTTCCAAGAGGTCCATCTACACGGTCTCCGAAGATAGGCCTAAGAATTCCACTAATAATCCCATTCTCTCCTTTTCGAAAAGTAAAATAGGCAAGTGCAAGTCCTAAAACAGAATAAATCGCCCATGGATGTAGTCCCCAATGAAAAAAGGAATAACGCATGGCATCCTTCGCTGCTTGATCTGTGAATCCTTCTCCAACAGGTGGAGTACTATAATGATACATGGGCTCTGCTACTCCCCAAAAAACGAGACCAATCCCCATTCCAGCACTGAAAAGCATTCCAAACCACGTTATATAATTATATTCTGGCTCTGAGTCGTTTGGTCCAAGCTTGATAGTTCCATATTTTGTAAACAACAACCAAACTGCAAACACTAGAAAGAACGTAGCGGTTAACAAATAGAACCAGCCAAACTTTTCGATAATAAATTTATGTACAGAAGTTGTAACTGACTCTAAACTGGCACTTCCTAACGATTCTTCTGGGATGACTCCCCATATGATAAAGAGGATCGCGACCGTGACCGATATGATAAAAACGGATGTAAATTTTCTATTCAAGATTAACCCTCCTTCTATTTAACACTGAACATGTATGGGGTTAGTATTGTAATAAAAAAACAGGGTTATTCATTTTATTTCTTATAGTGCGTGTTCAAAAAGTAGGGAAAAAAGGACGCTGAAGAACGAAGCGACTAGTTAAAGGATCACAGGCTAAGTTCAGCCACGTCGCGAGAGCAACGCCTGCGCTAGCCCGTCCTGGGCATCGAAGCACCACAGTGTACGTTAAGGAAAAAGATCACGAGCTAAATACGTCCCCATCCTAGGGACAACGCTCGTGCTAGCCAATCCTGGCGTCGGAGTGTCGGAAAAGCAAACCAACAAAGTTATTCAACCGACATTTAAGGAACATCATCTAAGTTCAGCCATGTCCTGTGGCTAACGATGATGCTAGGCCATCCAGGCCATCGTAGGACTTTTTGAACAACCTCTTATATGAAATTGTCTATGTAAAAAAGAGCTCCCAATATAAATATTGGAAGCTCTTCTTTAATTAGTTATTATACTGTTTTTTTCGTTAGGTTAAAGCAACGATTGTAAATCCAAACATAGTCTTTTTCAGTTAAGTCTCTTGGATTACCAACTGTTTGAGGATCTTTCATCGCTTCTTTTGCTAATCTTTCAACCATATCAGGTGATACGCCTTGTTCCTGAAGAGATGGTACCTCTAAATCTTCAACTAGATCATACATCCAATTAACAGAAGCTTTAGCTGCTTCTTCAACAGACATATTTGATGTATTGATGCCAAATGCTTGAGCAATACGCGCGAATTTTTCAGGATATCCTTTCCAGTTGTATTCCATAACAGGTCCCATCATTGCTGCAACACATTGACCATGAGCAACTGGAATAATTCCTCCTAAAGTTTGACTCATTGCGTGCGCTGCACCAGCAGATTCAGAGCCATAAGAAAGTCCAGCTAACATCGCAGCTTGGCTCATTGCATAACGCGCTTCTAAATCTTCACCATCACTAAAGGCACGACGAATATATTTAGCACCGTATTCAATCGCCATTAAGGCAACCGCATCTGTAATTGGTTGTGCATATTTCATCGTATAACATTCAATAGCGTGTGCAAGTGCATCAATTCCAGTCATTGCAGTTACGTGTGGCGGCATAGACACATGCATTTCCGGATCAATAATCGTTAAATGAGCAGCGATTAATGGACCACCAGTATTAAATTTAAATTCGCGTTTTTCATCGGTAATAACAGCCCATTGAGTAACTTCTGACCCTGTACCAGCCGTAGTAGGGATGGTCGTTAATGGTGGTATACGATTTTCAAGTGGCTTTTTGCCTTCAGCTGCTTCATAATCAAGTACGCTACCATCATGAACGGCTTCCACACCGATTGCTTTAGCTGTATCCATAGAACTTCCGCCACCGACAGCAATTAGACCGTCACAACCTTCTTCTTTATATACTTTTGAACCTTCCGCTACAAGTCTTACAGGTGGATTAGGTTCAACTTTATTAAATAAAACAACCTCAATACCCGCTTCTTTGACTGCTGTTTCAACAGGTGAAACAACTCCTGCATTATAAATTCCTGGGTCAGTGACGATTAACGCTTTTGAAACCCCTAATTTTTTCAATTCGTCTCCAATATGTTTAATGGAACCAATACCATGTTTGATCACTGTTGGAATTTCAAATGTGTGGAAATTTTGCATTGCTTCTACTTTCATATTTAAAGTCATCTATATACGCCCCTTTTTTCCGAATAAAAACTTTAAGATTTCTGCTTAAGTTTCAGTTTTATTAGTTAAACCAACCTACTGGTTGAGGATTAGTATTTCGATAAACGTGTTTAATTTCTGTATATTCCTCTAGTCCCATTTGACCTAACTCACGACCAAATCCAGACTGTTTATATCCACCCCAAGGAGCTTGAGCAAAGTATGGATGGAAGTCATTAATCCAAACTGTTCCCATTCTTAACTTGGAAGCTACAAATTCTGCTTTATTTAAGTCGTTTGACCAGACAGCCCCTGCTAATCCATAAATCGTATCATTTGCTTTTTCAATTACTTCTTCAGTTGAATTGAATTTTTCAATTGTTAAAACAGGTCCAAACACCTCTTCTTGAACAATACGCATACTAGATTGACAGTTTGTAAAGATTGTAGGCTCTAAGAAGAAACCGTTCTGTAACTCTGAATCTTCTGGTCTCTTACCACCTAATGCAAGAGTCGCCCCCTCTTCTAGACCGATTTTAATATAGCCCTCAACTTTAGCTAAGTGCTCTGCTGAAATAACAGGTCCCATTTGTGTATCATCATCAAAACCATTACCTAACTTAATCTTCTTCGCTCTATTAATAAGTTCTTCAACAAACTGATCGTGAATACTTTCTTCTACTAAAAGTCGTGAACCAGCAGAACAAACTTGTCCAGCATGGAAGAATACAGCGTTTAAGGCTTGGTCAACAGCCGTTTCAAAGTCTGCATCGGCAAAGACGATATTCGGGTTTTTACCACCTAACTCAAGAGCTATTTTCTTTACGTTTACACTCGCAGCTCTCATGATTTTCTTTCCTGTTTCAATTCCACCAGTGAATGAAACAAGGTCTACATCTGTATTTTCACTTAGTTCAGCCCCTACAGAAGCACCAGCTCCTAGCACTAAGTTAGCAATTCCCTTTGGCACCCCTGCTTCTTCGATAAGTTCAAATACTTTCACCGTTGTTAAAGGAGTAATTTCAGAAGGTTTAACGACAATGGCATTTCCAGCAACAAGAGCAGGAGCAATCTTCCATGCTGCTTGTAACAATGGATAGTTCCAAGGAGTGATTTGTGCACATATCCCTATTGGTTCACGTACAATCTTACTTTCGGAGTCTGGAATAGGTGACGCAATAACTTCACCCGCATGTTTATCTGCTAATCCAGCAAAATATTGAAAAACGTTAGCGATATCATCCATATCTGCACGACTTTCTTCTATGGTTTTACCTGTATCTAACGTTTCTAATTTAGCAAGTTCTTCTTTATCTCTTCGGATCATATTTGAAATGTTTAGCACGATTTGACCTCTATCAAGAGCAGGCATTTGCGCCCAGTTGCCATGATCAAATGCATGACGAGCAGCATTGATGGCTTTTTTTGCATCTTCTCGGTCACCTTCATATGCTTCTGTAATCACTTCTTTATTAAAAGGATTAATGATCTCGCGCTTTTCATTTGAGATTGATTCGATCCACTGACCGTCAATAAACATTTTTTGTATTTTCAATATGCACCCTCCTTGTTTCACTTTTCGTTAACTTTGTTAAATTTTTTTTTTAACGCTAACGACAAATTAACCGTAACATCTAAAAAAGATGTTGTCAAAACCTTTAATAAAAAGGACTTTCAAAAAATAATATGATATTTATCACTAAAAGGTTCAAAAAAAACTTAATTTTTTTGACAAACCAAATCTTTTTGTTAACATAGTATTCGTGGCAAATAAATTTTGATAGGAGGTACGTTATGGAGGATGCTGCTGCGTGGCAGTCAATTGAGGAAGCTAAAAAGCTAGTGATTGAATCTATTTCAGAAACGATGGACTTATATGGAGTAACAAGAAGCATAGGTACTCTGTATGGAACGATGTATTTTGAAAGCGATATGACTCTTGATGAGATGAGAGAAGAACTAGGAATGAGTAAACCTAGTATGAGCACCGGAGTGAAAAAGCTTCAAGAGCAGATATGGTCAAAAAAACGTTTACGAAAGGTAGTCGTAAACATACCTATGTTGCTGAAAAAGATTTCTTTCGATTTTTCATCAATTTCTTTACGAGTAAATGGGAACGTGAAGTAAAGATGAATCTTGAAGCAATTGAAAGATCACAAAAGAAATTAATGAATGTGTTGTTAATGGAAGATCCCCCAGAACAAGCCTTGGCTGAAGCAAAAAAGATTCACCAGCAGTTAGAATCCTCTAAGCCTTATTACCATTGGCTTATAAAATTGGTTGATGCCATCCATAGTAAAGAGTTATTTAAACATATCCCTTTTGACGATATAGAAAAATAACTTGAATACAATCATTTTCATTTGTTTGTATCATGCAAGCTCTTTGAGAAGCTTGTACATTTTTTAAAAAACAGAATATTTTAAAAATAAGGAGTGTGTTGCAGTGCTGAATCAGCAGCAAGAAAAACAAAAAAAGAATTCATTAAAAATCATTTTATTTATTGCTCTAATGCTCGGAATTACGGTTTATGTAGCTTTAACGAGTGAAAATATCCACTGGGGTGGATTTATTTCAATGCTCGTATTCTACGCGATTGTTTATTATGTTGGGGCCTTTATGGCTTCTAAAAAATCAAACTCAATCGACGACATGATTGTAGCTGGTAGAAAAATGCCTCTATTTATTGCCATGTTTACAATGTCTGCTACTTGGATTGGTGGAGGATACATCAATGGTACTGCAGAATACGCTTATAGCTGGGGTGTTGTTTGGGTACAAGCTCCATGGGGCTATGCTTTATCTCTTATCATTGGTGGAATATTCTATGCTAGAAAAATGCGTCGCTATGAATTCAAAACGATCATCGATCCTCTCGAACAACGTTTTGGTAAGAAATTAGCAGGTGCTCTTTACATCCCTGCATTATTAGGAGAAATGTTTTGGAGTGCAGCCATCTTAACGGCTCTAGGAACCACTTTTGGGACCATCTTAAATATTGATTTCACTACATCTATTATCATTTCTGCTATTATTGCAATCTCTTATACGGTCGTAGGAGGAATGTGGGCGGTAGCATACACTGACGTTTTCCAAATGATCGTACTCTTATTAGGTTTATTTATCGTCCTTCCTTTTGCAATTGATAGTGTAGGAGAGTTTTCTACTCTTTGGTCAACCTATAAAGCTGACATGGGAACTTTCGCAAATCTCATCCCTCCGCTTGATGGTTGGAATCATCCCGATTGGGGATATGATTTCTGGAATTGGTGGGATTATGCTTTATTACTCATATTTGGTGGAATTGCTTGGCAAGTATACTTCCAACGTGTACTGTCGGCAAAGGATGAAAAAACAGCAATGTGGCTGTCAATAACTGCAGGGTTCATCTGTATTATTGCGGCGATTCCAGCAACGATGATTGGGGTTATTGGCTATAATGCTGATTGGGCAGACATTCGGTACGACTGCCCCTGAAAACGCAGCCAATATTTTACCCTATGTTTTTAAATTTTTAACGCCTGAAATAATTGCTTCTATTGGACTTGGTGCTTTAGCAGCGGCAGTAATGTCATCCATGGATTCATCAATTTTATCCGCGTCATCAATGGCTGCTTGGAACGTGTATCGACCATTGGTCAAGCCAAAAGCTACAGATTTACAGCTTCAAAAAGTGATAAAAGCTTCAATTATTATTATCGGTACAGCAGCGATGGTCATTGCATTAAACGTAAAAAGTGTTTATGTCTTATGGTATCTAGCATCTGACCTCGTTTATTGTATTTTATTTCCACAGTTAACGATGGCGCTTTTCTATAAGAATGCCAACTGGGTTGGTTCTTTAGCAGGTCTTTGCGTCGCTGTATTCTTAAGATTAGGTGGAGGAGAACCAGAATTTGGACTCCCTGCGTTTTTACCTTATCCTATGATTGAAGACGGAATTGTAAAATTTCCATTTCGAACGCTAGCGACAATCGCTTGTTTCATCACAATCTTTGTTGTATCTGAGCTAACAAAGAAAAAACATAAACCACTTTCATTAAAGTTACCAGAGCATAAAGCTTCTAATGAAGAGGTTGCGTAAATATTCAAAAAACTAGTCACGTATAAAACGTGACTAGTTTTAGATTTCAAAAGATAATGTAGCAATCTACTAATACCAAACTGGTTAAATACCAAACAAACCAGCAACCAATAATAATGAAAGAAACCCACTCAAAATTAAGATTAAAGATAAGGTGTCATCGTCCTTTGATCCTAAAATACGATTTAGAAACTTATCTAAAGGATTAAAGATAATAGGAGTAATGAATGCTGCTCCAAATGAAATCCACTGATTATCAATTCCTGTAAATCCCAATAACTTAATAGTAACAATTAAGATCGCAAATATGATCGTTATAGCTATTAGTGAAATGGTTTTATTCTTAAAATCTTCTTTTTCAGACTTTTTTTCTTTTTTTAGTTTTGATTTGATCTTATTCATTTTATATTCTCCTAGTATGTATGTACGCATTTTAAAAGAAAAAGAAAGAGGGCGATGAAAAGAAAGACTTCTTTGCCCTTCATCGCCTTCGCCATATTAATCTGTATTAGGAATAAGAAAATTTCTTACAACCTCTTAAACTATATTCTTTCCCTAATCTTCCTCTTTCTCTTCATTACTTTGATTTGTTGCTGCCATTTCTGTTTTTGATTCGGCGAGTTGATGTGTAAGTTCATCAATACTATTCCGCACATTTCCTTTACCTGAGAAATTTTCAATTAGTTCTTTTACATCTAGACCTGAAGAGGCTTTTAAACTTTCTTGCAGAGTTGCCATCAAGTCTGTTGCATAGCTTGTAACTTTATTCGCTCCGCCTTGCTCACCTGATCCTGTATCAACTACGGTAATTTTATCTATATTCGCAAGTGGACGAGCAACCTCTTTCGCATATTCAGGAAGCATATGTGTGATCATATCTAAAATAGCGGCTTGACCGTAGTATTCAAAGGCTTCTGCAATTTTGCGTTTCGCTTCCGCCTCTGCTAGCCCTTTCAGACGAATAACTTCTGCTTCAGATTCCCCTTGCGCACGCTGGGCATCTGCTTTTGCTACCCCATCAATTCGAACTTTTTCTGCCTCAGCCTTGGCCATTGCTTCAATTCGATATTTATTCGCATCGGCTTCGGCAATATTTTTTGCTTTTTCTGCCTCAGCGGATTGTTCAACGGAATAACGATCCGCATCTGCCTTTTTCTTCACTTCCGAGTCATATTGACGCTCTCTTCTAAGTATCTCTTTTTCTTCTAACTCAATTTGCTTTTGTCGCTCAATAATTTTAATTTGCATTTCTTGCTCTGTTACTTCTTGCTTTGCTCTTGCAGACTCTAAGTCATATGCTTGGTCTGCTTTGGCTTTGGCAATATCTTGATCCCTACGATATTCTGCCATTTTCATTTGATTGTCTTTTTCTGATTCTGCGATTTCTGTCGCTCTTTCTAACTCAGATTTCTTTGCATCTTTATCAGCTTCGGCTCGTTTAATTCGTGTTTCTTTTTCTGCCTCAGCCGTTGCAATATCAGCATCTCGTTTTACTTGAGCAATTCTAGGTTTCCCTAAAGAATCTAAATAGCCATTTTTATCTCGAACATCTTTAATCGTAAATGAAACGATTACTAATCCCATCTTCGCCAAATCTTGCGTGGCTACTCGCTGCACTTCTTGTGAAAATTTATCTCTATTCTTATATATTTCTTCAACCGTCATAGAACCTAATATAGATCGGAGATGCCCTTCTAACACTTCACGAGCTTCACCTTCACGATCTTCTTTCTTCTTTCCTAGAAATTGTTCAGCTGCAGTCGCAATCTCACCGATTGAGCCGCCAATTTTGATGATAGCTGTACCATCTGCAAGAACAGGGACTCCTTGCTCTGTATACACTTCTGGTGTTGTTACTTCTAGTTTGCTCGATAATAGACTTAATGGCTCAGCTTGTTGAAAAACTGGGAAAATAAAAGCCCCACCACCGCGAATAATTTTAATCTTATTACCTGATTCATCTACGTGGACATTTTTACTTCCTAAATAACTTCCTGTAACAATTAGCGCTTCATCTGGACCAGCCGTTCGATATTTTGAGATAAAAACTCCAATAAGAGCAATTAGTAAAAATACCACTACTCCAATAATTACAAATATGGGTGTTAACGTCATATGATCCTCTCCCTATGTTTTTTGAAACCTATTTATTTAGTAATCATCAAAACTTTCTTGAATAGTTACATGTAAGACTCCATTTATAACATCAATAACTAGTATATTTTCTCCACTAGCAATATCAATATTGTCAAAACTCACTGCGGATTTAGCAACAGCCCCACTATAGCTTTCAATTAATACTTCTCCAAAACCATCTTTAGGTATAGATGTAATTACTCTTCCCACTCTTCCTTTTAATGAGTCCTCTGTATAAACAAGAGACTCTTCTGCATTAGATAATGGAATTAAGACAAAATAGTTTAACAGAGTGTCCAAAGCAAGAGCTAGTATAATTGAAATTCCTAAGACAGCGCTTGTTCCAAACGGTGTTAGCTTCTCCAATATATATCCAATCGCTGATAAAAAGGTGAAAAAAGACAGTATTAACGTTGGGTTTAAAAAGCCCGTACTTTCACTCATTCCTTCTATAATATCTCCAAAGAATATATATAATACTGTCAGAAGACTTGACACAATAAGAACGATTAAATAGATTGATTCAATTTGAGATCCGAATAATTCCAATTTAGGTCATCCTTTTGATTCATTCTTTTTCATTTATTAATTTCTTTTTTAGTTGCTCTAGTTCGTCATTAATTTCTTGATCGGTGGTTATTGAATCTAGCTCTTGATCTAGAGTGCGATTTACCATTCCCATCTCTTCACTCGCATGAGCTTCTGCCTCCATACGAATTACTTTTTCTTCCATACGTCCAAAACCAGATTGAGGACTTTGTTCGTCTGAGGTACGAAAGGCCTCATTTATCGTTTTTTTCGTACTAGCAGCCTTTGCACGAGCTTTCAGCGAATCACGTTTTAACTCCATTTGACGATAATCATTTTTCATTACTTTTAATCTGTCCTTTAAATCTTCTACTTGTAATGAGGTAGAATGGTGTAAACTCTTCATTTGTTCTACCTCTTCATTCAACCGCTTTTTATCTTCTAAAGCTCGTTTAGCCAAATCTTCTCTCTCATTTTTCAATGCTTCTAAAGCTTGCATTTCACGTTTTGCTATTTGTGATGTGAGATCTGTTTTTTTTCTAGCTAACAATTTTTCTTCAGCTATCATTTTAGATGTGTTTTTTTCTGCATCCAATAACTCTTTATTCATTTCCCTTAAATATTGATCAATCATCAATACAGGGTCTTCTGCTTTCTCGAGCATAGAATGTAACTCAGCATTCACAACCGTTTTAACTCTTTTAAAAAGTTCGAACATAATAATGCCTCCTTCATTTTTTGTCACTCACAATTATTCTACGTTTCAAAACAGACAAATGTTTCATTTATTACAAAAGTTTATCGTTGAAAAGTGAGTCTTTATCAAGTACACTATAGTTGTTGTCAGTCGGATGTCTGACCTCTAATAATTCCAATTCTACATCCTTCCTATGCATCAATTTTTATAGCTTGCATATCATTATTTTATCAATAACACTCTACTATGTGAAGAAGTTAACAATTGAATATAGAGAAACTATATGAAAGAACATTTGTAATATTCACATGTTTATATGATATAAATAGGGCGGAATAATTCATTTCTAATAAAAATGACTGATTAGTCCAATCCTATTTTTGATAACGATTGCAAAGAAACGATATGAACTCTAAAAAATGGGATGCTATATTTAATAATAAAGGAGAAACAAATTATGAAACGTAGACTTTTATTTTTCTCAGTTGGGGTACTAATTTTAACAATGGGTGTTGCTCTCATCATTAAGTCTTCCCTAGGAGCGTCTGCTTGGGATTCGTTAGCTGTAAGCGAATACAGTTTATTTGGTTTAACGATCGGAACATTTGTATTTATTAACGGGATTGGGTTAATTTTTATTAATGCTCTACTTTTAAATGAAAGACCTAGATTTTTAGAAGCCCTTACAATCTTACTAATAGGTAAGTTAATTGACTTTTGGCTATTTGTCTTTGGGGGGCTTAACCCAAGTACATTCCCGCTCCAGTGGGCAACAATCATTGCTGGAATTTTAACTCTTGGAATGGGGATTGCGATTTACTTACAAGCAAAATTCCCAGCAAGTCCAATGGACACGTTAATGGTAGCGGTTCAAACACGTTTTAAACTAAATCTGTTACAATCACGGTTAATTAGTGAAGGATTTGCATTAACACTTGCTTTCATATTGGGAGGACTTCCAGCTGGTGCTATTGGAATTGGTACAATTGTCGTAACTTTAACACTTGGGTTCGTTGTTCAATTCTCTTTTCCTATCTTCGCTAAGCTCATGGAAGGAGCACCTACTCCTACAACGAAGTAGTAAAGCGGAAGCTTACGCTTGGAGGGACGGCAACGCTAGCACATTGTATGTTTCAGAAAATGATAAAAAGTATTATCTTGACTTATTGCTGACACATTTCAATCATACAATGTGTTTATAGCTAACAACAGCTATTACATTGTACTCCCCTTTTGATAGAATGACTCCTAAGAGCCATTCTTTTTTTTTTTGACGAAAATTAAAAAAAGCCTAGCTTTAAGCTAGGACGCGAAAAGGGGGTTAATGAAACCAAACAATACATACTTAACGGAGAATTATCTTGTTAGCTTTCGTCATGTTGTTAATTAAAATATACCAAATATAGCCTTAAAAGTCAACAAAAAATAAATAATTTTATTCGAGAGACATTTTCTTATTCTATCTATGACCTTTATTATGCTTAAATTACTAGAGGGTATCCAATCGTCTAGAGACAGAATTGGATACCCTCGTTTAATAAGTGGTTCATTAACTTTAACTAATTAGAAACACGGCGTTTTTCTAAATTTTCTATAAATTGATGAATTCTTTGTTCATATTTAGCTGCTTCCTCGGGGTCTGTTGCATTCATCATTTTATCTTTTAGCTCAAAGAAATCGTTGTTTCTAAAATGAAAAACTACTTCTTTTTCATCTGAATGCTTGTCAATATTATCGATAAATTCTTGTATAGCCTGGGACCAATTTTTTACTTCTTCGGATGTCGAAGCATTCATCAATTGTTGTTTTAATTCGTTTAATTTTTTTGCTTGTTCAGAAGTCATTTTCAACATTACCACCTCCTTATTGCTATCTACTATCTTACCATTATTTTAATTAAAAGGATGTGATATTTTTTTCAACAGCTACATTAATTTATGGTACGAGAGATCATTTTCCGATCAAATTATAATACTTTATCGACAATCTGTTGGTCTTTCACTATTTCACTCAATATAGATGGTGTCGTTAAATAAACAAAACCGTTTCCTTCTAACGTTTTTGAATATCCTAAAGGGATGGTTCTCTTTACTAATTGCGCATACAACTCTGGCTCTGACATTTCACGGTCAAATTGTCGTTTTGACAGTTGTTTTATTAATGCTAATGCACCCGAAACATGTGGAGTCGCCATTGATGTACCACTTAACCTTGCATACTTATCTCCAGGTATTGTCGAGAGGATAGCCTCACCAGGGGCGACCACATCTATTTCTTTATTAGAGTTTGAAAACCTTGAAGATTTATAAAGAAGGTTGACAGATCCAACAGAAATCACTTCATTATAGACAGCTGGATAAGAGTACTCATCTGTCCGTTCATTTCCATCTCCTTCGTTTCCAGCAGCACACACGACTAAAATACCTTTATCTACTGCCTCTTTTATTGCTTGATGAAGCTCGTCATTACCCACTGGTCCCCCTAACGATAATGAGATAATGTCTGCATTCATTTTTGTTGCATATTGAATTCCACTCGTAATCCATTCGTATTTTCCAGACCCTTTTTCACCTGCTAGAACTTTAATGATAATTAAATTTGCCTCTGGTGCAACCCCTACTACTCCTTGTCCATTTCGCTCTGCGCTATTGTTCCTGCTACATGTGTACCGTGACCATTGTAATCGGTCACATTTTTTGCGTTTCCATTATCATCTGTTGTAAAGTTTTTCACATCTATTACTCTATTTTTAAAATCTGTATGAGAAAGATCACAGCCTGTATCTAACACAGCAACCTTTACTTTTTTTCCTGTAATGTTTTCCTTCCATAAAAGAGGTGCTTGCACTAATTCAACACCTTTAGGTATTTCATTAACTGCATCTAGCTTTTCATTAATAACATAAGGTATTAACTTCATTATTTGATTAGCTGACATTTGAATGCCTCCCATAAGTAATTTACTGAACTTTCTGTAAATTTAACATAATATCAAGACCTTTACTAGATATATATGTCCGAATTTTTAATAAATGGTCATTTCTTTTACTCTTGCATTAATCAGTGATATATTAAGTTTTATGCTTAACTTTACATAGAAAAGCAAAAAATTGGTTATTGGACATAATGGAGGTTGAAAATGAAGGATAAAAACAAAGGAATTATTCTTTTATTAGTTGCAGCACTTGGTTTTTCATTTATGTCGATGTTCGTAAAACTATCTGGAGACTTGCCTACCGTTCAAAAAACGTTTTTTCGAAATTTAATTTCAGCAATCATCTCCTTTATGATGGTTATTCACTATAAAGAACGTTTATTTGGAAAAAAAAGAAAATCAACCTTTCTTATTACTTCGGTCCATTTTAGGAACTTTGGGAATCTTGTTATACTTTTACTCTATTGACCATTTAGTACTATCAGATGCAGACATGTTAAATAAATTAAGTCCCTTCTTATTAATAATTTTTTCATCTATATTTTTAAAAGAAAAAGCCGCTGTTTATCAATGGTTCGCTATTATTGTTGCTTTTGTAGGGACTCTTTTTATTATTAAACCACAGTTTTCTGTTGATATTTTTCCTTATACAATTGGAATTTTGTCATCGGTGTTTGCGGCAGAGAGCCTACACGGTTTTGCGTGTATTAGGATCTAGAGAAAAGTTTTATACGGTTGTCTTTTATTTTTCATCCTTCTCAACCATAACCCTTTTCCCCTTTGTATTCCTATTTTTTGAACCGATGACCACGACACAAACGATATATTTACTACTTGCAGGAATCTTTGCAACAGTAGGACAGTTTGGAATCACTTCAGCCTATAAATTTGCTCCTGCGAAGGAAATATCGATTTTCTTTTACTTTAATATTGTCTTTTCAACACTATTAAGCATCTTTATCTTTGGAGAGAGTCCAGATTTACTAAGTGTTATTGGTTATATTACCATCTTCTCAGCTGCTTTTTATATGTTTATTAAAAACAACCAAATTGAAAAAAAAAACTGGACACGAATAGCTAAAAATGTTCGTGTCCAGTTTTTCAATTGACCTTTAGGCTACTTCACGACTTACTTGGCCTTCTGTTTTCCTCACCAAAAGAAAATAACTAAGCAAAGCTAGTATTTCACACACAACAATGACGATTGCCATAGGAACGGCTGTTTTTTCACCAAATAATCCTACTAATGGTGCAACCACTGCGCCTAAAACAAACGGAAGTAAACCTAGCATCGCTGCTGCACTTCCCGCAGACCGCTCCTGATTTTGCATAGCAAGTGAAAAAGAGGAAGTGGCCACTAACCCTACACTTGAGACAACTAGGAAAAGAGCAATAAGAACAACCACTAGCGGCAAGCTGAATAGAATACTGACGAATAACAATATACTACCAAGAAATGCGATTGAAATACCCGCTTTAAAAAGTCTCATTTCTCCTATTTTTTCTGCCAATCTCCCTGTTAATTGGCTAGCAATGATAATACCTCCCCCCATTTACTGCAAAAATAAAACTAAACATTTGCGGAGAGACACCATAAATGGATTGTATAACAAATGGAGAACCAGCAATATAAGCAAACATCGCTGCCATGACAAATCCTTGAGTGAAGGCATAACCGATAAATTGTCGATTTTTTAACAAAGACAAGTAGGAGTGAAATGTATCTTTCCAATTGCCTTGTATTCGATTCCCCTCAGATAATGTATCAGGAATTTTCCATACCACAGCGATAAGCATAATCACGCTTAATATAGCCAATACAACAAATACACCTCTCCATGATGTAATATAAAGCAATTGGCCTCCAATGACTGGTGCTAAAATAGGAGCAGAACCATTTACAAGCATTAACAAGGCATAAAATTTTGTTAACTCACTACCCGAATAAAGATCTCTTACAATAGATCGAGAAATTACAATCCCGCCAGCACCGAAAAAACCTTGTAAAAATCGAAAAATAACCAACATAAAAGCAGAGTCTGTAGCAGAGCAGAAAAAGGATGAAAAACTATATAATAACAAAGCAACTATAAGCGGCTTTTTTCGCCCAATCTTGTCACTGATTGGACCGAAAAAAAGTTGCCCTATAGCAATCCCAAGTAAACATGCAGTTAACGACAACTGTATGAGAGAGGTTGTCGTATGTAGATCTTTCGTTAACAAGGGTAACGATGGTAAATACATATCGATAGATAACGGGCCAAGGGCCGATAAAGAGCCTAAAATACATGCGATAAAAACTCTTCTTGATTTTGTCATCTTCAAATCATTCAATCTATGTTTTCCTTTCTACAGTGGTTTGAAAATATCACCTTCACATTTTATCATATTTATATATAGAAAAAAGGTTAACCCACTCGTTAACCTTTTCCAAATGTAACTATATTCGAAAAATCACTGTATGATACTATCAATTTGCCAGACTATTTCTGATTCAATAGCTACTGGTCCTCCTAAAACAGTGAAATTATCAGAATTAACCTGTCCAATATAGGCTTTTGTTGAAGACTGTAATTCACTAGGATGTGTCAAAACAAGTCCAGCGTTATTTGAAGCCTGCAAACCCACTACCCGTTAAAGCATCTTTATAATTGGTACCTGTTGCAAAAACGAGATCATCTATAGGATAGCGCTTAGAAAAATAAGATAATATCGCTTTATTTGTTTCATAGCGATCCACTCCTGCTATTCGAGTAGCCTTTAGAGTTGAAGCAATTTTCTTTGAAACGACCTTTTCTCCACCAACGACATAAATGGAGGAAAAGTCATATTTATTTAAAAACTCTTTTGTTGCTGTCGGTATTTCATTACCTTTAACGAAAACGATCGGTATTTGAAGCTTCGCCGCTATTGCTGAAGCCGATAAAGAATCTGCAAAGCTTTGACCACTGGCAACAATGACTTCACCGTTTTTCTTTGCAATATAGTCTCCTATCTCAGCAGCTGTTTCATACCTTGTTGGACCACTAATTCTTGTCGTACGATAACCTTCATTTTCAGCGTCTTCCTTGACTTTATCTGATAGAGCAACTTCTCCACCTAGTAAAACGACATCTGTAATGTTCAATCTTTTCAATTCTTCCTTAACAGAATCATTTAATCCATTCGATTGAGTCAGCAAAATAGGTGCCTGCGTTTTATAGGCTAATGAGCTGGCAGATAAACTATCAGGGAACGTTTCATAGCTTGCTAGGTAGGCAAACGAGCCACTCTTCTCTTCAATGTTTTTGTTTAATGAACGTTCATAAGGAGAAAGCTCTGCCTGCATTCTCTCAGGCCAACTGTTTTTGGAAATGGCAATGGATGTTTCAATCCCATCTTGTCCATAAATTCGATTATACGTATCAATAAACTTAAGTGAACCGTCCACATCTATTTTTCCATGACTAATCTTGTCACTACCTGTGAAATCATCACTTGTTTTTTCTATAATCCACCTTGTTTGATCAGCAGACAAATAAGGTGCTTGATTCATAATCATTGCAGCTAGAGATGCTACAAATGGACTAGACATACTCGTTCCACTTGATGAACGGTATGTGTTATTTAAATAAGTACTAAAGATATTTGTACCCGGTGCTGAAACCGAAACCCAAGAACCATAGTTGGAGTAATTAGCTAGGCTATTTAAACGATTATCAAGTGCACCAACGCCTAACACATTATTAGAAGCTGCAGGAAAACTTTCTCTATTCGTACTTTCATTCCCAGCAGCAGCAATAACTAAAACATTTTTTTGAATCGGCATAATCAATTGCGTCTTGTAACACTTTGGAGTCATAAATACCTCCTAAGCTTAAATTAATTATTTTTGCTCCGTTATCAACTGCATAAATGATCGCTTGAGCAATGACATAATCATCTATCTCGTCTCCTTCTCCAGCTTTAATTGGAAGAAGGGACGTTCCTTTAGATATAGAGGCAATTCCTTTATTGTTATCTGTTATTGCGCCAATGATTCCAGCTACGTGAGTACCATGACCATCAATATCTTCAACAGTTGATGTCATCATACTTTTTTTGTCACTTGATATATTCGCTTTTAAATCAGAGTGGTCTGAATCAATTCCTGAATCAATGATCGCTACCTTTACCCTTTGGAGAGGCTGATAAATATCCCATGCTGCCTCTACACCTATTTCCTGAAAGACATCTTGTTGGTTCCCCTTATAGTAAGAATCATCCGATGTTTTAAAGAGCTTATATTTCACGACTTCCTCAACATATTCTACATCTGAATCTTTTTGTAATTCTTTTTTAATCCCCTTAATTTCCTCTTTCGTTCCTTCAATCACTTTTACATTTTTAATGGTTGTTGAAATTTCTTTTACGGAATCTGGGACTTTTATAATCTCATTGTCTTTTTGTTTCACTACCAATTTTTCGACTCTTTCATCATTTTGATTGGCGAAAATATTAGTTGGAAATGTAATTGTTGTTACGATAATTGTGATGAAAAGTAAATACTTCTTCAACGAATAACCTCCTTTCAATGTCTATTGAACCAATCTTTATTATATAATAATCTTATTAAGGTTGTTATATAAATTTTTAGTGTAAGGAGAAAATGATGATATTAACTGGTGCACCCTTGTACTGTGAAAAAGAAATTGTAAATCGCGGTATAGTAATAAAAAACGGGATCATTCAATCCTTTGCCGATCCAAACATTCAACTATGTGAACAAAATCATTTTGTTTTCCCAAGTAACTTTAAAATAATTCCTGGAAGAATCGATCTTCATCTTCATGGAGCTGGTGGAGCAGATGCCATGGACGGCACTCACAAATCTCTCTCAAAAATGGCAAAACAACTCGTAAAAGAAGGTACAACAAGTTTTTTACCTACTACTATGACTACCTCAAACAAAGAGATTGAAAGAGCTCTTGAATCTGTTGGAACATATACTTCTCATCCTGATGAAGCTGAGATTATTGGTATCCATTTAGAAGGTCCTTTTATAAATGAACGACGAGCCGGAGCGCAACCAAAGCACCATATTCAAGCACCTTCTATAATCCAATTTTCAAAATGGCAAAAGTTAGCAAAAGGAAAAATAAAAGTTGTTACGGTTGCACCTGAAGGTGAAAACGCGACCCCTTTCATAAAATTTTTAGCCAATAATAATGTTATTCCTTCTCTTGGACATAGTAACGCAACCTTTTCAGAATTTATAGAAGGGTATACATCTGGTGCTAAACAAGCAACCCACTTATTTAATGGGATGCGCCCATTTCACCATCGGGAGCCTGGGATTGTTGGAGGATGTCTCAGTAGTGAAGGAATTATGGTAGAACTAATTGCAGATGGCATCCACCTTCATCCAGAAACTATTCAATTCGTTTATCAAGTAAAAGGACCGGGAGAACATTTTACTAGTCACCGATTCCATTATGGCAAAAGGCTTAGACAATGACGTTTACGAGCTTGCTAATCAAAGAGTTTTCGTACAAGATGGGAAAGCTACATTGGAAGATGGTACTCTAGCAGGAAGTATGTTAACCATGAACAGCGCTGTATTAAACATGATGAGTTTTACAAACTGCTCGATAGAAGATTGTATTAAAATGAGTTCTGTTAACCCTGCAAAGCAGCTCGGTATATGGAAGCGTAAAGGGAGTATAGATATTGGAAAAGACGCTGACATTGTCGTGTTAAATGAAAACAATTTTGTTGTCATGACCATTTGCAAGGGGACCATTGCTTTTAGTCACCATTGCGAACCATTTCTTAGAAAATAAATCTTTTCCTCTCTTCATAAGATAGTAGTAAAACCTTATTCTACTTAAGCAGGTGATGATTATCTTCAATATAAAAGAAGCCAATCAGACAGATATTGAATTCATTTTCAATAGTCCTGATAACACCCTTGCAGAAGAACCATTATTGCCAACAAATATAGATAAAATGATCAAACTTAACCAATTCATCCTTCAAAACGGGGGTTATTATTTAATCGCAAAAGGAAACAACCAAATTTATGGTTGGATTTTGTTAGGAGAAAACATGGATTATTACATTGAGAAGGAGACAATTGGCTATATTTTCGACCTTTATGTCCTTCCTCCAAAGCGAAAAACAGGAATTGGAACGAAGCTTCTTAAAGCAGGAATCAATTCTTTAAAAGAGAAAGGCTATAACGAGATTCGTTTAAATGTTTTTGTTAACAACCCAGCAAAGTATCTATATAAAAAAATGGGGTTCTCAGAGAGACAAACATTAATGTCATTAAAGATATGAATCTTCTAGTTTCGATACCTAATGTAATTTATGTGATTCGTAGGTCGTTCTTTTATTAAGCTACCCTTTTCATCCTTATAAATTTCAAATTCTTGAAACGTTTCTACCACATAACCATTTACAATTCGACGGTTGATTAAACGATTTTCAAATTCCACATAAGAGTAATGATTCGTTTGATTACTCACTTCTATTTGTTCACTATCCCCATAATATGAAGAAAGTTGATCGTCGATCTTAAGCATGTCCCCTTGCACCCAAGAAGCAGAAACTACGATCAATATTACCATAACTATAGGCCAGAATTTTTCACTCAACTTGACCTCCCCCTTTCAATCACTATTAATAAATATATGTACTATAAAACAAAATTATTTAACCCCTAATGTAGTTATGAGCACATTTTTAAAAGTTGTCCAATCAAAAAGGAAGTTAAAAAAATATTAATATAGTGAGAACATTGAAAGGAGGGATATAAATGGGAAGAATCGTTAGAGGAACAGGACAATTCGTAAACACTAATCCAAATCAGGCCATGACTACCATCGTCAACACCCTTTCTGTTGGAATTAAGAATACTGATCCAACGTTTTCAGCAACCGTTCGAGTCCGCTTATTTAATAATGCTGACACAAGAACAGATGTGACGGAAGTAGTCGTTGCTAGCAATTCTTCTTCAATCGTCCAATTCGACGTTTCTGATTTTTCTAATTTTTCGACACTAGCCATTGAAGTCGTAATAGAAATTGCACAAAGAAGTGATCAGCAAGTTGATTCTACAGTTCAAACGGTCCTTCAAGCAGTTGCAGATGCATCAGCAGCTGACGACACCCCAGTTCCATTAATTAACGAAACAATTCCTCGTATTAGACCAAGAGTTTTTTCTTAATATTTTGAGACATGGAGAGGCTGTCTGAAAAGTAACTTTTTAGACAAATCCTTGATAAAAGTAAAACCCAAAAATGCTGTTATATCGACATTTTTGGGTTTTCAATTTGTCCTCATTTACAATGAACATGGACTTATTGGACAGCTCCCCTCATCTTCAGGTTTTTAAATAAGTTCTTTTCTTTAATCGAACCCTCCTTCCCTAGAACCTTAAAGTGTGATAATCTAATTCGGTATTTGTTCATATCTAAAAATATCTGAATAATCACACTCGGAGGTTTACATCATGAATAACAGTAAAATTTCAATTAAACAGACTATTATGATAGGCCTAATGCTTTTCGCACTTTTTTTTGGGGCAGGAAACTTAATCTTTCCACCGTTAATCGGACAAGCTTCTGGAACATCTTTTTGGATCGCTATGGCAGGCTTTATAACAACAGCAGTCGGACTTCCCTTTTTAGGTATTTTGGCAGTGGCACGATCTGGTTCAGATATCGAAAGTTTATCGAGTCGTGTACATCCCACCTTTGGAATGATATTTTCTTGTATACTTTACCTTACCATTGGACCGTTCTTTGCTATTCCAAGAACAGCCACAGTCAGTTTTGAAGTAGGTGTAAGTAACTTTTTTCAAACAGAGCCATCACCATTCATTTTATTTATTTTCGTCGCTATATATTTTTTTATGGCTTATAAAGTATCATTGAATCCTTCGAATCTCATTGATCGAATTGGGAGTATTTTAACCCCTATTATTTTACTCATTTTAGCCGTAATGTCGTTTAAAGGAATAATGGATCCTATTGGAGAACTCGGTACTCCAACACCTAATTTTGAAAAAGGAGCTTTTTTCGCAGGGTTTAATGATGGATACTTAACAATGGATGCTTTAGGCTCTGTTACATTTGGAATCGTCGTCATTTCATTAATGAAGCAACTGGGTGTCGCTAATAAAATAGAATTAGAAAAACTCACAATAAAAGTAGGTATAATTGCTGCTTCAGGACTTGCCCTTGTGTACATTGCTTTAGGGTATTTAGGTGCTACTAGTCAATCATTAGGAACTTTTAAGAATGGTGGAGATCTTTTATCTAAAATCGCATTTACCATCTTAGGTCATACTGGAACCATATTATTAGGTACAGTAATTACGTTAGCTTGCTTTACAACTACCGTTGGACTCATTGTTGCATGTAGCCAATACTTCCATAAGATTCTCCCAAGAATACTATACCATCAATTTGTTTTACTATTTTCTGTTGTCAGTGCTCTTGTTTCTAATGTAGGCCTAGAAGCCATTATCGCTTATTCAATTCCTGTTTTAACTATTATTTATCCTATAACAATAGTGTTAATTACCCTTACTTTACTTGATTCTATGCTTAATCTTTCACAAAGCATATATATAGGAGCCACAATTGGAGCTGGAATCATTAGCCTTATGATAGGCTTAAAGCTACCGTTTAGCAGCTTGTTAAGTTTTCTACCTTTATACGAACAAGGCTTAGCTTGGATTCTCCCTTGTATTGTTGGTGGTCTTATAGGAATTCTATTTCGAAAAGAAAAAGTTACAAGTCATTATTAGAGCTGACGTAAATCGTTAGCTTTTTTAATTTTTTAACTTGTATATACAAGTTTATTAAAATTGTAAATATTAACTATTCATTTGTTTTTTTATTCCTAAAATCTAGTTAAAATTCTTCATTTTTAAGTAAACAGCTTGATTTTCCTCTTTATTATTTAAATAATAAAAGTACTAATATAAAATTCAAAGGACAAAGTACCCATTTTCTCCATGGATATAAAGGATGTGAAGGTTATGAGTATAAATATTTTAATGATAGATGATCATGAAGAGACTATAGAAAACCTCTATTCATTTTTAACCCTCTTATCGGAGGTGGATAAAGTGTATTTTAGCAATCATTTACCAGAAATTAGCGAAGCGCTCTATAAACAACATATCGACATCATTATGGTAAATATTCACGCTACAACAGTTGATGGTTTTCTTTTATGCAGAAATATTATAAAAACTCACCCCTCTGTCCAACTAATTCTTACAGCACAACATAAGGGAGATGCTATAAAGGGATATGAAGTTGATGCAGTGGACTATTTAGTTCAACCCGTTAACCTAAATAAGTTATATTTATCTATTTATAAAGCAATTAGTCGGATAAGAACAACTGATAAACAAGATAGAATTGGGATTAAAATAAAAAGCTCAATCAAATTTGTTTCCATAAACGATATTGTATTTATTGAAAGGCAAGGAAAAAAAACGTTCATTTTTTTAACAGATAATGAGCGAATTGAAACGAATGAATCTCTATCAGCTTTAGAATTAAGGCTTCAAAAATATCGATTCTTCAGACCTCATCAATCATACTTAGTTTCGTTAAATAAGATAGATGAGATCTCTCCTGATCCTTATATGAAATCTTACAATATTAAAGTGTCTGGTTCTTCTGACTTAGTGAAAGTAAGTAAATCAAAGTATCAACCTCTTATCAAACAACTGTCAATTTAATTCACTCAAAAATCCGACCACTTCCAACAAGAAGACTAGCTTTTCTTTTTATTTGGTATTATAGTGATCCTAGAGGTGAATCCATTGAAACCAATACTAAACGTTTCCAACTTGTCAAAAAACTTTGGGAAAAAACAAATTATTGAAAATATCTCTTTTCAAGTTAATGATAATGAAATTTTTGGCCTAATTGGATCTAACGGCTGTGGTAAAACAACTACTTTAAAGCTACTTACAGGACTAATTCAAGCCGACAATGGATCGATCACTATTTTTGATCACCCTATTCCTAAAGAAAACCTAAAGGTTAAACAATTAATAGGCGTTGTACCTGATTCTGATCAACTTATTGATGACTTAACTGCTTTTGAGTTTTTAGATTTCGTACGATCCCTTAGACAACTAGATTCAAAATCAACTTACGAAAGCATAGAAGAGTGGATGAATATTTTTCATTTATGGAAACATAAAGATGAGCTTATTAAGTCCTTTTCTCATGGAATGAAGAAAAAGCTTCAAATTATTTCAGCTCTTCTTCATCATCCAAAATTTCTATTATTTGATGAGCCAACAAACGGCCTAGATCCTGATATGATACTTATTGTGAAAGATTTACTAAAAGAAATTAAGAAAAAAGGAACGAGCATATTACTTACGACTCACAACTTACAATTTGCTGAAACAACTTGTGACCGTATTTCAATTATGAAGGATGGCTCTCTATTAACTTCAGGAGAATCGGTTGATGTGCTATTTTCACGGTACGAATCGAAAAGCCTTGAGGAAGTATACATTAAAGTTAGTGGGGAACTGTACAACGAATACACCTTATCACAAACATTAGAAAAATGGAAATAAGAAAAGCTCAGTGCGCCCGTTTAGCAACATTGAACATAAAGAAAATTTCAAACCTAAAGACCATTACCGATTTATGGTTATGGTCTTTTTATTATTAAAAATCTTTTTTCTTTTAAATTGAAATTTTCAGATCATTTCAAGTAAAATTTTATAACGCTCCTTTGTGATAAAAGCGCCCTTTTTAAGTCCTTTAAATATTACCGAAGAAATAGTTGAAGAATATGGCTCTATCCTCATAATTTGACACATATTAATAATATAAGATTTATGAGTTCGGAAAAAATAATTGTCTGGTAATTTTTGTTCGAATTCTTTTAGGGATATATAAGTCTCAAATGACCGTCCATCTTTAGTCGTGACTACTGTTTTCCTAAGAACTTTTTCAATCATGACGATATCCATAACTTCTATAAAGTGAAGTTTAGATTGAAACTCAATAACTAACTTCACCTGATCACTTAATTTTACAAGTTTAACCATCCCATCCCCTCCATAATCAACATTTTCATTTAATTTAATTATGAAGGGTTTTTAAATAAAAATCTACCGGAAAATCTTATCATGTCATATTTTTGTCATATTAGGTCGTTTTTTTAAAACATTTGTAACTATTATGATGTTTTTTGTTCAAAACGATGAATGAAGAAAGCTAGCAATGCATTCAGTATACCACCGACAACACCAAACCAAATAATTCCTAATTTAAAATGAAGTCGATGCCCACCGTCTTCAAAATTTTCAAACCGATAAAAAGAAGTACCAAAAAGATCGAAAGTAAATGATTCCCAATTGTTGAGATCCGCATATACTCCTAGCCCTAATGAACCGACAATGATCAAAACTAATAATAATGCAAAACCAGAGAAAAAGGCTTTTACTAGATTCATTGTTGATGTCTCCCCCTTGATTGTAATTTAAGAAAAAGTAGTGATTGAATAATTTTCTTTCCGTCAACAGCAAATGGCATTAATGAAATAAAATGTGATATAAAAATGGCACTCGAAACCATATAATACATAAATAATTCAGAACCAAAGTGATAATAAGCAAGAATAGCTGAAGGAATACAACAAACCATAGCCAAAACCGGACCCGCTAAAGAAATAAGCAGTTCTTCTCTAGGTTCACTCTTTCGACGATATATAGCAATCGTTCTTCTTGTTACTCCAACAAAAGCTCCATATCGGTTTATTAAAAGCTTTCGATAACATAAAAAATGTCCTAATTCATGAATGAATAAACTTAATAAAAAGGCGAAAGTTGCAAAAAAGGGCAGTAGAATCATATTTAAACTAAAAATATAAGCCCCCATGAAGAAAAGCAATAACAAAAGCAATGTCTTCCCAATATTATGTTTAATTACAGATAAGAACAAGATCTTCATATTTTGCATAATTGAATCGTCCTTAGATAACGTAATTCTGACATTACGATCCAAGCTTGTTTTCTGCATTGTTCTTAAAAAGAAAAGTACCGAAATTAAACTTGTTCTTAAAACATTTAAAATTGATAATGGCTGCCTCCAATTAATACAAAAGCTTTGATTTAAACCCACGAGTAGGCCTTTAAAATCTTGTAACACTTCTTCAAAAGGCCATCCATATTTTTCAGTCACTTTCACTACAATTTCTTCAACTGATTTTTTCCCATCAATTTCTTTTAGCAATTGATAGGATATTGGATTGATTGGATGTTCCGTCTCCAACGTTTTATCTAAGATCCGATCTTCCGTCAACTGAAGCTCAGATGGCCAAAAGGGGATCGACAAATGATTGATCATGACAACCCCTCCCTTTTTTCATTTTTCACTAAGAAAAAGTATAAACTACAAATAACAAAAGCAATAATCCAATACATAAAAGAAAAATCTTGAATATATTGAAATCCTAAAATAACAGGTAAACTAAATAAAAAGAAGAGTAACATTTGGGATAGTTGTCCACCATTTTGTTTAGGAAAAAATGTTCCTACTGTATACGCTACAAGATACAACATTATTTGATATAAATAAAATGAAATCATTGTTTCCATGCTATATTGATATGAATCAATTGAGATAAGAATTAGTGTGTAAATAAGGTAAGAAAATAGTGGTAAAACCGTTAAGTAAACCACTATTTTACCAAGTACATATTGAAAAGCATTAATTGGCATTGTTCGAATAAAATCATTAATATTTTGATCTGCTCCGCGTGATTGTAAGCTGACAACACTTAACACGACAGGCAAACCATAAAAAAGACTGTCTAAATAAATAGTAAAATACATTCTCCAGTCATTTAAAATGATGATCCAGCCCATCCCCCATAATAATAACAGTGAAAGAGAAACGTTTAGTAAAGTCTCTTCATTTCTCACAATCCTTTTTATCTCACTTTTAGTAATTGTCCAAAACTTTACTTTACCAAAACGAAGCCTTCGGAGAGGAACATAGCTCGCCACTTCATCTAATGAAACAAATGAATCAATATAAATAAATAAATAGCTTAATACAACAGAACCAATAAACATTAAAACAAGATAAAGACTTAACATAATTCCTTGGCTATTAAGATCGACAATATCTACTAGTATCCTTGAAAATAAGAAACCTGGAATCCAGTCTTTAGAAAGGTCGTAAACATAAATTGCACTTAACAAACCAAACGACATTACCATAGATAATAATAAAAGAGATGAGTGCAAAATTCTTTGAAAAGAAGCATTTGTTCTAGATGCTAATAGCTTAGACAAAATATCAATCATTTGTTGCCAAATAAAACTCCATGTAATCGCGATTAAGATTAACAACGAAAACAAGACCGTAATTAGACTTTTATTTACGAGACTTAAATTATATTCGTTTAAAAAAACATAGACAAATGGAAGGAACATAACATTAAATATGATCCACATTATGACTAGAATTAAAAACATTTGTCCAATCATCCATTTCCCCTTTCGGACAGGTAGATGTTCTAAAATAGGATGATTAATCGTTTCACGTATTCCCCATTGCCACAATATTAAAGTTGAACAAAGCATAGCAAAAAATGAGAATACACCAATATTCCCAATAAACTCAAAAACAATATCCCCGTTTTCAAAACCTAATAAATCCGATACTTGAACTTTGAAATAATTATATAATTGATTAAAGGCGATATATAAAACAATAGGAAAAATAATCGGAAGCAATCCTGCCAGTGGAAACCGTTTGACAAGTGCTACATAACGGTTTTTCCACATCCTTAGTATCATTTTACTGATTGTTGTAATTTGCATATGTCCACCTTCAGTCTTTCTTCCTTTATTGTAATCTATTTGTATTTCAAAAGTATTTATTCTAGCATAATTTTTGAATGAGGTACTCTATTAAGAGAACAACAGCCGTAGGAATAAGTAAAAGATTCAGATAAAATTAATAACTATTATTGATAAATTACGATTAGTTTTGGCTACAGCCAATGCTTACTTCTTGATCAGAAAAGTTAAATGCAGAATCGAAGTTTGCTCCAGTAGCTGTGCAATATGCTGCATATCCTCCAACTACTACAATTGCCACGATTGCAACAATTGCCCATTCGATTGCTTCATTGCTAGTCATTTCGTTGTTTAATTCTACAGTAGGCTTTACATAGTTCATGTTAAATTCCCCCATCCAATAATTTTAATCCCTTCCGGCTGTGTTCATTATTATAGTATCTAAGATTTTCGTTGCCCACAAATGTTATTGCATAATCATATTACTCTATTGATTCTTCTGCTAGTTTGCATGATTATTTCTTTATTAACAATATTGAAATAAATGTTTTAATTCTAAAAATTCATATAATTTTGATTGTATAAGAAAGGAATGCCTGTTTTCTCTTTATTTCAAGTTCAAAAAGGAAAATAAATGAACAATCCGCTTGAATCACTACTCCCATCTAATCTTTTATTTTATCGAATAAAGATTCCACTCTCCTCTCCTTGAGCTGCATTCCTTTTATAATGCCTACTCCCTACTTTTTTAACACGCACTTCTAGTTTGCTAAACGTATTTTTGTAAAACATCCATTATTTATTATGTAATTATGTCCAACTTCTTCTCATATTTTAAATATAGTTCTTCGTCAATTATTCTTTGCAAAAGATTGACCACTTCCCATACTTCTCGAAAGGAACAGTAAAGAGGATGGGGTGATAAACGAATAATATTACCCCGACAATCTACAATTACTTTATAGTCTCTCATGATTTTTGAAATTCGATAAGCTTCATCGTGCGTAATAGCAATGTGCCCACCACGGTTATTAGCTAACAAAGGGGAAACAATTGTTAATTCAGGTATCAACTCTTTTATTATATCGACCATATAATCTGTTATTTTCATTGATTTTAAACGTATGTTTTCTATACCGGCTTGTTCTAATAATTCTAATGACCCTTTTAATGGGGCTAAACTTAAAATATGAGGCGTACCCAGTTGAAATCCACCTGCACCTTTAGCTTTATAAAACGTATGACTCATGTTAAATTGCTGTTGTTTATCACAGCCAAACCAACCTTTAAAAGCAGGCTCTTTTTCGTGATGTCTCTCATGAATAAACAATCCACCTACCGCCCCTGGACCTCCATTGATATATTTATAGTTACACCAAACAGCAAAGTCTACTCCCCATTCATGTAATTGATGGGGAATTACTCCTACAGAATGCGCTAAATCAAAACCAACTGTGACTCCTTTAGCATGAGCATATTCCACGATTTTCTTTATGTTTAATAACTGTCCACTCGTGTAAATAACCGAGGGGAGAAAAAGGATTGCAACATCATCTTTTATTGATTTAAATATATCTTCTTCCGTTAATAGAAAACCATCATGACTTTTTATTTTCTTTAAACCTTTTTCAAGATCTACATTATGATGTTGCATTTGACTTTGAAGAACATACATATCTGTTGGAAAGCTCAATTCGTCGGTTACAATTTTAAACCGCTTTGATGTGGGTTGATAAAAAGTAGCAATTGCTTGATGAAGATTAGAAGTAATCGAGCCTGTTAATATAATCTCAGACTTGTCAGCCCCCAGGAATGGAGCAAATTTCTCACTTAGCTTTTCCGAAAAGTAATACCAAGGGTTATCACTTAACCACCCCCCAATCCCATGATCTTTCCACTCTATTAACACTTCTTCTAAACTTTGTTCAGCACTTTCACTTAAAAGTCCTAACGAATTGCCAACAAAGTAGCGACTACCGTCTGGACAATGAAATTGTTTTTTGAATTCTTTTAAACGATCTAGATCATCCTGCTTTAAAGCATATGATAAATAATCCATTTTTTTACCTCCTCCTTATAAGATCTATCCATTATCAAGGTTCCTCCTTTATATTAATAATCCTTCTAAATCTCTCCAAAAATTTGGACTATACACGACTATCACGGTTCCTGCACAACATTTAAAAGGCTAGAATAGTATAAAATGATCCTATATAGAAAGGAGGAACATGCTTGTTTAAGCTCGTTCTAGACCCCGGACATGGCGGGAATGATCCTGGAGCAGTTGGTAATGGCTTAAGAGAAAAAGATTTAAATTTAAAGATTGCTAAATTTTGTAGCGATCATATCAATCAAAACTTTGAAAATGTACAAGTTTTAATGACTCGCTCAACCGATAAAACTTTATCACTAAGAGAAAGAACGAACTATGCAAACAATCAGAAAGCAGACTACTATTGTAGTATTCATATAAATGCTGGTGGCGGGAATGGTTTTGAATCATATATTTATAGTGGCGCGTTTTCCTCCAAACCTCGCACTGACGCGTTAAGGAATGTCCTTCATAACAAAATTATTAGTCGTTTGAACTTCAGAGATCGTGGAAAAAAACAAGCCAATTTTTTCGTTTTAAGAGAAACTTCCATGCCTGCAGTGCTCACTGAAAACCTATTTATAGACAACTCATCAAATGCTAACTATTTAAAGAGTGATAGCAATTTAAAAGCTATTGGCATTTCTCATGCAGAAGGTTTAGCATCAGCACATGGTTGGAAGAGAAAAGAGGCTACTATTTATTACCGTGTCGTAACTGGTAGTTTTTTAATTAGAAAAAATGCTCTTTCGCAACAAGCCTTACTAAAAAAAGCGGGTTTCGAATCGTTTCTTAGCACTTATAAACAATCTTCAAAGACGTATTATCGAGTGATCAGTGGCAGCTTCAGAAATAAAAAGAATGCAGAGGAAAGAGTAGAACAATTAAAGAAGAAGGGATTTAATTCCTTTATCACTACGTTTAAACAGTAAAAAAAAGATTAACGAGTGAACCGTTAATCTTAAATAGAGATATGAAATCAAAAATCTACTTGAACACGATATTATCTTCCACAGAAAGTATAACAAGAGGGCAAACGGAATCGTGTCATAAAATGTCGAATATAAATTTCTTTCAAGTTAGCATCTGAACACCCAATTATTTTTATTATATGATCACAACTTTCATCATTCATGAAAGTTGTGATCAAAAAGGCTATTTAAAATCAGTTTTTTAATATTTTTTAATGAAATATTTCATCGATTATTATTATTTGATCTAAAAAGATTTAAACGTATTAATACACTTCCCACCGAGAATATTAGAGCACCAAATATAATATAGTGATAATAATGATTAGCTGTTTCTGGAAGTATGTTTGACGTAGATGATTGTTCCTTTTTTGAAACACTGTTTGAGGGATTATTGACCTGATGCTTATTTTTATCGGTCGTTTCATGTTTTAAGTCTTGTTCACTATTTTTGTTTTGCGACTCACTTGTGCCATCTTCCACTTCTGATTCATCCTCTTTTGGAATATTATCTTCTTCCTTATTTTTTCTGCTTCTTCGCTACTTACAGTGTAAAGTAAGTGCTTAAATCTAAACATCTGAAATCAACTCAATTAATAAAAAGGTGTATTCTTCCTTACAGAGCTGGTTTTTTCAACTTGTAACAGGTGGAGAATACTGAGCGATCAATTGAACTCATTCCCTTGTCCGCCTTTGAAAATACTATATGATCATTCTAAATGGCGAAGAGCCTTTTTTCTTCAGGTTCATCAACTTTCTCCTCTTTACCCTTATAAACAATATTATAAGAGGTTATTGTTTTCTTGAAGACAAATATATGCTGTTTTAGAATCTTCCTCAATCGAAAGATACAATTTCTGCTACTCCCCTCACCTTCCATTTCACCAGTCGTTTTAAACTGCCCTAATTTATTCAGAGTGAGCGGTTGTGAAGTAGTTTCAGCATTCACTCCAATATTTAGAATACTCCCCAATAAAAAATAATACTAGAGTGAATAAAACCGCTACTAATTTAGTACTGGAGAGTCAAAAGTTCTCCAATATTTTTCAAAGCTATTTCCCCATACTCGTTGTTTTTTATGTAATGGTAAGGGATTCCCCTCGCTTTCCGCGGACGACCTGTCAAGCCTCCTCGTTCGTCCCTCACATTGCGGGGTCTTGCCTAGCCCGTTTTTCCGCAGGAGTCTCGGGGTCCCTTACATAGTCAATTTTATAAAGATGAAACGATCCCTTAAACGACTTTTTTGCTTTTTAGTAAAATCAGTCGTTTAAGCATAAGTCGAATAATTAAAAAGAAGCAATCAGACTCTTTTTTTGACGAGGATCTGAAGGCTTCTTAAAGGTGAAAACTTTTGACTGACAAGTTTAGTAAGAGATTTCAACATGTTAGCATCCTCCTAGAAAATACTAGATTCTATACAATGTTTAATCTACAGTAAAAACATTAATTATTTATCATGATTTTATATGTATTTGTTAAAAATTTGTTAAACGGAGAGTAAACAAATAATACAAAGTGTCGAAAAAAATAATGGGGTCATTTCCTATTGATTTTTACTCGAGTTTAAACATTTCCTTTTATTGTCCATGTATCCATATGCTATAGTTGAAGTGAAATAAGTAAGTTAATCAATTACTCACAATACTTTATAAAATGCTTATAATAAATAGAACAACTCGAAAGGAAAGATTTGATGATTGCAACAAATGAAGAAGAAGTACGAAGGCTTAAAGAAATTGGAAAGATTGTTGGTGCTATTAGAGATGAAATGATTTTACAAACAAAGGCAGGAATGACAACTAAAGAACTAGATACCTATGGAAAGTCTTTATTCGAAAAATATAATGCTACCTCTGCACCAATATCTGAATATAATTTTCCTGGCTACACATGTATTAGCATCAATGAAGAAGTGGCTCATGGTATACCAGGTGATCGAATTATTAAAGATGGAGACCTCGTAAATATTGATGTATCAGGTTGTAAAAACGGATTTTTTGCAGATACCGGTAAGTCTTTTATCGTTGGGAAAAGTGGTGAAGTACAAAAAAATCTGTGTATAGCAATGGAGGAAACATATGAAGCTGGACTTAAAAAGATTAAAGTAGGTGGGAAGATAAATGGTTTGAGCAAAGCCGTTCAACGCACAGCAAAGCAACATGGATTTAAGGTTATTCGTAATTTAACTGGACATGGTATTGGAACATCGCTTCATGAGTACCCAGACCACATATTAAATTATTTTGACCCATGGGACAATCGTTTGTTTCAAGAAGGAATGGTTATTGCCTTCGAACCATTCTTATCTACAAAAGCTGAATACATTGTAGAAAAAGGAGATGGATGGACTTTCATTACGGAAGATAATAGCTTTGTTGTTCAAAAAGAACATACCATTTTAATTACGAAGGAAGGTCCTGAGATTTTAACGTAAAAAAACATTTCTCCTTTCCCTAAGATTTAACTTTCGAAAATTAAAAATCCGTGGGTAATAATAAGTGCCCACGGAAAAGTTATCGATATTAATAATTATTAGTAGGTCCATATGGGTATGGCACAGGTCCTGTTGCATTAAAGTTTTGATAGTTTACCTCATTTACTGCGCTTTCTGAATGAGGATAATAATGAATATGCTCATACATTTCATGATTTACATTTGTTGTGTGTGATGGGTGTATATGGGGAACAATTGTTTTTTGAAAGTTATGATTTTCGCAGCATTGAGTCGGATAAACGATTGGCTTACAAACTTTGGGTCTGCAGTTCATGAATTACATCTCCTTTCTCCCTCTTATTTATTTTACAGTATCAGCATATGTCACAACTCAGGTACATGTACTAAGACAAATACCCATATTTTAAGAAAAGCGGAAGCACACAGGTAGCGACAAGTAGTAAAGAACGCTACGCTGACTTACTTCAGCCACTTCCTGTGCGACTGAGTTGCTGGCGCAGAGACTAGACAATAGATAAGCGGAAGCGCACGAATAGCGATATGATAAAATTCTCCTTTCTTGTTACCACTCAATATCATTTTTATTCTACGATAAAGATTTGTGAGACATATCACATGACTATATAGAATTCTATGCTATATTATATGGGTGTCATAAGTGTCAGCCATTTTTCAAAACTTAGAAATCCCCCTACTTCTAGCCGAAGCACTCTTCCCCGAGGGTGCTTCTTTGATTTATCTTCTAATACTGTGTGAAATTGGTTAATATACAGGGACTATTTTAATTCCACTTTCAGGTTTTCATTTTATTACTATAGTTTGTGAGACATATCACATGATTACATAGAATCCTATGCTATATTATATGTGTGTCATAAGTGTTAGCCATTTTTCAAAACTTAGAAATCCCCCCTACTTCTAGCCGAAGCACCCTTCCCCGAGGGTGCTTCTTTGATTTATCTTCTACAACTGTGTGAAATTGGTTAATACCCAGGGACTATTTTAATTCCACTTAAAAGGTTTTTATTTTATTTCAATAGTTTGTGAGACATATCACATGACTACTTAGCATCCTATGTTATATTATATGTGTGTCATAAGTGTTAGCCATTTTTCAAAACTTAGAAATCCCCCCTACTTCTAGCCGAAGCACCCTTCCCCGAGGGTGCTTCTTTTGCTTCTGTAAATACACTTTATATGAGTTTCTTCCCTGTAATTTCTAGTTAGTCCCACCGTACCTTTAAAATTGACAAAATAGAAGCAAGAATGAACGGGAAACCCATTTATTCGAGATTTAAAAGAGTATAATGGGGAACAGTTAGGTATGAGTAACGACAAACTATTAAATTATGGTAAAATAAAAGCACAATTCACAATTAAGGGATGGTTTCATGCGAACAATTTTATCAGCAATTCAATGGGCAATTTTTATGATCGTAGGAACCATAGTTGCACCTATTGCAATTGCTGACTCATTCGACCTAAATTCAATGGAAACAGCTGGTTTGCTACAAAGAACGATTTTTGTTTTAGGTTTAGCAAGCCTATTACAAGTACTGTTCGGACATAAACTTCCTATAAACGAAGGACCTGCAGGCTTATGGTGGGGAATCTTTATAATATATGCTAGTATTGGCCCCTCCTTATATGGATCAACGAATGAAACCTTTCAAGCACTAGGGATGGGTATGTTATCGAGTGGCTTAATATTTATCATCCTGAGTCTATTCAGACTCATTAATAAGCTTGCATACTTTTTTACGCCATTGGTAACTGGCGTTTATTTACTTTTACTCGTTTTTCAATTAAGTGGATCCTTCTTAAAGGGAATGCTTGGCATTGGTTATAAAGGCACTCAACATGTCAACATGATTGTAGCCATACTTTGCCTGACAATCGTGGTAATATCCATGTTAATTTTCCGTTTAGGAAATGATTTCTTCCGTCAATATTCAATTCTTTTTAGTTTACTTTTCGGCTGGATGATTTTTATCGTTTTTGGTCAATCAAAACATGTATCCGTGCCAAACGATTTGTTTTCCTTTCCAACACTGTTTGCGTTCGGACAACCTAAATGGGATACAGGAATTTTCATTACATCTTTTCTCATAACCATTCTTTTACTAACAAACTTAATTGCTAGTATACAACTCGTTCAGCAAGTAACGGATCGTTCACAAAACGAAGGACGCTACAAACAATCAGGCTTTGTGGCTGGAATTAATCATATAATTGCAGGTGTTTTCTCTGCTATTGGAAGTGTACCGATTTCTGGCGCAGCTGGTTTTATTAAAACAACAAATATAAAAAATCGACTACCGTTTATAATTGGTAGTATAATCGTGCTACTTACTAGTTTTTCTCCAATTCTTATGACTGTTTTTGCAAGTTTACCAGCACCCGTTGGTTATGCTGCCATCTTCGTCATCTTTTCTAGCATGATTAGCCTAGCTTTTGATCAATTTGCAAAAATAGAAGAGGAAAAAAGGTCTCATTTTATAATTGGTATTTCCCTGTTTATTGGTGTTGGTTTGATGTTTACGCCAGCAACTGCTTTTGAAAAGACAAGCCCGATAATGACCTCTCTTCTTAGTAACGGTCTTGTTTTAGGTACACTCATTGCGATCGTATTAGAATGTACAATAAAAAAAATAATACCATGATTGGATAAACGAGAACTTTTTGGAAAAAATATTAGTAAGGTTGTTTTTTTGACAAAAACCTCCTTTTGCTTATGTTAAAATTTAAAAAAAGCCACAAATATAATGAAAGAGGATGAAATCGTGGATAAGAAAATGAGTTTAGGGATGTTTATCGCAACTGTTTTAGGCGGTTCTTTATTTGTTATCGTATTAGGTACTTTTTAATAGAATTTTTCAAAGGAATCCTCCGCACCTTTCGGAGGATTATTTATTTCAGGTTTAATACGTTTAGGAGGTTTTATTTTGACGAAATCCAATGAGCTAGGGGAAAACATCCAAACAGATTTTACTGAAAAGATGACTTATTCAGACTATTTGCAATTAGATCGACTTTTATCTAGTCAAACACGACTCTCCAACCATCATGATGAAATGTTATTTATCATTATTCATCAAGTTAGTGAGCTATGGATGAAGCTAATATTACATGAGTTACAAGCTAGTATTTTGGCACTGCAACAAAAGAATTTTGCGACCTCTTTGAAAATATTATCGAGAGTTTCAAAGATTCAATCTCAAATCATTGAATCTTGGGATGTCCTTACAACACTAACACCTTCTGAATATACTCAATTCCGAGATAAGCTGGGCAATGCTTCTGGATTTCAATCATATCAATATCGAATGATTGAATTTACTTTAGGATACAAACCTTCTCACATATTAGACATTTATAAGGATGATCAGTCAATTTTCAGTATACTAAGTCAAGCTTTTAACAGCCCTAGTATATATGATGTTACGATTCAACTGTTAAACAGCTATGATTTTCCAATCGATAAACATATTCTCTCTCGTGATTATTCCAATACTTATGAGAAAAATGAAAGTGTAGAATCCGCTTGGCTTCAGGTGTATAAAGAGACAAATAAATATTGGGATTTATATGAACTAGGTGAAAAGTTAGTTGATTTAGAGGACTGCATACAGCAGTGGAAATTCCGCCATATGAAAACGGTAGAAAGAATCATCGGTTTTAAAACAGGAACTGGGGGATCTTCAGGAGTGTCTTATTTGAAAAAAGTAATTGATCAGCGCTATTTTCCTGAACTGCACTCTATTCGAACTATACTTTAAGGGGTGTAGCTTTATCATTCAAAGAAACTCAATAAGTGACACCTAGTTATAAACAATGTTTAGAGTTAATGGAAGGTAGCTTAGTTCCCCTCCATTAACCTTCTTTTTACCAAAGTTTAAGAACTAATTTGTCTACCACTCTACTTATTAAATGGTAGAAGCTCTACTTTTTCACAAATAATTTTAAAATCATTAACAAAAAAATCTTGACAACTTTTTTCTAAAATGAGTAATGAATCAAATTTAGTCGCTTGTTCTCGCGTTCCCCAGTAGCAGGTATATGGATCAATATGTAAATATAACTCTTTCTTTTTAACTAAATATACAGTTATCGTCATATGTTACACCTTTCCGTTAAATATATACGAGTATATTTTCCTATTACACTATCGACTAAATAAGACATTATATTTAGTTATATGTATAAAAATAAGTAAAAAGATTCATTTCATAATGAGTCTTTTTGACTATTTTATTTCCTGTAAACACCATTAAGAGTTTGAGATTTTTCTTAATGAGGATGACAAAGCTGGATACAAACGATTTCAGAAAATATTTAAATAAGATCATCGAAAAGAATCCACCTGCTTATTTACTACGATAAATACAATAAAATTCTTTGCACAAGTTAGATAACATGCATATTTATACTATTTTTGTTTGTAAATAATGATAAAGTAATTTCATTGTTTCGTTTATGGAAGATAGATGTGTTCTCTCTAAAGCATGAGATGCATCAATTCCAGGTCCAACTAACCCATGTCTTATATCATGTCCTGAACGAATAGCAGCCGAAGCATCGGATCCATAATAAGGATAAATATCAAGTTTATATTGGATTTCATGATCTTTTGCTATCTGAACGAGAGTATTTCTTAACCCGTAATGGTAGGGTCCACTCGAATCTTTTGCGCAAATCGATACGGTATACTCGTCAGTTGATTGTCCATCCCCTATTGCTCCCATATCAACAGCTAAATATTCAATCGTTTCTTTCGATATGTTTGAGTTACCTCCATAACCAATCTCTTCATTGTTTGAAATTAAAAAGTGGGTTGTATGCGGAAGAACGATTTCCTTTTCTTTTACATGCTTTATTAATTCCATGATAATGGCGACACTTGCTTTATCATCTAAATGTCTAGACTTAATAAAGCCACTATCTGTTAGTTGCACTCGGGAATCAAAAGAAACAAAGTCTCCTACCTCTATACCTAAACCTCTGACATCTTGATCATTTTTCACTATTTCATCTAATCTTACTTCAATATTTTGTTGATTTCTCTCTTCTTTTGCAGCATTTTTATATACATGGACAGAACTTTGATGCATCAAGATTGTACCCGTGTAAATCTTTCCCTGAGAAGTTTCAATAGAACAGTATTCACCTTCAATTGAGTTATATGTAAAACCGCCAATGAGATCTATGGTTAATCTTCCATTTTTCTTAACCTCTTTAACCATACCTCCCAATGTATCTACATGAGCTGTGATCACTCTTTGTTTCTCCTCATTTTCTCCTTTCAAAGAAACAAGTAAACCACCTTTGTTATTTCTTTTTGTTTCGACCCCTATCTTTACAAAATACTCTTCAACATAGCTGATGATCTTATCAGTATTTCCGGAAGGACTTGGAATACTAACTAATTCCTTAATAAGATCAATGGTTTTATTTACATTTGGATATGACATAAGCATAACCCCTTTCTAATTCACTTAATACAAATTTTATTTTCAACATTTAATTATACCCAACCTCAATTGTAACAAATCTGAAACTAGGCAAGGGAAGAAAAATCAGCTATTATGAAAACAAACGATCGCTTTTACTGTCTATTTCAATTTACAATAAAGTGAGGGATTACCATTCCATGTTTGAAATTAAAACGATTAACGCAAATGATACATATGAACTTCGAAAAGATGTACTTAATTACCCTACAATTGATGAGTGTCAATATAAAGGAGATTTATTGGAACAAACTGTTCATATTGGAGCAACAAAGGACGAGCAGATTATAGGTGTTGCCTCTTTCTATCATGAAACAAACAAGGAACTCAAAAATAGAAACATGTACCGTTTAAAAGGATTAGCTATAGATCCAAAACATAGAAACCAACTAAGAGGACAGACTCTACTGTTATTTGCTGAAAATATTTTACGTCAAAAAGGGGTAGAATTGATATGGTGTACAACGAAACTAAAAAATATTGACTACTATCACCATTTAGGCTTTAAAAAGGTAGAAAGACTCATTCAGTCTCCTTCAAAAGGATTGCAAGTACTGATGTATAAAATGATTTAATCTTTTACATTTTAAAAAGTGACATTACATACTTAAAAATACAGAAGGGGTTTACACTATTGAAATTAATTGCCATTGATTTAGACGGAACCTTGCTATCATCTCGCATGACGATTTCTAAGCAAAACATTGAAGCAATAAAATTATTACAACGAAAAGGACACATTGTCATGATTTGTTCTGGGAGAGCTCCTGAGGACATTAAAGAAATAGTGGAAAAATACGATTTAGACTGTCCAATTGCAGGTAGTAATGGGTCTGTTGTCTATGTAAATCAAAAATGTATACATTCAACCTCAATGAATCTTGTGTCTCTTGAAAAAACATATAATCTTTTAGAAGAGCTTAACTTCCCATTCAAAATTTATACAAATGATGGGATTTATATACCGAAAACATGGCAGAAACGTGTATTAAAATTGATAAGTATTGATGAAAATGTATTGGATCAATTCTCAGATGAGCAAATAAAACTAATGACTGAACAACCAAAAGAATCTGTTATTGAAAAAGAAATTGATTCCCGAACAGACTTATCAAGATTAACGGTGCAAAAATTTTTTATTTTAACTTTCCATGAACAGACGAAAAAACACCTTATCCAGCAATTAGATTCTGTTGAAAAAATTGCGATCACAACTTCAGGCCCATTTAATGTTGAAGTAATGGATATTAACGGAAATAAATATCGAGGTTTGAAAGCAGTCGCAGAATACTATAATATTCCATTAGAAAACACTGTGGCAATAGGGGATAATTTCAACGACCTTCCTATGTTAGAAAAGGCGGGTACATCGATCGCTATGGCAAATGGCGATCCAGAAATAAAAAAGCGATGCCACTACCATACATTAACAAACGACAAGGATGGTGTAGCGTTCGCTATTGAAAAATTTATTTTGACTTAAATGTTATGAACATCTGTACACGATACTCATTTATCATGTGCAGATGTTACCCTAACAAATTGTCACTACTCCATAACACCTGTACTAATAATATTTAAATTGATATGTACATTAAACTCAGCTTCTTCATATAATTTATGCCATTTTTCCCTCGTTAAAGTATCATCTTTTTTAAAGTTGAGATAACTAACCCCAAAACCAATAGGATCACTATCCATTTCCTTTAATTTAGCTATAAGCTCTACTAACTCATTTTCCATTAGTTTTACAATGTTTTTTTCAATAACTTCTTTTATTATTTTGCTATCCGCTTTCAATTCTTGGGAAATTTCCAGCAACCTTGCTTTCATATCAATCATAATATCAAATTTAGGTTTGTTTTGATCCACTACTTTAATAATTGAATTACTATCTATATCATCTATTGTAACGTACACATTTTTTCTATCTTCATACCGATCTGTTAAAATGTCTTCTAGGTGCTCTCTATTCAGTTTTAGCTCTACCGTTCCCGAATCAAATTCCTCTTTTAACAACTTCAAATAAAAACTTTCTTCATTATCTACTTGTCCCACTAATTTATCATCTTTAAAAATAGACATACCTGACAAATTAATCTTATCGTCAACAATTGAAAGCATAGGTAATGTAGGATCTTCGCCTACCGTATAAAAAGACTGTAAAAACTCATGTAAAGTAGACGAAGAAATGTGCTCATTATTTGTATTTTGTTTAATTAATTCATATAAATAAGTTCCCACATTAGGGGATGTCATTTGATTGGTTATGATTTCTTCTGCCGTTGTATCACTGGTAGACAAATAAATCATGGTTCCTATATCTGGATCTCTTGCAAGTCCATCAGCAATCGGAAATATCCCCATCTTCTCTGCAACAGCTCTACCATAAAGTGCTATTCTTAATTGACCTGAAACGACTTTATCACTGCTTTCGGCGTTTACTTTTTCTCTCAATCCTTTGATCGTATGAGACTCAGCTGATAAAACCTGTGTAGTATTACTCATATTAGGATCAAATTGAAGAAGCAAATGTGTCCCCTTAAGTAAACCTTCTTCCTCGTCCGATAAGTCATAACCATTTACTGTTGATATTCCTACTTGCTCTATATAATAAGGACGAGAACAACTTGATAGAAGGAAAAAAAATACAAATCATGATTCCTTGTTTCCTTTTATTCATGCTGCTGGAACCTCCTCTTCACCAATGTAACAAGGTATAAAAAAACTGGAAATATCACCGAAAAACTAAACGCCATGTATCTTAAGGAGTCCGTCACTAACATAACTGTATCCTCGGTTTGAACAAATATAGATAGGATAAAAAACACCGGCATAAAAATAATGAGTGTTTTTTTTAGACTTATCTTAAAATTTCTCTTTAATCCTTCAGCAGCAGACCAGTAATACAACAAAAGCTTTGGTATCATGACAATCATCCAAAACGATACAATGATAATTTCAAAACGTTCTAAGAAAGGAAATTGGTTAATTTTAAACATCGTTAATGTAGGCCATATTGTCCTTTCTAATTGCCCTGAACTGAAATAACCGATGGACATCATCATCATTATTAAAAAGAATAAGCTTGTGAAAAAAACCCCAATTTGAGAGTATCTACCTACTACCTTTTTATTCGATAAATATGGATATAGAATAAGAAGTAATTCAAACCCAGAAACGGTGACCATCATTCTGAATGTCCCTTGGAACCATTCAAAAGGAGCGGCCTTAAACATAGGAAAAAAATTCCGAAAATCCATGTACTTAAAAGGTTGATATAAACCGATAAAAATAATTCCCACCACTAAAATTGATAGAAAAGTCATCCCTATTACTATTCTTATCCCTCCCATTATTCCATACACAACTAATAAAAGGAGCAACAACGCAAAGAGCCAGACTGGAACATTTGGAAATACCCAGACTTTCACAATCAAAATATAATTAATTAAACTAATAAAGAAAGAAAATAAAAAGTATCCTATAAAAAGAATGTTAAAAAAGGAGCCAACCATCTTTCCAAATAACAAATGGTTAATTCCATAAACATCTTGATTTTTATAACTAGAAAGTAGTTTAAGTATAATAAATACAATGAAATGAATAGCAATCGCCGAAAACAAAACTGAGATCCAAGCATCTCGTTTACTTGAATCAAAAATAATCCGTTGAAAAGAAGTGACACCAAATCCTACCTGTGCTCCTATTAATATAAAGGGGAGTAAAAAAGCTTGTACTTTGTCCGCTTCATCTACTTTCAAATGACTTATCATAAAACCGCCTACTCAATCATTTTTTCATCTCCCTTCCATTGTTTCCACTAGGGTATAGAAATATTTATAAAATGTGAAAAAGACTAAGAGTCATTAACTCTTAGTCTTTCTTTACTACAGTACTTGTATGACAGCCTCCTGCACAATTCTCATTAATAGGACAAGCTGCACATTGACCTTGTTTTGATTTTTTAATATGTTTATACAGAGAAAATCCTGCATAACCAAAAATGAGCCCACCAATTAAGAAACTCACAAACATGTGCATTCTCCCCTTCTTATCTTTTTGATGTTACAAGGCACGTTCAACTAAGTCTATATAAACAATCGACCAACTTGATATATAACGAGCGCTAACACATAAGCGATTACCGTAGAATATATCACTGAAAACCAAGTCCACTTCGCAGAATTTAACTCTTTTTTTATTGTCGCAACCGTTGCTAAGCAAGGCGCATAGAATAATATAAATACCATGAAACTATATGCTGATAACGCAGAAAATTGACTATGAACCATAGATGATAACGCTGCTCCTTCTGGTGCTTGATAAATAATACTCATCGATGCAACAACCACTTCTTTTGCTAAAAATCCTGTTAGCAATGAAGCTCCTGCTTCCCATGTTCCAAATCCAAGAGGAGCTAATAATGGAGCAATCCAACCACCAATCAGAGTAAGAAGCTTTCACCCATCTCGACATCAACTCCACTAGGTCCAGAATAACCTAACAACCAGATTAACACCGCTCCTGCAAAGATAAACGTACCTGCTTTTTTAAGAAATCCTTTTCCTTTTTGCCATGTGTTTTTAAGTAGAATAGATAAACTAGGAACACGATAGGGAGGTAATTCCACTACAAATACAGATTGTTCATTTTTACTAAACATTTTATTGAAAAGTAAAGCAATCAAAAACGCCAGCAATATTCCCATAAAATAAAGAGAAAACACAATTAACCCCTGATATTCAGTGAAAAAAACACCAACAAATAAGGCATATACAGGCAGTCTTGCCGAACATGACATAAATGGGGAGATTAACGTTGTAACTAATCGTTCCTTCGGTTGTTCAATCGTTCTTGCAGCCATAATTCCAGGCACATTACAGCCAAACCCAATAATTAATGGAATAACTGACTTTCCGTTCAATCCGACTGTTTCCATAAGACGGTCTAACGATAATGCAATTCTTGACATATAACCAGAGTCTTCTAAAAAAGAAATGCATAAAAATAGCATAAAAATTTGTGGGACAAACACTAAAACTCCACCAACACCAGCTACGATCCCATTTAATATTAAAGACTCAATGAAAGAAGTCGCTCCTAAAAAGGTTAAGATACTGGCTATCGTATTCGTAAGCCATCCAGAAATAAATGAATCTACAAGATCTGAAAGAGGTGCACCAGCCCAATCAAATGTAACCATAAAAATAACATACATAAATGCAAGAAAAATAGGGAAGCCTAAAAAGCGATGCATCAATATTTGATCAATTTTTTCTGTTAAGTTACCTTTATCACTACGATCTTTTGTCATAGTCTCGCAAATGACGGAGTCAATAAACTGTTCTCGAACGTTAAAAATTTGTTGCTCTCCATTTGAAATATTTGTTAAGTATGGTTGTATCTTTTCTTGGCCAATTAACGTATGTATATATTTCATGACCACTTTATTTCCCTCTAAATATTGAAGTAATAACCATCGCTTATCAATGGTTTGCTCGGGAAGTAGTGGGGTCATACCTTCGATAAAGGACTCAATTTCCTTACCATAGTTCAAATGAAAAGGCTTTTGAGTATCTTTTTTTGATTGAGTCATAGTAGATTGCAATGAGGAAATATTCTTTGCGTTTCTCGCAACAATTGTTTTTACTGGACAACCTAATACATCTGATAATTTTTCTTGATTAATATTTAATCCTCTTTGCTCAGCAACATCCATCATATTTAGAGCCACTATCATTGGCTTTCCATATTCAAGCATTTGCAATGTTAAATGCAATTGCCTCCTAAGTTGCGTGGAATCAACTATATTTAATATTGCTTTCGCCTGGTCTTCTACTAAATATTCTGAAATCACTTCTTCATCTCTTGATAAAGGTTGTAACGAATAAGAACCAGGTAAATCCGTTATTGTGCCTAGTTTATTCTTTAATATGCCAACCTTTTTTTCAACTGTTACACCGCTCCAGTTTCCAACGTATTCATTTCGACTTGTGAGTTGGTTAAACAACGTCGTTTTACCTGTATTCGGGTTTCCTACTAAAGCCCACTCCATTACTTTTTCTTCACTCCTATTCTTGCAACATCTTTATAACGAATCGCCAATTGAAAATCGTTTACTTGGATTGTGATTGGCCCACGAAATAATAATGCCTTGATCACTTTGACTTCTTTCTCAATGGTAATTCCTAATTGACGTAGCCTTTTTTCAATCACAGGCTTTAGCTCAGACATGTCATCTATAAAGACACTTTCACCTCTTTTAACTTGATTTAAATACATACTAATTTCACCTCAATTGAAAATGATAATAGTTCTCAAAAGAAACATACCATAACTTTATGAAATAATAGTGTGACATATGTCACAAATGGTTCAAAAAAGATCCTCACAAAAGTATAAACTCCTTTCTATCGACAACAACAATAATACTGCCCGTTTTTTATTAAATTCAAAAAAATAAAGAGTTGTCAGGAAAGTACATATTCATAGTAGATAGACATATTAAAAACCCAAAAATGTCGATATAACAGCATTTTTGGGCTTTACTTTTATCATGGTTTTGTCTAAAAAGTTACTTTTGAGACATCCTCTTTTCAATATTCTTTATGCTTTTTTTATTTTCTTGATGACTTCATTCACCATGATTGGTAAAATACTAAATCCAATAACGACTATCCACTGGTTTGCATCTAACGGTCTTACGTTTAACAAATCATTAAAGAATGGTATAAACACTAACGATAGTTGAATAAATATACCTAAAATAAAAGCTCCGATCAAATATTTATTGTCAAAAAGATTTTTTGTCAAAACCGTTCCTTTTCGCTGCTTTAAGTTAAAGGAATGGAATAACTGGGAAAAGCTTAATGTTAAAAAGGCCATTGTTTGCGCTTGAGTAAGCTTGTCAGAGCTGCTATTGGTCAAATATTGACTAAAATCTCCTTGCAGTCCAATCATAAAGGCAATTAAAGTGCTCAGTCCAATTAAAAATCCATTACCAAGTATGAACTTACCATCTTGACCAGTTATAACCCTCTCCTCAGGATCTCTAGGTTTTTCTTTCATTATCTCCTTTTCTCCACGTTCAAATCCTAAGGCGATAGCTGGCAGTGTATCGGTAATTAAATTTACCCAAAGTATGTGTATGGCGGTTAAAGGAGCAGGCCATTTTAATAAAATCGCTAATAATAAGGCAACGATTTCTCCTAAGTTACATGACAATAAATAAAGGATAGATTTTTTAATATTTAAGTAAATATTTCTTCCTTCCTCAACAGCTGCAACTATTGTTGAAAAGCGATCGTCAGTTAAAATGATATCTGCTGTTCCTTTCGCTACGTCCGTTCCTGTTATCCCCATTGCTACCCCTACATCTGCTTTCTTTAAGGAAGGGGCATCATTGACTCCGTCACCAGTCATGGAAACAATGTTACCTTTTTGTTTAAAGGCATCAACAATCTTTACCTTGTGTTCCGGAGACACTCTGGCGAAGACTCTGACCGTTTCGACACGCTTTTTCAATTGCTGTTGTGATAATTCATCTATCTCTTGTCCCGTCATCGTTTGCTCAGGCTTGTCCGCAATCTCTAAGCTTTGTGCGATCGCAAAAGCCGTTTTAGGATTATCACCTGTTATCATAACAGGTGTAATACCTGCTTGATGACTTAGTTGAATCGATTCCTTTACATCCCCACGGGGTGGATCAATCATTCCTACTAAACCGAGAAAGATAAACTCGTCTTCCATAACCTCATCAGGTTTTTCTCCATCAAGAGGTTTATAAGCCATTGCTAATACTCGCAAAGCTTCCTCCGACATAGATAAAGCTGCATTCGTTATTTCATTTCGTGCTTCTTTCGTTAATTCAATTATTTGACCATTTTTTAACATCTTTGTGGATACAGGCAGAATACTTTCTAGTGCCCCTTTTGAGAAAGCAAAATTCTTACCATTAACATCTTTATTTACGGTTGTCATCATCTTTCTTTCAGAATCAAATGGAACTTCATATGCACGCTTATATTGTTTTTTTAAGGTTTGTTTTTCAAAATCGAAACGCTTACCTACTTCTAAAAGTGCTACTTCAGTCGGATCTCCTGTAGCGTCATCATCTTCCATAGTGGCATCATTACATAGTACCATCGTTTGTAAAAATAGCTTGCTTTCAGAAGATGGTAATTTATCAATGGATGTTATTGTATTATTCACATAAGTTTTCGTCACTGTCATTTTATTTTGTGTTAAAGTTCCTGTCTTATCAGAACAAATAATACTCACTGATCCTAGCGTTTCAACAGCTGGAAGTTTTCTTACAATCGCATTGCGTTTAATCATTCGTTGAACACCTAATGCTAACACAATCGTCACAATAGCTGGTAAACCTTCAGGAATGGCTGCAACAGATAAACTTACAGCAAGAAGAAAAAGATCAGTCACCCCACGCCCTTGAAAATAACCGATCACAAATACAAGAATAGAAACAACGATTGCTCCAATCCCTAATATTTTACCTAGTTGTGCTAATTTTTCTTGCAAGGGCGTCTTTGATTTTTCTTGTTTCTTTAATAACGTGGCAATCTGTCCAATCTCTGTATCCATCCCTGTTCTGACAACGACTCCTTCTCCTCGTCCATAAGTAGATAAGGTTGACATAAAGCCCATATTTGCTTGATCAGCAAGAGCGGTGTCTTTTTCAATATTAGCATTTGCATCTTTTTCCACAGGTACTGATTCTCCAGTTAAAGCAGATTCTTCCACACGCAAATTAACGGTATTAAAAAATCGAATATCAGCAGGTATGGATCGACCCGTATCAATGGTGACAATATCACCTGGTACGACATCTTTTGACTCAATCTCTTTTAACACACCGTCTCTTTTAACTAGCGCTTTTGGAGAGGACATTTTTTTCAATTCAGAGAGGGCCTTCTCTGCTTTTGATTCCTGTATAACCCCTATAACAGCATTCAATACGATAACGAGAAGAATTATAATCCCATCGCCAATCTCCCCAATAAAAAAAGAGATCACCGTTGCTGCTAATAATATATAAATAAGTGGACTATTGATCTGCTCAAAGATAAGCCTCCATAACGGTGTTTGTTCTTCTTCTTCAAATTCATTATACCCATACTGGTCAATTCTTCTTTTCGCTTCATCATCTGTCAGGCCGTTCTCAATAGAAGTATTTAATTCTTCTAACACAGATTCACTTGACTTTACATGCCACATATAAATCCTTCTTTCTTTTTTATTACATTAGCCAATCAATTACCATTTTGATCGCTTATTACTTATAATACGCAATTATTCTACAAAAACCTTTTTGTTTTGATATTTTTTTAAAAATGTATACCTTAATGAAACACATAAATAAAATTAAAACACAAAAAAAGCCAGACTTTCTTAAGTCTGACTTTCATACCAGTTACGATTTATTTCAGCATAGCTCGTAGGTGTTTCATATAGTCGAATAAACTCAATACGAGTAGTTTGATCACCTGACCAACTTTTTAAAGCTGTACACATCTTTTCATATATCCAAACAACCATGTTTTCAGCAGTTGTGTTCATTGCTGGTAGTGTTTCATTTAGAAAACAATGATCTAAATATGGTTCTACATAACACTTCCAAAGCTTTTTAATATCGCCAAAATCGATCACAAGACCAATTTCATTTACATAACCACTTATACCTAATATGGCCTTGTAAGTATGTCCGTGTAATTCTTTACACTTTCCCTCATAACAATGCAAGTGATGAGCAGCATCAAATGTAAATTCCTTACTCACTAACACCCTTTTATGATGATACTTCAATTGCTCTTTTCTTATCGTTTTATCCTTTTGATGAGATAATTGACTTTTCTGCAGATCATGCATGATAGATTCCCTTTCCATATGAGAGTTTTATAAAGGTTGTTTAAAAGGACGAACAGAAATGTAGGACCTTTTAAACACCTTTTATGATAAAAACTCCCCTACCCTAGCCACTCAAATTATAACATATAAGTGCGTGTTCAAAAAGTAGGGAAAAAGGACGCTGAAGAACGAGACGGTGTAGCTTTGAGCACTCACAGTGTACGTTCTTGGTACATGAGGAGCGGAAAAGCAAACCAACAAAGTTATTCAACCGACATCTTTTTAGGACTTTTTGAACAACCTCTATAAGAGTCCTTCATTGAGCTTTTTTCATATCTACATCTTTTGTCTTACTTTTTTTCCTTCTTGTAGATGATTATTTTTCTCTTTCCTCACGCTAAACTTATTCTTGAGGTGAGGAAAATACAATTTTACCATTTAACTTTAAAAACCTATCAAATAGAGAAAATGCAACATTTTTATTCAACGGTGTTAAATATGGAATTACTTAATAGCAATAAGGATTTTTTTACAATCATGGCAGGTACGACTAGAATCACATTTGAAAAGACATTTAACAAGCCGAATTATCATCTTTGCTTCCGAACAAACCTTGATTTCTTTGAAATAATGCACAAAAAATTACACCATGAAGATGTCTTACTATCAAATGAAAAAGGTCAAACATCTCTCTTTTGGAAAGGGAAGCAAGCTTATTTCACAGACCCTGATGGAAATATTCTTGAAATGTTAGAAAGACCTTTCTCCCATAAAGGAACAGAGCCAAATCATTGGTTTGATATTGGGGAAATCGGCTTTCCCTCTCGTTCCGTTAATGAATTTATAGATTTATTACCAGAAAACATTAACAATACGTTTAAAAATAAGGATGATTCCTTTGCTTTTTATGGGGATGATGAAGGAGTGTTTGTTTTAGTAAAAGAGGGAAGGCCGTGGTATCCAACCAATAAACCTGCTACGATTCATCCTATTAAAGTTTCGATTTCAAGTAACCAGCCCTTCTATTGGAAACACCCTAATAATCCAATTGAAATCAAATCAGTACCTATATGGGATGATCAATTACCTATAAGTCAAATGAGGTTTGTCCGTCCTACGAACAACTTAGCTGAATTACAGAAATTTTATATTGATGGTCTAAACCTTAACTTAATTGGTTAATTTACGGGTCACCAAGGTTATTCAGGAATTATGATTGGACTTCCAGATGAAAAGTATCATTTAGAATTCACACAAAAGGAATACACCCAGACACTTCCTAGTCCCACTATGGAACATTTATTAGTCTTTTACTATCCTGATCGATTTGCACGGGATCAAAAAGTGAGTGAATTAAAACAATTAGGTTATCAACTAGCAGAGCCTGAAAACCCTTATTGGAAAAGAGGTGGAGTTACTTTCTTAGACCCAGATGGCTATCCTGTCACCTTAATGAATTGGACAGGTATATAATTAGATAGTGGTGATTTATTATGATCATAAAGTTTATCAAATGTGAAGTCTTACAAAAAAATAAAGAGCTTTTTTCACATGAACAAGAGAAATGGTCATCCATTAAAAGTGATCCAGGTTTTATCGGTCAAATTGGCGGTTGGAATAAAAATTCTCAGACCGAAGCAGTAATTCTTTCATTTTGGAAGGATAAAAAATTTTATAATCAGTTTATGAATAATCGTCATGACTTTATTTATAATCACCAGCGAGATTTGCTTCATAGTATTAATGTCGAGATTTTTAATGGAGTCAAAAGTGATTCGGAATATAGGATTTTTCTCAATAAAATAGACAAACAATTATTACATGTAGTAGATAATATTCGAGAAACGTACAAAGAAATTAAAATGTTGATTTCTAATGCGAATAATCAACTTGAACTATTTATTTGTAATGATGATAGGCTTGCTATTCATTCTTCGACCACTATTATGATTAAGCCTGAATGGACCATTTAGATATTATATAGAGTTGTCATATACATCTTCTTTATTCTGTTGTAAGATGAAAGAAAAGTAAGCAAGATTGGAGACTTTGTTTATGAAATCAATTTGTATTTTTGCAGGCTCTAACAAAGGTAATTCTCCTCAATATGAAAAAATCGCAAGAGAACTAGGTGCCTATTTAGCAAGCCATCATTATAAATTAATTTATGGCGGCTCTAAAATTGGCTTAATGGGTGAACTCGCCAATGAGATGGTTTCAAATGGTGGAGAAGTTATCGGAATTATGCCATCTGGCTTGTTAAATGGCGAAGTAGTCCATAGAGAAATTACTTCTCTAGTCGAGGTTAATGACATGCATGAAAGAAAAGCAAAAATGAATGAATTAGCAGATGGTTTTATCGCTTTGCCTGGTGGCTTCGGTACATTTGAAGAATTATTTGAAGTCTTAAGCTGGTCAAAAATCGGTATACACACTAAACCAATTGGACTATTAAATATAGATGGCTATTTTGATCCTTTTATTGATCTTATTGATAATAGCATTTCAAGTGGTTTTGCAAGTCCGATTCATTTAAAATTAATCACTACTTCTGAAAGCCCTCAAGAACTGATTACTTCTATGCTTGCATATGAATGGCCAGCTATGGAAAAGAAGTGGAGAGAATAGGGTGGGTTAGCCTCTTTTGAGGCTAACCCATATCCAAATCTCACATTCACATTTAAGCAACAATACCGCCGATTTCTCTTATCTATGAAAGTAAAATGCAAGGAAATCCGTCTAAGAAAAGAAGACTTTCATGTTTAATTTGTGTGTAACAAATACACGTTTCTATACTTAATATGCTTTTGCCCAAACAACTATTTTCGACGCTTCACCTTTACAGTAAATACACTCATTCGTAACTATTTTTTGTTCAAAAGGAATACATCGAGATGTTGCCCCCGTCTCCTCTTTAACCGATGTTTCACACTGCTCATTTCCACACCACATAGCCTCAATAAACCCTGGATTCGTTTGAAGAACTTCTTTAAACTCTTCAAATGTTCTTACCGTTGAAGTATTTTTTCTTAAACGTTCAAATTCTTTTTGAAACATTGCTTTTTGGATCTCTTCCAATAAGAACTGCAATCTTTCCTCTATTATATTAAAAGTCCATACATCAATTATTAATTCATTTTTCAGAAAAATCAAGCAGGAAGTTCTATTGCTTTCATCGAAAAAATATCAATTATTACAGAGATTAAAGGAGGGGTCTGTTTGAAATATAATGTCATCGTAGTTGGAGCAGGTTTAGCAGGCTTAGTAGCCACTGCAGAACTTGCAAGTAGTAACAAAAAAGTTTTACTCCTTGATCAAGAACCCGAATCATCATTAGGAGGACAAGCTTGGTGGTCATTTGGTGGTGTATTTTTAGTTGATACTCCTGAACAGAGAAGAATGGGGATAAAGGATTCACACGAACTAGCATGGAGTGATTGGTTAGGTAGTGCTCAATTTGACCGAGAAATCGATCAAGATTATTGGGCGAAAAAATGGGCAGAAGCATATGTTAACTTCGCATCAACTGAGAAACGACCTTGGCTCGTTTCTAAAGGGATTAAATTCTTCCCTGTTGTCGGCTGGGCAGAAAGAGGTGGCTACCTTTCAGAAGGACATGGAAATTCGGTTCCACGCTTCCATATCACATGGGGGACAGGACCTGGCCTTGTTAAACCATTTGAAGAAAAGGTTCGTGAGGCTATTAAAAACGGAAATGTTCACTATCGATCTCGCCATCGAGTAGACGATCTTATCGTGGAAAATCAAGTAGTTAAAGGGGTTAAAGGAACGGTTTTATCCCCTAGTAACGTCCTTCGGGGAGAAAAGAGTTCTCGTGAAAAAAGTGGTGAGTTTGAATATTATTCAGATGCCACTATCGTTGCTAGCGGTGGTATTGGGGCGAATCATGAATTGATTCGTAAAAATTGGCCACAAAGACTAGGCCCTCCTCCTCAAAAAATGTTGTCGGGCGTCCCAGATCACGTCGACGGTCGAATGCTAACAATTTCAGAAAAAGCGGGTGGCAAAATCGTTAATAAAGACCGGATGTGGCATTACGCAGAAGGAATTACAAACTGGAATTCTATTTGGCCAAAACATGGTATTCGTATTCTTCCTGGCCCCTCCTCTATTTGGCTCGACGCAAAAGGTAAGCGCTTTCCCGTCCCTTACTTACCAGGTTTTGATACACTAGGAACCACCAAAGCCATTTTAGATACTGGCTACGACTATTCTTGGTTTATTTTAACAAAAAAAATAATTGAAAAAGAGTTTGCTTTATCTGGCTCAGAACAAAACCCAGATTTAACAGATAAAAGCATAAAGAAATTGTTATCTCGTATTCTTCCCGGACCACCTGCTCCCGTTCAAGCATTTATGGATAAAGGAGAAGATTTTATCGTCACAAATTCACTCCAAGATCTTGTTAAACAGATGAATCAATTAGCTGGAAACAATCTCCTTTCGTTAAAAGAAATAGAACAACAAATTATCGCTCGAGATCTTCAATTGGATAATAAGTATTCAAAAGATTTACAAATAACGGCCATTCGAGGAGCTAGAAAGTATTTTGGAGATAAACTAATACGAGTTGCTCCCCTACATAAATTATTAGATCCAAAAAATGGTCCTTTGATTGCTGTTCGCCTCCACATTTTAAGTAGAAAAACGTTAGGTGGATTACAAACTGACTTAACAGGAAACGTTATCGATTCTTCAAACGAGCCTTTTAAAGGTCTTTATGCTATTGGAGAAGCTGCTGGTTTTGGTGGCGGTGGACTTCATGGTTATAGAGCTCTTGAAGGTACTTTTCTAGGAGGTTGTTTATTTACAGGAAAAGAAGTAGGACGCTTTTTAAGTAAGCAATGATTTGATAACAATCATTCCCCCATAAAAAACCTTAATTTTTACCATGTTTTTTAAGAATAGCACCATACATTTAAGAAAAAATAAATGATGGGGAGTGAATAATTGCCTTCCTATTTACTGGAGAAATGGGGGAAAATAATGAACAGAATGAAATCAATCTTGAACTTCGGCAGAAAGCGTAACGGAATGTTTAGTAGAAAAAAATCGGATAAGGAATGGATGTTAGGTTCTTTAATTGGAATGGCTATCAGTGCAGTCGCCATTGGTATGAGAAGATATATGATGGATACTGACCATAACAAAACTGGTTTAAGAACACCCAATCTATCCGCTATTACAGAGTTTTCAAAAGAGTTGGCTGACTCAGATTTTAAAAAACAAAGTTCAGATAAGCAATAACAGGAACAAAAGGGGGAATATGTAAAAAATCAAGTTAGTATAACAAACGAGAAGCCTATGATGGATGTCTATTGTATATTCACTAGACATCCTTTACTATTTTTAAAAGTTCGTTTGAATGAATAACCTTTGCAAACTCATCTTTCAGGTTTGCTAGGGACATCTCATGTACCAGTTCAGCTGAGTACTCTTCTCCATTTATACTTTTACGATTGAAAGTAGCGGTTAAGTCTGATACCACAATTGGACTAAACCCTAAATTACTTGCCATTCTTGTCGTAGTTTCTACACAATGGTTTGTCGTTAATCCCGTTATTATGATTTCATTCCATCCTTGTTCTTTAAGATGCTCTTCTAAATTAGTCTCTATAAATGCGCTGTTCACTTTTTTTTCAATTACGTACTCTTTTTGCTGTGGGCTAATAAAATCCATAAACTCTTTTCCTTTTCCTTGAAATAATGAATCCTCCTTATCCGAGACATGTTTTACAAAAAAAATAGGTTGGTCTTTTTCTCTCCAAAATCTTATTACCTTTTCCATTTCCTTTTCCAAATTGGGATTATTCCTTACGCCCCAAGAAGAATCATCAAACGCTTTTTGCATGTCAATCACCATTAAAGGGATTGTTTTTTCCATTTCACATTCCTCCTTTTTTCTTTATGCTTTATTCTATCTACTCTATAATCATTATCCCATACAAAAAATACGCTTTTGTTAGTAATAAACCTTATAAAAACAATTATTAAAAGGTTGCTACTTTATTTTTTCAAGGAGAAAAGAATTTGGTTAAAAATTGATGAAAGCGTACAAGCACTTTTTTCTCCCCTGAATAAAATGTAATGTAAACTACGATTTTAGGAGGAGAAAAATGCACGAACTATCTTTTGTTGCTAAATTAACTGGATTAAGTGAAATTCCACCTGTTTTCACAGATGCGTTTGGTTGTACTAGATTTGCTGTTAACAGAAATGAGACTGCCCTTAGCTATATTTTAAAAGTAAACGACTTCAACAATCTAATTTTTGCTCATATTCATCAGGGAGGCCTTGAAGAAAACGGACCCGTTGTCGCATTTTTATTAAATACTGTTAGCCCGACGATTAGTGTCAAAGAAGGGACAGTTCAAGGTACATTAACTGCTGAAAGCCTTGTTGGACCATTAGAAGGACAGCCTTTATCAGCTTTACTTGAGTTAATGCGGACAGGTCAAGCATATGTCAACGTCCATTCACAACAAAATTTATCAGGAGAAATCCGCGGACAAATTAGAACATGCTCAATGGAAAAAAGATAATTAACAAGAGGGGATAAGCTTTCCTCTTCTTTTTAGCTTCTTTCAGTTAACACTTTCTACTAACATATTTTCACATACACACCTTGAAGATCAAAGAAGTGAATTAAGAAAATTCTATATTGAGTTTATTAATCAATGCTTCTTTCTACCTCTTTATTTTAATGAGAACACCATTGAACATACACCACAAATTCAAAATGTTGAAATAAATAGTGAGGGATGACCTAATTTTTATTCACTTTGATTTAAAAAATGACGTAGATTAGGAAAAAATCGTCATGTAGTTTTCCTTGAAGATAGATCAAATGATTCAGATAATTCATGGATTTTTTACCATTTAAAATAGACTATTTGCCTAATAGCAAAATTAGTACTACACCAAAAGATTCAATTTTTCTTCCAAACCTTGACTCTATTTTCTAGTCAACCTATAGTAGTAACTAGCTAGAGTTAAAAAATGGTAATAATTAGTTAGTACTAGTTAGGAGAGTATCGATGCAAAAAATAGTCTATAGCGTACTTATTTTATCTATTATGATTTGGGCAACCCCTTTAAAGGCGCAAGCAACAATGAATTCACTCGAATTCCAATCTACGGATAGCAATGAAACAATAGTTGAACAGGAACCCAATAATTCATTTGACCTTGCTGACGATTTAACATCAAACAAGCAATTTAGTGGACAACTAAATGTATCTAACGGTGATAGGGACTATATAAAAATCACCATCCCTAAAAAAGGAGTTGATTTCGCCCTTGCTGGAGCCTTCAATGGAAATGGAATGGATATAAGCCAGTGGATTAAAATTACCTTATATGATGCAGAAAAACAATATTTAAAAACTAGTGAAGATGTAGAAATGATAGAAGGCGTTTCTCTTGAAGAGATGAACCTTTCACAACTACAGGTGGGTGATTACTACTTATGTATTTCTGCAGATTCAAAGTCGACAGTAAAAGAGATTAATTATCATGTTGCTTTTGATACTGCGCTTCCAACTGAACGCATCATGGGGGAAGATCGATTTGATACTGCTGTAGAAATTTCAAAATTCGGGTGGGAATCAGCTCATTATGCTGTTATTGCGACTGGAAGAAATTTCCCAGATGCATTAGCAGCAACTCCTCTAGCGAAAAAAAATGATGCACCGTTATTGCTCGTCGATAAGAATAAAATTCCAGACAATGTGATGAAGCAATTAAATAGTCTTGGAGTAAGTAAAGTACATATTATTGGTGGAACTTCTGTTATATCCACCAATATCGAAGATCAGCTAGAAAAGGCAGATATTAAATTTGAACGTATTTATGGTGATAATCGTTATGAGACAGCTTTAGAAATTGCAAAAACAATGGGTCCTAGCAATAAAATTGCTGTTGCAACGGGACAAAACTTTGCAGATGCTCTTTCCATTGCTCCTATCGCGGCTAAACAAGGTATGCCGATTCTTTTAACGGAACCTAACAAGATACCAGAAGAAGTTAATGATTATCTTGACACCAATAATATAACAAAGTCTTACGTTATCGGGGGGCCATTGGCTATATCAGATCAAGTATTTGCTGACATTCCAGAACCTCATCGAATATATGGAATGAATAGATATGAAACGAACTACAACGTCATTTCAACGTTTAAAGACCAATTGGATTTCACCTCTGTTTATGCAGCTACTGGAGCCAACTTTCCGGATGCATTAACTGGTTCAGCGCTAGCGGCATTAAATTCAAATCCTTTATTAATTTCTGCTTCTACTCCAGACGAGAGTACAGAAATGGTGATTAACACTCATTATAATGACATTTCTAAACTTTTCATCTTAGGTGGAGAAAATGCCCTTTCAGATAGAACGGTGCAGCTATTAAATTAGTTTCTTAATAGGCCTTCTCAAATAATAGTTTGAGAAGGCTTTGTAATGTAATCAAAAGGAACGAATCATCCCTAGAGAGGTTTTTCTTTTTATTTACTCAAAGTAAATATATTTAAATTTAACATAAACACTACCTATACCGATATATTTACCGAGACTATTTTTGTAGTCCATTTTTACTATGTAGGAGTTGAGTGAATGTCTTATCGTTTAAACAAAAGTTTAAAAAGCTTGATGCTATCAATTGAAAAGGATGTCAATAAGCTGACTATGATGGCCAAACATAAAAGCGTATTTAACATCCAGGAAGTCAATGTTACCAATAGAAATATTAAAGAAAATTTAAAGGCATTAGAATTTTTAATTATTAATCAAAATGAAGATCAAATGTAAAAAAACTCACTGGCGCATAAAGCTTTTTATAGCGCCAGTATGATACACAGCTTTAACTCACTCCTATTTAGTATTTTTTTAAAAGTGATTACAAGTTACATTACCGCTCCCGCAATATTTAAGGTTAATTTTGATGAATAAACAAATCCTCAACTACACACCCTATCAAAAGTGAGGAATATGTAATCTTACAAAGGGTGTTTATCATTGAAAAAGTCAACCATTTTAATTATTATGCTAATTTCTTCTTTATCTTTACTTCCTTCATTGGGAATAAAAACGATTCGCCGGTTTTTACCTTCTACTATTTTTATTTCATTTATTATTAGTATGGAAAGTACATTTGCAAAGAAAAAAAACTGGTGGACCATTCATGAGAAATTGTTCCCTCATTTGATTGCCGAAACCCCTTTTATTTTAGGTCCTTTTTTAACTGGTTCACTCTTCATTTTAAAAAAATCTTACGGAAACATATTTCAATACTTTTTCTATAATTTATTTTTTGACTATTTATTTATCTATCCTTTGTACGCGATATTTAACAAACTGGGAATTATCACCTTAAACCGTTTAAGACAAATTGAGCTTCTACGATTATTTTTACTGAAGGCTATGCTTATGTATTTTTTCCAAACATTTATTGAAGAAAGTAGATCAGTTAATGAATAAAAAATTATTTCCCTGGAGATTTTGAGTTAAGCTTTTCCCCATGCTATAATATAGCCCTATACAATAGCTACCAACAAGACATAAACAATCCAAGAATTTAACTCCATAGCAACTACCACCACTTTTTTTCAAACTTATCCTTAGTCCTTTTTTACAATTTTCTTACCTATATCAGCAATTTTTACCTACTGTAAAGGGATCATCCTTTAGTGAGAGGTTGGTGTTTAATGACAGTTTTTGAGAGCCTTGTCTTGATGATCTCATTTGCAAGCCTGGTATTGTCGATACTGTCTTTTGAACAAAAAAAATAGCCACCCAAAAGTGGTATGACGTTTGACTTATTAACCCCTTTACAGGCTATTGTATGAGACCAAAGGTGCCCCAACACCTGTTGGTCTTTTTTATTGAGTATATTTCTCTTTCTAATGATAGTATATTACTTGATACCTTGTTTATTGACATAATCAAGTGTTTTTTCTTTTCCTTTGTTTATAATACCTTCACTCAAATTGATCAATAATACTTGAAATTTAAAGATTATAAGGTAATATTTTTTTTAATTTTCACAATTTACAAATATTTTTAAAGGTGGTATGTTTGTTTTGAGTACACTTATTAAAATCAAAAGTGAAGGAGAATAACATGAAACCATTCATTTATGTTTTTTTATCTTTAATTATCGTATCTTCTTTTTTTGAAAACGCTTTCAACGTTAAAGCCCATGCCTCATCTGAAACAGGCAACTATTTCGTAGGTACAGGAATTTATGATATTACTGGACCTCCAGCTGAATTAGCTATGATGGGCTATGCAAACACAGAGCAATTGACAGAAGGAATACACTTCCGGTTACGTTCCAGAGCTTTTGTTATTGCTGATTCGAGTATGGACCAAAGAGTTGCCATTGTAAGTGCAGATTTAGGGATGATCTTTCATTCAGTCACACAAGGAGTGGTAAACAAACTAAAACAAAAAGGCTATGGCGACCTATACAGTTATGATAATATTTTACTCTCTGCCACTCACACACATAGTGGACCTGGTGGATATTCTCATGAAGGTCTTTATAATATTACTACATTTGGTTTTTATGAAGAAAATTATGACGTGATAGTAGATGGTATTGTCCAGTCAATCATACAAGCCCATGACAACCTCGAACCTGGATATTTAGAACTTAATCAAGGAACAGTTGAAGGAACAAGTAAAAACCGTTCTATAGAAGCCTATAATAACAACCCTCAATCAGAAAAGGACCAATATGAGGATAGTTTTGACAAAACGATGACCTTACTCAATTTTCGAAACGACGACGGTCAATTGCTTGGTGTTTTGAACTGGTTTCCTGTTCATCCAGTGTCAATGGGACAAGAAAACTCTCTTATTTCCGGTGATAATAAAGGGTATGCATCTTATTTATTTGAAGAAGATTATAGTACAGATTATGATTCTTCTCAAACATTTGTCGCCGCCTTTGCACAATCCAATGAAGGAGATGTAACACCTAATATTTTTGGTGATGGAATCGGTTACGGAGAAAACGACTTTGAACACACTAAAAAAGCAGGTGAAATTCAATATGAAGCGGCTGAAAATTTAAGTGAGCAAGCAACAAAACGTTTAGATGGAGCCTTGAGTTCCATTCATATTTTCAGAGATTTTTCCAATCTTGAAATTAATGGAGAATATACAAACGGAATAGTCCAATCCACATTCCCCTCTACATTAGGGTACTCATTTGCAGCTGGTACTGAAGATGGAAGACCTGAAACATCTATCCTCCCCAGTTTTTATGAAGGAATGACACAACCAGAGTATTCTATAAATGATCATGACCACTTTTACGATGAAGTTCAAACCTTGCTCTCTATTGTACCCCAAATTGGTGAAATGAGTGGTAACCAATATCCAGATCTATGGGAGCAACACTTTCCAAAGCCCGTATTATTTGCTCCTTCTAAAGTAACTCCTGATGCATGGACTCCTCAAACAATTCCAATTCAAATGATACAACTAGGTGACCTTTACTTACTCTCTGTACCAGGTGAATTTACAACTATGGCTGGAAGACGACTCACAACACATATAAAAGAACAGATAGATGAAAAAACAGGAAAAGATAATACTGTCATTATTTCAGGATTATCAAATTCTTATAGTAGTTATGTAGCAACTCCTGAGGAATATGATAAACAACATTATGAAGGAGCATCTACACAATTTGGCAAGTGGACATTGAGTGCTTACTTGCAAGCATTCACTTCATTGACTGACGCTCTTATAAACGACGGATCGGTTCAGTCCGATCCCACACCTAAAGATTTAAGTGACGAACAAGTTTATTTAAAACCGAAAGTATTATTTGATGGTACACCAATCGGTAAAGAATTCGGTAGCAAAAGGTCGGATGTTGATTCTCAATACGAGCCTGAAGAAACAGTAAAGGTCAGTTTTTGGGCAGGTCATCCTAATAATGACTTTAAAACCCAAAAAACGTATTTGGAGGTACAGAAAAAAGAAGGCGACCAATGGGTAGTTATTGCGGATGATAACGATTGGAATACAAAGTTTTATTGGAAAAGACATTCAACTATTCTTGCTACCTCTTTTACGACGATTAAGTGGAACATTCCCAAAGATGTTGAAGAAGGACAATATCGAATTGTTCATTACGGAGCTCATAAAAATATAAGCGGCAAAATCAGTTCTTATAAAGGTGTTTCTTCCACTTTTCAAGTTAACGTGAACTAAGTTATTAGAATAGAACAACAAAATTATGGAAAAAATAAATAGAGGGGAAGGAGTTTGAAAGTTTTGCCCAAAAATTGCCCACATGCCGGTTTCAAACTTCCTTCCCCTACCTTACTTTACTTTAAATGTTGATCTTCATGACTATGTTCTTTAACGGTTACTTTTTTGCTGAATGGGCTTGGAACAAATGTTTTTGCTGCAAAGCTGCTATTCGGTTGCTCTTTCAATTCAAATGCAGAGGTATCTAATCTAGCGAACTGATAAACAGATGCCCCAACAATATTTGAAACCTCTTTTAGTTTTGCCTTACTAATTTTATCTAACGTATCATCTGGAGAATGATACCATGGCTCTAAAGGACTATGAATAAAATTAGCAGACGCAATTCCTACTTCAGAAAACGGAACATGATCACTACGTCCCGACTGAGCAAACGGGACAATATTCTCAAAATTAGAAAGTAAAGCACTTGCAGTTGATCCTAAGTCTGTCACAACACTTGGTAAACCATCAGCTGTATTCATGACTAAATCTCCCGCATCTCTACTACCAATCATGTCCATTTGAAACATAGCGACTGTTTGATCAATCTCCTCTTCCGTCATGTTGTCCACGTATTCATAGGAGCCTATTAAACCTAACTCCTCCGCACCAAACGTGACAAAACGTAGTTCTGTATCTGTTGGTAACGTTGAAAAAAGCTTGGCTAACTCTAAAGTTGCCGCTGTTCCTGAAGCATCATCGTTTGCACCTGGTGCTCCTTCAACCGAATCGTAATGGGAACCCACTATGACTGTTTCACCTGTATCCAAAGTGGGATTTGTAACTGATTTAACAGCTTCAACATTATAGGACGTTTTTTCTTTCACTCCACCTCCGATAATGGACAAATCCGCGATTACGGTTTCTTGATCTAATAATTGTAGGATTTCTTCTCCTGCCTGTTTTGTCAATGACACTGCAGGGACAAAATCATCACTTGGAGAGCCTAATGTCCCGCTTATTCCTCCATCGACATTATTAAAGATAATAACCCCAATTGCTCCTGCCTCCGCTGCATTTTTCACTTTATCTGAAAAGTAAAGCTCACCACGTTGAATAAGGGCGATCTTTCCAGTTAAATCTAACCCTTCCGTTTCTTCTTTTTTACCAAGCCCTGCAAAAACAACTTCACCATTTATTTGTCCAGAGGGACTATAGGTGAAAATAGACGGTTCGTATTCTTTACCATTAACCGTTAAGGAAAGAGATTCTGGGGATTCATAAGCTGAAAATTGAAAAGGCTCTAAGTTTGCTTCATAACCATATGATTCATATTGCTCTGCAATGTATTCTGCTGCTTGATGCTCTTCCTCTGATCCTGCTACACGTGGTGTTTGTGACAAATGTGCAATATGATCATAAATTCGATCGACATTGATGTGTTCCACAACATCTGTCTTAAAATCTAATCTTTGCTGTAGTGAAACAGGAGACGCTTCCGCAGATAAACTACCAAATCCACCTATCAACAGCACTCCAGTTAAAACAAGTGAAGAAACTTTCTTTTTCATATCATCTATCCCTCCCAAAATATAGAACTCTATGATACTATAGCAAAACTTTACTAGATTTAGAAGAGAAATTCGATCTAATTTTAGAATTTTTTAAAATATTTGAAAATACAGTTTATTTTAGGATATTTGTACTATTTTTAATGAGTCGTTTTACTATTTAAATAGCGATCAAATAAGAAAGAACAGGTTGCTATTACTGTAGCAACCTTTCAATACTTGAAATGTTCACAGAAAAGTAAAGATTGAATAAATATTTTAATAAAATGTCCTATTTGTTAAAAATATCACATCTTTACCTAGAATTTTTTAGTAAAAAGGTAATATAAGCACTACTAATAAAGAATCAATCCAAAACTCTATACTTCAATAACTTTTTTAAAATAATAAAGGAGTGAATTTAGATGAGAAGTAAATGGTCTTATAAACTACTATTCATTTTTGCTCTCACCACTTTGTTTTCCTTTTCCAATCTAGTACCTGTACAGGTCGTTTCTGCAGATCCGATAGAACCAACAGGTGAATGGCAAATGATTGTAGATGGAGAGTCAGGAGAAGGCGCTTTCTTTTACCGCTTTGACTTTCAAGAAAACAATCTAGTAACTGTTACTAAGCAACTAGGTGGAGACAATATTGTCGAAGAAAAGAATTGGGAGATTTCAGATAACAACTTAATTATTACAAGCGGAGAAAATGCAAAGATAACTGAGTTTGATGACAATCCTCTAACGATTGAAGAAGATGGACTACATTATTCAAACGGTTTTTATTTTGGAACCTTACAAGAGCATAATAGTCCTTTTGCTTGGATTCACTGGGTATTGATCCTCGTGGTATTAATGGGTCTAAATGAGCTATTTAGAAAATCTAAATGGGCAGGTGTCATCTTTTATTTCGTATTACCAATCGCGCTACTACCAATCTGGACTAGTCATGATGTATCCTATTGGTTTAAATGGGTGAAAGTGTATTCCGTTGTAGGGGCCAGTGTTTGGTATATTTTAATGCGCTTCTCAAAACTAGGAAAGCTTACGTCTGCTAAATTAGTCGCTGCCCTATTTTTAGCTTTGAATATTGCTGAAGCCGTTACACAAGATTTTTCTATGGGTTATTTACCTAACATTTTAAACGGTATTGCCGGTATATTATCCATCGCTACTTTGTTCTATGGATTTAAACAAATGACGATTGAGGATACAAAAGAGCGTGATTTAGTTTGGGCAAAAATGCCACTTTTATGGATTATTGCCTATGACATTTGGAATTGGGTATTTGTTTACTTAAACTTCCCAGGTTCAGCTTCTGCACAATTCATGGTACTGCTATCTTGTACTATACCAGCTGTTTTCATTAAAAAAGGAACTTGGCTACAAGCACGTGCCTTTACTCTCGCTGCTTGGTTTATGTATTACTTTACATTCCCGCGCTTCACAGAAACAATGGAAATACTTGTACCACGTAATGACTTTTTAATGTTATCTGTTGCCGTTATTAGTTTAGCAGCAAACGTAGCTTATGCAATCGTGTATTTAAGAAGAATGAGAATTCAACCTCAAGTCGTCAAACAAGAAACGGTTGCCTATCGGTAATGAAGAAAAGCGGAAGCGCACGTTTAACGACGTAACATGAATATCGTCTTTCAGACGAAAGAGCTGATCTAATTGCGACAGCTCTTTTTCTTTCCATATTAACTGTTAATCATCGTTTCCATTTCTTCCACTTCATTATAATCCTCATATACATTTTCATTGTTTTGAATCATATGTATCTTTTCTCCATCGATTCCTAAAGAAACACTAATATAATGCTTCACTTTTTTAGGAAAATAACTTTCTTGATCAATTGTCATTTCAACTACAAACTCTTTCACTTGCATACTGTCAATTTCAATCCCTTCCTCCTCTGAAGGAGTTACATAGTCTTTTACTTTTTCTTCAATGTATCCCTTTACCCTTGGATTAGCTAAGGTAAGAGATAAGGTGTACTCTTGATCAGACTGGTTTAGTTTAACATCATTTAGATTTTCATTTAAAAGGTCTAGTTGATTGATTGGATTCTCAGTTATATTATATGTTTCCATAAAAACCTCTAATTGATCTTTAGGTAACTCGGACCAATCATCATTAGATCTAATTCGAAATTTTTGATCGTTATAATACATCTCAAATTCTTCTTGTTCATCTTCATTTCGCTGATATGTTCCTTGTTGTTGAAAGGAAAGTGGGCTTCTATGTAGTTTTGTCGTTGTTTTTAACTTCACTTTCTCTGACTCATTACCAAACTTTAACTTATTAAGAAAAATGGAATCAACCGAAAAAGTTTCAATGCTTTTAGATTCTACTTCTATATTTTTCATAACCTCTTCAACCGTAATCTCTTGCGGTTTTTCCTCAACTTTTGCTGTCGTTTTAACTGAATTTCGAGGCTTGATTTCCTCTTTTGCATCATCACATGAGATGAGAGTAAAAGATAAAATTAATAATATCCATGCTACCGCAACTTTTTTCATATTGCATCCCCTTTATAAAGACCACTTAGTTTATTTTCCTTGAAATAATACTAGAATATTTTTCTATTTTTTTCAACTATTATCTTGAGCTTTCCTTAAGTAGTTTTTTATCTTGGGCCGTTACCCAACACGTTTACCCCCTTCTTCTCCATATAATATAAGAGGAACAGCTTTTAATATATGAATGAACACACTGTTTGTACAATTTTCTATAGGAAAAGTTCAAAAGTCTTGTAATGAACAGGATTTTATTATACGACAGTTTCACATTTCAATACATCAGTCTTTACACCTGACTTTTTGAACCCAGACTTAGGTAAAGTAATATAATGCAACGGAGTTGACATCATGAAAATTTTAGTAACAGGATCTTGCGGATTTATTGGATCTCATCTTTGCGAAGCATTACTCCGCATTCCTTCAGTCTATATAAGAGGGATTGACGCCTTCATTGGCCCCACTTCATTACCATTGAAAAGCGTTTACATTAACAATTATATAAACCATCCCAGATTTGAATTGGTGGTTGATAATTTATTGACTTATGACTTATCTACATTATTAAACGATATTGATATTGTTTACCACCTAGCAGCTATACCAGGTGTTAGAAAAAGTTGGGGAAAAGATTTTGACCCGTATGTAGAAAATAATATTCTCGTTACACAACGCTTACTGGAAGCATGTAAACAAGCAGATGTAAAAGCTTTTATTTATGCATCCACCTCCTCAGTGTATGGTCATGCATCGAATAAAGTTTCAGAAAATGCTTGCCTTTCCCCGTTATCGCCATATGGCGTAACAAAATTAACAGGTGAATATTTATGCCATGTATATCAGCAAAACCATGATCTACCTGTCGTTATTCTTCGTTTCTTCACCGTCTATGGTCCTCGGCAAAGACCAGATATGTTTTTTCATCGATTAATTAAGCGAATCTTACTAGATGAACCAATCACTATTTATGGAGATGGGTTACAAACAAGAGACTTTACGTATATAGATGACTGTATAAATGGAACAATGAATGTTTTAAATCAACATCAACAACTTATTGGAGAAACCATTAATATTGGTGGCTTGGAAAGGGCATCTGTGTTAGACACTATTTCCTTACTAGAATCAATTACAAATAAAACAGTAAACAAGGAGTTCTTACCTCAGCCTATCGGTGAGCCTAAACATACTTGGGCTGACATTTCTAAGGCTGAAAAACTGTTAAAATATAAACCTTCAACAAATTTATATAATGGCCTATCAAAACAATATCATTATTTAAAAAAGGTTTACTGGAGGTGATCATTTTTGGATATTGCTTTCATATGTACTGAAAAATTGCCTTCTCCCGCTGTTAAAGGAGGAGCTATACAAATGATGATAGACGGTGTCACCCCCTTTATAAGCTCTCTTTATCCACTAACTATTTTTTCTATAACAGATTCCTCTCTCCCTAAAAGAGAAGATGACGGACTTGTGAAGTATATTCGTTTTCCACGATCTACGTATATACAAGATGTATCACAGGAAATAGGAAAACACCATTTTGATATCATTCATGTGTTTAACAGACCTAAACAAGTAAAACTATATAAAGCAGCCTCCCCAAATAGTCGTATTGTCCTAAGTCTTCACAATGAAATGTTTGCTGAAGAAAAACTAACAGATGAGGAAGCACTCACTTGTTTAAACTCTACACATGCTATCACAACCGTCAGTCATTTTATAAAAAACACCGTTTTAAAAAGGTTTCCGAGTGCAGTAAAACAACTTCATGTCGTATACTCAGGAGTAGATATAAATCAGTACCCCCCTATTTGGTCTCCAATCGGAAAAAAGATCAGAAAAGTGTGTCGTGAAAAATTTGATTTAGTTAACAAAAAAGTCATTTTATTTATAGGACGATTAAGTAAAACGAAAGGACCCCACAAGCTTATCGAAGCTATCCCTCATATCATTGACGAACACCCTGATGCTGTATTAGTCATTGTGGGAGGAAAATGGTTTAGTGATAACCGACCAAACAACTATGTACATTTTTTATATGAATGTGCTAGTTCATTAGATGACTATGTGAGATTTGTCAAATTCATACCTCCAAATAAAATACCTAATATTTTTTTAATGGGAGATGTTTTTGTATGTAGCTCTCAATGGAACGAACCTTTAGCCAGGGTACACTATGAAGCATTGGCAGCGGGTGTTCCCATTATCACTACAGATCGTGGCGGTAATGGAGAAGTGATTGAAAATGAAGTAAATGGACTTTTAATTAAAGATTATAAAAATCCTCTTGAATTCGCTAGGGTGATTAATTGGATATTAGATCAACCTCAGTTCGGATACCATATAGCAAATAACGGCAGAAAAATGATTGAAGAACGCTTTCAATTTTCTCATGTCTCAGAAAGATTACTACATGTATATGAATATGTGCACAAACTATAAGAAAAGCGCAAGCGCCCGTTTAGCAACGCATAAAAAAGTGAACGTCAACTAAGAGCAGTCACATCCTGTGACAAACGTTGACGCTAGAACATCCTGTTCATCGCCGTATGAGATAAAGGAAACACGAAAAGTCCGAAAGCGAAGGATCTACTAAAAACAGCCACGTCCTGTGGCAACGTAGATCCACCTCCCTCCTGGAGGCGTCTCCTGGCTAGGCGCTGGAGCTAGACAAAAATAAAAGCACCATCCAAATAAGGACAGATTTTTATACTCTCTTACTTTATAAAGAAAAACGGCTGTCTGAAAAGGAAAACCCAAAAATGCTGTTATATCGACATTTTTGGGTTTTCAATTTGTCCTTATTTACTATGATCATGGTCTCTCTGGACAGTCCCTTTCTACCAGTCATGTGGATAATAAAAAACATCAACCCTTTTTCAAGGATTGATAAATATGGGCTTCATTATCGTTTTATTGGAAGAAAACCAAGGAGGTGCTGAAGAAGATTGAGTTTTATATAAGTTACTTTCGTTTTTGGAATCTCTTCTTCAATTTCTTCTAATAATAATACTTGTTCTAATTGAAAATCCTCTTCTATCGGTGTTTCACCACTATGATCGTGATCCTCTTGTTCGACTTGTTCGCCAAGTTCTTCTTGTTGATTAATCTCCTCTTTTTCTTCTTCCACATGGTCTGTAACTTCTATCACCGTTTCAGTCATGGTGGAAGGATATGAGAGCATTTCCAAAGGTAATTCGACTAATTGAATATCCTCTTGACTTTTTTCTTCAGGTAAAGAACTTGTTACACTTGATTCAAGATTTTCTGTTTCTGACTTCATCGCTGGATCATATTTTGAGTAATTCCATCCCATAGGACCTGGTGGAGAAAACTGAAACTTTTCTAAATCTAAAATGGGTATTTTTTTGTTTCCATTATGGCTCATGTAAAAGATCTCTCCTTGCTTTGCTCTTTAATATGATTAAAGTGCGAGTCAAATTGATTTAAGAACGATGCTTTTGAATTTTCAACTTGAATAATATTTTGTAGCATCCACATATATTTTTCATCTGACCATGCAGACTTTTGCTGCAGGTAATATTTATGAATCGTTGCACAAAATAGATGAGGGAACAATAAATCAGTCCATAATACTCGATATTGATCTTTATTTAAAGGATGGATTGCATCATAACTAGCCAAAATATGAAGCGCCAATTTTTCGTCCCAAATGGACATTTTCTTCATAACCTTATTTAATATAATGCGTAAATCTCTGGAGGGTAAATCATACGATACTGAATGAAGCTCTCTCATAAACGGCTCATCTTCAACTAAAACAATTCGAGCTAATGTAAAGTCCTGTTGACAAAAGCTTCTCGATTGTAATGTTTGTTTCGTCCATTGATCATAATACGATTGTTCAATTAAATTCTTTAAAGCCCTTTTTCCTCTAGAAATCATTTCATCCACATGCTCTAAAAAATATTGTGAAAATTGGTCATCTGTATAGGATTGTGCAATTAGTTTATGCCCTTCAAGCTCTTGAATCTTCCACCTATAAAGTTTTTCCCATTTCCCCAATCTACTTCTCTTTTTACTTTCTTCTCTTTCCTTATATCCTTTAGAGGCATGATGAAAACGCCCTGCAAATTCCATCATTTTTTTCAAATGTTCTTGATTATAATAACTCATTTCTTTACCCATAACTTTGTCGTATAAGACAAACGCACTATCACCTGATCCGATACAAAGCCCACCTTTTTTAGTTGGTTGGATTTTTGTTATAGGTAACCCTTGATTATAAAGGTGATGGTGAGCGCCTGTTATAAAAACCATACGTCTCGGATTCATAAACGCTTGCTTTAAAACCTTGTTTCCGTCCTCAGTCTCTACTTCCCAAATTGTCCGACCACTTCGATTCGATAAAAGCTCGACCTTATCAATTTCTAATGGATACAAGTCTAACACTTTATCAAGTTTCATGTTTTCACCTCTTTCATTTTTCATATTGTTTGGTACACATTGAGTAAATCCGAAGCTACTCTACTCCATCCGAATTGCTTTTCTGCAAAAAGCCTTCCGTTTTTACCTATTCTCTCTCTAGTTGCAGGTTTTTCTAACAAAGAATTTATATGCTTAGCATATTCTTCAGGGTTTTCAAAATCATCAATGATATAGCCATTCTTTCCTTGGTCAATGACTTCTGGATTTCCTCCACGATTACTGGTAATAATGGGTAGTCCTGAGGCCATTGCTTCGTAATGAACTCTTGCAAGCGGTTCCTGCCATTGTGACGAACAAACGAAAATGTCAGCCATATTATATAGAATCGGAATCCTTGATGGCTCAACAAATTTAATAAACGTTACATTTTCTTGGTGTAGTGCACCAAGAGTGTATAGATGTTTTACATAATTATTGATTTGATTCTCACCAAACCATTTTGAACCAATGAATACTAACATCACTTTAGGGTGTTTTTCAATAATTGAAGGCAGAGCTTGTAATAAAAGATGTGGACCTTTTACCTTACTCAATCGCCCTACAAATAAAACAACGTCCCTCCCCACTATTCCTAACTCTTTTCTCACTTCTTGTCTTCTTTTATTACCTGTAGGACTCCAAATAGAATAGTAGTTAGCTAAATCAACGCCTGAATACACCGTACTTATTTTCCCTTTTGCTTTTGGGAATCTTAATGAAATCGTGCTACCAATATAATCACTAACAGTCACTATTTTTTCTACACTATCTATACAAATAGATCCCTCTTCTTCACTAATCTTTTCTTCTGTAAACATTTCATTATGAACGCTTAACACAAATTTTGTATTTGGAGCTACTTCCTTCATTTCATTAATCCATTTCGGTCGATTACATAAGTGGACAACGTCAAAGTTCCTCTCTTTAAGACCTTTTTGTATTCCTTGTAAATATTGATCTTCTGGATAACGAATATACGATACTCTGTTTTTTGTTTCTTTATTTGGGAGTTGTTCATCTGTAATTGAAAAAACAGTGACGTCATGATTTTTTGAAATGATCTTTGTGACCCCATCAATATAAATTTGAATAGCTCCCCCTCTTACTGCAGGAACTGGAAGTTTTTCAGTCGCTATAAATGCAATTCTCATAGTAACCTCCTTTATTTATAAAGTTGGTATATAACTTTATCCTGAATATAATCCCCATGAGTATCAATGATACTATCTCTTAAACTAAGTCTCTTCCTTGTATGTTACGTATTAAATTAGACAAATGTGCGATTATAAAAGCCTATTTATTACATTTAGAAAAGAAAATACTCGTTACTAGAATGGTTAATGACACAAAAAAATCTATTTTTTTATCCTTTTCTAGGACGTGCGTCTATGCATGACCACTCAAATCCACATATAGTATAAAAAGGATAGGTGATAAAAATGATTGAACAACAAAATACTTTCTTAACAGAGGAGGAATTCCTCTTAACTCCTCAAGAAATAGAAAGATTAACTCGATTTGCAGAAACGATGATGGTTCATTGGCCATTTACTGTAACTTCTATTGAAGTCATTCAAGGAGGACAGTTAGCATTAGTATGGAAAATCCATACTAATCAAGGCCCATTTTGTTTGAAACGGATCCATCGTCCAAAGAAAAAAGCACTATTTTCTATTCATGCTCAAGATTATTTAGCAAAGAAAGAATTTCGGGTACCAGCTATAATTCCAACTAAAGATCAACAGCTATACACAAAAAACGGATCATTCCTGTTTGTCTTATACGAATGGATTGAAGGCAGACCTTTTGACTTAACAAATAAGGAAGATTTGCAGTTTGTAATGAAAGGACTAGCTGACTTTCATGAAGCATCAGTTGGGTATACCCCACCCAATGGAGTACCCATTTTTAAAAAACTGGGGAGGTGGACTCACCATTATGTAAAACGATTTCAACAAATGAGCACATGGAAATTAATTGCACAAACTTATGAGAATGACCCTTTTTCCACTATTTATTTATCCGAGATTGATTCAATTCTAGATGAAGCAAGAAACACTTTAGAACGACTAAATGCTTCTATTTACCTATCTTGGGTAGAGCAAATAGAACAAACACCGAACTTATGTCATCAAGATTACGGAACAGGGAACACCTTATTAGATGAAAAAGGGGATATTTGGATAATTGATCTCGACACCGTTTCCTTTGACTTACCTATTAGAGATCTGCGTAAATTGATTGTTCCTCTTCTTGATGATGATTTAAATTCATGGAATGAAGAGATGTTCCACTTCATGCTTACTAGCTATCAATCGGTTTCTCCTTTCTCTACCGATCAACTAGACGTCATGTATATTGATATGCTCTTCCCGTATGAACTATATGATATTATTCGCGAAAGATATGTGCGAAAGTCCCCACTCCTCGTCGAAGAGTTAACAGAAGCAATTGAATTTGAACGAGTGAAATCCAAAGCACTGAATGCATTAATAAAAAAAGCGTAAGAGCTCTTATAGCAGCAAAATTGATGTTAGTATCTCCTATTTCCATCGACGCTCTCTGTAGTCAACATAGCTCCACCTTCATTCTATATCAGTAAAACAAAGAACCTCATTCCCACAAAGTTGTAATGAGGTTCCAATTAATTATTTTCTTTATAAACAAATAACACCTTAATGTCTATGCTCCCATTCCCAAATCCATTTTTCACATAAACATTTTTTCTTTTCCCAATCTCGTTTCCACTTCTCACATAATTTACATTCTATTTTTTTACACTTGCTACAATCACTTTTATCTTCTCTCCATCTCTTTTTCCATTCTTTACAGCACTCTTCTCGCTCTTCCCACTCTTTTTTCCATTTCATACAGTACTTCTTTCTTTTTTTCCATTCTTGCTCCCATTCTTCATCGTATTCTTTCTTTCTCTTTTCTTGCCACTCGTCATCGAAATCATTTTTCCAATCGTCATCCCATCTTTCATCCGAATCGTTTTCATGTTCTTCTCTATATTCATTACATGTGTCGTGTTCCCATTCTTCATTTTCGTCTGAATGTTTCTCATGCCTTCTATCAATATATTCATCATATTCTGTTTTCCATTTCATATACGAACTACCTGATTTTATATATTTTCCACTATGACGTGAACCACCACTAACAATTCGCTGTTTATTTTTCTTCACAAAACTTCCCTCCTTTCATCTAAACTACTGTATTTTATTCATCGAAAATATTTTTGTATAGGTATATGACATACCTTTTTATCATTAAATGGTTTATACATTATTTTTATTAATTATTTTTTCCATATAACCATCCGTAACAATCTTGACAAGTTCTTTTTCTCATCCATTCATCCATACTATCGGTTACTTTAACTTTCTTTAACTCCTTCTTTGTTTGTTTTCGTTTTTTAAAAGAGGATGAACTTCCATTAATCACCACAACTTCTCGGCCATCTTTTCTTGTATAGCTACTTTTCATGAACTAAACTCCTTCCATTAAAAGTACCATGAATTGAATAGACTAAATTTATTTTCATATGACTTCTTACGTTATTCTATTCCGGAATTTTAACTTTGACACAGTTAGATGTACTGTTTTTAGAAGCAAGACAACAAAATTAGTAAACGACACACGAAATCACACATGAGGGACAGACCACATCTAATAATCAAGTTGAAACTGTTTTTATCCTTAATATAAAAACCCAAAAAATCCGCTCATGCCTATAAAATTTATAGTCAATTGTCCATTCGAGACAACCTTTCATTGCATAGTATTTATGTAAAGAAGAGATTCTAAATTATTTGGAAAACTCTTCTCAACTACCCTCTATGAGTGAGTATCAATTTTCCACCACTCATTTATATTCATATTTAATAAACTCGAAAAAAGTGAGGTGTTTCTTTTGAGTTATGGTGGCTGTTGTTATGGCGGAGGCTACTATGGAGGTGGCGGAGGATTCGCTTTAATTCTCGTTTTATTTATTCTCCTTGTCATCATTGGTGCAGCCTTTCTTGCGGCTTAATCAAAATGAAAAATAGATAATTGATCTGATGACAGGTTAATTATCTATTTTTATTTTGGAATGGCACTAAAGTTAAAACCAGTAGATTTGAAGAAGTAGTTATTGTATGCTTAAACAAATCAACGATTACATTGACTCATTCAGGAGGATCAATCATGAAATTTGTACTACTATTTGGACCACAAGCGGTCGGAAAAATGACAATCGGACATCATTTAGAAGAAATAACTGAACTAAAACTTTTCCATAATCATATGACCATTGAGCTTATTTGTCCTTTTTTTGATTTTGGAACTCCATCCTTTAATCGTCTAGTAAACTTATTTCGAAATGAAATGTTTAAAGAAATGGCTCAAAGTCAATTATCTGGAGTCATTTTTACTTATGTATGGGCTTTCGACCAACAAGAAGACTGGAATTTCATCAATAATACTTGTAAAATATTTGAAGAATCAGGGGCAGAGATATTTTTCGTCGAGCTTGAAGCAGAAATGGAAGAGAGAAGAATACGTAATCAAACACCGCATCGTCTAGCTCATAAACCGACCAAAAGAAACGTGGAGTTTTCTGACCACGAAGTCGTTCATTCGTTAGATCAATTTCGCCTTCACTCGTACGAAGGGGAAATTCAGCAAAAAAACTACATAAAAATTAACAACACCCATTTACAACCTGAAGAAGTGGCACAAATAATAAAAGAAACATTTGCACTTTAAACTATAAAAGGTTTTTTTATGGAGTTATCCTTAACAACTAAGAGAAAAAGTTCCTGAAAATTAAAATCTCTGATAATTCTACTCTTAAAGTAGGAGAACGAATAATCATTCTAAATACTTCTAAGGAACATCACTTAAGTTCAGCCACATCCTGTGGCTAACGATGATGCTTGGGCAACCAGACCATCTTAGGACCTTTTGAATAACCTCTTTTAGATTCTCTTCAAAACTAAATCATATTTTCAGCACAACTTTTCCTCTTTTTTGCCCTGTTTCACAATATTCTTGAGCTTGGCGAACTTCTGAAAGAGGGAAAACTTTATCAACAATAGGTTTAACAAAACCTCTCTGAATCAATTTGCTTATTTTTTCCAAGTTCTCTCCTTCTGGTTTAACCCAATTATAGGTTTGTTTTTTTCTTATGCCCATGATTTTTTTCACTGGATGAAGCAGACTACCAAATATAGTTCGAACGGTTGCGATGTTTGAAATGTATATTCCATTTCTCGTCAATTTTCTTTTACATTTATTATAGGAGGTATTGGCAATGACATCAAAGATCACATCATATTGATTAGATCTTTGCATGAAATTTTCCTTTTTTATAGTCAATGCATTCATCAGCACCTAGTTTTGAAACTAAAGGGAAATTTTCCTCACTACACACACAGGTAACATGAGCTCCTCTGACCTTCGCAAGTTGAATTGCAAACATACCAACTCCACCAGATGCACCATTAATTAATATTCTTTGTCCTTCTTGAAGGTTTGCTTTTTTTACAATCGCTTGATAGGCAGTTAGAGCTGCTAAAGGGACAGAAGCTGCATTAATAGGAGAAAGAGAGGCAGGTTTTATAGACAATGTATCCTCTCTTGTCACGCTATATTCTGCGTATGCACCACTTTTAGCAAACCCTGTTTTAGAAAACTTTTGATTTGCATCCATCATACAAAAGACTTGGTCACCTTCCTGAAACTTCGTCACTTTTGAGCCTACTTTCACAATTGTACCAGACAAATCATGTCCTAATACTATAGGAAACCTTTTTCCTGTCACCCATTTTAAATTTCCGTTACGAATTTTCCAATCAAGTGGATTTACACTTACAGCAAAATTTTTTATTAATACTTGATTTTCTTCTACTTTAGGAATAGCAAGATTAGATGTGTACATTAACACATCTGCATTGCCATACCTTTCAATAATAACTCCTCTCATAAGTATTTCTCCTTATAACAACTCTTCAATTTTCTTATCTTGATATTCACTAACAACGCTTTTCCACTCCTTTTCTCTTTAAAGTTCCTACTACACCTTCTAATCTTTCCTTTATTCCTAGTAGTGTGGTAATTTCATTGTTTACTTGATTTAGTTTTTGTTGGAAGGCGTGAATAAGTTCGTTAGAGGGGTCATCAATTGCAGTAATAATATCATCGTCTTTACATGATAGAAGCTGAATAATTTGATCTGTATTTAGCCCTAACCCTAAATAAAGTTGAATTAATTTAACGCGTTGTACAGTATCTACATCAAAGATTCGATAACCATTTGGTGAACGTTGAGCTTGGATCAATTGTTTCTGTTCGTAATACCTTAACGATCTGATACTAGCTCCTGTTTCTTTTGATAATTCTCCAATTCGCATCAAAAATTCCCCCTTACTCTATATTGACTTCATTATAAAGGATGACATTAATGTCAGGGTCAACGATCAACATATTATTTTTCTAAGCAAAAAAGTTCATGAAAGAGGGCTCCACATAAGCTTTATGAGTAAATTCATTTGTTGACGGATCAAAAATATAATCCTTTTTCCATTCTTGATAATTTTCAATAATTTCGTTTATAGCGAAAATAAAAACGTCTATTTCATCTGTAGTATTTGTTGGATGCAATGAGACACGAACCCACCCAGGTTTTTCAGCCATATTACCTGAATCAAGTTGGTCCGTAATCTTTTTAGAGTTTGATGGAGTAATCTTTAGTAGATAATGCCCATATGTTCCCGCGCAAGAACATCCTCCCCTAACTTGAATGCCAAAGCGTTCATCTAACAGCTTAACGACTAAATTGTAATGAGTGTTTTCAATGTAAAATGAAATAATACACAATCGATCTTTATCATTTCTTTCAAAGATCACTACTTCTTCTATTTTCGTTAATTCGCTCCATAAATAATCGAGTAAATCGTTTTTTCTTTCATACATCCCATTTAACAACATCTCATCTTTAAGTGAAACTGCTAAGGCTGCACGGACGGTTTGTAAAAAGTTTGGTGTTCCCCCATCCTCCCTTGCTTCAATACTGTCAAAATATTTTTTCCCACCCCATGGATTAGTCCATACTACTGTTCCGCCACCTGGATGATCAGGTATCGTGTTTGAATATAGTTTCGAATCAAAAATGAGCACACCACAAGAACCAGGTCCTCCTAGAAACTTATGAGGAGAAAAGAAGATCGCGTCTAATTTTTCCATTGGGTCTTCTGGATGCATATTCATATGAACATAAGGAGCTGAAGCAACAAAATCAACAAAACAATACCCTCCGTGCTCATGCATAATCTTCGCTAATTCATGATATGGTGGCACCACCCCAGTGACATTCGAACACGCAGTAAAGGAACCAATTTTTAAATCTCGGTCATTATATTTACTTAACAACTCCCTTAAATATTCTGGTTTAACATTCTCCCTTAAGGTTGGTTCAACAATAACTACATCAGCTATCGTTTCCATCCAGCTTGTTTGATTAGAATGATGCTCCATATGCGATAAAAAAATAACGGGCTTTTTTTTTCCTTCTAGTTTTACAAGATGCTGAAACCGTTCTGGAACTTTTAGCCCTAAAATTCTTTGAAATTTATTTATCACTGTTGTACAGCCAGATCCCTCTGTAATAATGACATCTTCTGAATTCGCATTGACATGTTTTTTTATTTTTTGTAACGACTCTAAGTATAAGTTAGTCATAAAGGAGCCCGTTGAGTTAGACTCTGTATGAGTATTCGCAATCATCGGTCCAACAACATGAAGCATCTTTTCTTCTATGGGGTAAAATAACCTTCCACTAGCCGTCCAATCAAAATAAATAAGCTTTTTATATCCATAAGGTGTTGAAACATAATGATTAATACCAACTATTTGTTCACGAATGTTTCGAAAATAGTGCACAATTCCCCCTCCTTCAAGCATTATCCGTTCATCCATCTTAAGTAATACATTTTACTCATCCTATTTGAAATCGTACCTTTTCCAACTAAAAGAAAACGATCTATAACCTTAACTTCTAAAAGCTAGGACTATAGATCGTTAAATTCAGATTGTTTTTGATTGTTTTATCTTAATACCGCTCCACCTGAAATCTTAACTGATTCACCGACTATATTTTCTGCAGCATCCGTTAGTAAGAATACAATCGTATTGGCGACCTCTTTTGAGGTTGTCATCCGGCCTGATGGAATTGAACTCTTAATCACTTCTGAAACTTGGATTCCTTCTCGTTCTGCTTTATTTCGAGCGGCTGACCTCCCCATTTCCGTATCAACATAACCCGGACATACTGCATTTACTCTTATATTATGTTCAAGAGCTTCCAATGATAATGACTGGGTAAAACCAATTAAGGCAAACTTAGATGCACAATAGGCTGTTCCACCATATGTACCTCTTAAACCTGATAAAGAAGCTACATTCACAATTGAACCTTCTCTATTCTTTTTCATTGATGGGTAAATTAATTTAGTTAGAAGAACGGTTGAGGTGTAATTTAAATCCATCACTCGTTCCATCTCTTCTTGTTCAAGGTTTTCTAAGAGTCCACCCCCCATTATTCCAGCATTATTAACAAGTAAAGATATTGGACCGTTTGTGTTTTCCGCTTCCTTTACTAATTGTTTTCGTTCTTCTTCGATTGTTATATCTGCGGGATATGCGAAGACTAGGGACCGTTCATTCTCTGAAAGTTCACCTAATAGTTGTTCTAACTTTTGATTATTTCTCCCTGTGATTGTGACATTAGCACCCATACTCACAAGCGTTCTTGCTGTTTCTGAACCAATTCCACCTGTTGCCCCCGTAACTAAGGCATGCTTCCCTTTAAAGGCATCTTTTGCAAAGACAGTCAATGATCATCATCCTTCCATTAATATTTTCTTTATCATAACACGACAATGAAGGTAGCTTTAATCTTCTGCTTTTTCCAATAAAACTTGAACTCACTTTTTAATCTGTACTAAGTTATAATGTGCAAATAATTTAGCCTTCTGTTTCTTTCTTGATAATTAATATAGAATGGAAGGGTAAGAATGTTTAATCAATAATTTAGGAGTGACAACATGTGAAGAAAATTGGCATTATTGGAGCGATGCAAGTAGAAATTGACCTACTCATCAATAAAGTACAAAACCTAACAAAATTCACTTATGCAGGATTCCCTTTTTATCATGGAGAATTGTTTAGTAATGAAATCATTATTACGAATAGCGGAGTTGGGAAAGTAAATGCCGCTGCATGCACACAACTTTTAATTGATCAGTTTTCAGTTTACTCGATTATTAATACTGGGATAGCTGGAAGTCTAGACGAAGCAGTTAAAATATATGACGTTGTCATTTCTTCAGATGTTACTCACCATGACGTTCGAGTAGAACAAAAGAAAAACCTCTTTCCTTTTCAAGAAACCTTTCAAGCAGATAAACAACTAATCGAACTTGCCCTTCAAACATGTGCTTATTTGAAATTAAACTCAACTTATCATTTAGGAAGAATTGTTAGTGGAGAATCATTTATCGAAGACATAGAAGAAAAAACAAGGATTGTTAAAAACTATGCGCCTGCTTGCGTAGAGATGGAAGGTTCAGCAATTGCTCAAGTGGCTCATATAAATAAAGTCCCCTTCGTCATTATTAGAAGTATATCTGACAATGCGGATGAGAACACAACACTCGATTATAAAAAGTATGAAGAGATGGCTGCTAATCAATCCGCACAAATAGTTTTAGGAATGTTAAGTGAAATGAAATGGCCATAAAAAATAAAAACCTGTAGCTACCATAGTAAAGTAGGTACAGGTTTTCGATATGATTCCGACTGGTCTCGAACCAGCGACCTCTACCCTGTCAAGGTAGCGCTCTCCCAGCTGAGCTACGGAATCAAATATTCAATTCATTAGTGACAAAAGTAATTATATTATTGAATAAAAAAGAAGTCAATCATTTTTTGTATATTCTTTATAATTCGTGTTCATTGAAAGTTGTTTATAGCTTTAATATCGAAGGTACTTTCACATAGATTAGAAAATTGATTAAAACATAAACGCCCAAGAGTTAAGGCTTGGACGCTCTAAGATTGTTGTTTTGTTTAACTTTCTTTAAAACGTAACAACTTGCAGCCTATTATTTTTCGAACTATAGAAATCTAAATTTTAACACTAGATAAAAACTTGTGTTATATTACCTTACTTTGAATATCGTTCCCAATAGAAAGACAGATGAAAAATCCACCTGTCCCCTTTCTAACGCGTCTATTCTTTTTTATCTGCACGAACAATCAAAACATCACATTTTGCATATCTTGTAGTATGTTCGGCTACACTACCAACAATAAATCGTTCAACACGATTTAATCCTGTTGCCCCACAAATGATTAAATCAGCATTAAAATCAGGTGCAATCTTTTTGGCAATGATAGCCTTAGGAGAACCGTGTTTTAACTCGGTAGCGACATTATCAAGACCAGCCTTCTTTGCTTGATCTTCATATTTTTTGAGTAATTCATGTCCAGATTCTTCAATTCTACTGATGACGCCGGTATCATATGTTTCTGCAATCCCAATTCTTGTGTCAATCACATGAGTAATTAATAAAGCTGCCCCTTCGTTGCGTTTGACAATTTCAATTGCTTGCTCAAAAGCTGCCTCAGCCTCTGCTGACCCATCAACTGCTACGACAATTCTTTTATAGGTTAAGCTCATCATGATCCCCTCCAATGTAAATCTTTTTCTCATTTTTTGTACAATTCTATACTTTAAATATACCATAATATCTCTGGGATTTACTACAAATATTATAGATAAGCTTCTAATAATCTTACGATGAACACGGCTCCACATGAAGGTTTGAATCTACATTGCTAACTCGTGGTGACCGTAGTTAGTAGATCATCTGATTGACTAAAAAAGCATCATCCATGCAACAGAAATTGGCTGTGCAAGGTTCATTCTCGATGTTTTTTCCTTACTTAAACAACCACTTGAAGAATTTTCCTTATAATAGTGCGTGTTCAAAAAGAAGGGGAAAAAGGGCCGAGAATTAGAAAAGCGTCATCGACTTGATCAGCCACGACAAGCATAAGATGCGATTACCTTGAAAGGTGCTCTTTACCTTTCATGAAATCGTAGCTATTTCTGAAGATCTACTAAGTACACCCACTTCCTGTGGGTAACGTAGATCCACCTCCCTCCTGTAGGCGTCTCCTGGCTAGGCGATAGAGCTAGACAAGAACGAGGCGACTGCTTAAAGGAACGCAGGATAAGTTCTGTCACATACTGTGACAACGCCTGCGCTTGCCCGTCCTGGGCATCGAAGCACCACAGTGTACGTCAAGGATCACGGGCTAAAGACGTCCCCATCATTGGGACAACGCTCGTGCTAGCCAATCCTGGCGTCGGAGCTTGGAATAGCGAGACAACAAAGTTATTCGACAGCAATTTTTCATGACTTTTTGAACAACCTCTATTAGAGGATCAAAATACTTGAATCTTGTTAACAACAAAGGCATTATACATAGTAGTAATAGAATAAGATGTAGTAGGGGTTGAAAGCGATGAATGTAAAAGTAAGACCATTGCAAGAAATAAATTTTTACAGCAACGAACTTAATGAAGAATTGTCTTTACTCGTATACTTACCAGTGACCTATTCTCCACTATACAAATACAACTTGTTGGTGGCACAAGATGGGCAAGATTATTTTAAGCTAGGAAGAATTGCACGTTTTACGGAGCAATTACTAGAATATCATGAGATTGAAAACATGATTATCGTTGGCATTCCATATAAAAGTGTTGACGATAGACGAACGAAATATCATCCAAATAGTCCTACAAGTAAAGCTTATTCAAGATTTTTAGCCCATGAGCTCATCCCCTTTTTAGATAAAGAATATCCAACCTATCAAATGGGACAAGCAAGAGCTCTAATAGGCGATTCTCTTGGAGGAACCATTTCCCTTATGACAGCTATTTCGTATCCAAATATATTTGGAAAAGTGATGCTTCAGTCTCCATTTGTCAACGAAAAAGTAATCAACAGTGTCAAGCAGTTTAACTACCCTGATTTACTTTCCATCTATCATCAAATTGGACTCGAAGAAACTTCTGTCAAAACAACAGATGATGAGAATGTTGACTTTTTAACACCAAATAGACAATTAAACAAGGTTTTTAATGAAAAGGGCTTTCAACATATTTATGAGGAATTTGAAGGAGACCATCGTTGGACTTATTGGCAACCACTTCTTAAAAAAGTTTTACAGACCATGATGAATTAACCAACAGTAGCCATGCTTCAAGTGTTGTTATTGGTAACGTTCTGTTATAATTAATTTACGATTATTCGAGGAGGTACTCTTATGAAATATGGAATTGTTATCTTCCCATCTAAAAAGCTTCAAGATTTAGCGAATTCTTATCGAAAAAGATATGATCCACATTATTCATTAATTCCACCGCACTTGACTTTACGCAGTCCTTTTGAGGCTGAAGAAAGAGAATTGGATGAAATATCATCAAAGCTCCTTGAGATTTCTAAAAATACTTCTTTACTTGAACTAAATGTGTACAAATTCAGTTCATTCTCACCAGTAAATAATGTGGTTTACTTAAAAGTCGAACAAACAGATGCTTTACTATACTTAAATGAAACATTACATAAAGAAATTAAACCGGCTGAACCAGAGTACGCATTTATACCACACATCACCATTGGACAAAAATTATCGGATTCAGAGCATACAGATGTATTCAGTAGTCTCAAACTATCTGATATTTCACATCAAGAAAGAGTAGACCGCTTTCATCTTCTCTATCAATTAGAAAATGGTTCATGGACAGTATTTGAAACGTATCGTTTAGGAAAGGACTGCTAAGGAGATGGAAGTGCATCAAGTTACTTCAAAGGAACAATTAGATCAAGCTATTGAAATTCGTATGAAAGTTTTTGTGAATGAACAACAAGTTCCTGAAGAACTAGAAAAAGATGAACATGATCAACATGCAAATCATGTTCTTCTCTATAATCAAAGTCACGAGCCAATAGGTACTGGGCGATGTCGGATAATGAATCAATATGGAAAAATTGAACGAGTCTGTGTATTAAAAGAATATAGAAAAGGTGGTAATGGGAAAAGAATTATTACTAAATTAGAGGAAATTTTGAAAGAAAAAGGGATTCAAAAGTTTAAGCTTCATGCACAAACACAAGCAAAAGCATTTTATGAAAAGTTAGGATATAAAATCACTTCTGACATTTTCTATGATGCTAATATTCCTCACATTGAAATGACAAAAGAAGTATAAGGATTTAAAAGCGATTCTAAATACGAATCGCTTTTTACATTTTATATGTTCTCCTTCCCAAACTACACCACCCCTCCATTTTATTAATCATATTTTTTAACAATTAAGCACAACCTATTGATAAAGATATTTTCACATCATTCATATGAGAATTTGCTGACTACATACTTTTTACAATAAAATAATTATAGATCGTAAAGGTGATAATATGGACTTAAAAGTCATTGCTATAGAACTAGTAGTAGGATTTATAGGGTTATTTTTTTTGACGAAATTTTTGGGAAAAACGCAAATTACCCAAATTTCAGCATTTGATTTCATTTCTGCGTTAATTTTAGGAGAATTAGTGGGGAATGCCGTCTATGATAAAGACTCAGGTATAAAAGAAATATTGTTTACGATCATCGTTTGGGGGATTCTTATATATGTTCTTGAAATCGTCACACAAAAATGGAAACGAACAAGATCTTTCCTTGAAGGACAGCCAACAATCGTCATTAAAAAGGGGAACATCGACCGAGAAAGCTTAAGAAAATCAAAGCTAGATATAAATCAATTACAACATTTAATTAGATCAAAAGGCGTATTTTCTCTTCAAGAAGTAGAATATGCCATTCTTGAAACAGATGGATCCATAAGCGTAGCAAAAAAAACAGACTTTGAGAGCCCTGTTCGTTCAGATCTAAACCTAAAGTCCGATCCCTTTACTCTTCCAATCACGATTATTATTGACGGGGAAGTCCTTTTGGATAATTTACAAAACGCAGGCCTTAACAAACAATATTTGCTTCATCAGTTAAACAAACAGAAAATAAATGATATTAAAGAAGTACTTTACGCAGAATATACAAAAGAGAAAGGTCTTTATATACAAAAGTTACACTAAACTATATACACGAACCACTAGTTATATTTTCAAATCAATGGTCGATCGATAATATACTTGCTCCGTTTTAGACTCTAATTGTTTATCAGCTATATTCAACTTTACTGAAGATATTTTTGCTAATGGAACATAGTCAACTTTTTTACGATACATCAGATTTCTGTACTGAATTCTCGCTTCCATATTAACCGGTGCGATATATCCCATAACTACTCATCCTTTCTCATGTAAGAATTAGACCGTTTCGTTTATCCGTAATGAAATTTCAATGCCTATTGACATACTTCGATAATTGGCCTCCCCTTTCCTGCATCTAATCAATTTGATATGATAAGGCTTGTAGTAAACTACATTATTCTATCAATTACTCATTAAATTGGAGGCATTCCCTGTTGAAAAAAGCAATATGGAAAGATCGAGTAATCGATTTACAAACCTATTCTAGAGAATCTTTTCAAAAACTTTATGAAGCTACAAAAAAGGGGATTGTTTCATGTGAGCATTGTAAAAAACCCGTTCAACTATATTTAGGAATTGAAAAGCAACCTTATTTTCACCATCTACATGATACTAAATGTAATGGCATAGAAATTGAAGAACATCAAATAAGAGACGCTCATAATAGTAACGGCATTCTTTTACCTAAAAATAAAGCTATTAATCCATCACAAGTGACGTTTAATTGGAAATTACCAAAGCCAATAAAGAACAATACGCCTTTTATGTCACCTCCTAATTATTCGGAACAATCCTTTGTTGTTCCTCTTGATCCAAAACAACAACAGGCTGTACATACAATTGATGGACCATTATTAGTTCTTGCAGGTGCGGGAAGTGGAAAAACGCGCGTACTAACTGCTCGATGTATATATATGGCCTTAGAGAAAAATATTGATCCTAAAAGTATGATGCTCGTGACTTTTAGCACAAAAGCAGCTAAAGAAATGAAAGATCGGATAACGAGTCAATTACAAACACAACCGATCATTGGTACATTTCATAGTATTTTTTATAGGATTTTAGCACACCATCTTCCAACATATAGACAAACCGACCAATTAATTAAATGGGATTGGCAGAAAAGCTATTATTTTCAACCTGTGCTAAAAAGACTGAACATAGATGAAAAAGATTTCCCTTTTGACCAAGCATTACAGCAAATTAGTCTTTGGAAAAACACAATGAAAAGACCTGATGAAATAACCCCTCAAACGGAGTTAGAAGAGCAATTTCAGGCCCTTTATGAGCATTATGAACGTCAAAAGGAGTATGATCAAAAATTTGATTTTGATGATATGTTGTTGAAATGCTTACAACTTTTCGGAGAAAACGAGAAACTATTAAAAAAATACCAAAAGAGATTTCACTATTTCTTAGTCGATGAATTTCAAGACATCAATCCTGTTCAGTATAAGCTCTTGCAACTATTATCTAAACAAACCAATAATATTTGTGCAGTGGGGGATGACGACCAATCTATTTATAGTTTCAGAGGAAGTGAACCTTCTTTCATATTGAATTTTAAAAAAGATTATCCTAATGCCAAAATGGTTCAATTAAGTCATAACTATCGTTCTAGTCATCCAATTGTAACCAGCGCCAATAAGGTCATTTCATTTAACAAAGAACGATTTCAAAAGAAAATACAAGCCGTTTCACCATCAACACAATACCCTTTTTTATTTTTTCCATATGATGAGGAAGAGGAAGCTACCATGATCGTTGAAGATATAAAAGGTAAAATCCAAAATGGTGCATCGCCAAATGATTTTGCCATTTTATATCGAACACACACAGCCGGAAGAGCTATATTTGAACGATTTTGCGAATCAAGCATTCCTTTTGAATTTGAAAACGGACAAGACTCTTTTTATAAAAAAAGAGTTATTAGAAGCTTACTTTCTTTCTTTAAAATAAGCCTAAATCAAGATGATACAAGCGCACTAAAAGATTTATTTACTGCTTTATTCATAAAACAATCACATATAAACGAACTGAAAGCCTTGACCATCCTCCATGATTGCCCATACATTGAAGCACTGCCAAAGCTTCCAGATTTATTGCCTTTCCAAAGAAAAAAATTAAAGGCACTCGTTAAAGTGATTCCTACTTTAACTAAAAAAACACCTATTCAAGCGATTGAAGTGATTGAAAAAGAACTTGGTTTCGGAGATTTCATAAAAAAACGTGGTCAAGAAGGAAATAAGATGGATAAAGGTTCAGATGCGCTACAAGATTTCAAAGTTGTCGCTAAGAAGTTCTCTACTATTCATGAACTATTAGATCATGTAGACCATATGACGGCAAAATCACAAGAAAAAAGTCTCTCTTATCAAGATAGCGTCCAACTATTAACCATTCATCGTTCAAAAGGATTAGAGTTTAAGACCGTTTATGTGATTGGTGTAGTAGATGGCTCAATACCTCATGACTATGCTCTAGACTCATGGCGAAAGGGTGAAACCCTGCCACTTGAAGAAGAAAGACGTCTGTTATATGTCGCAATGACAAGAGCAAAAGACCAATTGTATTTATCAGTACCAGATAATCGCAGGACCAAATCTGTCAAAATATCTCGTTTCATAAAAACACTGGCTAGGTAATCTAGCCAGCTTTCTTATTTCTTCGAATTTAGCATTTTTGATATTGTAGAAAAATCGATCTTTTGATCGTTACTAATTAATGTTTGAACAATCTTATCTTCTAACTCTTTAGGGACAGGTTTATTTGCAAGTTCAGCAACTCTCTTAACTAAATTACGAATGGTCTTTTCATCTTTTAAATCAGCTCCTTGAAGAGAGCTTGCTAATGAAAAAACATCATTCATTTTAACGCCTGTTTTCTTTTCAATATTTTTAAATAACTTATTATCCATTCAGTCCTAAACCTCCTTACATGATGTTATATAGTATGAAAAGGAGAAAATTTGGTGCACTTTAAGTGCTACACTATAAACTATGCATCATGAAGGAATCGGATTGGACGTTTGACCTAGTTTTTGACTGTTCCTTTTTAGTATGTGTTTAAAAAAAGCGAAAAAAGAAGCGGTACTTGTTTTTACTCTTTAAATGAAAACAAATGAGGAAGATTTAGCGTATTTTCTTTTAGCCAAGACTCAATAGCTGTCGCACCCTCCTCCATCTGTCTTTCGAATTGTTTCCCCTTTTGTTCTAATTCCATTATTTCTTCATTTTTTTCTCGTTTCCACTGATCCATTTTCCTCATGCTTTCCTCATGATTGGAATGCTTCCCTTCAAACCATTTAATGAATTCTTCATGCAGTTGATTCATTTGACTCCCTCCTTTCATTTATCATAATATGTAGACTTCTCTCTAAAGGTTTTAGAGAAATATTCTTTCTTGCTTGTTGTACTATTATTAAAGAAATCAACTGATAGCCTGCCTTGATGGTCAATTTCAGCTATAAATACATCCTCAGTTCTTTTTTCATATCGACGTATTGCCTCTTGAATCCAACGCTTGGATAAACCAATCTCTTGTAAAATATTCTCTTTTATTTCCCCATCAATGATGATCGTTTTCGGTTCAGGAGTATTCGAAAATGGAATGTTTAAATCTTTTATCGTTACAGGATGGTGTTCCTTTTTTAATAACACACTAAGTTCGCCCGTTGTTTCTAAAATGGCATACTGTACTTCTGCAAATGAAAAAATAGATTTTTTTCTTAGCTGTTCTAACAATTCATCCGCTGTGTATTTCTCTTTTCGTAAATTATTTTCATCAATGACCCCATTTTCAATAAAAACCGTGGGTTGCCCTTCAATAAAATTATGAAACCTTTGACTCTTAATTGATCCATAAGAAATAACAATAGGAACCATCGCCCAAATTATAATGGTTGCAACACCGCTTTTTAAGTCTAAATCCATATCCAATGACAAAGCACCAGCTATGTCTCCCACAGTAATGCCAACTAGATATTCAAAAAAAGATAATTTTGAAAGCTGTTTTTTCCCAAAAAGCTTAGCTATAAAAAAGAGGCCGACAATAATGCAGATAGAACGAATGATGGCCGTCAACATGTTTATCACTCCTTTTTTATAGTCTTGATCTAAGCTTGTCTTTCTATTTATCGTTTGCTTTCAAAAGTTAGAAAAAATTCCACAATAAATAAAAGAGCTCGTTATTGAGCCCTTTTCTTATCTTTTACCACAGTTACAGCCTTTCGTTGATTTAACTGATGGTTTTGGATGTGATTTTTGATAGGAAGAATAGGTCTTTGTTTGCGTATTTCCCTTTTTTGATGAATTATTTATTTTAGGTCTTCTCATTTTTTAGAACTCCTTTCAATATAGGGAGAAGTTCAAAAAGTACTAGGATGTCCTTTAATTATTTATGACATAATAATATTCTTCACCTAAGGTGTGTGTTCATAAAGCAGGGAGAAGGACACTGAATAGAAAAGCTGAAGCACTTTGTTCACACTAAAGCGAGCATTACGAAATAGGTGTATTTAACCTTTAAAAGCGGTTTAATTAAGGAACGTCAAAACAAAGGTTCAACGACGTCCTGGACAATAATAATGCTTGAACTTCCTGATAGTTGTAGAACTTTTTGAACAATCTCAAATGCGTTATTTCTTTAATCATTATATGTTGTAGGGGTATGAAAGAGTTCTCCTATTTATTGAAATTAGACTCTTCTAATGATAAAAAATCAATTTCAGGTCTTCTCACTACTTTCCTATTCCTTTTCTGTTCATTTCTTCTATAATTTTTCTTTCGCTCCCCTCTCTGTCGTTGCATATGTCTCGATTGATTCAATTCTTGAATGTTTCGATAGAACCAAGCATCTTCATCAACTGGTGACTGCTCATCATTAATGAAATCCATTTCCTCTATATCATCTTCATCATTTTCTTGCTCTGTTGTTTCTAAATGAAAGGGTAATTCAGCTTGAACTTCACTTTCCTCTTCCACTTCTTGAGATAACGATTCAAGGACCTTTTGCTGGGTCTCTTTAAGAGTAAGTTTATTTTTTATTTGTTCATTTTCTTCCTTTAGGTTAGAAATGATTTCATCCTTTTTTTGAGTTTCCTTTGATAACATTGTTATTTTCTTATCTTTTTTTTCATTATCTTGTAGAAGTTCTTCAATTCTTTGTTCATTATATTGCTCCTCGTCAAATTGAGTTTCAAATTCAGTTATCTGCTTTACAAGTTGATTGATTTCTCTTTTGAGTTTCTTTATCGTTATTTGCTGATCTTGGAATAGGATTTCTAAATGAGATGATTTAGCCGCCTTTTCTTTAAAAAAAATCAGTTCTGACTTCATTCGATCAAGCACTTCTTTTTCAATTTGAATCATGATTTCACTTCCTTTCTTCTTCCTATAGGTTAGTTTATGAATGTAATTGGGTATGTGACCATTTTTCATTGATAAAAATAAAAATTTGGGGGATTTCTGTTTTAAACACATTACTATTTCGTGTTCAAAAATCAATGGGGGGGTTATTTAAGGAAGTGATTATTTAATGAGTGGACCATCATTTACTAAACCGTTTCGTTTTTTCATTCTTTTTTAAAAACATTTTCTTCTAAAGGAGGTTGTTCAAAAAGCCCTACGATGGCCTGGATGGCCTAGCATCATCGTTAGCCACAGGACGTGGCTGAACTTAGATGATGTTCCTTAAATGTCGGTTGAATAACTTTGTTGGTTTGCTTTTCCGACACTCCGACGCCAGGATTGGCTAGCACGAGCGTTGTCCCTAGGGTGGGGACGTATTTAGCTCGTGATCCTTTTCCTTAACGTACACTGTGTGGTGCTTCGATGCCCAGGACGGGCTAGCGCAGGCGTTTTCACAGGACGTGACTGAACTTAGCCTGCGTTCCTTTAAGCAGTCGCCTCGTTCTTCAGCGTCCTTTTTCCCCTACTTTTTGAACACGCACTAAAGGGGGATACTTTATTGAAGAACTTATAATAAGGGGAGATAGTAAATGAACTAAAAGCTTTCTCTTCAATAGATAGTATCTTAGAAATTTATAAAAAAACTGTGCGTTTTACTCACACTTTGTTTCGCCTAACATAGTATACATTAGTCGTAAATAATGACAACAAACATAGGAGGTAAAATAAACATGAGTCATCATGATAGACACAAAGTCTGTATTCGTGTTCCAAAAGTGTATGATTGGGTAAATCGACAAGTCGATATTCCTTTAATTAGTATTAATAAGCTATCAGAATTAGGATTTGATTGCCAAGGTGTAACTGGAAGTGCTACTGGCTGCCCTGAGGACCCTTGCGAAATCTTCCATTATATCGATTTTGAAGTTAAGTGCTTCCTTACTGATTCTTTAGGAAATCCTGTCGATCCATCAAAACCTGGAGCTTTAACTGTCGTTGAGATTGTTCAACCTGAAGGTCGACAAGAAGTTTCTGTTACTCTACCTAATGGAAAAACCATTATTTTAGAAAAAGTAAAAGTACTCGTGAAAGGTTTTGTTGTTGTAGAAATTTGTGACCTATTTGGTAACAAACTTTGTATTTCTGACCCTATTTCTTTTGCAACAGCCCAAACTTTCTTCTTATGTGCTCCAAATGGTACAAATGTCAATGCAGAAATCACTTTCTTTGAATGTGATGCAAGCTTAATATGTTCCGATGACACATTCCAACAAGTTGATATTTCAATTACTCTTTGCCTAGATGTTCAAATGGAAGCAAATGTTAAACTTGAGATAGAAGCTAGATTTTGTAAACCGCGTAGCGAAATTGATACGGTTGGTCTATGTCCTGTTGAAGGATTCCCACCACAATGTCCTGAACTATTTCCTCCTAATACACATTGCTAACCCAAACTTATACTTTTTTAGGGGAGAAGCTTTTAATCTCCCCTCTCTTTCTTTTGAACAACTATTAGATTTCAGATATTATCTATCCCCTTTTATCATACATATAATTTAAAAGAAGAAATATTCCATAGGTTTATTTGACTGTTTTAAAACCGAACGACCTTTGTTTAAAGGATTGTTCAAAAATTGATACAAGGACGAATAGTGATAAAAAGGAGTGTTGACCGTTGAGTTATACAAAATTCACTGACAAGGAAAGACTTATTCAACTTCAACAGCAAGTCATTCACTACAAATCTGAAGTTGGGCTTTTTGAAAGAAGACTACATCGAGCCTTGGAGCAACTAAAAGAAGGACAAGAAAAGCTTTCTTATTACAAGTCAATGATTCGGTCCAATGATCATTACTTACTAGCTAAAGAAGATTACGAACGAACACTCTCTCAATTAGATGCACACATCTCTTTGTTAAAAACAAACGTACAAAAAAACAGACAGAAACGCATAGAGTTTACCAAAGAATTAGAGGAAACAATTGAACTTCATCAATATGTTATCGAACATTTACTAACAAAACATGAACATAAAGAAAAACAATTAGAAGAAAGTAGTATGGAGTTTACCAAAGAATTAGAGGAAACAATTGAACTTCATCAATATGTTATCGAACATTTACTAACAGAACATGAACATAAAGAAAAACAATTAGAAGAAAGTATTCAAGAAAAAAACGCACTATCTAAAAAACTTTCTACTATAGAAAACAAAGCAAAAAATCTAAAAAAAGAAAATGAGCTTCTGAAACAATTTAAACATGACCTAGAAACGAGCAAGGATTTTAACAATGAAATTGAACAATTACGCCAACGTATTGAAGGAGCAGATAAAAAACTTTTAGATGATAAACTGACTGACCAGCAAAAAAATGCATTAAACGAAGAGAAACAAAAAATCCAAAAACAATTATTATCTCAACTGGAGAAACGATCCCTTTTGCATTCTTCAGTTTTTGAAAGTTTAGCTTACAAACAAGAACAAGAGGAAATAAAAAAGAAGTATGAAAAACAACAAAGAGAACTACAACAACAAATTGATGATTTACTTAAAGAGAAAGACCAATTGATACAACAATATGAAGAAGAAAAAAAGAGTGACAGCGAATCCCATAAAGAAGAACAAGAAGAACAGACAGAAACGGTAAATGACACAAAGCTAGACAGAATAACCAGTTACTTCACCCACTCCATTATTACACCTAAAGAAGAAGAAAAGCTTATCCTTGTTGTCGGAAATGCCATCATTCAAAATTTTACCGATCAAAGTTACCTGCATCCTATTCTTTGTATACGAACGTCTTTGAAAGAAGAGGCTACTTTCAGCGGTAAAATCGCCAGAAGACAGATGGATGATTCCTTAGTTTTAGAAGAAGATGACGGAGAAGAGAAATGGGAATACGCCATTGAAAATTGGAAAGAAAAAGTAGTTAATTATGGTGAATACTGGTTAAAACCAATAAAGCTAACTGAATTGAACGCTAAAGAACAACTCACCTTTGCTAATTTTCAAATTGCAGTAGAACAAGATAAATTAACAGACCCTTTAATCATCGAGGGATTTATATATTTTCAAAATGCTAAAGAAGGTATCCCCTTTTTAAATAAAATAATTATAAACTAGGAGGTGCATCAATGAATATTCTCTATATTTCTTCAGGACATAAAAGAATTTATGAGTGGTTTGACGAGTGTATCAAAAGAGCCTTGAATTCACTAGGCTCTTCATATTCTTTTTTCGATCCTTTTGAACCTACAACAAACTTAAATAAGGTATTAAATAGGCAATCCTTTGATCTTATGTTGACAATGGTAGGCGATAAGTTATCAAATAAAAAACTATCTATCATAAAGAATCATCAAATTCCTACTTGCATTTGGTTAACAGAAGACCCTTACTACTTAAGATACACAGCTGAATACTTTTTTCATTACGATTATGTTTTTACAATTGACCAAGCAAGTCAGCGATTTTATAAAAGTAAACAACACAAAAATGTTTATCATTTACCACTTGCAACAGATCTACGAACGTATAGACCTCCAAAAGAAAATCAAAAACAACTATTTGATGTTACTCTGGTTGGCTATCCTTATGAAAATAGAAAAGAAATCATTCAAACATTAATTGACGAAACCCCCTATAAAATTCAGTTAGTTGGCAGATGGTTTAATGAGCTTACTCCATCCCAGAGAAAAAGAGTATCCATTAGTCCATGGAAGTATCCAAGAAAAGTTTCTAGCATATACAATGCTGGAAAGATTAATCTAAATTTATTGAGACCGATGACTGACAAACATAATGATATTATAAGAGGGGTCAATAATAAAAGTATAAATAATCGCACCTTTGACTTAGCGGCATGCCAGGCATTTCAGATAAAACAAAGGGTTGAAGACGTTTATGATTATTTTGAAGAAGAAAAAGAAATAGTTACCTTCAAAAACCTTGAGGATTGTTTAGAAAAAATACATTACTATCTTCCTAGAAAACAATTACGTGACCAGATTGCAAAAGAAGCCTATCAAAAAGTTATTTCTAAACATACATTTACAAATCGATTAGAAAAAATTTTTTCAATTGTAAATGGAAACTAACAACATTTGTTCCCTTCTATAAATAATGAATTTTTGAGCCCGTATTCTGCAAAAAACTAAACAAATCCGCATGGACAGACTATACCTCCAACATTTTGTTGTCTAAAATGAATTAAAGAGGTTTTTACCCATTCATCTGCTAGGCAAAACCCTCCACCTGTTACAGGTACACTACTAAGCGAACACTTAAACAATTCCCGACCCTTTATTAAATTATATAAATGGGCTTTCTACGTTTCCCATTCAATCGATCCCAATCATATATTATTGTATCTAGAATAAAGGAAGTGCCTAAAATATGCCTAAAAAAGTTATCATTTTCACTCACATTCCGAAAACGGGTGGACTAACCATCCGGTCGATCATCCAAAACAACTGTAAATATTATGAAACAAGCAATACCATTGATCATTTACCCTTAGAAGTAAAATATGTTTATATGCACCATAAATATGGGGTTCATAAAAGTTTGAACAGGCCCGCTCACTATTTCACTTTTTTACGTGATCCAGTTAATCGAGTATTGTCAACCTATTTTTTTATTAAGTCTCGACCCAATAACAGACTTTATCGGCTTGCAAATCAATATTCTCTAAAACAATTTATCAATGAGGAACACCCAGATTTTCATGTGCCCTTAAATAACCATCAAACAAGAATCCTTTCAGGAAAATTTACACCTGATTTAGATTTAGCCTTAAAAAATATTAACAATGATTATTTTTTTATCGGAATTACTGAAAGGTTTAACGAATCCATTTTTATGTTAGGCAAAAGACTTAATTGGAAAAACTTGCACTACAAAATGTTAAACACAAATAAAAATCGATTAAAAAAGAATGGTATACCCGACCAATTGATTCAAAAAATCAGAAAAAAAAATCAACTTGACTATATTTTATACGAACAAATGCAAAAAAGACTTCAAAAAAAGATTTCCACACTAACTCCAAAAGAAAAGAGGAAACTAAACAATTTCGACAACTTAATGAGGAGGGAAAATTAACATGTTATTTCACCTCCATATCCCCAAAACAGGTGGCACATCATTAAAACATATAGTTAAACAAAATTACCAAAATATCGCTGAAGTTTATAGACCACCAATAAAGAAAACTTTAACCAAGATATCCAATCATAACTATGACTGTGTAATTGGTCATATGCGTTACGGAGCTCATGAATATTTTAAACCAAATAAATACCATTATATAACCTTGTTAAGAAACCCGATTGATCGAGTCATATCCGAGTATTACTTTATTGCTAGAAGACCTCAACATGAAAATTATCATTTATATAAACACCTTTCATTGGAAGAATATGCTTCCTTGCCAATCTTACAAAACATGCAAAGTCAGTTTTTACTTGGCTATCATGCCCATCAAAACCTTACTATCGCTGATTTAAAGATAATAAAAGAACGTATCAATTCAGGAGAGATCACAGCTGGCATAACAGAGGAATTCGAAAAATCCTTAACTCTATTTTCAACTAAATTTAACTGGAAAGTAAAAATGAATGTTGTTTTAAATAAGAACAACATGCGCCCCATTAACAGCACTATTCCTCCTGTCCAAATCGCTACAATTAAAAGACATAATTTAATTGATTTAGAACTATATTCTTATGTAAAAAAATATCTAAAAAAAGAATAAAAAACACAATAACTTAGTTTCAACTGTAGGTGACATTCGATTAATTTGAATTTCATCCTACCTTATTCCATTTATACGTTCTTATGATTCGAGTATTCATAAAGGTAAAGAAATGCAAAGCGAAAGCTAACGTTGATAAAATGAAGAGGATGATCTACTAAATACGGCTACGTCCTGTAGCCAACGTAGATCCACCTCCCTCCTAGAGGCGTGTGCGTCGAAGTTGCTGGGCGAGGGAGCTAGACAACAATGAAAAAAACTCCTTATAAAGGACAAAATTTATACATTTTTTCCTTTAGAAAAAGGACTATTTATTTTCTTATTCTGAAAATAAATAGTCCAAGTTCCTCATTCTTAATACCTTTTTACATTCCAATTAAAAGGAACTCCTTTTTCCATTCGATCAACTAGAATTCTGTTCAAGAGTATAGCCCTACCTTCATGATACTTTAAACGTTTGAGTATTTTATTAGGTATCAAACAAAGTTTGTGGTTCTGTGCGACATAATAGTTTAACTTAAACTTATATAACAAACCATCCATGATCGACTTACTATTGACAATTTCCCATTCTACATCTGGTCCGATAGGAAACTTCTTTATAAACTGTTTTTTTAAATCAATCATATTACTATGGGTTAAATTAAAATGTTTCTTTAAGTTTTGAGATCTAATTCTTCTTATTTGATGATTTTCAGTAAAATACACTTTTCTTGTTTCTTCTTCAAACACAAAGCGGTAGTTTGGAAAAAGATTCGGTTCATTAAAAATTTTTGTATTTATTGGTTCACCAATTGGATACTTTAAAAGTATGGGATCTGGAATATTCACAGCAACGTTATGATTATAATTATGTTTAAATTTATCTATTTCAATTAATCTTCTACTCCCATCTTCTATAAGAAAAAACTGGTTAGACATATCTTTAATAACAATACCATTCGGTAAATCTGAAGGAACATAAGCATTAAGTGTCTGAAATGAATGGGGTGTTTTAAAGCATATGTCTAATACTTCATCTATGGGATAGAATGGAGAGTATTTAACCATTCTATCCCAAAAAGCCGCATCTCCATTATGCCAATTTGAACTATCATCATCCCAACAAGAACCATATCTCTTTTTTATTCTTTCACAGAGAACTCTTCTATGCATGACCGAACAATGATCTACCTTGTTTTGAGGTTTATTTAAAATTCCTTTTGTACCCCTAATTCTCTCTTTCAACACCTTACCTCGTGCATCTAAAAACTTTATTACTTGTTTTGAATATACAGTTTCAAATTTAGGATAGCGATTCAGATGTTGAACCATAACTTGAAGTCGATTCTTAAGATAATAATTATCATCAGTTAAATACGTAATAAATTCACCTGAAGATAATTCAATTGCTTGATTAATTAAAGTAGCATATCTAGTTGTTTTGTATCTATCTTGATCCTTTACCATACTATTATAAAAAAATATTCTTTTATCAGAAGGTTGCGTTAGTGATCCAATTATTCTTCTAATTTCATTATGCGTCTGTATATTTGAAGAATCATCCATTATAAATAATTCCCAATTTTTATAACTTTGGTTCATCACACTTTCTATTGCACTAGTCACAGTCTTAGGTTTATTATAACTTGTTAAAATTACCGTTACTTTCCCTTTTTCAATTGACTCTTTCATTTACCTATCCCTCATCTACAATTTCATTATATTTTTTCACGGTGGCTTATAGTAAGAAAGGGAATTAGAGTGACTCAATTTTGTCTGCATCATCAAAAGGTCAACCTTAATATTCCTACACCTTAAAAAATAAGAAGGGCATATTCTTTTGATGTTCATGTAATAACAGGATTCCATATTTTTCATTAAGAAGGTCATCGAATGAACTATTAGTCTAAAAAATTTTCAATGATACCTGCAGCACCGGCTATAGCCAATAAAAAGATTATTGGTTCGAAAATCAAGGGAAACCATAAATACCCTATATAAAGTCCAAATGAGCTCCAAACTCCCGTGCACCAGTAGCAACTCAAAAGCTCTCCAAAAAACTTTTGTATCCCTTTCCCCTTTAACACGCCAAAAAGTAATATTTTGTCCTTCTTCATTTTCTTCTTCATATTCTTCAATAAAAGGTTTTCGAATGAAAGAGGTAATTTTATCAAAAACAAGAAGACGTGTTAATCTAAATGAAGCCAAAACAAGCAAAAGAAAGGTCATAAGCTGCCATTCCATATAAGCTCACCCTCTTCATTAGCATATGTGGATAAGTGAAAAGTGTAACACAAATAATTCAAGAGGTTTATTATTTTAATCTCGATCTTTATCTTTCATCGTAACATCTTTAATCTCTTCAACATTTAAATACATAATATCTTCTGTCGCCGTTTTCCTTACTTCTACATAATTTCTTTTTAGAGATTGAATAGTACATTTAATTTCTACATCTTGAATTGTTATACAACATTCAGGTTGAGGAACTTTTTCTTGGAGCTTGAGTATGAACTCAATCTTCTCACGAGGGTTTAATGTTTGAAATAAATTCTTTTTTCTCACTTGCTTATCCATTTTCTGATTTTCAGTGGTCTCCTCTATCTTCTTATATTTCAGTTTCTTTTGAAAAGAGTCTTGCATCTTCGGTTGTTTATAAGATATTTTAGGCTGCACAATGTAATGTAAGGGCTCTACTTTAGGCTGTTTAGGCATTAAAAAATACCTCCTCTAATTAAAGATAATTTAATCTCTTATCATGTATATTCAGAATCAAGAGGAATTTGAACGTAATATAAAAAAAACAAAAGTGCAAGGACCCCAATTAACAAGGACTTGCACTTTTTAAGATACTAAAATACATTCAATTTCTGGGGACGACTTGGCAACCTTCCTTACTAGTCCCTCACATTACAGAGTCTTGACCAGACCTCATTTCTATAGGAAGCTTTCATGTTTGATCTATGTGTAACAAAAAACATTGGTTTAATTAAAAGGTTAAAAGCCAAACTTTCACCATTATCTTAAACCCATAATTCTTTACCTTCCAATAATATGAAACCCTGAATCCACATGAATATTTTCACCCGTCACTCCACGCGATAAATCACTGAACAGGAACAATGCTGTATCCCCAACCTCTTCTTGTGATGTAGTACGACGAAGTGGTGCTCTTTCTTCTATGTCTTTTAAAATGGTATTTAAATCTCCAACTCCTTTTGCAGCTAATGTTCGGATCGGTCCTGCAGAGATGGCATTTACGCGAATATTTTCTTTTCCAACATCTTCAGCTAAATATTTCACGCTTGCTTCTAGTGAAGCTTTAGCAACACCCATGACATTATAATTTTCCACCACTCGCTCGCCGCCTAAGTAAGTCATGGTGACAATACTTCCCCCTTCAGTCATTAATGGTCGAGCTTCTTTGACCACCGCTGTTAAAGAGTAAGCACTAATATTCTGGGCTAGTAAAAAGCCATCTCTAGTCGTATTTAGATACTCTCCACGTAACTCATCCGTGTTGGCAAAAGCAATGCAATGAGCTAAACCGTGCACTACTCCAACTTTCTCTTTAATGGAAGCAAAACAATTAGCAATATCTTTATCATCCGTAACATCACATGGGATAATCATATGTTGATCAGATTCTAAGCTTTCGACTAATTGTCTTACAGATTTTTCTAACCTTTCTGTAGCATACGTAAAAATTATCCGTGCACCAGCATTATGTAAAGAACGTGCGATTCCCCAAGCAATACTTCGTTTATTAGCAACACCCATGACAACAATATTCTTACCTTCTAATGAAAGATTCATTGCAATCCTCCTATATTTAATTTAAAAAAATATATAAATAGGTTCTTATTTAGCTTGTGGTTTTAACCGGTGTCCAGCTTCATCGCCCAGCAACTCAGACGCACATGATGTGCAAACGTTGACGTTCCTATTTTACCCTTCGTTGCTAAAAGGGCGTGCGCTTGAACTTTTCTTATTACATGTTATTAGAACCTAGTCTTAATTATATCATTGATTTTTCTTAAAGTAAAAAGGAACATACAATGCCGTATGTTCCTCTTATTTCAATCGATTTTTTTCATATGGTAAGCCCAATGATTTGTTGGACCATGCCCTGAACCAAAATGAAGTGTATTCTGAATCGCCTCTTGTATATAATTTTTAGCAATCTCAGTCGCCTCGACAATCGAAGAACCTTTTGCAAGACACGCAGTTAAAGCTGCTGAAAACGTACAACCAGTTCCATGGGTATGTGGAGTGTTTACACGCTCCCCTTCAAAGTAATGAAACTCTTCTCCATCATATAAAAGGTCCACTACTTTTTGGTCATTTGAATCATGCCCACCTTTTATGATGACATTTTTAGCTCCTAAGTTATGAAGAGCTTTCGCAGCTTTCTTCCGATCATCTAAACGTTCAATTTTCATTCCAACTAACGCTTCAGCTTCAGGTATATTTGGGGTAATGACGCAAGCTTGAGGAATAAGCTTTTCTTTCATGCTCCTTACAGCAGTTGACTGCAAAAGAGGTTGTCCTCCTTTAGCAATCATCACGGGATCAATCACTAGTTGCGTTATTTTGTGTTCTTTCACTTTTGTGGAGACTAATTCTATTACTTCTTCATTAAAAAGCATACCCGTTTTAACCGCATCAGGGCGCAAATCTGTTGCAACGGCATCAATTTGTTTAGAGATTCCTTCTAAAGCGAGAGGATAAATCCCCTGAACACCTGTTGTATTTTGGGCCGTAACAGCCGTAATGGCAGTCATTCCAAATACGTGAAACTGTTGAAATGTTTTTATGTCTGCTTGTATTCCAGCTCCCCCACCAGAATCTGATCCTGCTATTGTTAACACTTTTTTTATTTCATTCATCCCTGTAATATCCCCATTTCCTCTTATTCATTTTAATCTGTTCAACCAATCCATTTATGATAAAACGTTTTCGCTTCGTGTATATTTTTTGTCCCATGAATTAAAGCTCTTCCATCTTGAAATAAAACAATTCGATACGTATCGGTGGAAAATGATAACAAATAATCATTGATAATAAGCTTATGAACATGAGGTTTAATCCTTTTGGCTATTGTTTGTAAAGGAAGGGGATTTGACCGAATCTGTACAGTATCTCTTCCACAAAGAACCGCTGTTTTCGATGTTTGCTCACCTTGTAAATATGGATAAGTTGGCGTTCTTCCACACGTTTCACAATGTTCATCCTTAAACGAATCAAAATGCATGGATGTATTTTGATTTGACCATAAATCAAAGGAAGTAATCGTGGAATCAATACGCTCTCCCACCATCCATTTCAATGCTAAAGTCGCTTGATGAGCTGCAACCACTTGGACGACTGGGCTAATGACACCTCTCGTCTCACAGGTAACTCCCTGCAAAGGGAGTTCTTTTAACAAGCAATGCAAACAAGGAGTCTTTCCTGGAATTATAGCAAACGTCATCCCATAACTGCCTACGCACCCTCCATAAATCCATGGAATCTCTTTTTTAATAGCTAAATCGTTTATTAGAAATCTAGTTTCAAAATTATCGGTTCCATCTATAATCAAATCAACATGACTGACTAGTTTTTCTGCGTTATGAGCCGAAAAATCATCGACAACCCCAGTAATTTTGACATGGCTATTAATTTGACTTAAACGTTTTTCAGCAGCAATAGCTTTAGGAAGATGGTCCTCAACATCTCGTTCACTATACAACTGTTGACGTTGAAGATTTGAGTAATCCACGTAATCTCGGTCAATAATCGTTATTTCCTTTACTCCTGCACGAACGAGCATTTCAGCATTTGCACTTCCTAATGCCCCAGCACCGACAAGTAAAATTCGTGTCGAGCTAATTTGGTTTTGACCTATTTCTCCAATAGGATCAAATAACATTTGTCTAGAATAACGCTCCATTATGAAGTGAACATCCCTTCTGAAGGACTACTTGGACGAGCATAGGTTTTCTTTTCGATACGACCAGCTTCGAAGCTTAATCTTCCAGCTTCAATGGCTAATTTCATCGCCTTAGCCATTTGCACAGGATTCTTTGCTCCAGCTACAGCAGTGTTCAAAAGTACACCATCAGCTCCTAATTCCATGGCAAGTGCGGCATCAGAAGCAGATCCGATACCTGCATCTACGATAACGGGAACGCTCGCTTGGTCAATAATGAATTGTAAGTTTAATGGATTTATAATCCCTTGGCCCGAACCAATAGGAGAAGCTCCTGGCATTATGGCATGAACACCTAATTCCTCTAGCCTTCTCGCTAAAACAACATCATCGTATATGTACGGTAAAACAATAAATCCTTCATCTAATAGAATTTCAGATGCTTTTACCGTTTCAATTGGATCAGGTAACAACGTTTTATCACAGCCAATCACTTCCACTTTAATCATATCGCAAAGCCCTGAAGCTTTAGCTAAGCGCGCAATTCGAACGGCTTCTTCTGCCGTTTTAGCTCCTGCTGTATTTGGAAGCAACGTATATTTATTCAAATCTAACTTTTCTAGTAGGTTAGGCTGTGACTTTTCAAAAATATCCATTCTTCTTACGGCAAATGTTAATATTTCTGTTTTGGATTCTGTTACAGCTTGATATTGTGTTTCAAAATCGGGGTATTTCCCTGTCCCTAATAATAACCTTGAATGGAATTGTTTATTTTCTATTTTTAATATTTTCATCCTCCTCCTACGAAATGAACGATTTCTATTCGGTCACCATCAACAATTGGTTGCTGTGAATATTTTTCTTTACTTACAACTTGTTCATTCTGTTCCACAATGGCTATTTTTTCGCTTATATCATAATGTTGCAGAAGCTTACTTATTGTTAAATTGTCTTCTGAAATTTCGACCTCTTGCCCATTTAGCAATAGTTTCATCATGTAATCGCCTCCTTCTTAAAACGTTCAATGGAAAATTCCTTCTTAAATTGATCAAACTCACCTGTTTTATTTACTATCATTTCTTTCATGAGTCTCCCTGTCATTGGGGCAAGTAATATCCCATTGCGATAATGGCCTGTAGCAAAATACACATGATCATGGTCAGGGTGTTTTCCAATAATCGGTTTATGATCCTTTGTATCCGGCCTTATTCCATACCAACTATTGATTAATGTTGCAGAGGTCAATTCTGGTATAAGGTTATACGCTTTTGATAACAACTGTTGAACAGAATGAGTAGAACAGCCATCTGTCCAATCTCCCGCTTTTGACGAAGCTCCAATAATCATTCTGCCGTCCCGTTTAGGCACAATATAACAATCCTCATAAAATAGTGTATTCGTACATAGCTTTCTCTTCGGCATTACGGATAAGCATTCCCCTTTTACAGGATGCATTACATTTGATAACCCTAACTTCTCAAAGAAAAAACCGCTCCAAACTCCAGATGCGATCACAACTTGCTTCGTCTGAAAAATTCCCTTATCTGTATGAATTTCAACGTAATCTTCAACTGGTTTTACATCCATTACAGTTGTTTCATCAAAAGTTACGGCACCTAGTTGATAAGCTCCGCGTCTAAAGGCGAAAAGAAGATTTACCGGGGAAACATGACCATCGTTTGGCATAAATACTCCACCATGTATACTCTCTGATATACATGGTTCACGACGGTTGATTTCCTTATAATCATGCCAAGCAATCTCAGAATACTCTTGCACCCAATCCTTTAAAGGAATCCCTTTCTTGCTCCTGTAACGATAAACGATACATCCCCGTTTGGACATGTTCAATATCAATACCTGTTTCTTCATATAATTCTTCTGATAAGAGCGGGAGTAAATCTCGACTTTCTCGACAAAAGTCATAAAAAAGATCTTGCTCTTCATTTTCCGTATGGACACCTAACATTCCAGCAGCTGCATTGGTTGCTTGTGATTGAAGTTGACCGTTATCAAATACTACAACTTTAAGCCCTTCTTTAGCTAGTTGATAGGCAATCGACTGACCGATGATTCCTCCACCAATCACACCTAAATCAAAATTCAATGAAGTTCCCCCTCTTCCTTTCAAAAGTAAAATGGCGGAAACAGGATCGATACTTGAAAAAATAAAGGACCTTACGGCAACTCCAGCCACTTTCTTTTGATTAATTTTTGGAATAGATTGATGATCAATCCCACCTATCGCAAATATAGGGACGGTACTTATTTGAACAATTTCTTCTAAAGACTGATTCCCTTTTCCCTTCTTTCCTGGCTTACAGGATGTTTTAAACACATTCCCATAATATAAATAATCAATCTTTTCATTTAGTCGATTCCTTGCCTCTTCTTTACTATGTACTGAGACCCCTATTGTAAAATTTGGATTTATTTTTTTTGCTTCTTCAACCTGATAACTATTTATAGGTAAATGAATTTGATTAATTCCAAATTCCATTGCAATATTGAGACGGTGATTAATAATCAACTTCTCTTTCTGCACACCTCTCTCTAACAGCATATTAAGTAAAGTTCTCCATTGTTGATCTGATTTCTTTTTCTCCCTAATTTGAATCCCATCTACTTTTTGGCTAATGTCTTCTATTTTCTTTGCCAATTGGGAAACAGGAAGACGATCATCAGTTATCGCGTGTATAAGCATATTGGCTTGACTCACTATCCTTTATTATGAGTTGTTTGTCAAAAACATAAAAAAACCACTCTCTGAAAAAAGAAAGTGGTTTTGTAAACGCTACATAAAGAAACGTACACAAACCACTTCCCTACGCTGGTATAATCCAGAATCAGGTTCTAAGAGTCTTAAAGTTTCACTTTAATCTCAGCCTTTTATATGTACATTATCGTACTTTTTCCTAAAGGCTCCCCTAGCAGTTTTATTTATGATTAGTTTAATAGTATCATGAATGATCAATTTTTCAAGCAATCAGTTTACGAACTCAAGCTCTACCTTTAATTCATCTACATATTCCCGTGAACCAGTGACAATTAATCGATCTCCAGCTTTTAACTCTGTGTCACCATGAGGAACAATCGAATCATTCCCTCTAAAAATCCTGACAAAAATAATGTCTCCTGTAAAAGGGAAGTTTCTTAAGTAAATTCCATCGTAATTATAATTATTCATGTTAATTTGATAAAGCGTTGTTTCTTCATTTTGAAGAATTCTCATCACACTTGGCGCTTCAATAAGAGCTCTTAAAAGGGTCTTAGTTGATAACAATACAGAGAACACATCTATATCATGCTCTTTTAAGGAATCAGCTAAGCTTGGAGAAGCCACACTTGCGATTACTCGTTTTACTCTATTTGTTTCTTTCGCATATATGGCAATCTCTGCATTTCGATCTTCATCGCCAGTCGCAACTACTAAAATATCAGCTTTAAATATATTTAATTCTTTTAACGTAGCTAAAGAATAATCGGATAGCTCCTCAATTTTAAACACGGATTCCACAATTTTTTTATCTATTTTATCTTGACGTGTATGGAAAACCGTTGTTTCAAAAATGTTTTTATTGAGCTCTCTTGTAACAGGTAAAGTCATCTGGTTTGCACCAATGAAGACAACCTTTTGGCGAGCCTCCGTTACCTCTTGTTGTGGGAATATCTTCTTAAATCCGATCGGTGATATAACACTTGATATGACAGCAACTAAAATAAGTGCACCAGACATATTTTCATCAATGACATTTATTCTTTCTCCAATCGTCGCCGCTGCAATCACAAGTGATAAGGTTCGACGTCAACAAAAATCCTGCTGCAATGGTTGTTCGATTATCATACCATCTGCGAATAAAATATACAGGAACTATTTTTGACAGAAATAAAGCTAATAACAGCAAAGGAATTAAGGTAAGCATTTTTGGTTCAGATAACAAACTCCAAACATCCACTCTACGCCCACCATCACAAAAAAGATCGGGATTAAAAAGCCATATCCAAACGAATCTAATTTTTGAACTAACTCTTGATTTGGAGATAACAACGAGACTAATACTCCCGCTAAAAATGCACCAAGTATGTTTTCTGCCCCTACACTTTCTGAAATTCCTACTAACAAAATTATTAGGGTGAAAACAGCTCGTGTACCAATTTGAATGGTTCCCTTAGACATGGACTCTACAAATGAACGATTTTGGAATTTTTTCCCTACAAGGAACAATACAATTCCTGCACCAAACAAAACAAGTAACAGCCAAGTATTGTTATCTCCACCTCCATAAATGGATACAAAAACAGCTAATAAGATCATTGTCGCTAAATCTGCAATAACTGCAACAAGTAAAATAATTTGCCCTATGTTGGTTTTCATAATGTGTTCACTTTTTAAGGTTGGAACAACAACCCCTAAAGAGATCGTGGAAATGATTAATGTCATTAAAAACCCATTATCGATATAACCGGTCCATACAAATAAGTATGATAAAAATAAAGAAATGATAAAGATCCCTACGAAAACAATGGATGCTACTAAAAATGCGTTCGGTGTATCTTTACCATTTGGCAACTTTTCTCGTTGTTTACCTTTTTTCGCAAAGGCGGTAAAATCAATCTCCAAACCACTTAAAAACATTAAGAATATAAACCCTAGCGTGGAGAGAGTTTCAAGCCATGTATCAGGATGAACAATATTAAAACCACTTTTCCCAATAATTAATCCCATAATTAATTCAGCTACCACGACTGGGATAATATTTAATTTCAGCCGATGAAGTATAAGCGGTGTTAAAAATGCAATTATAACAACAATAACAAGTGATGTAACAGAAGCTTGACCGTGTTCCATTCACTTACCTCCTTCTCAAAAAAACGTTCATTTGTTATGTAAAAGGTGTGAAATCCATTTCACTACATTAAAACTGAAAGTAAAATTTCGTTCACCACCTCAATTTATTTTAAATACTTTCATAACATCCTCTGTATGAATATACAATATTGCAATTATAGTAGCAATTGATTTATAAAAAAAGTTGCTAAACCAAAATAAATAATGATACTAATGATATCATTAATAGTTGTAATAAATGGTCCTGAAGCAACCGCTGGATCCACTTTAAAACGATGCATGATCATTGGCACAACAGACCCTGCAATTGTAGCCACTATTAAAGTAAGGAAAATAGAAGTTCCAACTAAAATTCCTAAATAGAAGGAATCTTGCCATAAGAAGATCACAAGAGTCACTACAATACCACAAACTCCCCCCAGTAATAAACCCGGTACCAGCCTCTTTCATAAACAATTTCCAAAAGCTATCCCTTTGCTCATCTCCTATCGTAATTCTCCTGACAGCAACAGCTAATGATTGAGTTCCTGTATTTCCTGCCATCCCGGCAATTAGTGGAATAAATACCGCTAGCATAGCAACTGATTCTAACGTCTCTTCAAATTGACCAATAATACTCGCATTAAACATTCCAAGAAAAAGTAGTATGATTAGCCAAGGTAACCTTTTTCTCGCAGCAACCCAAGCACTTTTGTCATAGGCGTCAACATCAGGAACACCCGCTAATTTTGAATAATCCTCTGAAGCCTCTTCTTCTATAACATCAATTATGTCATCAACTGTTATAATTCCTAAAAGATGCTGCTGAAAATCCACAACTGGAAAAGCTAAAAAGTCATAATCCTTCATTTTTCTGGCTACTTCTTCTTGATCGTCAGCAACGGATACATAATAAACCCTGTCACTCATAATATCAACAATCATCGTTTCATCATCATAAACGATTAAGTCTCTCAATGATATAACACCTACAAGCTTTTCCTCTTCATCTACGACGTACACATAATAAATGGTTTCAGCTTTCGGTGCTTCATTACGTAGTATTTGCATGGCAGAACGAACCGTTTGATTAGAATGAATGGCAATATATTCAGTTGTCATAATACTACCTGCGGTAAATTCCTCATAATGCAGAAGTTCACGAATCTCTTTTGCCGATTCATCTTGCATGAGTGATAAATAACTGGCTACCTGGTCTTTATCAAGCTCATTTAAGACATCAACTGCATCATCCGTATACATGCTAGAAATCATCGCAACAGCAAAATGAGGATCCATCTCTTCTAAATATAGTTTATATGGGTTTTCATCCTCTTCAATATTTTGAAAAATATCCGCCATTTCTTCTGGGGATAAATAATGATATAGACGAATTCTATCACTTTTTATGAGTTTTAAGAAAAATTTTGCTTGGTCATAAGAATGGAGTTGTATAAACTCTTCACGAAAGGGATCTATTTGTTCATTTCGTAAATATTCTTTTAAAGCTTTTTCATCAAAGACAACTTGATCCTCCATAACTTAACCTTCCTTCCAATTACTCTATACTTCATTATCTTAACAAAAAGCCCAGGGTTATGTCTGTAATAATAGTAATAAGAAAAGAGGAAGCGCCCGTTTAGCCACTTCAAATATTCTATATATGATAAATAAAACATTAGAAACCCGAGAAAATCAGGATATCATTTTTTGTAGATATTTTGTTTTTTAAAGTCTTATTCTCCCCAAATTTTTGATGATTTAAGAATTCAATAAGGCAATATGATGGAAATTTAGGGCATTATAATTCGTATACTATTCAATTACAAGGACGAGGAGCTGATCATATGGTAAAGGTAGATATTATAGGTGATATTCATGGATGTTATGAGGAATTTTCCTTACTCACAAAACAAATGGGGTACACATGGGATCGTATTCCCATTCATCCAGATGGAAGAAAATTAGCTTTCGTTGGAGATTTAACAGATCGAGGACCAAACTCAATTAAGGTGATCGAAGTAGTAACTGAGCTTGTCAAAAGAGAGCTTGCCTTTTATGCACCGGGTAACCATTGTAATAAACTATATCGTTTTTTTCTTGGAAATCCAGTGCAACAAAAGCATGGACTTGAGACAACTGTCGCCGAATTTAACGAACTAAAACCTATTCGCCAAGAACATATTAAAGAAAGTTTTATCCAATTATATGAAGAGTCGTCTCTTTATCATATTTTAGATCATGAAAACTTAGTCATTACACATGCTGGAATTTTGGAGAAAGACATCGGGAAAAAGAATAAACACATTGAAACCTTCGTTTTATATGGAGATATTACAGGTCAGATTCTAGAGAGCGGTAGACCAGAAAGAAGAGACTGGGCAGTTAATTATCAAGGAAAGCCGATGATTGTTTACGGTCATACCCCTGTTTTGGAACCACGTGTGATGAATAACACCTATAATATTGATACTGGCGTGGTTTTTGGAAATAAATTAACTGCCTTTCGTTACCCTGAAAAGAAATTTATGTTTCAAAAGGCTATTAGCATGCCTTATGATCCTACAAGATTCTCATAGAGGTTGTTCAAAAAGTCATGAAAAATTACTGTCGAATAACTTTGTTGTCTCGCTATTCCAAGCTCCGACGCCAGGATTGGCTAGCACGATCGTTGTCCCTAGGATGGGGACGTCTTTAGCTCGTGATCCCTTTCCTTGCCGTACACTGTGGTGCTTCGATGCCCAGGACGGGCTAGCGCAGGCGTTTTCACAGGACGTGACTGAACTTAGCCTGCGTTCCTTTAAGCAGTCGCCTCGTTCTTCTCGGCCCTTTTTCCCCTGCTTTTTGAACACGCACTCATAACAAATATTTTATATCATCGGGAATGTCCGTTTCAAAATAAAGTGTCTTTTCTAAAATAGGGTGAAAAAACTGTAAACTCTTGCTGTGCAAAGCTTGCCTTAAGATCTTCGTTTTCTCACCACCATATAACGTATCTCCCAATAAAGGATGACCCATTGAGCTCATATGCACCCGAATTTGATGGGTTCGTCCAGTATCAAGTGCTAACTGAACGAACGATCGATCATGAAATCTTTTTACTACTTTATAATAAGTAACAGCATGCTGACCATCTGGATGTATGCATCGTTCAATGATACTACCTTCCTTCCTTGCAATAGGAGAATCAATCACATCGAAGTCTTTTTCTATTTCACCATGAACCATTGCATAGTAAGTCCTCTTCACTTGCTTTTGCTGATGCTGCAAAGAAAATAAAGAGTGACTGTAACGATGTTTAGCTATTAACATTAGTCCTGATGTATCTTTATCCAGTCGAGTAACAATATGAACAGTACGATCTATCCCTTGTTTTCTATAGTAAAAAAGCAGTCCATTAGCAATGGTACCTTTCGGATGTAGTCTGGATGGAATACTCGGGATGTACGGTTGTTTATTTAAGACTAAACAATGCTCATCTTCGTATACAATATCCAAAGGAATCATTTCCTCTTGCATGGATAAAGAATGACTTTCAGGCGGAAATACTAATCGAACCTTGTCTCCTTTTTGCAAGATGGATCGAACCGTTACTTCTTTATTATTAACCATTATTTTTCCGCCATTATATTTAATGTCTGTTAAGGCAGATCGAGAAACCGTCTTCTCTTTGAAAAAATCGCGAAGAAGTACTCCACCTTCCTCTACAACCCAATTTAACTGGAATGATTTCATGATATTTGTTCCTCTCCAAACCGATTTAGTGGTAAAAAAATGAAAGAAAGGTAATGAAGACCTCTCTTTCATGATCGTACACTATTCAGCAATAAATGAATCCCTCACACGTTTCCAAAACGGAAAAGGTCTAAACCTAGCAAAACGAATTTTTTCTTTAGCCACTCGACACTGAATTGATTTTACATCTTTATGAAGTAAGGTCAAGTGATCGATCGTAATTTGAAAGTCCACATCATTCACAGGTTTTAGAAGGCAGGTATGATGACTTGGTAGAATTAAAGGTGAACCAATCGTTCTAAAGACACGGTTATTAATGGAGGCCATTTCAGCAATTTGGACAGCTTCAATGGAAGGATGTAGGATCGCTCCTCCTAACGCTTTATTGTAGGCCGTGCTTCCAGAAGGAGTAGATATACATAATCCATCTCCTCTAAAAATTTCAAAACCTTGTCCTCGAATCTCTAGATTCATAACAAGAGATCCTTCTACACTTTTTACCGTACACTCATTTAATGCTAAATAACGAGCTTCACGACCACCTGAATTATGACGAATAATAACTTCAAGCAAAGGATATTCAACCACTTGATATGGGGTTTTAGCAATGGCAATGACGAGCTTTTCAATCTCATCAGGAACCCAATCTGCATAAAAACCTAAATGCCCAGTATGAACTCCTACAAAGGCCGTATCCTTTAAACGGTTTTGATAGCGATGAAATGCGTACAATAACGTTCCATCTCCTCCTACAGAGATGACAATTTCAGGCTGATCCTCATCATATTCAAGGAGGAAATCCATTAAGTAGGTCTTCATCTTACTTGCTAACAAATCAGACTTTTCATCACCCTTAGACGTTACAGCAAACTTCATTTCATCACCCATCCCTTTATTCAGTATCTTTTTTGCGAGAAAATATGACTTGAGCCTCTTGAATTTCACCACGAATTTGTGACATTTCCTCATCAAGCTGATAGGCCGCTTCAGATGCACGATGAAGTCGATTTTTAATCTCTTCTGGTATATTACCACTATATTTATAGTTTAGTGAATGTTCAATTGTTGCCCAAAAATTCATCGCAAGAGTTCGTATCTGAATTTCAACTAAAATCTTTTCCTCTCCTTCCATTCCTTGAACTGGATAACGAGTGACTATATGAAACGACCTATACCCACTATCTTTAGTGTGAGCAATATAGTCCCTTTCTTCTAAAACTTCCATATCATTTCGATCACGGAGCATTTGTACAACATGATGAATATCGTCAACAAACTGGCACATGATCCGCATTCCTGCAATATCTTGCATTTCTTCATTAATTTGATTAAGAGGAATGCCTTTTCTTTTCGCCTTATCCATAATACTAGCGATTGGCTTTACTCGACCAGTCACAAACTCTATTGGCGAGTGAACTTCTGTCAGTTCAAACTGTGATCTTATTCCTCTTAACTTTACTTTTAATTCTTCAACAGCCTGTTTATATGGAGAAAGAAAATTTTCCCACTGATTTTCAATCGATGTCATTGGCCCCTCCCTAAATAAATATAGAGTAACTATAATTGCAATATATGTTATTAGGTATTTATAAAATATTGTCTAACTTTTTGCTCCATTTCTACACCATAATTAGCATTACCGTCAATATTGTCAATTAAATAATGTAATTCTGCAAGAAAATGAGTCAACTCAATTTCTTGTTTACCCACCTTTATGTACGGCTTATCATCGTTCGTTACTAGGTCACTTAACTTCGACCAAATAGGCTCTTTAAAAGATAAATAAATATAGTTAGACCCATTATCTAATAAATATATGAAAGCAACATTATCTTGATCCGTAATTAATTGACCAGTTGCTACTAAGTTTTCTTCTATATCTTCTTCAACATGAAAAAGAATTTTCCCTTCCATTTGTGTTGCTTTTATCACTTCTAGTCTTGTTCTCATCTGAAACTCCTTCCACATTTCTACTGATATTTATTCCTATGTTATTGTATCATAAGAGAAGTAGGACAAATCAAGGTGAAAGAAAAGAGAGTTTTACTAAAGGCAGGGAGTACAAATGACACAAGAAATTGAAATCGAATTTAAAAACATGCTAACAGAAAAAGAATACAAGCTTCTTTTAGAAAATTATAAAATAAATACAGAACAAATCTTCAAACAAACAAATTATTATTTTGACACCCAAGATTTCCTTTTAAAACAACATGGCATAGCTTTACGAATAAGAAAAAAGAACGATATTTATCAATGGACTTTAAAACAACCATATCAAGATGGATTACTAGAAACTCATCAACCTTTAAGTAATGAAGAGTTTGAACAAGCAATTCAGTCAAATGTAAAAAAAGAAGGACCCGTTTTTGATCAATTGAAAGAGTTATCATTAATTAATCAAGAACTTATATGCCTTGGATCATTAATTACGTTTCGAACCGAAAAAAAACTAAAAAACGGGTTAATTGTTTTAGATTATAGTCGATATTTAAACAAAGAAGACTTTGAACTTGAATTTGAAGTGAAAGATTATGGTCAAGGAAAAGTGGACTTTCATTCTCTACTAAGTAAACATCGTATACCAGCGCGTCCAACTAAAAATAAAATTCAACGCTTTTACGAAGCAAAATACTAGGAAAAGCGGAAGCGAACGTTTGGCGACTAATAATGAAGATCAGCAACTAAGTCTTAAAAGGGGCACTAGAAATATGAAAATTAATGACTTTCAAATACTATTTGAAATACAAGCATTAAGAAATATCGGAACTCATTCTATTAATACCTCTCAACAAGCAACAACATCATTTGGTCAAGTATTAAACGAACTGATCTCTAAACAAAATAATAATCAAAGTGCACCAACAGAATCTATGAATCCATTTACCCATTTGTCACCTATAAAAAGTGAGTCAACCGACTTTGAGAGCATAATAAAACAAGCAGCCATAAAATACGGGGTAGACGAAAAACTAATCTATTCAGTTATAAAACAAGAATCCAATTTTAATCCAAATGCACAAAGTTCAGCTGGTGCTGCTGGTCTTATGCAGTTAATGCCCAAAACCGCAGAAGGACTAGGCGTTAAAAATCGTTTTGACCCAATAGATAATATTGAAGGTGGCACCAAATATTTAAAAAGCCTTCTTGATAAATATGATCAAGATGTCTCTCTTGCCCTTGCTGCATATAATGCTGGTCCAGGAAATGTCGACAAATATGGAGGAATCCCTCCGTTTAAAGAAACACAAAATTACGTCTCTAAAGTAAAAGATACATACTTAAGCTAACCTTATGATGACAAAATGTCTCATAAGGTTTTTCATTTAACATATGATATCCTGCATCGTGAATCCACCTAATCCTAAACATTTCATTTGCACTTTTTTTAAAAACTCTCTATGATAATAAATGCTTAGGAAATGGAGTCTCTACAGTAATAGCTCTATTTTCAATAAATTCGAAGTGATATATTTGAGAAAATTATATTCCATTGATAAAATGAATGGTAAAAATAAGTGTGCAGTTAAAGGAGTTAGCAACATGACAAAACCATCCTATACACCATATGAAGCAATAGGGGAGCAGCGTCTTTCTAGACTCGTCGATCTATTCTACAAAAACGTTAAGCAACATCCATTATTATCACCTATCTTTCCTGATGATTTAACAGAAACGGCTAGGAAACAAAAACAATTTCTAACACAATATTTAGGTGGTCCCCCTATTTACACAAGTGAACATGGACACCCAATGCTTCGAGCGCGCCATCTCCCATTTGTTATTACTCCTGCAAGAGCTAACGCTTGGTTATCTTGTATGGAACAAGCTGTGGATGAAGTAGGATTGGAGAATGATATTAGAAGCTTCTTATTAGATCGGCTCACACTAACTGCTCATCATATGGTGAATTCAAAAGATGAATGTGGAAACAGCGTAGAAGGAGGAAATGATCAAGCATGACATCACTAAGAACTAACGATGTTGCCCAATTCTTCTCTCATTGCCATGCCAATGCTAAGAAACCATTAGAAATCTATATGTTCATTGATCCCATTTGCCCTGAATGTTGGGCGTTGGAACCAATTGTTAAAAAATTAAAAATCGAGTATGGCAGATTCTTCACATTACGATATATTGTTAGTGGTAAAATTAATACCCTCAATAGATCAAAAAAACACAAACCCCTTGAACTTGCAAAAGTATGGGAAAAAACAGCTTCAAGGACTGGTATGTCATGCGATGGGAACATTTGGTTCGAGCATCCAATATCATCACCTTATTCTGCTTCGATAGCAATAAAAGCGGCAGAATTACAAGGCAGGAAATCTGGATTACGATTCCTAAGAAAATTGCAAGAGGTGTTGTTTTTAGAAAAGCAAAACATAGATGATTATTTTGTTTTACTTAGTATAGCAGAATCTGTCGGTTTAGATTTAGAGGAGTTTAGAGAAGACCTTCATTCTAATTGTGCAGCAAAAGCTTTACAATGCGATATGAAAATTACATCTGAAATGGAAATTTCACAAATACCTAGTCTCGTTTTCTTTAACGAAGTAGATGGTGAATCAGGGCTAAAAATTACTGGGATGTATTCTTATGAAACATACGTAAAAGTTTTAGAGGAAATGTTACAAACAAAACTTAAACCATCACAAACTCCTCCATTAGAAGCTTTTTTAAAGTTTTATCAATTCGTTGCAACGAAGGAAATTGCCGTTGTTTACAATATGGAAGAGGTAGATGTCGAGAGAGAAATGAAAAAGTATTTATTAAAACAAACAGTTGAAAAAGTACCTGTGAAGCATGGGACTTTCTGGCGTTATAAAAATCCAGCAGATTAATCTGCTGGATTTTTATAATGTTTGACTTTTGTAACCGCTTTCTTAAATTAATTAAAAAAGAAGCTATGACCGAACCATAGCTTCTTTTATATGTCTTAACGACAACAAAGGGGATGGGAGAAATTTTTCACGGTCAAACAAAGGGGTAAATGTTTGTTATGTGATCAATTTCACGTATTAATCATATCAGATTATGTCGAACTTTGACAAGGTTTTTTTCTCAAGTTCATTAATTTGTCACAAGTTTTAAGTAATTTTCTATTTAAGTGAGGGTTCAAAAAGTAGGGGGAAAAGGGCCGAGAAGAACGAGGCGACGAAGCTATGAGCACCACAGTGTACGTTCTCTGTACATGAGGAGTGGAATAGCGAGACAACAAAGTTATTCGACAGCAATTTTTCATGACTTTTTGAACAGCCTCTTTAAATATCCTTAAGCTTTCAGTCATTTTTAATGAATATATGAATAAACTTTAGTAAAACAAGTTCTATATGAGGTAAGTGAGGTTAACGAGCAATGAAAAAGAAACACTTGGTTTTGCTACTATCCATTATCGGGTGGATCATCTGTTTTGGATTGCAAATACTAGCCTTAATGGATTTATTCCCCCTCACTCTTTCGTCGATCTTTTTATTTTTCGCAATTCTCTTGACCTTTTATCAAATTAACCATCGAAAAACCTTCAAAGGATTTTAGATACACAAAAGCCCCCGTCCTAACATAAGCGGGGGCTTTCTCTATAGAGCAGTTAGATACTCACAAAATTAGCTGTTCCTTTGCAATAAGCTCTCCATTTCATTCAACTTCTGTTCAAACACTTTACAAGCCTTTTCTATAGGCTCTGAAGTGGTCATATCAACTCCTGCTTTCTTTAACACCTCAATTGGATAATCAGAATTACCTGCCTTTAAATATTCTACAAATCGTTCAACAGCTGGCTTTCCTTCAGTTAAAATTTGCTCACTTAAAGCAGTTGCAGCTGAAAAACCAGTTGCATATTGATAGACGTAATAATTATAGTAAAAGTGAGGAATACGGGCCCACTCAACTGCAATTTCCTCGTCTACAACCATGTTTTCTCCATAATATTTTTTATTAAGATCATAATAAATCTCACTTAATAATTGCGGAGTTAAAGGTTCTCCATTTTGGGCTCTTGTATGAATTTCAAGCTCAAATTCCGCAAACATCGTTTGACGGAAAACCGTCCCTCTAAATCCTTCAAGGTAATGATTTAAAATATAGAGACGCTTTTGATCATCCTCTAACGTTTTTAATAAATAATCACTCAACAAAGCTTCGTTTGTTGTCGAGGCAACTTCAGCTACAAAAATAGAATAGTCTCCATAAGTGTACGGCTGCGTTTTACGTGTATAATAGCTATGCAATGAGTGGCCAAACTCATGGGCAAGCGTAAATAAGTTATTAACGTTATCTTGCCAGTTCATTAGGATATAAGGGTTTGTTCCGTACGCCCCAGAAGAATATGCTCCACTTCGTTTGCCTTTGTTTTCATAAACATCTACCCAGCGGTCATCAAATCCCTTTTGTAAGATGCTTAAATATTCGTCTCCCATTGGGCTTAATCCTTTTAATAACAAGTCTTTTGCTTCTGAATACGTAACTTTCATATCCACCTCTTTTATTAAAGGTGTATATAAATCGTACATATGTAGCTCTTTTACACCCAATACTTTTTTACGCAACTCAACATATCGGTGCAATAAAGGCAAATATTTATTCACTGTTGTGACTAATTGATCGTAAACTTTCTCAGGAATATCGTTAACACTTAACGCTGCCTGTCTTGCACTTTCGTATTTTTTTAGTCTTGCATATAAATTATCTTTCTTTACTGCTCCATTCAAAGTAGAGGCGAACGTATTGTTATAATCACTATACGTATTAAAAACCGCTTTAAAGGCTTTCTCACGTACAGAACGGTTTTCACTTTCTAAAAAACGAATAAAGTTCCCATGGGTTATTTGGACTTCTTCCCCATTTTCATCCTCTATTGATGGAAATTGAAGATCGGCATTATTAAGCACACCGAATGTATTGCTGGATGCTTCAAATACTTCAGAGCTTTGCGCGATTATGGCTTCCTCTTCAGCACTCAAAACATGTGGTCGTTTTTTATTTATTTTATCTAATGCATGAGCATATAATTGTAACTCTTGGTTTTCTTCTAAAAAGTTTGTTAACTTACTTTCATCGATGTCTAAAATTTCGGGAATCATATAGGCCGTAGCACTTGCAACTTGTGAATACAAACTCATTGCACGATCATTCAATCCTTGATAAAAAGAATTTGTTGTGTCTTGGTCGTACCTCATATGTGCATATGTAAAAAGTTTTTCAATTCTTTCTGAAATTTCATCAGCATATTGCAGACCTTCAAATAAAGTTTGACTAGATTCAGCTAACTTTCCTTTGAAAGATTCAAGTTTAGGAAGAGTTCTTTAACGTCTGCGAACTCTCCATTCCATTGATCATCAGTTTCAAAAATGTCCTCCAATCTCCACGTATCTTCTATGTTGATTTCATCTCTTTTTGGTAATCTTTTTGTCATTTTTTCACTCATAATTCAATACCCCTTTCCTTTCCTATATTTATCATAAGGAATCATCTTTATTTAAGCAAATGTATATGCCCGATTTTTGACTAGGTAAACTTATTTTTTCGATAAAAATCCATCAATTGTTCATCTCTTTTTAAACTTTTTGCTAAATCATTGCTAATAATAATGGGGTTGCGTTTTTTATATATATTCGATCCAACCTTATCAATGATTTTAAGATATTGTAGGTGACATAAATATTCCAAGACCGCCTCTTTAGGTGGTTTTCTAAAATGAATGGTAAGGGCATTGAGTTTCCATAGTAATTTTTCTACACGAAAAAGTGGATCTACCTCTTCTTTAATCATCATTAACAACCATGATTGCCATAAGTAAACGGACTCATCCACCATCCAACCTGACGATAGCGGCAAATAAGCTTCTGAAGGCAGGCAGTTATAAGATAATTGAAAATTTTCATATAAATAGCTTTGCAGTTCTCTTTCTTTTCTTGATAAATGTCTAATCGGTTTAAGTCTATTTTTTTGTACCTTCTTCCACCAATTCTCAAAAAGTGCTTCTTTTTTAAGGTTCCACCTCCTATCATTCGTTAAAGATTGTCTTGATGAAAGTGCAAAAACATTTTGTTTTGAAAAAGGAATTAAATTGTGTAAGGTTATTAAACTTGTAGAATCTAAAAAATATAGTGAGGAAGAAGAGGTTGCAGGAAAATCATTTATCATTGTCCAATGAAAAGGTGTTAAACGATATTGATATGTTCCTAGTCGATTTATGAGGTGAGACCCAATAATCCAAATTGATTTATACGTCATTTCTTCATATCCTTTAGAACGACGTTTTATTAACTTAGTCGGTATCACACTGCATTGGTATTCTATTACGAGTCTTTCATCAACAAGAAATAAATCCGGTCGTTGTTTGATTTGTTGAAAATAAGGTTCCAACTGAATTTGTTTCTTTTGCTTTTTAAAATAGTGATACAAAATGTACTTTCCTTTTAAATGCTGCTGTGACTCCCCTTCTTGAGTATATGTACAAATATTATTTTTATAATGGGCGAAATGAGGAAGTCTGTTACTGCCTTTTTTTAATTGCACATTTTGCTTACATCCAGGGCAATAATAAATTCCTTGTCTTTTCGCTCTCTCCGCGAACATTTTATGACCTTTATCGGTTATTGCTACAAACAGAGGATCACCTTCTTAAAAAACTATATACATACTACTATATCTATACCTACTTTTTTATCAACAGAGTAAAGTTGATAAATGATGAAGGATACTATCTCATTTTTGAAGTTTTTCTTATTGAAAAAATGTCTTTTCAGCTTCAAAAATGCAAAATTGATTTTTCTTTTTGTATCATAAAAAGGCTTATGCTAAAAGCTCATAAGCCTAACTATGATATAATTATTTGAGACATTAACTTATTTCATGTAAATCTCTAACTGGAACAATCGTACGTTGCTCTAAAGGGCCTCTTAAATGAACAGTGGCAGTCAGTCCATCCTCACTAATATCATCAATCCAAACAGCTGCCCCTTGATATTCAACATCAATATCAGCTGATGATGATAAAATTTGTCTCACTCGATTTATCTCCATACGATCACCTCACAGAATTTATAACGCCTAAATGTTATTATTTTCATGATCGAATACACTATACTAAAATTTTTCTTAAAAAAAAGAAACTTCTCTCAAGAAGCTTCTTATGAAAAGTGCTGCTTTATTTGTGAAAGAGCACCATCTTCTACGATCATTTTTCCGTATTCTAGGAGCCGATGAACAGTTATTCGAGATTCACTTCCAAACTCTAATAAGCGACTTAATTGATCTTCAATCCAATCATCATCGTCTTCATCGTTAAACTCGATATAAAGATAATACTTGTCATTATATGAAAATAGAGAGTTATTAAATCCCTCTAAAGATAATTTAGCTAATGAAATTAAATCTTCAAAGTCATCAAATATGAGCATAATATCTAACTGTTCTTGATCAGATTCTTCTATGTCCTCTTCAGTATCTGATGAAGTGTTAAAGTATTTATTTAGTATTGAATCAATATTTTCATCTACTGGTACAGACTTTAGCTTGTCATCTGCAATCGGTAGCTCTAATTTTTGTCCATCTTTTGAAACTTGAGCTCTTGTTACAACCACTTCAAGTCCTTTATCCATGGCATGTACCTGAATCCATAGGGGCCCTTCAATTTTAAATCCTTCTGTTTCAGAAATTTCATCCATCATATCCCAAAACAACTCTTCACTTCTTTCGCGATCATACCATATTTCTTCACGATTAAATCCTCGGTCTTCTATATCGACATATGAAACATAAAACTTTACAGTATTTTCATTAATACGTTCAATATCCATTTTATACACTTCCCTTCTCATTTTCAAATTGAAGGGATATGAACCCCCTATTAAAGACAAGACTGCACAAACAAAAGCTACCAAGTGGACTCTCTGTGATAAACAAGAAAGCCTTTTCTTGTTCTATAACTCTAGTCTGTCTCCAAAAATTAAGGACACCATATTATCTTGTACTCCTATTGTATGACAAAAAGGGCAATAAAGAAATAAAAAAACCTTGGAATTTAAAAATCAGGGCAATATCCTCCTGAATATATTTGGTACATGGCTCATATAATGTACAAGCCACAAAGAATAAGTGAGGTTTTTGAAGAATGGATGAATTATTATCAATATTTACGATCATTGGGATCGATCTTATTTTAGGTGGAGATAATGCGATTATCATTGCACTGGCTTGTAGGAATCTCCCTCTACACATTAGGAATAAAGCGATTATTATTGGTACATTTCTAGCTATCCTGATCAGAATTTTATTGACAATATTCACAGTTTATCTTTTAAAAGTACCCTTTATTCAAGTGTTAGGTGGTTTACTATTATTATATATAGCATTTTCTTTTATTATTGATAAAAAGGGAAATGAAAATAAAATTAACAGCCCTTATACGTTAATGAAAGCCGTTCAAACAATTGTTTTAGCTGATCTTTTTATGGGGTTAGATAACGTTGTAGCCGTAGCTGGCGCTGCAAAAGGAAACACTTTACTCGTTGCATTTGGATTATCCCTGTCTATTCCCATCATCGTTTGGGGAAGTAAAATCCTTTTATCACTTATGAATCGCTTCCCATTAATCCTTTATATTGGTGGTGCAATATTAGCATTCACAGCAGGAGAAATGATTATACAAGACGAAAGTATTGCTTTCCTATTACATGAAAGCCCACAAATGGTCTCGGCTCTCCCCTTTATTCTTATGTTTTCCATTACGATTACTGCCGTCATTTATTCTTCCATTACATCAAAAATAACAAAAAGTTGAATTAGAAGTGTTGTTTACATTTCTAATTCAACTTTATATAAGTTTCTATGTTAATTTGCCATACGTTGTGCTTCACGAAGATGATACGTACGTACTTTACGTGGTAAGAACCTACGGATTTCATCTTCATTGTAGCCTACTTGAAGACGTTTCTCATCCATAATAATCGGTCTACGAAGTAAACCTGGATTTTCTTCAATTAATTGATACAATTCCTTTAATGGTAAAGAATCAATTTGCACATTCAACTTTGAAAAAACTTTTGAACGCGTTGAAATGATTTCATCTGTTCCATCTTCTGTCATGCGGAAAATTTCTTTAATTTCCTCAACATTCAGTGGATCTGAAATAATATTACGTTCTTTATATTCTATATGATGTTCATCTAACCATGCTTTTGCTTTTCGACAAGACGTACAGCTAGGTGCTGTGTACAAAGTAACCATTAACTCTTTTCACTCCTCTTTAAGAATCATTCATTCTTAAATTATAATAAGTGTAAATAAGTAATCTATATTCATTATACTATAAAAAAGTAAGTATGCAATACCTTTTTATGATATATTGGATTTTCTTTTGAAATTTATCGTGAAATCGAAAAAAAACAGTAAAACCTTCATTTTCAGTTTTTGCTGGTTAATTGAGAGAGGGAGACAATTTTTAGTTTACTTGAAGGAGGGTGTAACATGGCATTTTGGATTGATTTTTCTTTATTTTTCTTGGTCTCAATTTCGATCCTTGCTTTCTTTTCACCTATTGTCTATACAGTTGCAACTAAGTTATTTAGAAAGAGTGTAATAGATCAGCATTATCGTATGTCAAAACAGACTCAAAAAGGGTGGAGTACGCTATTAAGGCGATAAAAATTTGAGTGTGCAGTTCTCACAAATGATAAAAAGGTATTTGCCTATATTAAATATAGACAAATACCTTTTTATTCATTACGATAGTTGATTTTGATATTGCTTAAATTCTTTTTCCGAACAACGCACCCAATGACCTGGCTTTACTTCACGTAATTGAAGTTCTTCACCTTCATCATAGTTATGAACAGATGGGTTATACTCCACACGTTTTCTATTTCTTTCTGAATGAGGATCTGGTTGTGGAATAGCTGATAAAAGTGATTTTGTATACGGATGAAGAGCGTTTTTATATAACTCATCCGAGTCAGCAATCTCAACCATATTACCAAAATACATTACACCGATACGATCGCTAATGTACTTGACCATTGATAAATCATGGGCAATAAATAAATACGTTAAATTCTTTTCTTTTTGAAGTTTTTGAAGTAGGTTTACTACTTGTGCTTGAATTGATACATCCAATGCTGAAATCGGTTCGTCCGCAATAATAAAATCTGGATCAACTGCTAATGCTCTAGCAATACCGATACGTTGACGTTGTCCACCACTGAACTCATGTGGATATCTACCTGCATGCTCTTTGTTTAGCCCTACCGTTTCCAATAAATCATGAACTTTTTTCTTTCTTTCAGCCTTATCCTTAGCTAATCCATGAATGTCGATTCCTTCAGCAATAATGTCCTCAACTTTCATACGAGGATTTAACGAAGCATAAGGATCTTGGAAAATCATTTGCATTTTTCGATTAAACTTTTTAAGTTCAGACTTTGATTTTTTCCCATGAACATTTTCTCCATTAAAAAGAACTTGTCCATCTGTGGCATCATATAAACGAATAATGGTTCTACCTGTTGTTGATTTACCGCACCCTGACTCACCAACTAAACCAAATGTTTCACCTTCACGAATATCGAACGTGATTCCATCTACTGCTTTTACTTCATTCGGTTTTCCTATATTAAAATGTTGTTTTAAATTTTTCACTTCAAGAATTTTCTCTGCCACGTTCCTTACACCCCCTTGTTCGCGTTGAACTGCTGTTGTCTCATTCTTACTGCTTTCGGCGGTTCTACCTTCGGTGCATTAGGATGGAGCAACCACGTTGCCGCATAATGAGTTTCGGAAACTTTAAAAAGTGGAGGCTGTTTTTCAAAATCAATTTTCATCGCGTATTCATTCCTTGCGGCAAATGGGTCTCCTTTAGGTGGATCGGTTAAATCAGGAGGAGAACCTGGTATAGCATATAGTTCATCACTAGTCGTCTCTAAATCTGGCATTGAACTAATTAAACCCCACGTATACGGATGTTGAGGATTGTAAAAAATCTCGTCAACCGTTCCCGTTTCGACAATTTGTCCTCCATACATTACGGCCACTCGATCAGCAACGTTTGCGACAACACCTAAGTCATGAGTAATAAAGATAATCGAAGTTTCAACCTTTTTTTTGTAAATCTTTCATTAATTCTAAAATTTGTGCTTGAATGGTTACGTCTAAAGCTGTTGTCGGTTCATCAGCAATTAGTACTTTCGGATTACAAGCTAAGGCTATCGCGATTACCACACGTTGTCTCATTCCTCCTGAAAACTGATGAGGATATTGTTTAAGTCTTATTTCAGGTTTTGGAATTCCGACCAGCCTTAAAAGATCCAGCGCTCTTTCTTTAGCTGCGGCTTTGCTCATTCCTTGATGCTTTCTTAATGGTTCCATTATTTGCGAACCAATTCTCATCGTCGGATTTAACGAAGTCATCGGATCTTGAAAAATCATCGAAATGTCTTTCCCACGGATCTTTTGCATTTCACGTTCGGAAAGCTTTGTTAAATCTTGATCTTCAAAAAGGATTTGACCTTTTTTAATATCGGATACTTTTTCTGGTAAAAGACCCATAATCGATTTGGTAGTGACTGATTTTCCTGAACCAGATTCTCCAACAATCGCAAGGACTTCACCCTTTTTAAGTTCGAAATCAACACCACGAATGGCTTGCACTTCCCCTGCAAACGTATGAAAAGAAATATTTAAATCTTTCACCTCTAGTATATTCGTCAATTTTCGTCACTTACCTTTCTTAATCTCTCATTTTAGGATCAAACGCATCTCTAAAACCATCGGCTAATAAGTTGAAGCAAATCATAATGATTGAGATTACGATTGCTGGAAACAGTAAAATGTGCGGATGGATTTGCATAGACTTGTATCCATCTTCAACTAACACCCCAAGAGAAGTATTTGGTTCTTGTAGACCTAAACCGATAAAGCTTAAAAAAGCTTCGAAGAAGATAGCGCTTGGAATAGAAAACATCGTATTAATAATAATGACACCCGATACATTAGGGATTAAATGTTTACTTATAATTTTTCGATCCTCTAATCCTAATGTTTTAGAAGCTAACACAAACTCCATATTTTTGTATTTTAAAAATTGACCTCGAACAACCCTTGACATAGATATCCAACCTGTCAATGCAATAGCAATGGTGATAGATAATATCCCTGGCTTTAAGACAAGAATCATTAAAATAACGATAACAAGGTTAGGAATTCCAGTTAAGATTTCGATAAATCTTTGCATCAAATTATCGACACGACCACCGTAATACCCAGATATTCCACCATAGGCTACTCCAATAACCATATCAATTAATGCAGCTAGAAAGGCAATGTATAAAGATACTCTCGTACCCATCCAAACACGAGTCCAAAGGTCTCTACCTAAACTATCTGTTCCGAACCAATAGTACGTATCGACTCCTTTTTGTTCATAAACGTCTGTCGTTACACCATTATCCGTTTTCGTTCCATCAAAACCTAAAAAAGAAATATTCTCTAGCGCTTGTACTTTCGGAGGAAGACTCGCATGTGAAATGTTTTGTGCATCATATTCTTTAGAGCTTAATAATGGAGCAAATGCTGCTAACAAAGTAACCAATATTAAAATAAATGCACTGAAAACAGCTGCTTTATTCTTCCTTAATACAAGCCAAGCATCTTGCCAATAAGATAGACTAGGCTTCGATATCTTTTCCGTTGCCTCTAAGTCCATTTTAGCGGGTTCAAATAAACCTGGTTTTATATCTTCTGTATATTGTTTATCGGACATTATTTTTTCCCTCCCGCTAATCTAATTCGAGGATCAATGACCCCATAAAGAATATCCACAATAAAAATAACAACAACAAATAAAACAGAGAAAAATATAGTCGTCCCCATTATGACAGGATAATCATTAACTATTATTGATGTGACAAATTGTTCACCAATTCCAGGAACAGAGAAAACTTTTTCAATAACTAGCGTCCCAGTCATTAAACCTACCGTTAAAGGTCCTAAAACCGTTATCACGGGAATAAGAGCATTTCTTAAAGCATGTTTAAAAGCTACTTCAAAAAAAGTTTGCTCCTTTAGCTTTTGCTAACGTAATAAAGTCAGACCCCAGCACCTCTATCATTTCGGTACGCATAAATCGAGCCGTAATGGCCAACGGAAATACGCCTAGAGCAATCGTAGGAAGAATGGTATGAGCAAAGCTGTCCCAAAAGGCTACTGGTAGTATTTCCCATTTAACTGCAAAATAATATTGTAATAGCGCAGCGAAAACAAACGAAGGGATAGAAACAAAGATAACTGTTAAAAAGGTTGAAAAATAATCAATCCAAGTATTCTGTTTTAATGCCGCAATGATTCCAAGTAACAAACCTAATACTACACCAAAAACCATTGCTTGAAATCCGAGTGTAGCAGAAGGTCCTATCCGATCAAGTAATAGTTTGGTAACTTCCGTATCACCAAACTTGAAAGAAACCCCTAAGTCTCCTTTAAGTAAATTCAACATGTAATTTGCATATTGAACAGGTACTGGATCAGCTAAACCATATTTTTCGTTCAGCACTTCTACTTGTGCATCCGAAAGCTTATCTTGAAGAGTAAAAGGAGATCCTGGTAATATCTTCATGAGAAAGAAGGTTATTGTGGTAATAAGAAAAAGAGTGATAACCATATAGATTATCCGTTGAGTAATATATTTGGCCAACTAGAGCACCTCCTAAAAAATTTCACTTTCATATTATCCTTCAAAAATAATTTTTTTTCAACTCAAGATGAAAAGAGAGTATATACACATAGCTCATATACTCTCTTCCCATTAATATTTTTATTTTATTAGGTAAGATTATTTTTCAATTTTTGTCCATTTGAATGAAAAATCTGGACCAAATGTATGAATGTAACGATCCTTGACATATGGTTGCGTTAATCTAGATATACCACGTTGGTAAAGAGGAACAATCGCTGCATCTTCTTCTAATAAGATTCTTTCAGCTTCTTGTAAGGCTTCAAAACGCTCTACTGGTTTTTGCGCTAACGTAGTATTAGCTTCTTCAATTAGTTTGTCATACTCTGAGTTAGAATATGCCATAAAGTTATGTCCACCATCAGTTACCCATAAATCAGAGAATGTCATAGGGTCTTTGTAGTCAGGTCCCCATCCAGCAACTTGAATTTGATAATCCATTTCCTTGTCACGCTCAATACGTACACTGAATGGTACTGGAGCTAAGTCAATTGTTAATCCTTCAAGTACTGTCTCTAATTGATTTTTTAAATACGCATCAGATTTCTTAGATGTTTCAGTGTCTCCACCTAATATTTCCAACGTAACTTCTTCCATACCTAATTCGTCTAACCCTTTTTCCCAATACTCTTTCGCTTTATCCACATCATATCCTAAGAAATCACCGTTCGCTTCTCTAAAGTCTGCTCCAGTGTCAGGGTTTGAAACAAAGTTTTTAGGAACAGCGAAGTATGCTGGAATTGAACCGTTTTTCAAGATACCGTCTGTTAAGCCTTGTTTATCAATCGCATAGTTAAGAGCCATACGGATATTTTTATTTGCAAGGATTTCATTTTCTTGATTTAATTTCAACCAGAAAATAACTGGTTCACCATATTGCATTAAATCTTCATGGTCTGTGTATTTATCAACAAAATCAGATGATAAAGCAATTGTATCAACTTCGCCTGTCTCATAAAGATTAACAGATGTACTTGGCTCTTTTACTACTTTTACAGTAACTTTTTCAAGAGATACTGCATCTTTATCCCAGTAAGTATCGCTCTTCTCCATGTTCCATGAAGTAGCTGTTGTTCCATCCCAATCTGTAAGAACAAATGGTCCATTGTAGACAAGGTTATCACTAGTTTTTGCATAGTCATCACCTTGTTCTTCAACATATGATTTATTTTGAGGTAAGAACGTTGCGAACGTCATTAAAGATTCAAAGTAAGGAAGTGGTTTCACTAATTGAATTTCTAATGTTTTTTCATCTAATGCTTTAATTCCTAATTCACTTGGATCTTTTTCATCAGCCGCAATTTCTGTTGCGTTAAGAATTTTACCACCCATCATATAAGGGCCATATTCAGATCCAGTTTTAGGATTTACAGCACGTTGCCAAGCATAAACGAAGTCTTCTGCAACTACAGGATCTCCATTTGACCATTCAGCATCTCTTAACTTAATCGTATAAGTTTTACCGTCTTCACTTATTTCCGGTTCACCTTCAGCCAAACCTTCAACAACTTCATCATTTTCACCTAAACGGTATAAACCTTCAAACACTTGGTTCATGACGTTAAATGATACTGCATCTGTTCCCATAACGGTATCCATCGTTGGGATTTCAGCACTTTCTAATGTATTTAATACTTGCTCTACACTTTCAGTAGTATCTTTTTCTTCATCTTTATCACCTTCTGCATTATCAGATCCACCGCTACAAGCAGTTAGAACTAAGCTCAGTACTAATGATAAAATTAAAAATACTGAAAATTTGTTTTTTAACATAAACTTTACCTCCTGAAAATTGATTTGTAATCTAAATGTAATTATATATTAAAAATGAATCTTGTACATACTAAATTTACAGAAAAATTTAAAAAACTCTTATGCGATGCTTTTCAATGAGAAAAAAATAGGTATAAAGACCTATATAAAAATAACTGAAAAATATAAATTATTGGTGTTTATTCGCCAAAAATTATAAATATACTCTGCAATAATTGAAAGAAACTCGCTTTACGGATATACTATTTTTGAATTGATAATTCATATAAGGATAGGTGAACCAATGCTCTTAAGAAAGACAATGTATATATATACTATCTCTTTATTTCTTTCTCTAATGATCAGTTTTTCAATTGAAAGAACAAATATGTTGCTCCACTTCATCAATAGTACCTTTTATTTAGCGAGTGGCCTTATTATCGTCTCTTCATTTTTGTTTACGACAAAAAAAGGGTTCTTTGACGCCATTACGATCAGCTTTCGCAAAGTTCTTCCCACTATTAGTAATAGATGGGACAGAGATGATTTAGAAGAAATGAGCATTCCTTCTGAACTAGTATCATTTAATATTTCCGCCATCTTTACTGCGGGAATGGCTCTATTAGCAACAATGCTTCTATCCTTACTTTTCTTTTATTATTGATGTGTTGTATAATATTTATTCAACATAATTGAATGAGTTAAATCTTTTAAATCGATGAGAAAGAGTAGTACATATTGCCAGCATTTAAGAGAGCTTGTGGTTGGTGTAAACAAGTATGAAGCAATGTGGAATGGACTTTCGAGTTTTTTTCTGAAATTGACAGAACCATCATTGGATGTCGAGTAGTAGGGAAAGACGTTTGTCAGGCGTTAACGACTAAGTGGAAAGCAATAACTTGCTTTCAATAAGGGTGGTACCACGGTCCATTCGTCCCTTTTTATCGGGGATGAGTGGACCTTTTTATATTTCATTTAAGGAGTTGTTACAATGGAAACCATATTTTCAGGCATACAGCCTACTGGAAATGTCACACTAGGAAATTATATTGGAGCAATGAAACAATTTGTACCATTACAAAACGATTACGAATGTTACTTTTGTATCGTAGATCAGCATGCCATTACGGTTTATCAAGACCGACTCGAACTTAGAAAAAACATTAAAAGTTTAGCAGCGCTTTATTTATCAGTTGGTCTCGATCCAGAAAAAGCAACTATTTTTGTTCAATCGGAAGTTCCAGCACATGCTCAAGCAGCATGGATGATGCAATGTATTGCCTATATTGGAGAATTGGAAAGAATGACACAATTTAAAGACAAATCAAAAGGGAAAGAAGCTGTATCAGCTGGGTTATTAACATACCCTCCATTAATGGCAGCCGATATTCTTTTATATAAAACGAATTTAGTACCTGTTGGCGAAGACCAAAAACAACATATTGAACTTACAAGAAACTTAGCAGAAAGATTTAATAACAAATATAATGACATCTTTACCATTCCCGAACCGATGATTCCTAAAGTCGGTGCAAGAATTATGTCATTACAGGAACCAACGAAAAAAATGAGCAAGTCTGATCCTAATCAAAAATCATTTATTACATTGTTAGATTCAGAAAAACAAATTGAAAAGAAAATAAAAAGTGCAGTAACGGATTCAGAAGGAATCGTAAAGTTTGATGTAGAAAATAAGCCTGGCGTCTCGAACCTTTTAGCGATTTACTCTATATTAGAGAATGTTTCAATTACTTCCTTAGAAGAGAAGTATCAAGGAAAAGGATATGGGGAATTTAAAGGAGATTTAGCTGAGGTAGTTAAAAATGCACTTCTTCCTATTCAGGAACGCTACTATAACCTGATTGACTCTAAAGAACTCGATGATATTTTAGATCAAGGAGCCGATAAAGCAAATAAAGTTGCTATTAAAATGATAAAGAAGATGGAAAAAGCAATGGGACTTGGTAGAGTCAAAAAATAAACAATGGAAGAAGGGAGCGTTTAAAATACTGTACGCTCCCTTTTTTTTAATTCACTTTATATTCTTGTTCTAAGTCCCAAAGTTTTTCAAAGAAAGGTTGCCCTTTCACTAATCGTTCACAAAGGTGTAAATGCCTTTCTCCCCAACCATCAATGACTTCTTCATAAAGCATTTGAAAAGTTTGTTCGAATGATTTATTCCTTATATTCCTATACATACTTGGATCCCATTCTGTATACCAATATTGGATCTCAGCCGTATTTTTCGTTGATTGTAAATGATCTAAAGCCATGAATAAAAGTTGTTTTAGCTGCCTTTCTTTCCGGGTCAATCCTCTCATATGTTCGGGTGACAATGATAAGATGTGATGATATTTTTCACTATCTTCAACAGTCCAATCATATTGTTCTACTTGAGCGTCCTTTATCATTTCATACACTAATTGTTCTTGCCTAGGAATTAAACGGCTTTTTCTAATTGGAATTGCATATCCCATTGTATCAACAGCAATAATCCCCGTTCCATCTGTCACAATGAAACAATACTCAAGTTGAATTCGCTCATGATTCTTTCTTATATATGCTTTTTGATGAATTTCTTTAAGTAAGCCTGATGGTAATTCAGAAAGATTATTCTCAATATAATCATATAAGAGCTTATCCAGTTTTAGTAAAGGTACTTGATCAAGAAGCTCCACTCCGTCATCTTTTCTCCATTCATGGTAGTGACACACGTTGTAACCGTTTTCTTCACCCTCAAACCAATTAACCCAAACATCATGAAGAAATAACATCTCTACCCCTCATTTCAATCGAATTTGTGATTCAGTATGGGCAGAATTACTAACATTTATTCCAAAATCTCCACAATTGTCCTTTTTATATTCCTTATTCTTTAACGACTAAAAAATAACGGCCTTTTTATTTCTTTTCTTAAGATCCTCTTTATTTTTGAATCACGGCTTTCGGCTCTAAATCAAAACATTCCTCCGTCTTTTTTTCAGACTTTTTCATATAATCTTTCACGACCCTATACCCTACAGAATAACCAACCATTTTCGGATAAAAACCAGTTCCATATAAAAGCTGGTGGTACTTTCTGCTGTCTCTTGGAAGTTGATAATTTGGTAAAATAAGATTTCCCCACCATTTTAATGCTATTTTTTCCGGTACTTCCTCCGCCCAACTTGCTGTATATCCTTCTCCTAAGCGTTCTCTCACTGCATTTTCAGCTAAACCTTCCATTATAATAGTGTCCAATAAATTATAATCTTCCTCATTCTTTGTGTAATGTTGCAAACGAACAACATGATGATACTCATGTGTTAAAATAGCCTGTATATCTTCATCAGAAGCTGATGAAGTTAAGAAAAGAAAAAGTTTGTCACAAAAAGCTAGTCCAGATCGACCATTAAATTCCTTTTGTATACGGTTGCTCGTAGGGTCAACTGGTAATATAAAAATTGGCACATCCTTCCCTTGCCACTCTTCTCTTAATTGCTCGTATGATTCTGCAACTCTTTTCCAAATATTTTTTTCGATCATGGCTTCCATAATGGTTTTGGATATCGTTCCTTTATAAAGTCCATGCTGAATTAATAAATCTCGTATAAACCGAGCATTTGTTTTTTCTTGAAAATACCTCTTTAAACGCTCACTTATATATAAGTTTGATCGGTTAATCTCCAGCCATTCTTTTGTGTTTTTCACGCCCAATAAAATCCCCTCCACTACAACCCATTTTATGAATTCCGGAGGATTATGGTTCGTTTATGCAAGCATAAAAAAAGAACTATCCAAGACTTTCATGGATAGCTCTCTTAAATTGATGATTAGCTTTCATATTTTTTAAAGATGATCGACGCATTATGACCGCCAAAACCAAATGAATTACTTAAAATGGCTCTCACTTCCGCTCTTCTTGCCTTATTTGGAACATAATCTAAATCACAATAGGGATCGGGCGTTTCATAGTTAATCGTTGGTGGTATCATTCCTTTTTCGATCGCTAAAATGGACAAGATTGCTTCCACTCCACCTGCAGCCCCTAGTAAATGACCCGTCATCGATTTTGTTGAACTTATGGCTAGCTTATATGCATGTTCTCCAAAAACTGTTTTAATGGCCATCGTTTCAAACTTGTCATTGTACTCTGTACTTGTTCCATGTGCATTAATATAGTCTATGTCATTAGGGCTTAATCCTGCATCCTTTAATGCAAGGTTCATAGCTCTTGCTCCTCCTTCACCATCTTGTGCTGGAGAAGTGATATGATAGGCATCCGCAGTAGCTCCATAACCACTAAGTTCCGCGTAAATATGTGCACCTCTTGCTAAAGCGTGGTCGAGCTCTTCAAGAACGAGAATCCCTGCCCCTTCACCCATGACAAACCCATCGCGGTTTAAATCAAATGGACGACTTGCTTTTGTTGGGTCTGTATTAAATGAGAGAGCTTTTACAGAACTAAACCCTGCTAGTGACATTTTTGTAAAAGGAGCTTCAGTTCCTCCTGCGATCATTACATCTGCATCCCCACGTTCAATGACCTTAGAAGCATCGCCAATGGAATTCGTTCCTGTTGCACAAGCCGTTACTGTACAAGAATTCATTCCCTTTGCACCTAGAAAGATTGATACTTGACCTGCAGCCATATCAGGAATCATCATCGGAATGAAGAACGGACTCACGCGCCTTGTCCCTTTCTCTTTAAACACATCATATTGTTTCTCGTACGTTTCCATTCCACCAATTCCTGAACCGATCCACACACCTACTCGCTCTGCGTTTTGGTCATTAATCGTTAAGCTCGCATCTTCCACAGCCATTTTTGCTGCCGCTAAAGCATATTGAGTGAAACGATCCATTTTCCGAGCATCTTTCTTTTCCATATAATTTTCCGGGTTAAATTCATTCATCTCAGCAGCTACTTTTGCTGGATAATCATCCTTATTTAAACGTGTAAGTTCACCTACACCTGATTTTCCTAATATCGCATTTTCCCACGTTTCGTTTGCACTTAACCCTATCGGTGTAACAGCTCCAAGTCCTGTAACTACCACTCTTTTTCTTGTCATTGTTTCATTTACACCTCACTATTTAATATCTATAAAAAAATAATTATACACAAGCTATTTTTTCAATCGATCTTGCTAAAGCAAAAAACTAGAAATCTAATTAAAACGCTTACCCATTTATTTGCCCCATTTCATGGCAATTGCTCCCCAAGTTAATCCTCCTCCAAAGCCTACCATTACTAAAACATCGTCAACTTGAATTTTACCTGATTTCACTTCTTCATATAAAGAGATTGGTATAGAAGCAGCTGATGTATTCCCATATTTATGAACGGTTTTCGACATTTTCTCTATCGGTAGCTCTAATCGTTGCCTTGAGGCTTCCATAATCCGTATATTGGCTTGATGGGGAATTAAAAAGTTCACATCTTCTTTCGTTAGTCCAGCCTTGTGTAACACGTTTAAGCTAGATTCCCCCATTTGTCTTACTGCAAATTTAAACACTTCACGACCATTCATAATAATTTTTTTTCGTTCATTTTCGTAAAGATGTGGTCCACCTGTACCATCTGAACCAAGTTCAAAGGAGAGGATTCCCCTTCCTTCTGAAACTTGACTTATTACGACAGCACCTGCTGCATCTCCAAATAAAACGGCTGTCGAACGTTCATTCCAATCAATTAACTTAGAGAGTTTTTCTACTCCTACTACTAAGATATGTTTATAAGTATTGGTCTCAATAAATTGTTTTGCTGTCACCATTCCATAAATAAAACCAGAGCAAGCTGCGCTTAAGTCCATTGCTGCTGCTTTTGTTGCCCCTAAACGTTCTTGAATCACACATGAAACAGAGGGAAACGATTGATCAGGAGTGACAGTTGCAACGAGAATTAAATCAATATCATCAGCTTGTAAATTGGCCGATTCAATCGCTTCTTTAGCCGCATAATAAGCCATATGTGAAGTATCAATTTCTTCAGATGCAATTCTTCTTTCTTCAATCCCTGTTCTTGTTTTAATCCATTCATCTGTGGTGTCCATTTTTTTCTCTAAATCAATATTTGTAATAACATTATCGGGTATATAACGGCCTAAACCAATAATCCCAGCATTCATTCATTATCACCCTTTATAATCAATTACTAGTACTTGATACTAATTTTAGCCTATTTCAAACATTTATTCAATAGAATGATTTTTTTAGTATAACCGCCTAAACCGATTACACAACGAATACATAAGCTATAAGAAAAGCGCACGCGCCCGTTTAGCATCGAAGGGGCAAAGGAACGTCATCTAAGTACAGTCACGTCCTGTGACTAACGTTGATGCTAGAACATCCTTTTCATCGCCATATGAGATAAAGGAAACACGAAAAGCCAGAAACTGAGGATCTACTAAGTTCAGCCACGTCCTGTGGCAACGTAGATCCACCTCCCTCCTGGAGGCGTCTCTGTTGACTTATCGTAGAGAGATGGAACATCATCTAAAGGCGCACACGTCCTGTGAGCAACGATGATGCTAGCACTTCCTGTGCGTCGAAAAACTTAAGAGTTGCTGGGCGCTGGAGCTAGACAACGATGTTTGCACCTTCTTATAAAGGACAAAGTTTATACATTCTTACCTTTTTAAAAAAAGGCGTACGCGTATGTCTAGCATCAAAAATTTTAAAAATGAAAATTAAAATAATACAGCTTAATCGTGCGTTAAAAAATAGACCCACCCACGAAATAGTTATATATACTATGAAGAAAGGAGCAAGAAAAATTTGAGTGAAGAATCGAAAGAGAAAAATGAAGAAGTAAAAGAAAATCAAGTCAATGAGGTAAATGAATTACCTAGTGAACAAGTAGTAAGTGACAACGATTCAAATTCACAAGAAACAGTTAAACCGACTAAAAGACCGGTCTTTGATGACATCATGTTTGGACGAAGAAAAAATGTACAAAAAGAGGAACCTTCTGCTAAAGAAGAAGAATCAATTGAAATGCAAATGATGGAACAAATCAATGATATCGTTCAGTCTCTCGAAGAATTAAAACCAATGTTAAAGGAATTTACTCCCATTGTTAATTATATAAAAAAAAGAATAAAACTTTAAAAAAACTGAGTAGGAGTCACCCTACTCAGCTTTCACTCTCTTTCACCATCAGCCTTACCTAGTTCATATGCTTCCGCCATGACCTTTGAAAAAATGCCGATTAATGGTTGAACCATATCCATGGTAATTTCTACATCGAACTTTTCTAACTGTTCTTTGGCTTCAGGAAAATGTTTCATTGCAATTTGCATAAATTCTAAGGACTTCGGATGTTGATCCATAAAAATCACTCCTTTTCATTAGGTAACTCACCTGATTCTTTATATCTTTTAATATCATTTTCTATTTTCTCAATAAAATCTTCATCAATCAAAGGACTAAACTCACCTAAATCAATGATTTCTTGTTCAAAACCAAAGGTTAAGTTACCACTTGTTAAATTTCCTTCTTGAAAACGTTTTGCTACAAGAACATACAGTTCATCTACATGCTGAACAGTACTAGTTAAAACTGTTTGTTCTCCCAAAACACTTTGATCCGTAATATAACCAATTGCATATTTCCCTTCCTCTTTTAACCTCTCAATTACAGGAACATTATAACCATCACCTGCAGGGTAAACAACATCTGCTTGTTTCTGAAGTAATGAGTCCAACCTATTTTGAGCAACCGGAACATTATCCCAATCATCTGTATACTCTATGTCTACCTTAACATTTGAATCTTGAAATAATGCCCCTTCTTTAAATCCAACCACCTCTTGTTGCCATTCTTTAGAAGCAATGACCCCAAGTTGCTTAGTTTCAGACATATAAGCAGCAATCATTCCAGCAAAAAAACCCATGCTATATGCTTCAAAATTTAAACTGGTTACATTTTCTCCTTGCGCATCTCCATTAAAAAACACAAAATGCATCGATGGGTATTGTTTGCTTAAAGAATTGAACGTATCTTCATATTGAACACCATGTCCAAAAACTAGATTAATGCCATCCTCATCAAATTCTTTCACCGCTTGCTTAATCGCACTCTCATTATTCATTTGATCTTTATAATCGACATCTACCCCTAGTTCTGACTGTATTTTTAACAAGCCCTTATAACCTTTTGTTCCCCAAACTTGATCATTTACAGTTTCATAAACAAGAAGACCGACCTTATTAAGGTTATTTGTTTGCATTTGCTCACATCCAAGAAGTGAAAAAAGAAGGAGTAAAATAAGGCTAATTCGAAGTTTCATGCTATCACACTCCTCATATAAAAACGACGACTACTTTAAGAAATAAAATATTATACCTGTATTCATTTTAGCTATAAATGAAATGATTGTGCAACATTTCTATTACTTTTTTAATAATTATTTAATCCAAATGTGATAATACTCACATTTCGCATCCTATCCAATTATTTAAGATTATTTTAAAGCTTGGTATAATGAGGTTTTATAAACATTGGTATTTCTCTGCATAGGTTACTCTAAAGAAAAAACCTAAAAAAGGAGCTGAAATTAGCGTAATACCATTTAACATTAAACCTCTAAAAAAGATAAAACCTTTTGGTATTAAGGTATTAAGAATTATATTTAAGATAATAGAGATGTGCGAAATGTAAAATAATAGTTTCTTTTATTAAAAATATCTACATGGACAAGCGCCTTTTGTAAGAAACTAAAAACTCTTTTTGGCGCTGAACTCCCTTTTCTATATTTATTAAGGTAGGTACAGAAATTACGACTGATTCATCTAATTCAATTGGTAAATAAATCACATGAGGGCTATTCAACAATTCAATAAACTGCTGTATTCTTTTTTCATTTTGAGAAGATAAGAAATAAGAAATGTTCTTTCCATCAATTGGAGGGTCTATTATTTTATTCAAAACTTCATCAATATATAATACATCTCTAATAATCTTTGTTCCTCTTGTACTAGATGAATTTTTTGTACTAATTATACATTCACTTATCCAATGATTTGGTGGTTGCCAAGGTCCAAATACGGTTGGAATGTGTAAAAACACATGGGAAATTGTCGTATACGATAACTGATCATCTAGCCATGTTTCGGCGTTTAATAATTGTTCCCCACGTCTAGTTGAAGGTTGAGGTTGGTTTTTCTCACCGAAGGATTGTTGCTTTTCCCCTATAATCTCGTATGTCGACAAGACCATAACTCTATTTGGATTATGTTCATATACATAATGCAACCACTTCGTAATCATTGACTTTGTATTAAACCATGATCCTTCGAACAAAAAATGGAGCATATAAATATCATCATATGAATCATTAAAAAGATCTAAGTCTTGTTCTTGTTTAACTGTAAAAAAGGAATTTCTGCCAATAAACAATAAAGCTTCATTATTCCACCCTCTCTCTAACATATGATCTTCTTTCAGAATGAGTCCATCTACTTGAACATCCTCTTCCAAAAGTTTATTTGCTAATTGTATCCCTATAAAATGTTCTACCCCTAAAATAAGTACCTTCTTCATCCGTTTTCCCCTCCTAAAAAAATACCTTAGTTTATATGTATGCTCAAGGTTGGATAAAAGAAAGAAAAGGAACAGTGAAAGACCAACATAGCCTCTTATAGTTCCTTTTCATTTTGTTGAAAATAACGAGAAACAGATTGGTGAATTCGAAAATAATCATCAGCTAAATGATACGTCATTTTAATAGGTGAACCGAGCTTCCTCCTCCATTCTTCATACTTTCTACTATGCTTATCATAAGGATATTGACTACCTGTCATTCTTTGCCAAATACGTACAGGTTTTGTAGATTGGTAATCTTCTATTTTTACAAAGGATTGTTTTTCAATTTCTTTCGGATCAAATTGATATGCTTTTGCTAGTTCTTCTCGAAGTCGTGAATAAAAGAACTTTGATTCTCTCTCCTCTTGAAGGTGAGCAACAAGGTTTATACAAGGATCGAGCAGACCTACTGACCGGATACAATCAGGAATTTCTTCCATCAATTGCAAAGCAACTAATGCGCCCATTCCTTCAGCAAATATGTGAAATTTCCGGTTTAAAATTTCTTTTTTACGAACATGTGAATACAACTGTTTAGTTAACTTTATTGCTTTAGGACTACCCCAATGACTCCCATATAAATTTGAATTTATTAAGGTATATCCCTCATTTCTCAATATATCAAGTAAGTGTCTACGTCCATAATGTTGTATCCAAAAACTTGTTCCATTCTCTACATATTGATTTTGATCACCAAAAATTAATATCCCAAACCCTCTGGGCTTTATAGGTAAATGGATCACGTTCCATTGATTTTCCATCTGAAAAAATCTCTCTGTAATCTCCGCCACAAGTCCACCACCTTTCATGTGAAGATACATTCCCTCCATTTTGCCTAGCTCCATATAGGGTATGAAAAAGATATTAAATGGTATGAGGTATTCGCCTATTTTTAAAAATTAGTAAAAGTGGTTGTTCAAAAAGTCCACATAAACTTGTTTTATTCTTTAATGTATGTGTGATAATATAGAATGAGAATTGTCAAAATAATGAGGTGATGAATGTGCGTTTTATCGTGAGTTTCTTTTGGTCCTTTTTACTATTCAATATGGGAGCATATATCGTATCATCGATGAACGGTGTAGCTTATCATTTTAGTACTGCTTCTATTATTGCAATAGTTGCTACCGTGCTAATTTTTATTATTGGTGAGGTTTTACCAATGGATACAGAATCTAAATCAGCATAAATTGTTTTTTAAACTACATATTGAGTCTTTTTAACAACCCTGCTTCTTTAAAGAAGCAGGGTTGTTGTGTTTAAATTTTACTATTAAGGTTTTCTTTGGTACGTCCAGTAACGATCGTCATTTGACGTTTCAGGAAAATGCTCTCCTGTCTGTAATTTTAATTTTTTAGGGTTTTTTACCATTGAGCCTGTTTCTCCAATTTCTACATACGTACCGTTATTTGGAACCTTTTGACCAGGCTTAAATTGTCTTTGTTGCCCCATTATTAAGTCCTCCTTCAAAGTTAGTAAGCAATCCGTTTTTATTGTTCCCCCACCTTCATCTTCGTATGAACATTTACTCTTTTATGAGTCTTTATTTTAAATTTCCTCTTTACCTAGACCCATTATTATTGTTAAATGAAAAGATAGGAAAAGAAAAGCAGAAGCGCACGTTTAAAGATAAATAGTACTTTTAAATTTTCAAAACTAAACGTATCTATATCAACGTTAAAAATAGATATTCATTTTAGAGAGGGGATTCATTTCTTGGAGAATTTTTTAGAGATCATAAAATATATATTATTAGGCTTGTTTCAAGGATTTACGGAGCCTATTCCGGTATCATCAAGCGGTCATTTAGTCATTGTTCAACATTTATTTGACCTAAACATAGAGGGGTTTACATTTGAATTATTAGTCAATGCAGGCTCATTAATAGCCGTATTAATCATTTATCGTCAAGATTTAACTCGTTTAACTGTCAATGGATTGAGCTATATAACTACGAGAGAAGAACAATCTAAGAGTGATTTTTTATTTATCGTCTATTTAATACTAGCTACCATTCCAGCAGGATTAGTAGGTGTCCTATTTGATGATCAAATTGAAGCAATCTTTAAAGAAAATATTTATACTATTGCTATCACATTAATTATTACTGGATTTGCTTTATTCTTAATTCGTAATTTGAAAGGAAAGAAATTAGACAAGGATCTATCTTTTAAAGATGCCATCATTGTAGGGTGTGCTCAAGCAGTTGCTCTTATACCAGGAATCAGCCGTTCAGGAGCAACTATTGTTGCCTCCATGGCCTTAGGAATGAAGAGGGAGACAGCCTTTCGATTTTCATTTCTACTATTTATCCCTGTTAGTGTAGGGGGAATGATGTTAGGATTATCAGACTTAATAAACGACCCTTATTTAAGTGAAAAGTGGATTCCTTATTTCTTAGCATTTTTATCATCTATTTTTGCATCTTATTATTCTCTTCGTTGGTTTATGGGAATTATGGAGAGAGGAAATTTAAAATATTTCTCTTACTATTGCTGGTTTGTTGGAGTGCTCATTCTCCTATTTTTGTAAGATAAGGACTATTACTTAATCTTGTCCTATAGAAATATTTTTTAATAAAGGGAGAGGCTACTTTTAGTCTCCCCCTTTATTTTTTCGATTATTATACTGATTGAATTGTTTCCTTTTCTTCTAACGTCTTTGTTATTAGAGATAAACCTTCTTCTATCTCACTTTCTTTTATAGTTAGCGGTGGAAGCAACCTGATGACTTTTGGCCCTGCCGGTAGAACGAGAAGACCTTTTTTACGCAAGTCAGCAAGAACTTCCTTTGCTTCTAGCTTTAATTCGATTCCAATCATCAAACCTTTTCCTCTTACTGATTTCACTAAAGAAAGTTTGTTTAGTTGATCTAATTTATTCATAATCAATTCACTTTTACGATTAACTTCTATAAGAAAGGACGGGGTGAAAACAACATTTAACGTCGCTCTCGCTGCCGACATACACACGGGATTTCCTCCAAAAGTTGAGCCGTGGGTACCTGCTGAAAAACAACCGATTAACTTCTCAGATCCAATCATTGCACCAACTGGAAAGCCACTCCCTAAACCTTTGGCTACTGTTATAATATCTGGCTTTATATCATAATGCATAAAGGCAAACGGTACACCCGTTCGTCCAATTCCAGTCTGAACTTCATCCACTATTAATAGCGCATCTAGCTCTTTACACTTCTTTTCAACTGCCTTTAAAAAAGCTTGATTAGCTGGAATCACTCCGCCTTCTCCTTGAATAACTTCAATGATGATTGCTCCTATATCATCACCTGTTAATTGAGTAATAGCATCTATATCATTGAAGGGGAAATATTCGAAATTCTCCACTAAAGGTTCAAATCCATCGCGAACTTTCTTTTGGCCTGTCGCACTTAAAGTAGCCATTGTTCGTCCATGGAATGATTGTTGAAAAGAGATCATCCGATGTTTTTTTTTAAATTTTCTAGCTAATTTAATAGCTGCTTCATTTGCTTCAGCTCCACTATTACAGAAAAAAACCGCATCTCCACCACTGTTTTGACAAAGTAATTGAGCTACATCTTCCTGTATAGAGCTTTCAAAAAGGTTTGAAGTATGCCAAACTTTCTCTAATTGGTGATCAACGGCTGACTTTACTTGAACTGGTCGATGACCTAGATTACATACCCCAATTCCTGATGTGAAATCAAGGTAACGATTACCTCGATCATCGAAAACGTTTGTCCCTTCTCCAGAAACAATTTCCAGCGGGATTCGCCCATAATTAGGAAATAAATAACTCAATTTATTATTGCTCCCTTCTCTTTGACTAGAGTTGTACCATCAAATTGATCACTTTGTAATAACGGCTGTCTTCCACTTGAAATAATCACTTCCTTGACTTTTTGAAGGCTTGATAAGGCAGACTGAACTTTAGGAATCATACCACCTGTAATTTCCCCTTTTGCAATCATTTCCTTCGCCTCTTCTTTCGTCACAACCGGTAGCTTCTTTCCTTCTCGTAAAATACCTTCCACATCTGTAATGTAAATGAGTTTTTCAGCATGTAATGCCGAGGCGATAGCTGCAGCCGCTATATCTGCATTAATATTTAACTTGACCCCTTGCTTCGTTCTTGCAACTGGGGATACAACTGGTAAATAACCCATTTTCATAATCTTATACAAAAGATCCGTGTTCACCTCTGTTATTTCCCCAACAAATCCTAGTGTTTGTTCATCAATCGGTTCTCCTGTCAATAAAGCCCCACCAGCTCCAGAGAGACCTAAGGCTTTAATTTGATGGTCATTAAGTAATGCGGTTAATGTAGGATTGACTTCCCCACATAGAGATAATTGGACAGCTTCCATCACTTGAGCAGTCGTCTGTCTTTGACCTTTATGAAAACTACTTGTCACATTCAATTTATTCAACATTGCGTTGATGTGAGGTCCACCACCATGTACAATTAAACAATCATAATATTTTTGAACATGATCAATACTTTTAATAAACGATTCAGAGATTTCATCAATCATACTCCCACCCAGTTTTATGACTGCTGTTTGTTTACGTTCGGTAAGAGGCATTGATTTTGACATAGTCATAAGTTAAATCACACCCCCAAGCTTGAGCATAGCCATTTCCTAACCCTAATTGAACTTTAATCAAAACTTCTTTGTTTTTTAAATAATCAGTAAGTTCTTGCTCAAAATCATTTTGACCGACACCATCTTTAAATACTAACGTATCTCCGATATAAACCTTACATTTACTCGGTTCGACTTGAATATCACTATAACCAATAGTGGAAACAATTCTTCCCCAGTTAGCATCTTCTCCGAAAATGGCTGTTTTCACTAGGTTAGATCCTATTATTTTTTTTGAAAGAATTCTAGCTTCTTCATGATTAAATGCCTCTTCCACTATTACTTCAACCAATTTTGTCGCCCCTTCACCATCTTTAGCAATTTGTTTAGCTAAATCTTGGCAAACAAGCTTCATGGTCTCTTTAAAATGGGTCCATTGTGAATGGGATGGCGATAGTCTTTCATTTTTGGCTTGACCATTTGCCATTACTAATACCATATCATTCGTCGATGTTTCTCCATCTACCGTTATTTGGTTAAAAGATTGATCGACTACTTCTTTAAGTACCGATTGAAGATCATTGGACTCAATATTTGCATCCGTTGAAATAAAACTAAGCATCGTTGCCATGTTCGGATGAATCATACCAGAACCCTTTGCTGTACCAGCTAAGGTCACCTTTTCACCATCAATTTCTACTTCATAGCAAGAGGTTTTTGTGACTAAATCTGTTGTTAAAATCGCTTCTTGAAAGTCTTCTCCTGCTTGGTCTTGATTCGATAACTTTATAGACTTACAACCATTTCTTATTTTTTCCATATCAAGTTGTTGACCAATGACTCCTGTTGAAGCTACAGCAACTTGCTCACTTTTTATAGACAGTGCCTCCGCCGTTAAGTCCCTCATTTCCAATGCGTTTTCCATTCCTTCTTCCCCTGTACAAGCATTTGCAATGGCACTGTTGACAACAACGGCTTGAATTTTTTTTGCTTGTTCAATGCTTTTCTTTGTGACATGGATTGGGGCAGCTTGAAAATGACTCTGCGTGTAAACAGCCGCACAGCTAGCCGGAGTATCGCTATAAAGAATGCCAAAATCTTTTTTAGATTCATATAAACCGATATGTAGTCCACAAGCAAAAAAACCTTTCGGACTTATTGGTGAACCAGACTTCTTTTTGATGTTCACTTCTGTTAAGTTAATCACTTTCTTCTTTCATCTCCTTAAGGATAAATAGGGGTATCGACTAACCCTTCCGTTTCTTCAATACCGAACATTAAATTCATATTTTGAACAGCTTGACCAGCAGCTCCCTTTACTAAATTATCAATGACAGAAACAATTAACAGCCTGTTTGAACGAGGATCATACTTTAAAGAAATATCACAATAATTCGTTCCAGCTACTTCTTTCGTACTTGGAAATTGCCCTTCTTTTCTGATACGGATAAAGGGTTCTTGACTGTAATAAGACTGATATAATTCTTTTAATCTATTTGTTTTTTGAGCTTCATGTAATTCAACATATATGGTTGACATAATGCCTCTTGTCATAGGAATAAGATGAGTGGAAAAAGTGATAGGCCCCACTTGATCGTTCACACTTTGCAATAGCTGCTCGATCTCGGGTGTGTGTTGGTGTTCATGAACTTTATAAATTCTGAGGTTCTCATTCGATTCTGTGAAACTTGACACTAAAGAAGGGGTTTTACCCGCACCAGATAACCCTGATTTGGCATCAATAATAATTGAACTTGGTCTTATAAGACCTTCGTTTACTAACGGATATAAACCTAATAACGAAGCTGTAGGATAACAACCGGGATTGGCAATTAAATCAGCGTCTTTAATAGCCTCTCGATTGACCTCACTCAAGCCGTATACTGCTTGGTCAATAACTTCTTTAGGAGGATATTTCTTTTGATAATAGGATTCATATTGCTCTTGATTTTTTATACGTAAGTCTCCAGAAAGGTCGATAATTTTAGCTTTTCCATTGATAAGACGTGGGGTTAAGTTTGTTGAAACCCCTGAAGGTGTTGCGAGGAAAATTACATCAAGTTCTTCTTTTAATTTTTCTTCATTGACGAGATTTAAATTTTCGTCGCTAATACCATGTAAGTGAGGATATACATTTGCATATGGGATGTCTTGCTGTGATGTAGTAAGTAGTTTACATGAGTGTACGTTCTTATGTTTTTGTAAAAATCGATATACTTCGATTCCACCATAACCAGTTGCGCCAATTATTCCAACTTTCAAGTCAACCACCCTTATTATTTTTGAAATTTAAAATTTTCTGAAATTACGTCATATTATATAACAGAATATGGAGAGGTGCAAGGTTACCTCTATTTACTTGGATATTAAGGTACTATTTTACCTTAATATCCAAGTATAATCATATATTAATTAAGTAATTCCTAGGGCGATTTTTGCATACCTAGACATTTTATCTTTTGTCCAAGGTGGGTTCCACACGATATCCACTTCTGTTTCCTTTACTTCAGGGATATCAGCTAAAGCCGCTTTTACTTGTTCTACAATGGTGCCTGCAAGTGGACAACCCATTGAAGTTAAAGTCATCGTCACTTTACATGTACCTTCTTCTAATAAATCTATATCATACACAAGACCTAAGTTGACAATATCAACACCTAGCTCTGGATCAATCACCTGCTCTAAAGCCCCTTCTAAATTTTCCTTAAGTGCTTCATCCATTTTACTTTCACTCCTTCCTTCATAGTCTCCTCCATTATAACGAACTTTGCTTGAAATTTAAAAAAGAAGCCTTTATGATCTAACAAGACGATACATTATAAATGTTGAACAAACCAAGCAACCGTCTCCATAATCCCTTGATTTGACACTGAATGTCCTTCGTCTGGATCGGAAATGAAAGAGAGACGATGCGGATAGTTTACATACATTGGCTTTACGTTCTGATAAAAATCATAAGCACCTTCATGAGGAACAACATCATCTAATTGTCCGTGCCAAAAAAGAAGAGGACGTCCAGCTAATTTTTCATTAGATTGACCTAAGTCATAATCGTCTAATTTGCTTAATTCACGTTCTACTTGTTGCTTTGTAATACTAATCCCTATATTCGTTTCTATATACTTTAATTGGTGAAGGGCTAAATCTTTGTAGCAAGGATACCCCATTAAACTCGTGGCAACCTTTATCCAGCTATACTTTTTTAAAGCACCAAATGTAATTATGGCACCCATTGATGTTCCCGCCAAACCAATTCGGGTTTCATCAATAATTTTTTTAGACAGAAAATAGTCCTTTACTTGTTCGATTTCATCTATGGTGTGAATAACAATATTCCAAAAGTGCATTTTTAGTTCATCTTCTTTCATATCCTTGCTTCGTTCACCGTGATAAATGGATTCTGGTAATGCGACACGGAAACCTTTTTCAGCCAAGAGATAAGCATAATGAAGATTCTTTTCTTTTAAGCTATTAAAACCGTGAATAAAAATAACAAAAGGTGAAGGTTTATCCTTATTTTCGTCTTTTACAATATGTAATGTAGGGATTCGATTGTCTATTATTGTTTTTTCGACTACAATCACTTCAAACAACTCCTTATTAGTTAGGGTTCAAAAACTAGGGGATTAAAGGTACTGAACAAAACAAGATAACCCCTTTTAATTACATCATCTAAATACAACCGTTTACTGTGGCTAGTGATAATCAAATGATCTACTAATTACGGATAGACAACGTAGGTCCAACTCCAACGTGGAGGTATGTTCAACATAGGACTTTTTGAACACGCACTATTATTATTTCATAAAATTAATTTTAACATGTAGACAACAAAGAGTGGAAAAAGATACACTAATACTACAAATAGTCAATAGTTAAAACTTCTTAATGTTAAAGAGGTTGTTCAAAAAGTCATGAAAAATTGCTGTCGAATAACTTTGTTGTCTCGCTATTCCACTCCTCATGTACAGAGAACGTACACTGTGGTGCTCATAGCTTCGTCGCCTCGTTCTACTCGGCCCTTTTTCCCCTACTTTTTGAACACGCACTTAAATAATCTTTCACGAGGAGAATTTATGGATAAAAAATTCAAAAGGTTAATCGCTCTTGATTTAGATGGAACATTATTAAAAGATGATAAAACCATTTCACCTTATACAAAACAAATAATTGAACGGGCAAAGCAAGACGGACATATTGTATGTATCGCCACTGGAAGACCCTTTCGTTCTAGTGTCATGTATTATCATGAATTGGGTTTAAACACCCCTATTGTCAATTTTAATGGAGCATTTGTTCATCATCCTAAAAACGATTCATGGGGAATTCACCATACACCTATGCATTTAGATGTAGTGAAGGAAATACTTGATGTCGCAGAACAATATAAAGTGCATAATGTTTTAGCAGAAATACTAGATGACCTTTATTTTCATTATCATGATGAAAAATTAATGGATATTTTTAGTTTTGGCAATCCAACAATTGAAGTTGGAGACCTTAGACACAATTTACCAAATAATGTGACCAGTATTTTAATTCATTCACCAGAAAAAAATGTTGAAAGAATTCGTTATTATTTATCTGAAGTCCATGCAGAAGTGGTTGATCACCGAAGATGGACAGCTCCATGGCATGTGATTGAAATCATTCGAGCAGGTATTAATAAAGCAGAGGGTCTTAAAAAAATATCTTCACATTACAACATACCAAAAGAACACATCATCGCTTTTGGCGATGAAGACAATGATCTAGACATGATTGACTTTGCTGGAACTGGCGTAACAATGGAAAACGCCATTGATCGATTGAAAGCCGTTGGAAACGTCATTACAAAATCAAATGAAGAGGACGGAGTTGCACACTTTTTGAGAAAAGAGCTCGACCTATAAATATGATGCCAAAAACCACATAATCTTTAATTAAATAAGAAATAATAATAGTGGCGTTTAGGCGTCACTATTATTATTAAGGGGGCGGGTTCATATGGCTAAAAGCAATAAATCAAAACGGTTCATCCAGCAGAGTAAAGATAGTATTAATAAACATGATGAACGTTTTCCTTACCAAATGACTTATTCAGATTCTGAAGAACGAAAATCAGAAGAAGTGGATAAGTTTTCATTAGGTGGTTTTTAGTAATGGCTAATTTATTGTTTCAACAAGCACGGAGTGCACTGGAACATGCACATGCTGCCTCTGAAGGTAGAAGAGACGAAGATTTAAACGAAGCTATTTCTAAAGCAAAAAATGCACTCTCTTCTGCTTATGCAAACAGTAATAATGCTGAACGAGCCCAACTTGCTACTTTTCAAAAAGCCTTAGACGAACTAGAGTTAAGAATTAATTTAGGTTGTTCTAGTAATAGTCAAAGGTGCGGCAACAACGAGAGTTTTATGATCGTAAATAACTCTCGTTTTGCCTTTTGTTTATATTACAAATTTCAAATAATGAAAAAACTTTTTGAAACAGAAAACGTATTGTGTCCCTATAACACTTGTGGAGTGTTATTCTGAAGGAACAACAAATTCCCCTGTTACTATTAATTTACCGCCTTCACTAACAACACCTTTGAGTTCTGTCGTTACTTGATATGTCCCTTCTTCAACACGAGTGCCATCTTTTTTATAATCCCACGTACTTTCCCACGTTTTAGTATCTCCTGATGCTATGGTGATTTCTCGCAGGGCCTGTGTAAACATCCTTCCTTTTGAATATCGATAAACTTCTTTTCCAGTAGAATCTCGAACAACGATATCATATGATTGCCCAGAATTAAACTTTACAATTTGTTCTGCAGAAGTATTATTTGTTAACTTCATTTGAAATGTTACTTCATTACTACCAGGTTCAATTTCAACAATCCAAAGCATTTTTTCTTCAGACACCTCCGATGCAACTTCCTTATTGTTTAATTGATCTTGACCACAACTTGTTAATATCAACAAAAAAACAGCTAAAATAGACATTTTGAGCTTCATTTCATCCCTCTTTTCAAAAAATGATTAATAAAGTGTTATTTACAATACTGATAAATGTTATCTTTAGTATAACAGGTTTAAATAATTTCATCGTCTCTCACTCGATCCTTTTTAGATTGTATTATTTCCTAATTCCTATTAAACTAAAAACCAATAGTTAAACATGAAAGAAGGTATATTTATGACTGTACACATAATTGCTGATAGTGCCAGCGATTTACCAAAAGAATTTTTCCAGCAACCTTCTATTTCCTTTATCCCGCTAAAGGTAGAACTAGACGGTAACGATTATCTTGATTCTAAAACAATTGAGCCAATCAAAGTTTATGAAGCGATGAGACAGGGAAAAAACGTCAAAACATCTCAAGCCTCTCTTCAAAGTATTCAAGAAACTTTTATTGACTGTATTAAAAAAGATCAACCTGCCTTATATGTTGCTTTTTCTTCAGAGCTATCTGGTACATATCAAACCGCAAAGATGGTTGTCGAACAATTAAAAGAGGATTATCCTGATACACAAATCGATATTATCGATTCAAAATGCGCATCGTTAGGATATGGACTTGCTGTTAAACATGCCAAACTTCTTTCAGACAAAGGCTTACCATTAAACCAAATTAAAGCGAACATAGAAACGTTATGCCAACACATAGAGCACCTATTTACAGTTGACGATTTAGAATATTTGGCACGTGGTGGTCGTGTAAGTCGTTCATCTGCCTTTGTTGGAGGACTACTAAATATTAAACCACTTCTTGACGTAGAGGATGGGAAGTTAATCCCATTAGAAAAAATACGTGGACGTAAAAAAGTTTTTCGTCGCATTCTCGAATTGATGGAACAAAGAGGCGTTAATTTAACAAATCAGACAATAGCCATCAGTCATGGTGATGATGAGGAAGGTGCCCATACTTTAGCAGAGATGGTAAAGGAACAATTCAAACCTAAAGATATTTTAATTAATACGATTGGAGCGGCTATTGGCGCACATTCAGGACCAGGGACTATAGCTATTTTCTTTTTAAGTGATGATTCAATTTTACATGAAAGGTGATTTTTGTGGGTAGCCTATTAGTTAAGTTCTCTTTTTAAATTGTTAGAGGAAAACTTTGAATTAATGAGATTGGAGGCTTAACATTGCCACATACTAGCGATAACGAAAAAAAAGCACAAGACAATCAAGCACAAAAACACGAAAAAAACATGATGAAAGAAAAAAATCGTCAAAAAGGAAAACACCAATACTCGAAAAAAACGGATCATTTATAAGAAAAGCGGAAGCGCTTTGAACAGCCACGACAAATAACACGCATTTAAACTAAAAAACGGGGATTCCCCGTTTTTTAGTTATCATCAAATGATTCAATATTGAACTTCACCAGAGTATGATCTAATTGCTCACTCATCTTCCTTAACTCTGACACTCGCTCAGCTAGTTTTTCAAAAGCAGATAACTGTTCAGAAGTAGACGCTGATATTTCTTGACTTCCTGCTGCGGTTTGCTCTACTACAGCACTAATACTTTCAACATTTTGCAAAATCTTTTCTCCTTTAATTTTTGAGTCTTGAACTCCTTCTTGTAAAACTACTAATTGACTTGAAATTCCATTCACTTTTTCACCTATATTATCAAATGCACTAGTTGTGGTAATCATCGATTGCTCTTGTTCTTTTGACAATGTCACACCGTGATCAACAGAATAGGAGATTTTCTTGATCCCTCTTTTTATTTGTTCAACAGTCTCAAATATTTCTTCAGTTGCGCTAGTCGATTGATTTGCGAGCTTCTTCACTTCTTCAGCAACTACAGCAAAACCTCTACCTGCCTCACCTGCTCTTGCTGCTTCAATCGCTGCATTAAGAGTAATAAATTCGTTTGCTTAGCAATATCTGACACGATTTTCGCCATATTTTCAATATTAGAAGTATAGTTGACAAACGTATTGGTTTCAGTCTCAATCAACTGAGTAGCTTCTCGCGTTTTCTCCATTAACATTTTTTGCTCTGTAATGGTCTTTTGCCCAACCTGAATTGTTTTTACAGCCTCTTCTCCATAAGAAACAACAGATGAGACACGCTGAACATTTTCTGAAAAATCTTTGTCCATATATTCAATAAGAGTGACAGCATCTTGTAGTTCTTCTGAAATAGATTGAGCACCTGCGGAAAGTTCATCTGTTGATACAGCTACTTGATTGCTTATTTCTTTTAATGATGCATTCTCTTCATCTAAATTTGTTGAAAAAGCATTCACCTCTTGGCTAGCATCCTTTATAGATAAAAGTAAATACTTTAGTTGCTTAACCATGTCATCGAAAGAATCGATTAGTAATCCTATTTCATCTTTTGCCTTATAAGGAATTTTCTTTATATGCAATTTACCTTGCGCTAATTCTTTCGCTTGTTTAGAAAGAAGTTTAAGTGGGTTCGTAATAGTACGTATAATACGAAAGCTTAAAATAGCACTAATCATAATAAATAAAACTGAACCAATAACGGAGGCTATAATTACAAATGAAAGCTGGTTTTCAATATTATTTTGGTGGTTTTCATAATAATCATTCACTAACATTTTCAGTTGGTATACATCATTCAAAATCCCATCCATTCTTGAGGCTAACCTCTTCGCCTCTGACTGGTCTTTATTGTTTAAAGCGACATTTACATCACCAATCCACATGGTATATTTCTCTTGAAGTCGCTCCGTTCTTTCTTCTTCTATGTTAGCAGGAAGATCATCAAATAATTGTATAACGGTTTCTTCCATTTGAACTAACATACCACTAATTTCAGTTTTTTGAGAATCAGAAGGTAAATGACTAAAATTATTTAAGGCTTGTTGAACTTTCTCCATATCTGATTCCAGCTCGTGAACGTCAATTAAAATCGGAACGACGTCACGTGTTGAAGCATTGATTGATACCATGTTTACTATGATAAAACCAATCATAAAAACAGTTAAGAAAACGAGGGATAGGGTCCCTGTTAATAATTTTTTATGAATGCTCATGACCTACACCTACTTTTCATCTCCAAAATTTGCTCTTAATTCAGCCATTTTTTTCTGATTTTCTCCGTTTAGGTTAACGATTCTTAAAGGAGCTAAATCAACACCGTTCTCGGCAATTCCATATTGTAGGTTCTCTTTTGGAATCTCCCCTTTTTGAACACGTTGAGCTACTAGGTCATAAACAACTGAGTCCACTTTCTTCAATACGGAAGTTACAACGGATTTTTCGGCCAAATAATATTGATCTGAATCTACACCAATGGAATAAATATTTTTTTCTTGTGCCTTCTGAATTACACCAACACCAGTAAATCCTGCAGGAGAAAACAAAACATCAGCCTCTTTTTGAATGATAGACTCCGCTAATTCCGCCCCCAATTGATCATTTCCGAAGTCATCGGCATATGTTTTTAAAATATCAATTTCAGGGTTTATTTGTTTGGCTCCTTCACTAAATCCTTGATAATATTTTTGAATAAGCGGAATATCCATTCCCCCCAATAAAACCAATAACATTTGAGTTCGTAATCATGGCTGCAACTGCACCTGCTAAATAACTCCCCTCATCTTCTTTAAACGTAATGGAAGTCACATTTTCTAAATCGGATGTGTCATCTATTAAAACAAACGTTTGTTTTGGGTTCTTCTTCGCCACCTTTTCTAAATCCTCTTTCACCATATATCCTAATCCAATGATCATATCGTTTCCTTGTTTAACAAGCTCTTCTAAGCCTTTTTCATACGTTTTTGTCTCACTCAATTCACGATAATCAAAAATAATTCCTAACTCATCACGTGCCCTTTGTAAACCTTTAAAGGCTGAATCACTAAATGACTGATCACCAAGACCAACATCTGACAACATAATTCCTATGCGAATTTTGTTATCATAAAAATCAACAGACTCATTCGATTTACACCCTGTTAATCCCGTAAGTAACAAAAGACAAGTTACTATACTTACCATTTTTCTCACGTTATGTACACCTCTTCTCATGCTAGTATTCTTGTTTGATATCGGTTTATTTATTAAGATATTAACTATTACGAAGAAGAAAATAAGAATCCATTGATAAAAATTAGAGATAACAAAAAACCATAGCTTCAGGTACTATGGTTTACATACTTCATAAACTGCATTAGTTTATCCGTTATCTTCTCTTGCTTTTATTTTCTTATGCACTAAAAAAGAACAATAAGCTAATGCCAAAGAATATAACGAATACCAAATAGCCAATCTTTGCTCAGCAATTAACAAATAAACAAAAGAAATGACGTAATATACGGCAACAGCTGCAAAAAACGCTCGTAGTATTTTCATCGTTGTTGTTCATCCTTTGCTAACTCAAATTTTTAATGATTTGCGACTCCAACTATATTTCTTTACATGATTCTCGTTTAATAATATGATGTGGAACCGACACCCTCTTCATAGGTTCAAGAGGGTTTTCAATTATGGCGAAAATCGATTTCGCAGCCTCATATCCTAACATATAAATATTTATATCTACGGTCGTTAACGGAGGGCGAGAAATTTCAGAAACCATTAAGTTATTAAATGATACCACCGAAACATCTTCTGGTACAAGCATGCCCATATCATCTAGCATGTTAAGCACACCTAATGCCATTAGATCATCGGCAACCATTAACGCTGTAGGTGGTTCCGGAAGTTTAAACAGCCTTTTAACGGCTTCCTGTCCTCCTTCTTTTAAAAATTGTTCTTGAATAACATATTCATCACGGTATTCAATCCCAGCATTTCGAATCGCTTTTTCATACCCTAACAAACGATCAATTGTAACGACAAAACTAAGATCTCCACCAATGAAGGCTAATTGTTTATGACCAAGCTCGAGCAAGTACTCTGTGACCTCTCTTGAAGCTCGATAATTATCATTATCAACATGTGTGATCAAATCTACGTCTTCAAACGGTTTACCAATCATCACAAAAGGAAAAGCTTTATCTTGTAAATACTTCGTTATTTTATCTTCTACTTTTGAATAAAGCAAAATAATTCCATCTACTTGTTTTCCTTCCACCATTTGAACGACATTATCAAAAGTTTCTTCTTCAGACTCTCCGGTGGACATATGAAGCGCATATTGTTTATTATGAACCCCTTTACTTATACCACGAATAACCTCTGGAAAAAACGGGTTTTGAAAGGGCTTTTTCAGTAGAATTAGCCATCACTACTCCAATTGATTGCGTTGATTGATTAGCTAAACTACGAGCAATATAATTAGGGTGATAACCTAATTCTTTCATTGCACTTCGAACGCGCTCTTTCGTTTTATCACTAATTCGTGGGTTATTTGCTATGACTCTTGAAACTGTTGAAGGTGCTACTTTTGCAACTTTTGCTACATCTTTTATTGTCACCATCATCTATCACTCCCTATATAAAGGGCTCTTTTCTTTATAGACATCCACTTTTCGTTAATCATTTTTTATTCCTCATTTTTCAAAGATCTTCTTTTTACCACAAATAGAAATAAAATAAATAACACTGGAACACTAATTATTACTAAAATAAATGATATATTAATTCCCACTTCATCAACAACCTCATATATTTCAGCCGTTTCTCTCTCTAATGAAACCGGAAGCTTACCATTATTCACTTTAATAATGTCATCCTCTAACAGCCCTTGTAATTGCTTCTCTTCTTCAATAACATCACTTGATAAGTCAACAACTTGGTCTTTAGATGTATTATTAATTGCAATGAACACGGTTTCATCTTTTAAGGTTCGTTTAAAAATCGTCATGCCATTCTCATTATATAATAACTCAAATTCACCCTCTGATAATGCAGGAAGACTTGAACGAATGTTTGATAGTTTTTCGATATGAGTAATCACCTCATCATCACCAAAAAAATTCATTAACCGTTGATTGTCTGGTGGATCTCCCCCATCTAGCGCGACTTCCGTTCCATAATACACCATTGGTATACCAGGGGTTGTATACATATACGTTAATGCAAGCATTAATCGAGTGCCGGGATGATAATTTCCATCAACTGCTTTTCTTGTAAAACGTACGGTATCATAGCGATCTAAATAATGAATAGAGCTTAACGAACTTTCTTCACTAAAAATGTCTGAAAAATCATATAGCTGTTGATCTGTTTTCTTAAAAGCTTCAGATACTTCCTCATGAAACTTAGCATTTCCAGAAGCATAAATCCCTTCAACTCTCGTTTCACTTTTAGAATCGGCAATGAATAAGAAAGGATCCTTTATCGACTGCACTTCATTAATAAGCTTTTTCACATAATCACTAGGTGTCTTTTCATATGAGTCGAGATAGAAGCCATCTATATTTGTCTCTTCTATCCACCATTTTGCTGTCGCAATTAAATAATTGTTTAGTTGCTTGTTTTCAAGATTCAAAGAAGGTAAGCTGCCTTCCCCTTCAGAAAGAAACCAATTTTCTTTTTCTTCATCCTCTAACCAAGGATGTTCAGAACTTGTATGATCGGATACAAAAGTAAGTACCACTTTTAAATCTCGATCATGAGCCTCTTGAACTAACATTTGAAGCTCATCTAAGGTCCCAAAACGAACATCTATCTTTTGAAAATTGTTAATTGATTGGCCATTATATTGATCAGTATCATAAATCGGAGATAAGACAATACTTGTAAAGCCCATATCACTAATATAATCTAGCTTATCAATAATACCTTTTAAATCTCCTCCATGAAACGATGTAGGATCTTCCACATTTACACCTTCATCATTAGCCATATCACCATTATTAAAACGATCAACCGTTATATAGTAGAACATTTCTTCTTGTGATTGATTTACCTCATCTGCCGTTACCGATTGCGTAATTAAAAAAAGGAATGAAAAGAGTCATTGTTAGTAAGCGTTTCAGCATCTATAATCCCCCAAAAATAGCATCAAATTATATAAATCTCAATATCCGTAAATCCGGAATTATCCCCATATTTACGGATATTTTCACACTGATATGCTATTAAGATTACCCTTTTGTTCCACCTGCCGTCAATCCTGACACAAAATATTTTTGCATAGATAAGAAAAGGATCGCAATTGGCAAAGCAATTAATACTGATCCTGCAGCAAACATTGTAAATTCTCCTCCAAATTCTTTTGCAATCATATCATAAAGGCCCACTGGTAACGTGTACATATTCTCTGAGCGAAGTAAAATTTTAGCTAAAATAAAGTCACCAAATGGAATGATAAATGAGTACAAAGAAATAACGGCAATCATCGGTTTGGCTAAAGGCATAACAATTTGAAAAAAAAGATGCGAAAATGACCAGCACCATCAATCTTTGCCGATTCATCAAGATCCTTTGGAATTGTATCTAAATACCCCTTCATTAAATACGTATTGACTGGAATGGAACCTGCCACATATAAAAGGACTAAACCGAGATGAGTATCAATTAAGTTTGTAATTAGTGCTAGTACATATATCGCAATTAAGGCTGCAAAGTTAGGAATCATTTGTAGTAGAAGCAAAACCATTAAACTGTTTTTACGTCCATAAAAACGATAACGGGAGAAAGAATAGGCCGTTATACAAACGGTCATCGTCGATAAAACCATTGTTAACAAGCTTACTTTCATTGAATTCCAGTACCAGTATAAATAATTACTTTTGTCTAAATCAAAAAGTTCTTTATAATGTGTAAGTGTTGCATTGTCTGGTATCATTTTTGATGCAGACAAGCTATCTCCAGGATTAAAAGATGAACCAATAATCCAAAAGATCGGATATAAAATAATTACGAACATCGCCAAAATGACTGAGTATGTCAACGTTAATCGCATATATTTCTTTTGTTTTAAACTCATTTTACATCATATCCTCTTCTTGGAATGATTTCGTTCGCTTGAATTGCCATAGTGCAACTGAAATGACGATCAAAGAAAGAAGCATCGTAATAACGGCTGCTTTTGAATATTGTGATGACGTCATCGTTAATCGATAAATCCATGAAATCAAAATATCTGTACCACCTGCGTTTTGGTTGGCAACAGCAGGTCCTCCAGCATTAAACAAATAAATAATATTAAAGTTATTAAAGTTAAATGTAAACTGCGTAATCATGATCGGTGCAGTCGCATAAAGGACTAGTGGCAAAGTAATCTTACGGAACTTTTGGAAGGCAGTTGCTCCGTCTACCACCGCTGCTTCATAAAGCTCATTTGGAATAGACTGAAGCACCCCTGTTACCATGACAAAGATAAATGGAAACCCTAGCCAACCTTGTATCAATATAAGAGCAAGTCTTGTATACATCGGTTCTGTCATCCAAGGTATGGGATCCATCCCAATAGCCCCTAATATTGTCGTATTAATTACCCCAAATGTATCATTAAACATTCCTGCAAAAACTAAAATTGAAACGAATGCTGGAACTGCCCAAGGTAAAATAAAAACCGTTCTTATAATGGCTTTTCCTTTCACCTCTTTTTGGTTGACCAAGACGGCTAAAAAGATTCCTAAAGCAATCTGTAATGTCGTTGCTGAAAACGTCCAGACGATCGTCCAAGCTAATACGGAAAAGAATGTGTCACGCCAGATGTCAATCGTGAATATTTGCTTAAAGTTATCGAAACCAACCCAATCCACTAAATTAGCAGGTGGAGAATGGTATAAATCATAGTTTGTGAAGCCAATTAAAAAGACGAATACAATTGGCAATATGACAACAAAAAGAATCAAAATGAATCCAGGTGTGACCATTAAATAAGGGAATCCTTGATCTATAAGTTGATGATACTGCTCTTTTACTGTATTTAAAGGTAATCCTTCATCTCTTTTTTTCCCATTTTTATAGGCATCACGTAAGTTGAAAAGATAAAAACCAATCCCCATAAGTAAAACCATAATCGCAATAATTCCATATACTAATAAGAAAACAGAATTGTCCCTACTAACATCGGTCCCTAACGTAACAATTCCCCACAAACCGATGTCTATTAAATCCCAAAAAGCGAATAAGAAGGATGCAGCTAATATGAGAAAGAAACCACCTTTTACAAATTGCCGATGGTACAATTGTCCCAAACCAGGAATTATAGAAAGGGCTAATCCTATTTTGCTATGGTTCGTTTGATTATTCATGATAATTCCCCTTTCATTAGGAAAAGCGCAAAAAGAAAAGTACGATGAGAAAAATATAGACAGCCTAGAACTGAATTATAAATAATTTCTATAAAACTATAAACCTCCTATTATTTTGAATGTATGCTTTTGATCATAGTTGAACTCAAGTTTTTATAAACACCTAAAGAATTAAGTATACATAAAAACTAGTTCAATTTTATAGGAAGGAATCAGCAAAGCTGATCCCTTCTCAAATATAATTATTGACCATGATTTGTTTGAATCCCTTGTTCAATTTGTTCAACAGCGGAATCTAAAGCTTCTTTCGGTTCAGATTTACCTGTTAAAACGGTTTGTAAACTATCGCCAATCGGCTTCCACACTTCTCCCATTTGAGGGATGTTTGGCATTGGCTCAGAGTATTTAGATTGCTCAGCTACTGCTTTAGCTACTTCATCCTCTTGAATAATTGGATCTTCCATTAAATCTTTTACAGGTGGAATTTCATTTGTTAACTCAAAACGTTGTTTTGCATTCTCATAGTTTGTTAACCATTCAACTAGCTTCGTTGCCCATTCTTGGTTATCAGAATGAGCGGAAACATGCCAGCCTTTTACACCCATGAATGTTTTCGGATGTTCACCGTTTTCTAAAGTAGGTAAGGTGATTGCCCCAAAATTCACACCTGCATCTTTCATACTTTGCACATCCCAAGGACCTGTATGAATGGATGCTGCTTTACCTTCATTAAACAAACCTGTCATTGTTGATCCACCATTTTCCCCAATAATCCCATTTGGAAATAACCCTTCTTCGTGCCATTTTTCCATAAATTTCACTGCCTCAACAGCACCCTCATTGTTTAATCCAAGCTCTTGTGGGTTTAATGTACCATTTTCTTCAGCGAATACATATCCGCCCATACCACCTATAATGGAGTATGCGAAATAGAAATTATCATACAAGGCTAAGAAACCATATTTTTCGTCTTTAGTGAAATCTTTAGAGAATGTATAAAGCTCATCCATTGTTGCTGGAACTTGATCCTCGGACATTAAATCTTTATTGTAAAAAAGGACTGTTGTTTCTGTAGCTTTTGGTAATCCATATAGCTTTCCATCATAATATTGAGAGCTAACCGCTGATTCAGTGAATGTATCTAGTACACTGTCTTCAACCTTTAATTGCGCTAAATGACCTTGAACAGCAAGTGCTCCTATTTGATCATGTGGAAGTGTAAGTACGTCTGGACCTGTTCCTGCGGGACCATCTAAAATAAATTGCTCTTTCATTTTTTCAGACATATTTAACTCTTTAAATTCTACTTCAATACCATGTTCTTTTTCGAAAGACTCAATTGCAGGTTCTAGTGCTACCCCTTTGTCTTTATCTTCCCAAACAACTAACTTCTCTGGTTTTTCTGATTCTTCATTTGTAGCGCTTTCATTTTCTTCGTTACTTGAACCTGAACTTTCACTTGAGTCTGGCCCACAAGCAGCTAACACACCGAAAAGTAAAAATACCGATAAAAAAATGGAGAAAAACTTTTTCATTATTGACCCCTCCTGAGTTAAGTATGTCTATTAAAATATTTTGATCTTCCGTTTCCCATAGAGAGAGAAAAAGGTGATCATATTCTAGGTTTGTACAACCGTTTGCACAAATTTATGAAAGCGATTGCGCAATCCTACTTTCATTATACCCGCCTATTTTATTTTGACAAGTACTTTTTATAAACTAAATAAGATTAATAGAATTGACTTTCTAAGCGCTTTCACATACTCTTGATATGAACTAATTTAATTTTGGTGCAAACGTTTGCTTTGCATGTAGTTATTAAGGAGAGATAACAATGTTTAAAGAAGCAATCTTCCATCGATCAAAAAATGAATTTGCTTATGCTTATGATGAGAAAACCTTACACTTAAGGATTCGCACAAAGAAAAATGATGTTGATCAGGTTCATGCAATTCATGGAGACTCCTACGATTTTAAAAACAAAGAGTGGCAGTATTCCCTATCCGAAATGACGAAAAGCGGAAGTGATGATTTATTTGACTATTGGTTTGTCGCAATAAAACCTGAATATAGAAGGCTTCGTTACGGTTTTCAATTAAGAAAAGATAACGAAACACTTATATATACTGAAAAAGGTTTTTTTGATCACATCCCTACAGATGATACAGCTTATTTCTTTTGCTTTCCTTTTATGAATTGGATCGATTTATTTAAAGCCCCTTCATGGGTAAAAAACACCGTTTGGTACCAAATATTTCCAGATCGTTTTGCAAATGGTAATGAAAACAATGACCCCGAAGGTACTGTCGCTTGGGGACAAGAAGAGCCTACTACAACGAATTTTTTTGGCGGAGATTTTGAAGGAATCATCAATCACATTGATTATTTAGTCGACCTTGGCATAACAGGGATCTATATGTGTCCTATATTTAAGGCGTATTCTAATCATAAATATGACACCATTGACTATATGGAAATAGACCCCCAATTCGGCAACAAAGAAACATTTCGAAAGTTAGTTGAAACGTGCCATAACAAAGGAATAAAAGTTATGTTAGATGCTGTGTTTAACCATAGCGGGTATTACTTTCCTGCTTTTCAAGACGTCAAAAAAAGTGGAGTGAATTCCAAATATAAAGATTGGTTTCATATTCGTGAATTTCCTTTGAAAGCAGACCCTATCCCTACCTATGATACCTTCGGTTTCGTGGAATCCATGCCAAAATTAAACACTGAAAATCCTCAAGTAAAAGATTATTTACTAAAAGTAGGTCGTTATTGGGTAGAAGAATTCAATATTGATGGTTGGAGACTCGACGTAGCCAATGAAATTGATCATCAATTTTGGCGTGACTTTCGAAAAGAGGTAAGAAGCGTGAAAGAAGATGTCTATATTTTAGGAGAAATATGGCATGATTCCATGCCTTGGTTACAAGGGGACCAGTTTGATTCTGTGATGAATTACCCTTTTACCAATGGCGCTCTTCGATTCTTTGCTAAAGAAGATGTCAAAGCAACCGACTTTGTCCATATGATTGAAAAAGTATCTCATATGTATCCAAAAAATGTGAATGAAGTCATGTTTAACTTACTGGGAAGCCACGATACACCTAGAGTGTTAACGATCGCAAAAGAAAAAAGGGACAAATTGAAACTATTGTTCACTTTTCAATTAACCTTTACTGGCACTCCATGTATTTATTATGGTGATGAAATAGGAATGACAGGTGAACAAGACCCTGGTTGCCGAAAATGCATGGAATGGGATAAAGAGAAACAAGACTTAGACATGTTTAAGCATGTTCAGAAACTTCTTCACCTTAGAAAACAATATCCACTACTCGCAAATGAGGGAGAATTAAAGGTTATTGAAGCAAATGATCAAACCAATCATGTCATTTATACGAAAGAAAACGAAAAAGAGCGTATCCTAATTATAATAAACAACTCGGATCAAACTCTTAACATAACCCTCCCTTTTGATTTAGAAAATAAAACAATAAAAAACTTATGGACTAATTCAGAGTTCGCAGCAGAAAGTACTAAAATTGATCTTGAATTAAAAGCAAATAAGTTTGCAATATTATTCTTAATAAAATAATGATCTCCTTATTTCATTGTCAGGTTTCCTATCATATTTTATCTTATCTTAATATCTCTGTTGCATACAGGGATATTCTTTTTTTATTTTAGAGGTTGTTCAAAAAGTCCTACGATGACCTAAGCACCATCGTTAGCCACAAGACGTGGCTGAACTTAGCCTATAGACCGCCTCGTTCTTATTTTTCTTCAATCCTTTTTCCCCTACCTTTTGAACACACTTTTTTACCTAATTTTTTCAAAAATTCGTTACCTTAAAAAATTCCACCCTACTATTAACCGATAGAATTTTCTAAAAATTTTCTTGAAATCAACTACTCTTTCCTATATGATATTTAATATAACATATTGATGTGATAAAACCTTACAAGGAGGAGAACCTATTGAAAAAAGTGGAGGCTATTATACGTCCAGAACAATTTCCTAATTTACGCTCCAAATTAGAGGAAGTCGGGATTAATGGGTTAACAGTTTCAGAAGTAGCTGGATGTGGACAACAAGGAGGAAAACAAGGTGTCTTTAGAGGAACAGCATATGAAATTAGACTATTACCTAAAGTCAAAGTAGAAATGGTGGTGGAAGAAGAACACGTTGATGAAATTTGCAAAATCATCCAATCGACATGTTCTACAAATACCGTTGGAGACGGAAAGATTTTCATTTTACCAATCGAAAATGTTATTCGGATTCGAACTGGTGAAACGGGAAACGAAGCGATCTTATAGATTTATATTTAATAAAACAGGAGGATGAATTTCATTGAAGAAAAAAGTTTTATCGATGCTAACTGCCAGCTTTTTCTTATCATCTGTCGCATTTGCAGAAACCCCTAGTGCAGAATCCGTACAAAATTCAATAGATATTACTTGGGTAATGATTGCCGCACTACTAGTCTTTTTTATGCACGCAGGATTCGCTATGGTGGAATCTGGATTTACAAGATCTAAAAATGCCCTGAATATTTTAATGAAAAACTTTCTTACCATTTCCTTAGGGTCAATCCTCTATTTTATCGTCGGTTATGCACTCATGTTCGGCTCTTCTGGAGGAGGTTTTATCGGAACGGACGGATTTATGTTATCAGGACAAAGTGATAATATTTGGTTTTATGTTTTTCAGGCTGTCTTCGCCGCAACATGTGCAACCATTATTTCAGGGGCAGTTGCCGAACGAATGAAACTTGGAAGCTACATGCTTCTAACCATCGTCATGACTGGTTTTATTTATCCAGTTGTCGGTCATTGGATATGGACGGAAGATGGTTGGCTTTCTCAGCTAGGTTTTTCTGATTTTGCAGGTTCTACTGTCGTTCACTTAACAGGAGCTTTAGGCGCAGTTGCTGCCGTTTCTTTTCTAGGAGCACGAATTGGTAAATACTCTGGTGATAAAGTAAACGTTATTCCTGGTCATAATATTCCCTTAGGTGCCTTAGGTGTTTTGATTTTATGGTTTGGTTGGTTTGGCTTCAATGGAGGGAGTTCATTAGCTGCCGATCCAGAATCAGTTCCTCATATTATTGCAACCACTCTACTTGCTGGTTCTGCAGGTGTCGTCAGCACAGCCTTATACACTCAATTCCGTTATAAAAGAATTGATGCTTCTTTAACTCTTAACGGCGCACTTGGTGGACTTGTTGGGATTACCGCTGGTTGTGCTGAAGTTTCCTTGGCAGGAGCAATCATTATCGGACTAATTGCTGGAGTCATTTTGACTGAAGCTGTACAATTTATCGATCGAACAATTAAGCTAGATGATCCAGTCGGCGCAATCGCGGTACACGGAGTCTGTGGTATTTGGGGAACCCTTGCGGTAGGACTATTTAGTACATCAAGTGGATTGTTTTATGGAAATGGGTTTGAACAGTTAGGAATACAGTTAATTGGAATACTCGCTGTTATCGCTTGGACTTTAGGAACCACTTCTATTTTCTTATTGATTTTAACTCGATTCTCCTCCATTAGAGTTTCACGTGAAGAAGAAATACAAGGACTTGATTTTGCTGAACACGGCTCTTCCGCTTACGAATTAAGAGATACATTTTTATCAGATAATGCCCAGACTTCTGTAGGAATAGGCAACGGGTTAGTAGAGCGACTAAATAACCTCAATCATTCCTCACCTAAGGCAAAGGAATCGTAAAGCATTCAAAAATCGCGTTTATAAGAAAAGCGCAAGCGCCCGTATAGGACGCAGGTGAAAAGGTACGTCAACTAAGTACAGTCACGACGCGCGAACTAACGTTGACGCTAGCACTTCCTGTGCGTCGAAAGCGCTACCCGTCGCTGGGCGCTGGAGCTAGACAAAAATAAAAGCACTCTCTTATAAAGGACAAAGTTTATACATTCTTACTCTGTAAATAGTTAAGGAAGTAAAGAAAAACGTCTTGTTTTTCTTTACTTCCTTTTTTCTTTCACTCATTTAATATTCAAATCAATGGAATAATGCTCAAACCAATAATCTAATTGCGCCAAGTAGGCTAACAATTGCGGTCCTGTCATTAATTGTCCAAACCAAGGCACCTTAAATGATGAACCCTCTGTATCAATTAAGCCTTGGATTTTTTCTTTATGAAATAACTCTGTTAAAATCGTACCTTTCCTATTCAAAGCTTGTTGAAGCCACTCTTTCACTAATTGAGTATATTGAGGATGATGGGTTTTCGGATAAGGACTTTTCTTCCGATATAATATTTCTTCAGGTAAGATCCCTTCTAATGCCTTTCTTAAAATCCCTTTCTCTCTCCCATTATACATCTTCATTTCCCATGGAATATTCCATACATACTCAATTAATCGATGGTCCGCAAATGGCACTCGAACTTCTAAGCTCGCTCCCATACTCATACGATCCTTTCGATCAAGTAAAGTCGTCATAAACCAAACCATATTTAAATAAAAAAGTTGACGACGCTTGGCCTCTAGGTGGTTTTCTCCTTCTAAAGCAGGTGTTTCATTTAATGTTTCTTGAAATCTATATTTAACATACTCATCTAGTTTTAACCGTTTCTGCCACTTATCTTGCAACAGAGTGATCCTCTCTTCTGTTGACCTCATCCACGGGAATCCATCTGAATGTATACTGTCAGGGTTGTGAAACCAAGGATAACCGCCAAATATTTCATCCGCACATTCACCAGATAAACTAACAACAAAGTCTTTTTTAATTTGTTTACAAAACCAAAGAAGCGAGCTATCTACATCTGCCATACCAGGTAAATCCCTTACAATAACAGCTTCTTGTAAATGTTCAAAAAGTTGTTCTTGTGATATTATGCTTTTTTGATGCAAGGTTTGAAAGCGATCACTCATTAAGTCTATCCAAGGTTCATCGTTGTTTGGCTGGAATTCGTTCTCCTTAAAATAAAGTTGATTATCTTGGTAATCAATCGAATAGGTCGTTAAACTTTTGCTCATTTTTTTAAAATGATTAGCTGTGATGGCTGATATAGCACTAGAATCAACCCCACCCGATAAAAACGTACATACGGGTACATCAGATACTAGCTGACGGATCACTGTATCTTCAAAAAGTTCTCTTACCTTTCCGGCCGTTTCCTCAAGATTATGAGTATGAGATCGGCTAACAACATTCCAGTATCTCCATTTTTTTAAACCTTGCTTACAATACGTCAAAGCGTGACCTGGGCGAAGTTCATCTATTCCTTCGAAAACACCTGAACCCGGTGAACGAGAAGGCCCTAAGCCTAACACTTCTCCTAATCCTTCCTCATTCAATGTAGCTGATTGAGAAGGGTGAGCAAGGATTGACTTAAGTTCAGAACCGAATAATAAAATTCCATTTTTCTCACTATAAAATAATGGTTTAACGCCAACTCGGTCACGAGCCATAAACATCATCTCTTTTTGATGATCCCAAATAGAAAAAGCAAAAATTCCGTTCAAAAAGTCCACACATTCTTGCTGCCATTCTATATACGATAGTAGTAGGACTTCAGTATCTGAATGACCTTGAAAAGAATATCCACGTTTTTTTAGTTCATAGCGAATATCTTCTGTATTATATAATTCACCATTATAGCAAATAGTGTAAAAATGCTCATTTTTTTCTCGAGTCATCGGTTGTTTTCCATATTCTGGATCAACCACAATTAACCGCTTATGACCGAATTGAACGTGTGTATCTTTCCAAACATTCGTTTCGTCTGGTCCTCTTTTAGACAGAGTATTTGTCATCTTTTCAATTATTTTCGTATTCGCTGTTAATGCTTGATTAAAATCAACCAAACCAGTGATCCCACACACGTATCAACATCTCCTTTGCAATTGTTAACATCTTGTCAAGATAAAAAATTAGAAATTTTAACGACTTTCCATTGAATATCAATAAAAGCGCATGCACTCCTCTAGCGATGCATGAATTAAGAGCACGAACTAACTGCTGAAGCTAGAAAACGATGAAAACAAAAAGCATATAAGAACAGATTTTTATGCTTTCTTACTTTGTAAAAAAAGAAGGTATTATTTTCTTATCATATGCAAAGACTTTTATATCGTTAAGGTATAGTTCGTAATCATCAAATACTGTATTGAAGTGGAGGTGAGAATGATGTTTTCCACAAAAAAACAACAAATACTTTCTCGACAAGAACGATTCTTTATTTCAGGAACATTAAAAAAGTGCTATTCTGATTGGTATGTTGTAGATGATACTGACGACTTTATCCCTCTTGATGAATATATGAACAATCAAGTAGAAATATGGGAAGAAAACGACTGGAACATGCTCACTTTTAATAATAAACATGACTTATTGGAAGAAGGAAAATCTATCCGGCTAGAGCGTTCACTTCCCTTTGCTTTAAAGGAATGTGTAGAGGAGATCAGCCTTCATTCCCTCGTTCAATGGATACAGTCTTTAAATAAGATTAATTACTCCATCTATGATTGTATTTATGCTCATAATCAATTAATTTACAGAAGAGAAGGAGAAGATTTCAGCGGTATCTCTACTTATGTTTTCGACAATAGTATGTCTATTTGTACCGTTCATCATTATGTTCAAAGGGGTATGATAAAGAAGGACTTGTTTGAGATGACATTAAGTACAGGAGAACGAATTTGGTTAACAGCGCTAGCGTAAAATTAAAAGGTTTGGAGCATCATCCAAACCTTTTCTTTATTATGCAATTCCTAACGGTAATCTAAAGAACCCTAAAACAATAACTAGTATGGTAGAAATGATAAAACCAATCCATAAACCTGTTAAAGGTTTGTCCTTTTTTCTTACGGACTAAGATCATTTCCATCAGCCCCACTACAACTATTCCGAGAATAATCTTCACAATATATTCTCCAGTTTGTCCAAATTTAAAAATGGGATGACGAAACACTAGCTCAAGCCCAGAAGCAATTACTAATAAGTAATCCACACGTAAAATCATATGGATGATTTTCGCTGCCTTTCCACTCATGAAAGCAGCAAGAAAGAATAAAATAAGCGCTAACACCCAAGTTGTTATGTGTAAATGTGTCAAAAAAACTCTCCCCCCTTTACTTACAAAATTAGAAAAGCCCTAGCATCCGTATATCGACGCATGAACTAGATACACAGGCTAACTACTGCCACGTCCTGTGACAAAGCCCGCACTAGCACATCGTGTTCGTCGGAAAGCAACACCAATCGCTGGGCGCTGGAGTTAGACTAGACAATAATAAAAGCGCAAGCAACCGCATAGAGATACAGGTGCTAATACTCTCCGCTATATGATATCATGAAATTTGTAAGGAAAGTACTGATTTACTTTGTCAGACAATAGATGTTCAAAATTTCGAGTCTCATTCTTCAAAACCTACATATTACATAGCATTAGATAAACAACAACAAGAATTCTTACGAAACTAAGACTTGAGTTGTTTTACTATGTAAGCTATTTTAATAATATATGTTTCTCGAAAATAAGAGCAAATTTTAAATGGAGGGATTTATTTATGACAAATACATCAACGATTATTGAAATGACTGAAAAATTTGGAGCAAGAAACTATCATCCCTTACCAATTGTTATATCAGAAGCAGAAGGCGTTTGGGTAAAAGACCCTGAGGGTAATAAATATATGGATATGCTGAGTGCATACTCCGCAGTAAACCAAGGACATCGCCACCCAAAAATTATTCAGGCCTTAAAAGATCAAGCCGATAAAATTACATTGACCTCGCGCGCTTTTCATAACGATCAATTAGGTCCTTGGTATGAAAAAGTATCAAAACTTACGAACAAAGACATGATCTTACCTATGAATACGGGTGCAGAAGCAGTTGAAACCGCTGTTAAGACAGTAAGACGTTGGGCTTACGAAGTAAAAGGTGTGGCGGATAACAAAGCAGAAATCATTGTATGCGAAGATAACTTCCATGGCCGTACAATTACAGCCGTTTCCATGTCATCTAGTGACGAATACAAAGAAGGTTTCGGCCCTATGCTACCAGGAATAAAAGTCATTCCTTTTGGCGATATCGAAGCTTTAAAACAAGCTATAACGGAGAATACAGCTGCCTTTATTTTCGAGCCTATCCAAGGCGAAGCAGGAATTAACATCCCTTATGAAGGCTTTTTAAAAGAAGCTTATGACGTTTGTAAGGAGAACAATGTTCTTTATGTTGCAGATGAAATTCAAGCTGGCCTAGGACGTTCTGGGAAGTTATTTGCTTGCGACTGGGAAAACATAATTCCTGACATGTATATTTTAGGAAAAGCATTAGGAGGAGGCGTATTCCCAATTTCTTGTGTTGCTGCTAATGAAGATGTTTTAGGGGGTATTCACTCCTGGATCACACGGATCCACGTTTGGTGGAAATCCACTTGCTTGTGCAGTTTCTATCGCTGCTCTCGATGTATTATTAAGCGAAAATCTTGCAGATCGTTCCTTACGTCTAGGTAACTATTTTCAAGAACAACTTAGAAAAATAAATAACCCTATTATAAAAGAAGTTAGAGGTAAAGGACTCTTTATCGGGGTTGAACTTACAGAATCAGCACGCCCTTATTGCGAACAACTTAAAAAAGAAGGTTTATTATGTAAAGAAACGCATGAAACTGTTATTCGTTTTGCTCCTCCTTTAATCATATCGGAAGAAGACCTTGACTGGGCTATTGAACGAGTGAATAAAGTATTATCAGTATAAAGGTAACCTGTCGCTAAAAGGCGACAGGCCTTTTTTTCTTAGGTTAAAAGATCTTTTTATTAATGTCTAACTATTAACTTGAAAGTGAATTACTCAAAACACCTATCCCTTCCACTTCAATTTCTACCTTATCTCCCTCTGACAAATATTTAGGTGGGTTGAATCCTTTCCCAACTCCAGCAGGGGTTCCCGTTGCTATAATATCACCTACCTCTAATGTCATTCCTCTTGAAATTATAGAAATCATTTGTGGGATGTTAAACATCATTTCTGATACATAAGCACTTTGCCTCAATTCTCCATTAACATACGTTTTTAATGATAATCTATTTGGATCCATTATTGCAGATTTATGAACAATATAAGGACCTATTGGACAAAACGTGTCTAAACTTTTGGAAAGTAGAAATTGCTGATGATTCGCTTGTAAATCTCTCGCCGTTATATCATTTAAGATCGTATATCCAAAGACGTAATCCATAGCATCCTCTTCTTTAATAGCTCTCCCTTTTTTCCCTATGACTACTGCCAATTCTCCTTCATAATCCACTTGTTTTGTAATATGTGAATGTAAACATATATTTTCCCCTGGTCCTATTATAGCTGTTGGAGATTTTGAAAAAACAACCAAATGTTCTGGCGTTAAGCTACCCATTTCCTGTGCATGCCTTTGATAATTTTTACCTACACATATAATATTTTTTTTCGGCCTCTCAATAGGAGCTAATAGAATGACATCCTTTAAATCATAAATAAACGTAACCGTTTCTCTTTCCTTTTCAGACCAATGGATGATTTGCTCAAGGTGTTCTATCCATTTGTCATTCTTTTCTATTCCATCCACCATGAGTATTGGACCTGATTTATTTTCATACAGTTCTTCTTCCGCGCGCTGAATATCTAACACTTGGGTTTCTTTATTGATTAAAATACCTATAAATGTTTTATCATGAATCTTCCCTTTTACTAATTTCACTTATCCGTCCCCCTATCACGTAACCGTTATATGTTCAATTCTATAAAAATTTACTATTTCCTTTAAACTACCTATCATAAGTACGAGTAATAGCAAAATGAAAAAGATATGGTTGACGTTTTTGCTTTAGTCCAATAAAATAGGAAAAAGGTCCGCTTGTCATCATTATCCTTCTTTTGTTAAACTTTGGTTTGTGACTTTTATTTTCACAATGTCCTCTGACCTCTTTGATAAATATACTCAGAAGACATAGCATAGAAAGGGACGTTTTTATTTCGATTTAACCATATACAGTCGGTATATAACATAGTTTTCTATTTTTACACCTTTTCCCTTTCTTTATCATTTGCTATAAAGTTCAAAAACCTTGAAAACTAAAAGAAAGTTGGAACAAAATTGAAAAACCATGAAATAGAAGCTAAACGACAAAGGTTAATTGAAATCGCAAAGAAATATGGAATCAATGCAAGAGAAACCATTCAATGCAGCCAAGAGCTGGATCGATTACTCATCAGGCAAATAAAACAATCCATTTCAGGAAAATAACACTCTCTTTTTTTCTGATGATCTTTCCCTCACATTTTTGGGCTACTGCCATATTATATTATAGGTACTTGGAGCAGAAGGCTCACCTCTAATCGAACACGTTTTTTGCCTCCTGGTGTACTTTAACAAACTTTCTCAATAAATGAGGATGCTGAATATGCCCGCTATTGTTGGTGCTTTTAAGGTAAATAATGTTGGAACAAGTAGTATTGTTCATGTGGGAGATGTCATTAATATCTCACCCTTTAGTGAAGTAAAAACTTTTGCTGGTGCTGGTTCCTTTAATACAGGAGATGGTCTTCAAATTTATAACCAAAATAGTGTCACAAACACATATGATAGTGACTTTATCGATCAGCCGCAAATTGGAAATCTATAAAGGGGGGAATATACAATTGAATTTCTATATTAATCAATGTATTCAAATTCAATATTTAAGAATCGGTGCTGTCACAAATTCCTCTGTTTTACAAATTGGTAGTGCGGGGATTATAAAACCTGTATCAAACCTTTATAATACAGGATGCTACACGGTTCCTGCACCTGAAGCTGAAGCATTAATGGAAGAAGAAGAAGCTTTAACAGAAGAATCATTCGTTCCCCTTGCAGCTCCAAGTGGCGCATAAAACTTTTGATGAAACTCCAATAAAGAATAAAAGTTCCTAAAATTCTTTCCCCTTCCCGTTTTTAACTTTTTGAACACGCACTTTTAACACACCGTAGCATACTATATTGTCATAGCGAGGTGGTTACAGTGAGTAGCTATCAAAATAATTACGGGGGGTTACATTCAACAACTACACTCCTACATTCAATACCAAGATCAACGAATCTCTCTTTTAGAAAAATCCATTGAGGAGTTAAAAAAACAAGTATCAGAATTAAAAGATAAGCCACCAACAACAATTGAACGACTAGAATATAAGTTTGATCAATTAAAAGTGGAAACGTTAGAAGGAACGTTAAACATTGGGCTGAATCCAACAGACCCATCTAATCAAATTGAACAATTTGACGTTCAACAAGGTCAAAATCAAATGCAACCCCAAGACCCCTTTGGTGAAATGAGAGAAAAAATTAATAAAGCTGTTACAAAAAATGTGTATGATTACTTACAAAAAGACGGTATTAATACCGTAAAAAAAATTGAAAAAAGAAACCAATGTCAATTAGATGATACAAACCGTCACTTAGTTATTGAAGACATAAGAAAACAAATTTCTTCAAGAATTAATTACTACTTACAACATTTAAGACTTCATGATCAAGCAAATATGGATGAACAAATTGAAGAGATGTCAAAGCGTGTGAAATATGATATTGAAAACTCCATAAATCAGTTTATTCAACATTTACCAAACGAAATGAAAGGAGAAAAATGATGATTTTTACTGTCGTTAATAAAGAAATCCATGTTGGTTCAGTCGATGTTACTGGGGTAGCCAGTTCATCTGTCTTTCTCATTGGCGATACAAATACAATAGCCCTGTCCTCTATTTTCGATACTCCACCTGAATCACTTATTATTGGTCCGTTTGAACCAGTGGCTCCTTTAGTATGAACATACTTAATCGTTTATCGAAGGTGAACGTTGCTTATATAAACTCTATTGGGATCAGTTCAATTTTCCATGTCGGGGATACCAATCAAATGGATTTAAAAGTGAACGTATTTGCGATTCAAAGAGAGGCGGAAATCTTCTTTTCAAAAGAAGCAGATTTAAATAAATTTCCAATCTACAGAGAGTTTATTCCACTCCCCTCTTTTGATGAAGATTTTGCAGGGGCTTACTATAACTCTGCCCTAGTTATTAAAGTAGATGGGGTGAAAGTGACAGCTATTTCATCTTCTTCTGTTGTTCAAGTAGGTTCTGCCAACTCCATCAAAGCAGAATCAAGAGTTAAAAATATTCGTCAACTATTAAGAAAATCGGATGCATCTTTTCCATCTACATCTAGCATACGTCGAACTGAATCGACTGTTTAAAATTTACTCCACAACGCCTTTGTAACAATACAAGGGCGAACAAAAGATAGGATATTTGCATAACATACAAGTAGGAATCGAATCAAAAAGGATGTTCTTTATGCCAGCCATTGTAGGTCCTATCAAAATAAACTCCATTTCTGGGGGAGTTGTCAATTTTGGTGACTCATTTTATTTATCCCCTAAATCAACAACAAAAGCATGCTCTGGTTCAGGAGGAGGTAATACAGGTGACTTCCATATTACGAACAATGGAATTAGTATTACAAACTGCATTGATCCAGATGTTGCAGATCAAAATCAGACAGCAAACGCTTAACATTCTTTTTAAGGTTCAAAGACTTGCTGTCTGATTTATTATTAAAATATAAAGGGTGATTGAAAGTGGCGGTAATAGTGAAAGGTCCAGTGAAAGTAAATGATGTAACAGGAACAGGGGTTTTACATGTGGGTGATAATTTTTATGAATCTCCTTTGAAAAGCCAGAAGTTTTCATCAGGATGTGGAAACTTAAATTCAGGGGATTTTCTAGTCGTCAATAACGGCATTGATCTCATCTTCGACATTGACCCTGATTTATTCGATCAAAACCAGCAGGTAAACAAATAATTTCCCTCGGTTCGAAGCCTTTTTAAAAAAAGCAAATGCAAAGGATTGTCTTACATGCCTACAATCGTCGGACCAGCTAAAATTAATTCCATCTCTGGAGGAGCCGTGAATTTTGGTGACTCTTTTTATTTATCACCCGATTCAGCAACAAAGATTTGTTCTGGAAGCGGTGGGAGTCAAGTTGGTGATTTTCATATTACGAACGACTGCATAAGTATCACGAATCAATTTGATCCAGATATATTCGATCAAAACCAAACGGCTAATGCATAAGAAAGGAGCAAACTTCCGTTTAGCAACTATAACAATCCTATAAAATAAACTCGCAATTCTAAAACAAGTGATGACAAGCTTTCGTGTTGTCATCACTTTTAAATTACATTATTTCAAGTTGCACTGTGGAACCTGTTCCTGTCGGGTCTGCTGGGTTGACCATCAATTTTCGTGGGAGTCTCGATCTTAATTCTTGCACGTGACTAATAACGCCAACAGATAAATTTTTTGATTGAAGTTTCTCAAGTGCAGAAACAACCGTGTCTAACAAATCAGCATCTAGCGTGCCAAAGCCTTCATCCAAGAAGAAAAATTGCAATGGGTATTCCCCACGTAATTGAATATTCGCCGATAAACTCAAAGCAAGTGCTAATGAAGTTAAAAACGTTTCTCCTCCTGATAAAGAAGAGACGGGTCTTTTAACCCCACCGTTGGCATCGTCCCTCATTAAAAAGCCTCCTTGCGAATCAACTTCTATCGCATATCGACCTCTGGTTAACATTCTAAGATGTTCAGTTGCATCTCGGCTAACTTGCATCAACTGCTCTTCCGCTACATATTCAACAAAACTATTTCCTTTAAAAACTTTTTGTAGTTGTTCATATTTTGTAATCGTTTCTTGTAATTCGATGAGCTTACTTTCGATCTCTTGATAACGCTCATGTTTCTTCAGTAAATCATCTACCGACCTCAAAGCCGCTCCTTTTTCTTCAACCGCTTCATCTAATTTCTTTCTGAAAAGAATCGCCCGCTGCTGAAGTCTTTCCCATTCTTCTTGTGTTAAATTACGCCCATTTAAACGTTCATTTAATCTAAATAAATGAGAATTTAATTCATTCATTTGTTGCTCATATTCATTCATTTGTTTCTCTATTGTTTTCAACTCATCGTTTGATAAGACAGACTCGAATACTTCAGTAAGTGTATCAAAGCGAGAATCCTTTTGACGGTCTTCCCACGCTCGGTTCGCCTCTAGTAAACGATTTTTTAAGTCCTTATTTTTATCCTTGATCGATACATATTGATTTTCTGTTTTTTTGAGTTGATCAGAACTATCCTGCCAGACCAAGTAACATCCTTGCTCCTCCTTCGTTAGCTTTTCAAGCTCAACATCGATTTTTTCAAGTTGCTTTGTAAAGGATTCAGATTGAGCTATCTCGGGTAATTGAGCTTTTTTATCTTGAATACTTTTTTGGTAATACTGGAGGGTAGCCTTGATTTCAGATAGCTGTTTCGCTACAGTTAGTTTTTGTTTACCATATTGTTTTAGTTGATTTTGTTTATCCTCGATAAATTGAACGCTCGTCTCAATTCTTTCTTGAATCTTCTCCATCTGCTGATCACGCTCTGAATGATGCTTGATCATGTTTTCTACTTCATGAAATGCAAAAGATGGATTAAGCTCAACCCATGATTGCTTCTCCATTACTATTAGCTTTTCAATTTCTTCTAATTTTTTTTGATAATCATTCATCTCTTTTTGGAAACTATCGAGCACTTCCTTTATGTGCCCAGGTTTTTGCGAGATGGAACGCATTTCTTGAACATGCGTTTGAAGTTGCTGTTTTAATTGGAGAGCATCTTGTTTTAAACTGGTTACTTCGGCTTTTAATTGTTTATCGTCTAAGATATTATTATTTTCATTTGAATTTTCTTTCGGATTAGACAACCGAAGTGAAAATTCTTCAATTAAAGAATCCGATTGCTCTTGTAATTTAGATCTCTCCATCTCAATCACGACAGAAAGATCTTGTAAATTTTGTTCCCACTTCTCTAATTGATGAAGTTCACGTTCCTCTTTTTGATTATCAAGCTCCATATCTTCTACTGGACTAGGATGCTCTAAAGAGCCACAAACAGGACAAGGATTTCCTTCTTGAAGTTGGTGACGAATTTGATACGCTGCGTGTTTCTTATGAAGAGTCTCAATCCATTGTTTCTTCTGCTCTTTCTGCTCCTTTAAACGTTCCAATCGTGATTCAATATCCCGTTTCAGATCTTCAAAATAACTATATAAATCACTCAATCGATTAAAACCTTCTGTCATCTTTTCATGATGATAACGAATATTGTTATTCATCTTTTCTAGTTGTTCTTTATGCTGAGACATTTCCTTTTGCTTTTTCTGTAAAGCTTGTTTCCATTCCTCTTCTTTTTGCGCAAGCTGTGATATTTGTTGTTTTATGTGATAAGCTGCTTGGACAAGTTGTCTTTCCTTATTCGATACGGCTTTTGATTGAAGTTCCTGCTTAAGCATTTGTTGTTTTTCTAAGGCTTTATCTAGCGTCTGTCCCACTGATTGTTCAGATTGATCTAACTGAGTATATTGCTCTTTTACCGATTTTTCTTTTTTGAGAAGCTGCAGGTAGCCTTTCTCTTCATTCATTACCTCTTTTTCAAGCTTCACCCATTGATGGAGCCTTTCTTTTTTTAACAAAAGCTTCGGCTCACTCTCAGCTTTATATTTTCTAGCCTGTTCAAATAATCGCTGCTTCTCCTCGTACTCTATTTTCATTTTCTCCACTTGCTCTGCAAGATCGTGATGATGCTGTTTCACTTGCGCTAATTCTTTTTCTAATTGATCAACACTTTGCGCATAAGGCTCCAATTGTTTTGCTTCAAGTGCATTTTGAAATTGGTTTTTTAAAAGAAGGATTTGATCTTGATTCTGTAACAACTGGTTCTTCTTTTCCTGCACTTGATCGTGTTCTATTTGTAAGCTCCAAATCTCCTTTGCCTCTTCAACTTCTTTTTCAAGCTGATTTTGCTCGATCATGCGCTTTTTTAATTCTTCTTCCACTAGAGCCAACTTTTTTCTTGCTTCCGTCAAGGCCTCTGTTGAAGCATCACCTAATCCAGATTTTTCTGCATTGAGTTCGTTATAGAAAGCTTTATCAGAGGATAATCGATGTTTAATTTTTTTATTGAGAAGATCGCCATATTTTTCTAAATTGAAGATGCGTTGCAGCATTTGTCTTCTTTCTGTTCCCTTTAAAGAAAGAAACTCTGCGAACTTTCCTTGTGGCAAAACAACCGCTCTCGTAAAGTCATCGATCGTCAATCCTAATAATTGTTGGACCTTTTGATTAACTTCATTCGTTTTATCAGCAAGAACAACTTGTTCATACCCTTCCTCGATTAAGCGACACATACTTGATTTTACTTTTACCTCATCAGTCCGTTTAAACAACCGTTCAATTTTATAGCTCTTCGTCACATCACCGTTTTGTAATTGAAAAGAGAAGGAAACAGAAAGCTGATCTTCCCCATGATTGATAATTCCTTGTGTATTATTAGGGGCACGTTCAACTTTTCCATATAAGGCCAATGTCATAGCGTCTAATATAGAAGATTTCCCACTACCTGTTGGCCCAAAAATCCCGAACACGCCTCCGCTACATAACTGATCGAAATCAATGGTTTGTTTTTCCTTGAAGCTATGCAATCCTGCTATCGTTAACTTAATAGGCTTCATTTTTTTCACCTTCATATTCATCTGAATCAATAAGCTCAATAAACAAATTTATTAACTCTTGCGATGGTTCTGCCCCGCCTGTTTGTTTTTTATAAAAACGGGCGAACACTTGATCAATTGGGAGGTCGGAAACTCTTTTTTGGTTATGGATTTCTTTTTCCTCTGTAAAAATCGGACGGATATGAATAATGCCCGGGTGATTTTTTCTGAGTCGTTGAATGTCCTCTAACGCTAATGATTCTGTTAAATGCAATTCTAAATCTACCCATGCCTGTTGGTCTTTTCCTTCCTCGATCCATTGAAAAGCTTCCTTGAGTCCATTTTGCGGTTTCCATATGACTAACGGTTTTCCACTCGATAAAGGAACTTCTTTTAAATCCGGGGTCCCTTTTGGATCAATATCAATAATAGAAACCGACTTTGCATAGCCTGCTTCAGAAAAACTGTATGCTAAAGGAGAACCACTGTATCGTGACATTGTATGACTTCTTTTTATTTGTTGCGGCCTGTGTAAATGTCCAAGTGCCGTATATTGGGCTGTTTTTGGTAAACTCGTAGCTGCTACAGTATACGCTCCCCCCACTTCAATGGGACGCTCTGAATCGGATGAGCTACCTCCTTGAACATAAATATGGCTCATTGCAAAATTGACGGTATCATCAGAAAAGGATTGTTCCATCATTTGAAAGATTTCTCTTACTTTTTGATCATAGTTATCTCTCATTAATATTTCTTCATGATCTTCCGATAAGACATCTTGTAACCTTGCTTCAGATGGATAAGCAAGGGCCGCAAGTTTCATCATTTGATTCTTTTTAGGAACAGCTATATTGACTACATCCAAGCAAGGAAAACCAATAAGATGAATGTTTTGTTGATGAATGAGAGGGGAGGCGGCGATCAATCTTTCCGGGTTATCATGATTTCCTGCAATTACCGCAACCGAACGTTTCCCCCCATCTGCTAATCTAGATAAGCTTTCGTAAAAAAGCTGTTCAGCCCTTGCCGGTGGATTAACTGTATCAAAGGCATCTCCTGCCATGAGCACGACATCCACCTTTTCTTCTTTAACAATTGTCACTAACTCATCGATAAATTGTTCTTGCTCATTCAATCGACTTCTTCCTTCTAACGTTTTTCCTAAATGCCAATCTGCGGTATGTAAAACACGCATATCATTTCTCCTCCCATAAAGCAAAGGCACCTAAGCTAATAACAACCACTTAGATGCAATTCTTTACTAGTTCCTAATCAACTTGAAGGATATATCCCCCATCAAAAAAATATAAATATTTTTCAGCTATCTTTCTTTTCAATATTCCTTCCATCGCTTGACAATATAGCTGGACTTGTTTTTGATAACGGTTCATTAAAATTGGCCTTGCTTCATCAAACCCTCCAGTAAACCTTTCTTTAATAGCATCTGTTTTATAATCCACTAAAATGAGTCCTTGATCATCGTCAAATAAACAATCAATTACTCCTTGGACAAGCACCGTTTCATTTTCGAGTTCGCCATCCAATTCTTTGCTGTCAATCCCAAAACTAAATGGAACTTCTCGATCTACCCTTTGGGCATTTCTCATTCTTTGTCCAAGTGAACTCTTTAGAAACTCTAAAATAGCAGGGTAATCAATTACCTCTTCATCTTCAGGCAGCAATAATTCCTTTTGAACTAAGCCCATGACAAAGGAGCGAATCGATGACTCCTTTAACTCAATACTTAATGGAAGATGCGCATGACCATATGCATTATGGTTCCTTTCTCGGCACTCGTATAGGTTTTTTTCTGCATAAATTTAGGACGTTTATAGAGAGTAGCACCAGTTCTTACAATAGACGATGTTGAAGCATACTCATCAGTTAGCTGTTGACGTCGTTTTATTTCTGAAACAGACTGGTTGGATGACATTTTTGTCGCTTTTGCATAAGGATATTGCCAGTTTAATTGAAATTGAACTTGGTCCTTAAAGTCACTTTCAATTGAAACAGGCTCTCCATTCTTTAATGCTTCTTCTATTGCTTGACGAGGTGTTTCCAATTTCTCCTCTACTTCTAGCAAATCCACTCCATTTACAAGTTCAACCGTCCATTTTGACGGATCTTCATAAAGTTCTTGGTTGATCATTTTTCGTTCTGATATAAGCTTCTCCGCTGTCTGATGACGTATAATGGCTGGTCCAATCCAATCAATAAACCTTTTTGCCATCATGCGATCATAGTCTGGAAGTAGATTGTTTGGGTGAAAAAGTTGATGCTGCCATTTTTGCTTCTCTTTTTCAATATCCTTTACCGTTCCAATTAAAAATAGCTTTTCCTTCGCTCTTGTTAAAGCAACGTATAAAACGCGCAGCTCTTCTGAAAGCAACTCATTTTTCATTTTTTTCTTGATCGCAAAAAGTGGTAACGTTGGATAGCTAATTCTCTTTTCAGGGTCAATAAACTTAGAAGCTAAACCAAGTTCTTTATCCAGTAAATATTTATTGTTTAAATCCATCATATTAAATTTACGACCAAGTCCAGCTACAAAAACAATAGGAAACTCTAGTCCTTTACTTTTATGAATCGTCATGATTCGAACAACGTCTTCCTGTTCCCCTAACGCTCTCGCTGCTCCTAAATCATCTCCTCGATCTTGCATCCGTTCGATAAAGCGAAGAAAACGAAACAGACCGCGAAAGGACGTTTGTTCATATTGACGAGCCCGATCGTATAATGCCCTCAAATTGGCTTGACGTTGCTTTCCTCCTGCTAGTCCACCTACATAATCAAAAAGCTGTGTATCTCGATAAAGCTGCCAAATCAACTCAGCCACTGATTTTTTCTTCGCAAGATCCCGCCAAAATTTGAGATGTTCATAAAAATACTTCACCTTTTGAAATTGTTCACTGTCTTCCCTTATCTCTAAATAAGCTTTTAAGGCCTCATAGTAGGATGAGCGTTTATTGGCAATTCTTATTTCGGCAAGCTCGTTATCGGTTAAACCAACAATCGGTGACCGTAAGACAGATGCAAGAGGGATGTCTTGATAAGGGTTATCTATTACTTTTAATAATGACATCATTATGGTCACTTCAGTTGCTTCAAAATAACCTGTTGAAAGGTTCGCATATACAGGAATCCCTTGACTTTTAAATTCCTCAATAATTTGCGAAGCCCATGGCATAGACCTGAGCAAAATGACCATATCTCTAAACGTAGTCGGCCTCTCGCGCTCTATAGAGGAATCATAAATAGGAAACTTTTCTTCTATCATTTTCTTTATCGTTTTTGCCATGTATTGCGCCTCTACTTGTACAGCTTCTAATTCCTCTTGATCCTCTAACTCCTGCCTCTCAACTTTCCGTTCAATCATGACAAATTGAGTAGACATTTGACTATGTTCAGGATAAGAGGCTCCAAGTTTTAACTTTGAATCTTCATCGTAATCCACTTCTCCAACCGTTCGATTCATCATTTGTTTGAAGAGATAGTTCGTTCCATCAATCACTTCTGTCCGGCTGCGAAAATTTTTAGCTAAATCTATTTTTAAACCAGTGTCCTCTCCTTCGTCCGTAAAGGTGCGATATTTTTCAATAAATAAACTTGGCTCTGCTAGGCGGAAACGATAAATCGATTGTTTCACATCTCCAACCATAAATAAATTATTACCTTTGGATACGAGTTGAATAATTTCTTCTTGAACGTGGTTCGTATCTTGGTATTCATCAACCAAAACTTCTTGAAAATGACGCTTATAAATGGAAGCTATTTCAGGATTATCTTTCAAAATAGCTAAACAATAATGCTCTAAATCGTTAAAATCAGCGAGACCTTTTTCTTTTTTTCTTTTCTTCATACATACGTGAAAACTGCTTCACTAAGTTTGCTAACGTTGAAATGACCGGCTTCATTTTAAGAAAATCTTTCACATACGCTTCTTGCGGTCTACTAAACAGCTCTTCTTGCAACTTCGTAATTTGTTTTTTCACTCCATCACGTAAGGTTTTTACTTGTTCTAGTAAGCTCTCATCGAACTCATCACCTTTACAAGACTTCGCTCTAGCAAATTTCACCGCTTGCATTTCTTGAACAAGCTCATTCCATTTTGATTGTTTCTCTTTCACTTTCTCAAGCCGGGCCAAATCATCTAGTAAATTTTCCGATCGGGGATAAGGTCCTCCAGGCTCTTTCGTTATTTGTAATGCTAGCTGAAGTTGATTGATCCAGCCATCTATTTGAATAGAAATATCTTTTTTTTAAATAGTCAAAGTACGGTAACTCTTCAATCTTAGTACCTTCTTCAACTTCATAATACTCCACCATCCGATCTAGCCATTGATCAGGAGAGGGGTGAGACCGTGAAAATAAATAAAGGCGACGAAGTAAAGACTGCAAGTCTTGATCTGATCGGTCACCTGTATAACGCTCCACTACATCAAAGAAACCGTCATTGCCTTCCTGACTATATTGCTCTTCTAAAAGCTCTTCCATCACTTCATCAATGAGCAGCTCTCCTTCAGTTGGATCAACAAGGCGAAAGCTTGGATCAAGATCAATCGTATAAAAATACTTTCTTACTACATTTAAACAAAAGGAGTGAAGGGTAGAAATTTGCGCACGGTTAAGGAGCGTTAATTGCCTCCTTAAATGTAGAGATGATGGTCTTTTTTTTAAGGCCACATTTAACGCTTCACCAATTCTGTTGCGCATTTCTGCAGCAGCGGCATTTGTAAAAGTGACAATTAATAACCGATCTACATCCACTGGGTCTTGATTTGTCATGATTTTTTGAATGATTCGTTCAACTAAAACGGCCGTCTTTCCAGATCCTGCTGCTGCGGCAACTAAAATATCCACTCCTGATGCCGTAATGGCTTTCCACTGTTCATCCGTCCATTTTACACCAGCTGGTTTTTCAATTATTTTCATTATGCCCCTCCTCTCTTAATCGACTGAAAACTTCATCATCTTTATTTTTTCATTTCCCTGTAACGATTGCCTTCAAGTGATTGATCAAACTGACAGACTGAACGGTAAGAACAAAACGTGCACGGTACTTGGTTTTTTAATTGATATGGATTAATCGCTATTTCTCCTCCAATAATCTCGTTCCCTGTTTTCTCGAATTGATTACGTACGTATTGCCTTAATAAGTCAAAGTGTTCTTCATTTGCGATCGATCCACTTTTCCCAAACTGACCACTTTTTAAAATAGAAACAGGAACTATGGAAGATATGCCTGTTTCTAACTGCTGATCCATTAGCCGGACCGCTTCTTTATCAGCCAATAGCAATCCTTTCATCTTAAACTTCCTTACTAATTCCTCTTCAATTTCTTCACTATCAATATCAGTCGTTACTTGTAATATTGGATTATGGACGTGAAAATATAACACTCCAGCAGGTGTCGCTTCAACCCCTAACCAGCTTTTGGAATGACGAATAACGACATCCAAATACGTAAGCATTTGTAGGGATAGACCATAATACACTTCAGTTAAATCTAACGCTTTTTCACTCGACTTATAATCAATAATTCTTAGTAATATCCCATTTGAACCTTTGGCTTGGTCCACACGGTCAATTCTCCCGACAACTTCCATCGTACATCCATTGGCAAGAGAGAATGTTAACGGTGGAAGCTGATCATTTTTACTAAACCCAACCTCAAGACCAACAGGTGAAAATCCACTTACCTTCGCATGCTCACTTAACACACTTGACGCTTGCGTAATAATTTTATGAAACTTCTTTTTCATATAAAAAAACCGACTCGAGCTCAATAAAATTTCTTTTTGCAGCTTCGGAGCTAATTTTTCAACCGCTTCATACGAAAGCTTTTCACATTGCTGTTTTGTCAATTCACTCCACTGAAGATTCGCTTGTTGAATTTGTTCAGAAATATGCTTTAAAGCAGCATGAAACATTTCCCCTATATCTGGAGCTTCTAAACGATAATATTTACGCTCTTTTAGTTTCAATCCGTAGGAAGCAAAGTGTGCATATTGACAGTGATTAAACTTCTCCATCCTTGAAACGCTGCCTTTAATATGCTGTCCATATAAACTTTGAGATACATTTTCCTGAAGCGGTTTTGCTTCATTTCGATAAAACAGACTTGAAACCACTCTCTTCGTTTTTAAGTTCCATTCTCTTCCTGAGACCAGTTCTCGATAAGCATCCCACCAAACTGCCTCGATCGGATATTGGTTTTTCCACGCTTGTAATTGAGTAGATAAAAACGAAAGGGTTGTTTGATAATTCACCATATAGTGCAAGTGGTCCCGTTGCTGTTGTTCTTCTGGCTCATTTAAGTAATACGTTCGCTCCATCGTAGGAAATAAATCCTCTAATCGATTAATAATCATCGAAGGCTGCAAGGACTTTCCTTCTTCATCCGCTAGCGAAAAGGATACAGTTACGTGGTCAGAAGCACTTGCCAGCGCCATATAAATAAGAAAATTTTCATCCAATAGTTGCTCTCTAGGAGTAGGCGCCAACTTAATTCCATAATGATAAAGTAATTCTCTATCATCCTCAGATAAGACTCCATCATCTGAAGGAGTTGCAGGTAAAACGCCATCGTTGGCACCAATAATGAACGACTGCTTAATATTTAAAACACGAGAGCGATCAAAATTGACGACTAATACTTGATCAAGTGCTGGTGGGACAAGAGAGAATTTCATTTCTTCAAAACCTGTTTCTAAAAGCTCCATAAAAAGCTTAGGCGTTAACCTTTGATCTGACAACAAATCATAAAATTCCTCCAACAAAGAAACAACGGCATCCCACGCTTGATTATGCTCTCTAGCCTCTACTAAGTCCCCTTTTTGCTCCGCTTCATCTTTTAATCTTTCTATTTTTTGAGGAACTTTGAGATCTTCCAAAAAGGAATATAGTGCTTCTACATATTGATGTCCTGTTTTGGCTTCTTTAAGTTGACCCTGCAATTTTTTAAGAGGTGCTGTGATGATTTTTTTTCTGTTATTAAGCATTGCTTCCATTTTTATGTCGTCATCTGTTTTCGTGTAATCATCCTCTAAAGAGTGGTAACGACGGTAAGACCATTGTTGTAACCATTTCTTTGATCCTTGAATACCGTATGCAAGTACATAGTTCTCCAGCTGGTCCATCTCTTCTCTCATTTGTTCTCTGTTAGCATCCAGAGGATAAAGAAGCTCTGTTTTTACCGTGCGAAAAACCGCTTCATAACGCCAGTTTCCAATTATGGATTCTAAAGTGGAACGAATGAATTCAATCAGCGGGTGATGAAGCATCGGTCTTTTTTCATCAATAAAATAAGGTAAATCATAATCAGTAAATACTTGCTCCATTACATCACCATAATCATTACTGTTGCGAATAAAAATAGCGATATCATGATAGCGATAGTTTTCTTCCCGAACAAGCTTTTTTATTTGCCTTGCAATCCCCTCAACTTCTGCTCTCCTATTCAAGGCTTGTCCTATCGTAACTGCTGGCTCCTCTTCATACAAAATCGTCGGTCTTGTATAAAAATGCTCTTCTAAGTGACGGAGCGAGGTTTGATGATGAAAACGAGGTGCTTGTCCTGATAGCTTCTTATGTTCAACCTCTTGATTTGCTTCATTGGCTATCTTTTTCAGTTGCTGGTACGTTAAACCGGTCATTCGAAACAAGTGTAATTCATGAGGCGCATGATCTTGAAAAGGTTTATCAATTGTTAATGAAAATGTCACTGACTGAGCCGTTTTGATAAGTTTGTCCAAAACGATATACTCTTGTGGAGTGAAGCTATGAAAACCGTCCACATAAATATCAGCGTGTTGAAGGTAGCTTGATTCCTCTATTTTCTCTGCCAATAATCTTAAATAGTCTTCACCATCGATGTATTGATAGGCCATTTTCTTCTCAAGCTCGCCATAAAGCAAGGTTAAATCATGTAATTTATCAGAAAGGACGTTATTACCTTCAATTTGAGAAGACTCTTTTAACATTTCAGGGGTCACACAATAACGTTTAAATTCTGTTAACAATTTTTCAATTTGCTCAACAAACCCCTTTTTTTCACTCGCTTTCGCAAAAATTTTCAATTCACTCTTATGCTGTTCAATAATTTTTCGGAGGATCATATGGATTCCTGTGCTGGAAATATGATTTCTTGTCATTCCTCCCTCTTGTTGAAGGACACGCCAAGCTAATCGAGAAAAACTAAAAACTTGTGCCCTCGCAATCCCCTTTAATTGTTTATCTTTTACAAACTGATAACCGACAGCAAAAGACATTTGATCGGGAACAAGATAAATAATAGGACGTTCAGTTGTTGGATCTTTCAATAATTTATCTTTAATCTCATTCATCACTGTGGCTGTTTTTCCGGAACCACTTCTTCCAATTAAAAATCGAACACTCATTGTTCTCCCCCTCTCGTTTTCAGGTACTTTTTGCACACCACTAACAAACATTAGTTCTATTTTATACTAATATCGTCAACACGAAAAGTTCTTATAGGTGGTGTTTTTTTGCAAAAGTCGTTTTTATAGGTTAAAAATCTCTTTTTCTTATAGATATTTTCGACTTTTAGATCTTTCCCACTCTCAAAAATAAAAAGCTGTCCTTAAGCCGAAAGAAACGACTGATTAGACAACTTTTTATGGCTTGACCTTACCAATAATCTCATCTATCTCAATTAACCCAAAATGACGACTATCTCGGCTATATAGGCGGTTATCCCCCATGACAAAAACGTACCCTTCAGGAATCTCTTCCATTCCATAAGTATTCTCTAACTGCTGTAACTCGAAATCTCCAGTTAGTAGGCCGAACGGCTGTTTTTTCTGATTCGCTTTCAAAAAGGGCTCATCTACAGGCTCACCATTGATATACAACTGATCATCTTCATATTTTAATTTCTCCCCTGGTAAGGCAACCACTCGTTTCACTAACACTTCTTCTTCATTATCTGAAGGGGAAAAGACAACAATGTCAAACCTTTCAATATCGGTCAATAAATAAGCCCATTGGTTTGTAACTACATAATGACCTTGATGAACAGTAGGCTCCATCGAAATTCCTTCTACTTCATATTGAGCGTAAGAGGATTGTATGAGAAAAACAAACAAAATGACACTAACAGTTACGAACAAGATGATATAAAATTTTCGTGACATTGTTTTCGCCTCCTCTTCTTAGATGCTTTATAATCGGCCGTTTGTAGGTTTATTGTTATTCTCCTTTATTAACTGAAAGTGATTGATTTAACCGTCGCTCAATTTGCTTTCCAATCAACCAAAGTAAAATAATTGCCACTACAGCAATAACTGTTTTTATAGGGTTTTCAATTAGAGAAAAAAAATCATACCCAATAAAGCTCACCATAAAAAACATAACAAGTTTACCTGAACATACGGCTAACATAAACTGCCATATACTGATTTTTGATAAGCCCGCTACTATATTAACGGCTGCCGCAGGAGTAAAAGGAAAGCATAACATAATAAACAATGGGCCAAATCCATGCTGTTCCACCCAATTCATCATTTTCTTAATGGATCGATGTTTTTGTATAAATTGAAAAAAACGCTCTTGTCCAAATTTACGGACGAGTAAAAAAACAATAATCGCTCCTATACATCCCCCTAACCATGAAACTAGAAACCCACCCCATAGCCCAAATGAGTTGACGTTAGCTACAATAAACAAAAAAAGCGGCAAAATAGGCAAGAAAGCTTCTAGCATTGTAATTAAAATTCCAGCCAAGGGCCCCAGAGCCCGATATTCTTGGAGAATTTTTTCAATATTTTCTATCGTAATAAAGTCAAAAATTGAATTGATGTCCATGGCTATTCCCCTTTTTAATAAAGGCACATAGTTATGTAAATAATCACTATTACTAATCTTATCAATCATATATTGTTCCTTTTATTTTAACCTTTTTCGGACAAACTTGAAACTAAAGCTATTTTTATGGTTGATTGTAACCTTTATTTAAATTATGATTAAAACAGAACAAACGTTCTTTAAGGGGGGGAGTATGTCATGGATAGTGAAAGTGTGAAAAACTATCTTTTTTTATCTATGGCTGTAAAAGTCTTTCACCAAGACCGTGAAATTCTTCAACTTAGTAACCTTCCTTTAAAAGAAACGTATGTAATGATCATTAATCAAGCCATAGAAAGTTGTCAACAAGATTTACAAAAAGTTAATAAAAAGCTTTCTAGGCAAGGAATCAAGGTTGTCCAAAAAAAGAGAGAGAAATCTTTTACCTTATATAAATGCTATAACCGCCAAAGCGAAAAACAATTTTCGCTCAATCATCAAACCATTCGTGAGGAAGTCGCCCTAATAATGAGAAAGTATCTTCAAAAATAAGAGGCATCCACTTTTTTATTATCGGTTTTTTATCTAAAATTTTTAGTATTTTGATGTAGGGATACTTTACTCTTTTCGCTATCAGGATCAACCTTATTACAGAAACTTTTTTTCATGACAACTAAAATAGAAATACCCCAGAATTATACACCTTTAACTATCTATTAAACTCCTTGCATCAAGCCTTTTCTGTTCCCTTTTATATTTCACTTGCTGCTGTATGGTTACTGCTATAATCTCGTTTATTTATAAGCGGTTTGCACGACGAAAATGAAAAGACAAACGATAAAAAATCTCATTTCCTATTAAACTTTTTATATTTTAACCGATATAAGTTTTGAGCGTCTATTTGACGTATTTCTATTAGGCAAACGGATGTGCCTATAATATTTAAGTGTTTGCTTATTTTATGTACAAACACTGAAATCTTACTCATGGAGGGAAAAGAAAATGAGAATTAACCACAACATAGCAGCACTAAACACATACAGACAATTGTCTGGTGCAAATGAAGCACAAGGAAAATCAATGGAAAAGCTTTCTTCTGGATTACGTATTAACCGCGCTGGCGATGACGCAACAGGTCTTGCTATTTCTGAAAAAATGCGTGGACAAATCCGCGGATTAGACCAAGCTTCTCGTAACGCTCAAGACGGTATTTCGTTAATCCAAACGGCTGAAGGTGCATTAAGCGAAACAACTGAAATCTTACAACGGATGCGCGAGCTTGCTACACAAGCATCAAACGACACATATACAACTAACGACCGTGACGAAATTCAAAAAGAAATTAACGAACTAACATCTGAGATTAACCGTATTGGTAATACGACAGAGTTTAATACTCAAAAGTTGTTGAATGGTGAAAAAGAAGATGGTTTTTCTGGAACAAGTGCGGGTCAAGTTTCAGTTGGTGGACTTACATTTGACTTTTCTGAAGGTGCAGGTCTTGAAGGATATACTATTGTAACAGGTAAAGTAGCTGATGCGACTACACCTGCAGCAACAATTGACACAGACGCTAAAACAATAACTATTGATGGTGATTTTACTGATGCTGGTGGTACAAAAGTAACTGCTGCAGCTTTAGAAACAGAAATAAATAAAGCATTAGCTACAGACGGATTTACTGAAACTGTTACAGTAGGTGGTACAGCTAATGATGGAACTACAACTGATGCAGTTTCTGGAGTAATTACAGGAGGCGCTGGTGCTGGTGCTGGCCTCCAATTCCAAATTGGGGCTAATCAAAACCAAAGCTTAACATTAGAAATTTCTGATATGAGAGCTGCAGCTTTAGGATTAACTGGAACTGCTGGAACTGCTAGCTTCACAGGTACTAACACAGTTACTGATGGAACTAATAGTACTACTAACGAGGCAGCTCTTGACGTAAGTACAGCTGAAAATGCTTCTAATGCAATCACTGTAATTAACAATGCAATTAACTCAGTATCAGCTGAGCGATCTAAGTTAGGTGCTACACAAAACCGTTTAGAACATACAATCACGAACCTTGATACGTCTAGCGAAAACTTAACAGCTGCTGAGTCTCGTATTCGTGACGTAGACATGGCAAAAGAAATGATGGAGCAAACGAAAAACTCAATCCTTGCTCAAGCTTCTCAAGCAATGCTTGCTCAAGCGAACCAAATGCCACAAGGCGTACTACAATTACTTCAATAATAGAAGTAAACGACTGATTGAATTTCAAAAAGCTGGCTCTCTAAAGAGAACCAGCTTTTTTATACTTTATCCTACTCAATTCTTGTATTCGGGTCTCCTATAGACAGCCCATATTCTAATTCACATTCATTCGGACAACTTACACATCTCGCAATAATTGTGCAAACTTGATTTCCGGCTAAAACAGTCGCATCCAATCCAACAAGTGTCGTTGAAAACAGGCGTTCTTTCCCTTTAATCTCAATATCAATCTCACAATCTTCCGTCAGAGACTCTACGTAAATTGATACAGGTTGGGAGGAGTCTAGAGATTTAAAAAGAACGGATTCTGGATTATTTTCACTTAAAAATAACTTTTTAAAGTTGTATGCGATATTGATAGGATTGCGATAGGTCATGTTTTACACTCCTTTTTATGTTTTATTGAAGTATATTTTTCACAGAACAAAAAAAGACCTCATTCAAGGTCAAATCATACTTCTCTATCTCTCTTCCTATATAAACTATTCAATGGTTCATTCTTTCTCTTCTGAATTCGATAGTTTCTAACTACTTCTTCTCTTTTTAAACGTGTGTAGTCCTTGACTTAGCAACGTACTAGTCAAAAGTCTTGTGCCACTTAGCTTGAGCTTAGGCTCTTTTCCCATACCAAGTCTTTTCATCTGATATTCATACCAATATAACTCACTAAACCCTGATTGATCAAAGATCTTCAATGGAGTTTTCACTTTATCCAAATAATACGGTTTGAATCGATCTTGCTTTATTTGATTAGGTAAATCTGGTTGAATGACCATCTGTCTTGCAATCCCAATCATATTTGCTGCTCCACTTGATAACGCTTCTGCCATACCCTCTTCTGTTTTAAACCCACCGGTTACCACTAAAGGAATATCCACTTGTTCTTTCACCTTTTCTGCAAATTCAATAAAATAGGCTTCTCTTTTTCTTGTACTCTCTTTTTGCAAATCAATCATATTTTGATTTTCATAATTGCCACCGGATATTTCAAGGAGATCCACACCTAATTCATCTAATTTCTTGATCACTTCTAACGATTCATGTTGAGTAAAGCCGCCCTTTTGGAAATCTGCTGAATTTAACTTTACCCCTATTGGAAACGTCTCACCTACTTGTTTTCTCATTTCCTTATACACATCAACAAGAAAACGCATCCTGTTTTGTAAACTTCCTCCCCACTCATCATGTCGCTTATTATGGTATGGGGATAAAAATTGATTAATTAAATAACCGTGTGCTGCATGTATTTCTACACCTGTAAATCCAGCTTTCTTGGCTATTCTGGCTGTTTCTGCAAACCTTCCTATTATCTCTTTAATCTCTTTTGATAATAGCTCTCTAGGAGGAGCAAAAAATTTTTCCACATCACCTTTCAAAGGTACGTTGCTTGGCGCGACAGGTTCCTTTGTTAAGAATTTCGGTGTTTGCTTTCCTGGATGGTTAATTTGCATCCAAATGTGCGCCCCGTCCTTTCTTCCTGCTACAGCCCATTTTTTGAGCATTTCAAAATTTTTCTCATCTTCAACAACTACGTTTCTCGGTTCTCCTAAAGCAGATGGATCAATCATAACGTTCCCAGTAAGAATTAAACCTGCCCCACCTTCTGCCCATCTTTTATAAAGAGTCGTGTGCATGTCAGAAGGTGCATAATTAGAATTTGCTAAAGATTCACTCATCGCCGCTTTAAAAAAACGATTTTTAATCGTTGCTCCACAAGGTAAGGATAAAGGACTAAACAAAGCCTCTTTTGAACTCAAGTTATCACACCCTTTAATGTTTTTACGTTTAAACATTTAAACATATTGTATATTATATATTGATACAATCCTCCCTTTCAAACATTTCGTACTATTAAGAAAAGCGCAAGCGACCGTATAGCAACGCAAAGGAAAGGAACGTCAACTAAGAACAGTCATATCCTGTGACTAACGTTGACGCTAGCCCGTCCTGGGCATCGCCGCATGAGATAAAGGAAACACGAAAAGCCAGAAAGTAGAGGATCTACTAACTACCGCCACGTCCTGTGGAAAACGTAGATCCACCTCCCTCCTTGAGGCGTCTCCGTTGACTTATCGTAGAGAATGGAACATCAACTACACAAAGGATCATCAACTAAGTTCAGCCACGTCCTGTGGCTAACGTTGATGCTAAAACTTCCTGTTCATCGCACGTCCTGTGGGCAACGATGATGCTAGCACCTCCTGTGCGTCGAAAGCGCTACCCGCCGCTGGGCGCTGGAGCTAGACAAAAATTGAAGCACCGTCTAAATAAGGACAGATTTTTATACTTACTTACTCTGAGAAAAAAGCTGTGAAGGATAGTTCCACAGCCTTATTCCTGATCCATATGAGATTTTATTGCTTCGACAATATCATCATATCCATTTTCTTCAGCTAACTGTAATGCAGTTAAACCATCTTCTTGAGTAAAATTTGGATTGGCACCGTTTTCTAATAAAAATTGAATGATTTCTACTTCTCTTTCGCTCGCAATAGCATTTAGTAATGGAGTATATCCCCAATCATCTGAGTAATTAATATTTGCTCCTCTATTAACTAAGTCCTCTATTATATCAATACTTGCATGCATACATGCATAAGTGAGTAACGACTCATCAGAATCATTCACAATATTAGGATCTTCTATATATTCCATATACTCGTTATAATAATTCTTTTTATCTTTAGCTATGGCCTTGTGAATAATGGTCTGCCCATAAAATAATATTTTCGAAGGATCTTCGCCTTCCATTAACAAATCTTTTGTTTTTTCAAAATCATCATCGTAAAAAGCGTCTTCTAACTGCGTCGTTTCATCAAAAAAATCATTAAACATCTCACTACTAAATATGAATCCAACAATTAATCCTACATATAATACTGTTGTTAAAAACAAGCCTAGAACAATCTTGCCCGCAGGAACTTCAAACTTCACCTGTTCTCGTTGTCCGAAGAAGGACTCAATTTCAGCTATTCGTTTCGGCAGGACTGGATGAGTCGATAGCTTTTCACTTAACCAAATGAAAAAACTCTTTTCTTCTTATAATTGATTAATGTAATCGTCTCTGTCCACATGAGTAAACAAATCTTTCCCAATGGCTAAAACGGTTAAAGCATTCGCAGCTGCATTTGGACTCTCGATATACTTTGCAGCCATACGATCACACGTATATTCACAGCCTCTTGAATAAGCTTCTGTTAAGAATGGCATGAAGCTAGAAGGCAATAGTAATAAGCTTTTCAACATATGATTGCGTTTAATATGGGCTAATTCGTGAGCCAATACGAACGTTAATTCTTCCTCGTGCCCTTCTTTTAAAAGCTCGAATATTTCTGAATATAAGATAACCATATTACGTCCAAAAAACCTAGTTGCAAAAGCATTCAACATCCCGGATGATTCGACTACATAAACATCTGGCGTTTTTTTAAGCTCCATATCTTGACTTAGTTTTTCGAGTTTTTTATAAAAATCTGGAAACTGCTTATGACTCAATTTAACACCATTTCCTCTAATTTGACCGATAAATACACCTTGCATAAAAAAGAGGATTGCCACTACAGCTAACAAAATAGGAATACCAATAATAGTGAAAGCTATCCCTATATAGGCCATAACAGAAAAAATAACGCTTAATATAAAATAAGCATCCTCTTTTTGATGAATTAACTTTTTATCTAGCATTCTTGTTTCTTCCTTTCTTAGTTGTCATCAATGTAGGTGCTTAAAAGACCCAAGACCTAAAAGGCGAAAAATATAGGAATAATAGCATCTTAAATCTGCAGACTTTTAAACAGCCTCTATAAGTATAATCAATTTTCAGGAAAATGCTAGATTTATTTTAAAATTTTATTTAATAAAACACATTTTTTTAGCCGCTTGTATTTTTATAAAAGATCCTCGAAATCAATAAACCAATGACCCCAAGTGCAATAAACAAAATTGCTCTCCAAACAATATCAACCATATATAAATCAAATAAGGTAATTTTGCTTAACGTAATGATTAAAAATGAGAGTCCAATATAATTCCAATGTTTATCTTTGAAATAACTATAAGCTCCATATATGACCAACACAAAGATCATCCAAGCAATAGATACACCAGTACTAGAAAACATTGGGTCAAAAGTTCCTGTAGTTAATTGAGAAATCTTTGTAAAAAACACTAAAATTAATAGCGATATGGGATAAGGAAAGACATGCTCAATAGAATTCTGTTTCATAACAGATGATTGCTCTTTAAAAATATAAATGAGAAAAAAAATATGATACAACTAACAACCAAGTAGTTATCGATACAAATGTTAAAGCGTTTCCTGGAATATTAAATAGTTCAACGATTACGGGAATAAGAATAATCAAACTTGCCACAGTTCCAATGATACTGTTTCTTTTTTGTGATACATAATATACAACCATCGATTGTAAAGTAAATACTATCAATTTAACATTTTTTTCAAAAAATACATCTTCTAACAATAAAAATAGGTAAAACATTGAGAATACGAAGAAAATGTTTTTTAATTCTTGGTGTTTGTTGTTTTTTATAACGCTAAGTAAAACATAAGATAGAGCCATTAATCCATAAAAAATATACAACATAGAGGTCTGCGTATTAAAAACATCTTGACCAATCACATATAATAAGAAAGCTCCAGTAGATATAGCAGGAATATACATTTCTTTATTAACTACTGTGTTGTTTTTTCTAAAAGTAAGAGCAATAATGATCACTTGCTGGACTACTAAAGTCAAAACCGTAAGAATTGAATTCTCACCACTCCCAAAGATAGCAAAAAACATTAACGCAAAAACGTAAGCATAATTAGCGATGTTCCAGGTAATTTTAAATTGCTTTCTAACTGATTCCAAAATTAACCCTGTAAATACAACCGTCTCATACAGATAAAAGATATATTCATTCCCTTTGTCTCCTGCAAATATAAACGGATATAAGTATGCCCCAACACCGATAATGGCCAGCAAGCTTTCAGATTGATACTTTCTCGACATCCATACGCCCGCAACCATTGCAAAAATCAAAAGAATGACCGTAATTGAATATGGAATAAAACCATATAAAATATTACCTGCAAAAATAGACGCTACATAGACAATAATACTCCCACCTAGCAAAACAATTCCTAACGCATCCTTAGCACGTGAGTACTGTTTATGACCTAACCAGTAGAGTACACCAGATAAAGCAAACCCAAAAAAAGACCCTAACAATCGGATTAATCCAGCCTCTTTCTGCTGCAGCTATAAATGCCCATATAATTCCTAAAATAAATACAAAAATAAATACTCGTGGTAACCACTTTGCAACAATTTGATCCATGTTAGGTTGTGATTGCTTTCCATCCTTTGATTTAATTTGATTTTCAGAAGGAACCTGAATTGTTTGTTTTTGAGTCACTCCTCTTTTCTTGTTGCATTGCTTTTGTGGCTTGATCTTCAATTGCATTACCTTCGTTTATGTAATTCAGTTCTTGTTTAACTTCGGAAAGTTCATTTTCCAACTTACTAATTCGTTCTTTAAGATCGTCTATTTTTCTATTCACTTTTTATCACCTCATCTCTAGGTATATACTAACATATAACTAAAAATGTTTATTTGTAGAAATGAATTTTAGGTTAAAATGATAATATCTACTAGAGAAATTTTGGATATTATTTATGGAGGTTATTTCAATCCACGCACTCATAAAGAGTGCGACGTTACTACTGAAAATGATGAAACTTGCCAGTAATTTTCAATCCACGCACCCATAAAGAGTGCGACTAATTAAACATCTTTATTGTCAGTCAACACGATTAATTTCAATCCACGCACCCATAAAGAGTGCGACAGGAGTGTGAAATGAAAAATGATGTTAGATTTGTTATTTCAATCCACGCACCCATAAAGAGTGCGACTCTAAGTTGTAGGATCAACTCATCATTTAACTTTTATTTCAATCCACGCACCCATAAAGAGTGCGACATTTTCGCTTGTAACAAGTGACGCTCTTTAGTTTTATTTCAATCCACGCACCCATAAAGAGTGCGACGTGCAGGATTCTTTAAACACGTAATGCGCCATTATATATTTCAATCCACGCACCCATAAAGAGTGCGACCATGTTGGACATGATTTTACAATTTGTCATATGCATTTCAATCCACGCACCCATAAAGAGTGCGACAATGGCAAGGTCGGCAATAATATCTTTGGTAACAATTTCAATCCACGCACCCATAAAGAGTGCGACTTCGGCTTCCATTATAAACACCTACTCTACTTCTAATTTCAATCCACGCACCCATAAAGAGTGCGACCCTTAAACATCTTTTCTAACAGCTTGATATCATAATTTCAATCCACGCACCCATAAAGAGTGCGACAGATGTGTTGTGATCTTTTGCGATGCCCCAGAGCATTTCAATCCACGCACCCATAAAGAGTGCGACCGTGATCTCTTCTCTTAATTCCATTGGAGCGTTATTTCAATCCACGCACCCATAAAGAGTGCGACTCACGAAGCTTTTTAATATCAATGGTGGAATCCATATTTCAATCCACGCACCCATAAAGAGTGCGACCTGTTAACGACTTTAATATTAAACTTTGACCCTACTATTTCAATCCACGCACCCATAAAGAGTGCGACTCTTTTGACAGGTCCCAAAACGTATCACCTTTACATTTCAATCCACGCACCCATAAAGAGTGCGACCTAGGTGTCTTTGATTTGTCTCGTTGTCTGTGGGATTTCAATCCACGCACCCATAAAGAGTGCGACAAAGGTGATGGATGAAAAGATGAAGAGATACGAATTTCAATCCACGCACCCATAAAGAGTGCGACAAGCACCAGGAACAGGATCTACTAGTATTGATAAAATTTCAATCCACGCACCCATAAAGAGTGCGACCCCATTGCAAAACCCCAATATAAAGTGATTTGTCTTATTTCAATCCACGCACCCATAAAGAGTGCGACGCTGTTAATGGATCGGACGGAGAAACTGCTAAAATTTCAATCCACGCACCCATAAAGAGTGCGACCAACGTCATTTTTGTTGAGAACCCCTAAAACGGGAATTTCAATCCACGCACCCATAAAGAGTGCGACCTAATACTTTCTGCGAGATCGTCGCGTTTTCTTATTTCAATCCACGCACCCATAAAGAGTGCGACGTCACTACGAAGATGTTGGGGATTACAGTGTATCGTATATTTCAATCCACGCACCCATAAAGAGTGCGACAATTCATGTTTGATAGCATGACATTCCAAACTTTTATTTCAATCCACGCACCCATAAAGAGTGCGACTGGCATTGTTAGATAATCATAATCGCCTGTGTACTATTTCAATCCACGCACCCATAAAGAGTGCGACAGCGAAAAAGTGCTATAAAGTAGTGCTTTCACCACAATTATCACTCTTTCTATTACTATTATATTACAAATTCATTAAATATAATAACAATTCTTGTAACAAATCCTGTAGAGACCGTGCGAAACAACCTACGATTTTATGATCACTATACACTCGCACTTAGCTATAGAATTAGTGGATCTTCTATAAAAAACGACTCCTTTGCGCCTATATGGTCAATCTTTGACTTGTAATTATTTCCTAATCGATAAAAACGCAAACTATCTTCTGACTTATCAATCGTCTTCTCCAAATTATGTTTTAATTCTGCAAACTCGGCACTATTAAGAACACATTCAAAAACGGAGTTTTGAACTCTTTGTCCATGATCTTGACATAGCTTAGCTACTTTTCTCAACCGTTTTCTACCCTTAGCATCTGTTGTACTTACATCATAAGTTATTAACACTAACAACACCTTCCACCTACTTCCACAAAAATGGTGGGTACTCTTCTATATCTCCTCTTAAATGTCTTGCTAAAAGCAGTGCTTGAGCATGGAGCACGAGTCCCCAAGAAATCTTCTCTTCTAAAAATGGATGGGTAATCTTTTCTTGTTTCTTTTCCTGCCATACTTGGAGAAACTTTTTCCGAGCATCATCTTCCATGATGACTGCTCCACTCTCTTTCTGAATAAAACCCTTACTATCTATTATCCTTTTATTAATAAGAGAAAGTACGAATCGATCCGCAAAAAACACTCCTTAACTCCTCCATTAAATCCAGTGCTAATGACGGTCTTCCTGGTCTATCTTGATGCATGAATCCTACATATGAATCTAGACCAACTGCTTCTAATGCTGAAGCAGCATCATTAGCAAGTAGAGTATAGGCAAAAGAAAGCATAGCATTGACATTATCCAATGGAGGTCTTCGATTTCTTTGATGAAAGAAAAAATCCTCTTTTTGTTGCATAATCATTTGATCAAATACTTTGTTGTAAAGGATAGCTGCTTGTCCTTCATATCCCCGTAACGTCTCTAAGTCCTCTGTATTCCGAATGAATTTCAATAATTTTGTTAACGACTGGGATATCTCTTTAAATTCTTCAACATCTACACGTAAAGGATGATCTCGTTTTACTCTTTCAATTACCCATTTACAGTTAAATACTTTCCCCAATATGAAATTTTTTGCAATTGCCACAGAAAGTTCTTCATTATCAGATACTCTGTATTGTTTTTTTCTTAATACTACATTCCCTCTACTTTCCCCTACAACTCTCGCTAAAAACTTTCCATTTTTGCTTAAAAAGACAATTGGAATGTTGTCTTTTGCACATTTCCCCATTAAAGCAGGGCTTGCTCCTGTATAGCCAAATGCATAGATAGATTCTAAGTTATGAAGAGGAAAACGGGCTAATTTTTCGTCATCTTTAACTACCACAACATTTTCTCCACTTAATGATAAATAAACTTCTGGTTTTGTAACGAACAAAGTATTTAATAATTTCTTCATTCGTTCATGTTCCTTTCTATATATTGATTGACAGATTCTTTATTCATGAGTTTAGGAAGACAAATATGTTGCAAAGAACAATTTTTACAAAAGGGTCCAGTCTTTACTTTAGGTGTATACCTAGCTTCATAATATTTATGCATTTCTTGGAAAACATCCTTGACTCTCCCCTTCAAGCCTTCAGATATTTCAACTTCTTTCCTTCTCTTAATTTCATGATAATATAAGTATCCTTTTGGAACATTGCAAACGAGCATTTCTTCTAGACACATGGCTTGAGTTACTAATTGAAGGATATCGATATCACTTTTTTTGACTTTTCCTCTTTTATATTCAACAGGTACAGGTTGATAATGTTCTTTTGAACCTTGGATTGAAACTCCATTCTCATTCTCAATAAATTCGACAACATCACAAACACCTGATACGCCAAGTTCTCTTGATTTAATAGGAAGTGCCCTTATCACTAATTTATTCTTTCTCTTTTCTTTAAGAAAGGGTTGATCAGCACGTTCATGGACGTGCTTCCCTTCCACTGTCCTCACATTTTCTTCCCATTGCTGTTCGATATGAATTAGTGCCCACTGCCTCTTGCAAAATTCGAAATGTTGAATACCAGAGAGTAACAGAAATTGTTCTTCATCAATTCCCTTCGTACTCATCTACTTTTAATCCTTCTAAGTCATCAATATAAAAATAAACATCTTCTATTGATTTTGGCTGCTCTCTTTTCAATTCCCATTTAAGAGAGCGGTGAACTTTTGCTGATGAATATTGTCCAAATTTAGAATTATGTTCCCACCAATAAAGCTTGTGAACCTCCATGCTCCCATCTGGACGTGCGGATGAACTATCGTTCTCAAACAAAGTTTGAAGAGACTCCTTTATCTTGTCTGCATCTCTTCTAGTAAAATCCGTTTTCTCTGCTAGCTGAGTATTAACACTTCCATAAAAAACATAAACTCCAAAGTCTACACGGTGTTTTTCACCAAATGTAGAAGAATCCTTGTTTTCAGAAGCTTCATTATTAACACTTTTTGTAATTTGCATAGAAGTTATGTCAATTGGATGAATACTATAAGCAGAATGAATTGATACAGGTCCACGGATACCAACTGATTGTCCTTTTTCAAAATTATAGATTTGCCCAAAACTCCGTACATCTATCCATTGTTTACAAGCAACTTTCATAAACTTTTCAATGTCTTTATCTTTACCTTTCTTCGCCTTCTTTAACTCCTCAACACTATCAGCACGATCTTTTAAACTTTTAAATTGATCAGTTTTCCTTTCATCCGATTGAACAAAAATGGACTCCTCCATGTCTTGTAATCGATTTCGAATCTTTCTTTTTAAACAAACGTCCGAGATTTCCCCATAACCTTCATAGTTTTGTCTTGGACGATTTCCATTTAGAGGGTCCCCGTTGGGGTTAGCATTTTTGACAGATACCACTACAGCAAAATCAATTTTATTATTTAATACTTCCACATTGATCATCTCCTAGTTTTTTATTTGATCACTTTCTGATTTCTTTTGATATAACTCATGTCTTTGACTATAAAAACCTAGCAAAAATACTGGAGATAAACTTCTATCGTTAAATTCTTCAATATTGATTGTAGAAGCTACCTCATCTATCAGTTTGTTTAGGTCTATTGCTTTCCTACCTAATTTATTTTGATAAGGCTGAAGATTGGTCTGAATAATACTCCACGTTCTGGCAGGATGTTTAGAAAAAGCATTCATATAACGCATCGCATTTGTTGAACGTTCCTTTGAACGATTGTCACCTGATACTGATAGAGCACGTCTTTCTAATTTGTCAGCAATGGCTAATAGTCTACCAAATAAATAGTCTCTGTTTGTATTCTGTGAATCAATACTCACTTCATAGCCCTCCTCTGAATTGTTTTTCTTGATTAAAGCACAAGCTATACTTAATGTTTTCTCCCATTCATTTTTGTTTTCTTTATTAATACCTGCAGATAAAGTAATAACACGATTATAAGTAGACTTAACAATATCTATGGGGATTTTCCTTCTATCAATGACACAAGGGAATAATCTTTCGACTGTCCCCTTTATCAGCTGTTTTTTCGCTCGTGTTCCATAGGCAGCTGTTGAAATATCTTCTAAAGAAGGTACACCTACGAAAAATGATTTTGTTTCATTATCCTTATATATCCAACTACAAGTCTGCTGCCAATCTTCAATATTATTCAAATAATGTTCTCTAAATAAATCTCGATAGTAAACAACTGCCATCCTTCCAGTTGTCGCTGCATCTAAAATAAGAATGTGAACTTTTGAATGGTAGGATAAATCTTTCTTGTAACCAGCTAAAGCTTGAGAAAACTTCTTTGCATAGCCTTGATGAGTTTGATCATAAGATTCATCTTCTTCTGGTCGTTCTATCTGCATTTCCTCTAATAATGATAGAAAATCATCTTGTGGATTGGGAATACTCTTCTCATCATTACCCCATACGAGAAATATTCGCCCGTGAACTGATTTCCCTTGCTTATCAATTAACCACTTGAGAGCGTTATGGACCTTTTGGGAAAACTCAAAACTAATAACAGCTGCCTGGTTGGCTTCAAGAAATCGACCTTTGTATATAAACTCATTCGTTTTATTAGAAGAAATTAATTTAGCGTTTGCATTTTCTCCATAAATATTTTTCGGGTGTTTTTCTACTCTAGGTAATTGTTTTCCCGTAACATAACTTTAAATGAGCAAATTCAGATCAAAAAAATTCCATTAAATTAAATAGAAAAAGACATGACCACTAACTTGGGTTAAAATTAAAGTTCCAACACCATAACCCTAACCAAGGAGTGTTCATGTCCAATGACTAGATTATCACATCAAGAAAAAATCCACAATATTTTAGAGGAATGGCGTTTACCACTTTATTTTTCCAAGCCGTCTATGAACCATCTTGTTTCTATGATTGATGGGATGCTGAGTTTCGGTTTCACAGGAAAGATATCGCAAATTCATGCGCTAAGCTTTTGTAAAAAACATCGTACAACATTAAGCTATTTTTTAAATAAAGGTGCTTGGGACGAAACCTATTTAAATCAAATTACAAAACAAAAAACCGCCCAAACCATTCACAAAAACGCAAGAAAACAAAAGGAACCTGTATTCCTTCTCTTTGATGACACCATCGGACAAAAGACCAAACCTTCGTCACAGGCTCAGTCTCCTATTGAATCTTGTCAGTACCATTTTTGTCACAAAGAAGGAAAACCTGTTTACGGACATCAAGTCGTTGGAATGATGATGCAAAGCGGGGATTTAGCGTATCCCTATGATTTCGCCCTATATAACCAATCGAAAGAAAAGAGTAAAATTCAAATGGCCGTTGATATGATTGACTCTTATGTAAAGCGAACTGTATCAACCTATATCCTTTGTGATAGTTGGTATACCTCTAAACGTATCATTGAAGCTGGACTAGGGAAAGGAATTCATACGATAGGAGCTCTTAGAAGCAATCGCATCTTTTTTCCAAAAGGCGAGCGAAAACAAATCAAACAGTTTGTTCCCGATATTTCAATGGAAGAAACCGACCTTGTGACCGTTGGTGATGAAACCTATCGAGTCTATCGTTACGAAGGAAAACTGAATGATTTAGAGCTTGGTGTTGTATTGCTTTGCTTCAAAGAAGGCGAACCAATGGAGCCTAAAAACGTACGCAGCTTCCTATGTACAGATATACAGCTATCCACAAAGAAAATCTTAGACTACTACTCCAAACGATGGTCAATTGAAACGTATTTTAAACAAATAAAAGGATCGTTAGGTTTTGATGGATATCAGATTCGCAGTGAAAAAGCGATCTTGAGATATTGGACAATTTTAAACTTCACCTATATTTTCGCAAGCCTTTTAAAAGGCACAAAATTTTGCGAAGCTCTCCATGAAATCAGGAATCAAAAGTTTGGTAGCATCATTAGGTTTGTATATGATCAAGCAACTCAAGGAGAAGAACTTGAAAAGATTAAAAAAGAGCTTTTAGTTGCCTAGGGTACTTGTCATTTCATTTTTGTTGGTAATTTTTGTATTGATTTTTACTCAATTAGAGTAACATAACATAAATCTTCACCATCTAAACGAGAGGAATAGTATTCAATATATGAATCGAACACATCTTTATCCTTCCAAACCTTATCAGTCATCTCACCTTCAAGGTGAACATCAAAACGGACAACTGCTTTTGAGATATCAGAAGCTACTTTATATAATTCAGGTTTATCACCATTTTTTGACCATTTTTTAATTAACTGATTATTATCATCTATCTTTATTTTTCCATGTTCATATAAATCCTTAATAATTGTTTTCTTTTTAATATATTGGTATATGCTCTTTATTTTCGGATGGCAGTTGGGATGTAGGATCATTTCTTTAAAGTTGTTTAAATATAATTCATTAGCCTCCTTAAACTTTTCTTCTCCCCCATAATCTACAAAATCCCCTGCCACATATTTGATTCCGTCATGAAGAGGATGTGGTGTTGCCTTTCTTGTCCTGCTTTGAGAATCTTCTGTACATGGGCTAACAGTGTAAGAGTCTTCTTTCTTAACAACATCAGCCCAAACAAATTCACCTTGTTCATTAACTACAATCTCAATATGTGCTATTAAATTTGTGTGATATAAAGGAAGTAGTGTAAACTCTTCACCCTCAGAATTTTTTTCAAACCTTCCTACCATGTCAAAGTTATTTTCATATGTCTCATAAAGGTTTTGTAACCAGCTCAATTCCTTCCCTCCCTAGTTCCATTCTTCATATAATTGTTCCACGGACGTAATATCATTTTCAGAAAAAGGCTTTGGAGATGCCTCTTTAATCTCTCGGACCATGGTACAATCCTCTGGGCGAATAAACTTTATTACTCCTTGTTTCATTACTGGGTTCCACAGTCTTGTTTCCATTTTGTCCTTTCCTGTCTCATCAGGATAATTGATACCATGAACCATAGTCCCTAAATGAATCTCACCTTGATAATCATCATAAAAACCTTTAGTTCCTGGTGTGATTGGTTCTACATACCCTTGACACTCCCTCGTTCCTAAAAAAACGTCTCTCCTTCCTCCGACTTTCACACTTCTTTTAGCTATGTTATGATGTTTATGTTCGTTTCGATCAAATGCTAGATCCTCACGATGATAGTTAAATTCAAAATGAGCACTTATTTCGTATTTTACATCCCTTAAATAGGAATAGTAAGCTAAGTCATTTTCATCACTAAAATACTTAATTGGCCGGATTCCTTTTGACTCCATTTGGATAGGGTTTAATACACGCACTTCATCAACAATCCAGACAATGGTTGGTTTCCAATATATGGATTCAACGATCCCTTTCAATGCTTGATAAGTAGGAACCATATAAGAGGACTTTTCACCTCCTATTTTTGTAACTGGATCGGTAAAAAGCGCATATTTACCGTGAACTTCAAACTGTATTGAATTCCTCATACTCTCACCTCCTGTAAATTAATAACTATAAATCTAAAAATCTCATTTCTGCATCACCTTCAACATTCAAACCATATCTTTCATCATAAAATTTCTCTTTTAACTCAATAAATCTTCCATCATGTAAATATTCAATACCATGGCTAATCGACAATTTGTTCAGTTCATGTTCATAAACCCCAATCGAATATTGTTGCGCTTTTTTCAATGTTGTTGACAACTTTTCAATTGATAGATTTTCATTTAAGTCAGCGATAATTTCATTCCCCTCTCCGTAAGGAACAATTACGGTGTGTGCTGCTGATTGAATCACTTGAAAGTGGTTCGCCGCTGTTCCAATTGCACTCTTTTGTATAAGAGGGAGAGATTTTCCTGTTTTATGAAAATATTCTTGATAATATTGTTTGTTTCTATCTAACATGGACATCATGTTATTTTTTAAAGAAGGAATATAATAATCTAACTCATCTTCTAATTCATTGTAAAAAAGCTGAAAATAATGTTCAATTGTTTGGGACGATAGTACATCACTTAAATCCCCTTTCCTATCAAATAACATTTTGTAGGTGATTTTTTTACCTACTTTGATTGTTTTCAAGTTATCCAGATTTTCCTCTCTATGATTAATAATATAGACGTTCCCTACTTCTTTTTCCTTATGGCGATTACACCTTCCAGCTGCTTGAGCAATCGAATCTAATCCAGATAAAGAACGAATAACAGAACCGAAACTAATATCAACTCCCGCCTCTATTAATTGCGTGCTTAAACAAATCACCCTTTCCTTAGCATCTAACTTTCTTTTTACTTTCTCTAAAATCTCTTTTCTATGAGCTGCACACATGGTTGTACTTAAATGGTAAATATCAGCGTCTAAATTTCTTTCTGATAATGAATCAAACAACAACCTAACGACTTTTTTTGTATTTAAAATACATAAAATACTCTCTTCATGTTCCATTTTCTCTTCAATAAAATCTGCTAAACCTTCTGTATCCCAGCCTTTTTTCGTTGTTTTATCTATTAAATCCACCCTTTTAAAGGCTAAGGTCACGTCTTTAATATTTTTTATTAATTCACCATCAATACAATCTAGTTTTCTTTCAACAAAATCAAGTGCTGGTTGAGTAGCTGTACATAAAAGAATAGCTGTATGACAATGTTTTTTTAAGAAATTAAGTGATTCATTGAACAAAGAAACACATTCTATCGGTACAGATTGCACTTCATCAAAGATAATAATGGAATTTGCAAGGTTATGTAGTCTTCTAATGTCTCTCGTTCCACCTGAAAAAAATGTATCCAAAAATCTGACCATAGTAGTGAAAATAATTGGTGAATCCCAATTATCTTTTGCGAGTTTAGGTGCCTTTTCTTGCATATAATTAATTTTTTCTTCGTTAATGTCCTCTATAACGTTTGAATGGTGTTCTAAAATATGTTCATCATCATTAAGGATATTTCTTACTTCTTCAGCGTTCTGTTCAATTATCGTTGTATAAGGAATAATATAAATAATGCGATCTTTATTGTGTTCAATCGCATGTTTTAATGCATAACGAAGACTTGATAGAGTTTTTCCTCCCCCTGTGGGAATGGATAATGTGTAGATTCCTGAAGGCATATAAGCTGCCTCCTCACATTGCATAGACATCTTAGCACGTAAATGATTAATTTTGCTTTTGGAAGTACCTTTTCCTTGTAAATAGTTTAGTAGAGTAGAATGGTAATGTTTAAAAAGTAATGAATGATCTGGTTTCTTGTAGTGAGGTTCCTTTAATTCAAAATTTCTTGTATTTATTCGATCCGCATCAATTAGGCAGCTAAATAGATACTTTGTAAGCAACGTTAATGAAATAAGTATTTTCTCTGGTGCAGAATCTTGAAGGAAAGGGCGAAGTTCTTCTAAGGAGTGTTTTACTAATTCTTCTGTTTGGATATGAAATTGTAATCGCTCGAATTCATTGCAGACACGTGGATATTGCGGCAAGTCATCCTTGGCCAACCTCTTTAACACGGGTGACTCTAATTTTGGTGAAAGAAAATCGTGTAAACTTGAGTGATGGGACATGACAACATTACTCACAATTTCAGCTAGCAATTGATTTCCTTTATCTTTTTGTACAGTTTCATAAATAAACTTTGCACCCGCTGTAGCATGGTCAACACTACCTCTAGGAGGAGCATTCTCTGGATCATGAACCGCTAAATAAATATAATCATTGAATTCATTACAGAGTTTCCCCATGTCATGGAGTAACCCAGTAAGAGCAGCTGTACTGCTAAAACCTATTTTAGAACCAAATAATCCCGCTAGTTCTTTTACTGCTTGGAGATGGTCTTCAATAGTTTGAATACACTGATCATCATTTCTTATGTGAGCAGTAAATGACATATAACCACCTTCTGGTATCAAGTAATATATCACAATATTTTTCTAATATTATACACTTAAATAGACTAAAATACTATAAATGAAATATATTTGTAATAAAATAATGTAGACAATGTAAATTAGAAGGTGTTTGTAAATGAAAAAAGTACTAGTCGTTATATTTCTTTTACTTTCAGCATGCGGATTAAAACCAACAACATTTGAAGAATTGTATGACGGAGATGTGTTAAAGGTAACAAAAATAAAAACCGTTCAATTTATACCAGAAGACAATCAAGAAAAACAAGAAGGCTACCTTTACTGGGTAATGCTATTTGAAGGAAAGGAGGAATCCATTCATTTTTCTACAACAGAAGTAAAGGGAAATAACTATTTTACTGATTTGAATTTGAATATGATCTTGGAGGATTTTTATCTTGCAATTGAAGTAATTTTCTTGGCAATAAAACCAGAAAGAACCTTCACCTGACTAAAATTTGATCTTAATTTGGATAACGCTTGCTGGAATTAGGTGACTTTTTGTCCAACATAGGCATTGCTGTCTGGGAATAGTGTTTGACCTGAGTCCTACCTATTTACTGAATGAGCGACCTTACCAATGGTTAAGCCTAATAGGTCACCATGTAAACTATCTTGTCTTTGGGCATCTGTTAAAGGGTTGCCGAACATATCTTGACTGGTTAAATATTCACCGAAGTTATTGGTGGTCACCAACCCGTAAATTCACATTTCGGTTTTATAATGGACCTTGAATATGGACCTTGAATGATTTGTGTATTAAATATCTTACATTTATATTTGAAATTCAAGCAAACAATTGACAAGTAAACTATAAAAGTAAAAACACTTGACGTCTAAAAAGACAATCAAGTGTCAATTTGTTTATCTGTCTTTTCTCTTTTCATGTTTAAGAATATTTTGGCTCTTCGTCATTCACAGTGATTGTTTAGATAAATTAATACCGGACAATTACACAATAAGAAGAGTAAGCTATTCTGTTTGTATCTTAGAATTTTATTTATTAGTTTTTTAGGTTTCATTAAAGGTTATTTTTTTTTACCTCTTCAAACCATTCATCAGCAATCTGACGAGCCGTTTTAGTTTCATGATTAGTATAAACTAAATCATACTTGTATTCAGCTTTGTATTTGCCACTCTTAACATCATATATTAACTTCATTTCAGTAGGCATGTCTTTTTCATAATCCAAACATAATTCTTTAATTTTTTCAATATCTTCATTTAAGATATCTAATACCATAAACTGGCGTTCCGAAGATACATTATATCTTTCATCCTCATTCGCCAATACATCATTCACTTTATGAGGCTTCACATACTTATTATTAATTAAATAAAAAAATTTACTCGAAATAATGCTTTCCTCACATGAAGCGTATACATATATTTTATCCGCCCTCTCTTCAATATACTCCATACATATGGATATCATATCAGCTTGCAATTTACTAAATCTATCTTCAAAAGTATTCATCTAGTTTTGACTCCTTAGATTAGTTTAAAAGGACTTCAGAGAACGACTCACCATCAATTGTGTATTTTACTAAGAATTTTTCCGGCCTCACATTATTCCCGGAGTATATTACTTCTAAATTAATTGTTACTTCTTTTGGGGGTATTTCTTTCAAAGCAACAGCCCATTCTTGTTCAATTTTCTTATATTGTTTTAAATTAACATCAGATAATTGTGAGACTAAATTGTCAATTTTAGGTGAACCTCCAAATCTATCAGCTGCCAAATGTCCTGCATGATCTTGACCTTTAACTTTACCTGGAGTATTTCTGCTGTGTGACAATCTGTCTTTTCTCTCAGTTAGTTGTAAATTCTCTGTTTCAAACTTTGTGATTCTGCCTAGACTATCAGTTTCATAAAAGTAATCATACTCTCCAGTTTTATACCTAATATCTGGTTTTAACTTATTTTTTCTAACATTAGAAAACTGTTTTCCGTTCTCCACATACCTTTTAACTGTACCACCCTCAGCCTTCATCATAACCTGCTGCTTCACATTACTCAGCGTCTTCGTATTAAGGTTAAAGTTCGTGACTCTACCTGCACTTGTGGCGAGTTGCTGGGCTTCAACGCCAACCGGAACTCTCAACTGACCAATATTTGATCTTAACTTCGATAACGCTTGTTGGGATTGAGTGACTTTTTGTCCTACATAGGCCTTGCTGTATGGGAATAATGTTTGACCTGAAGCCTGCCTATTCAATGAATGAGCGGCTGTACCAATGGTTAAGCCTAATAGGGTACCATTTAAACTTCCTTAACGAAGAAGAAATTGGTCTTAACTAGATTTTAGGAAAAACAACATCCTACCCCTTTAATCAATTAAATATATTCGAAAGAACTCTTCTCGCTCTTTATAATTACAAGGGAATGACTTACGAAGAAGTCGGAGCTCAGATGGGGTATCATCGGGATACGATTTGGAGTAAACGCAAACATATCAAACAAAAAATGCAGAAAATGATAGAACATCCTTCAGGTGATTACATTTACCGAGGGGGTATTCTATCATTTTCTTATAATTAGGCATCTTATTTTCAACATCGTCTAGATATTTTCAAAAATATCTCATTAATAAAATAGGTCACTTAAAAATTGTCCTAATCAAATATTTTTGAGTTATTATTCAACCATAGATATAAAATCACTAAATGAATTAGATACATCATATGTAACTGGATCTAAATCTCCTGATTCCTCATGATTCCAGACGACAACTCTTGGTTGCTCTTTATTTGTTCTATAATCTAAACACACAAAATCACCAGCAAACAAAACAGCTATTGGTAGCAGTTCAGTACCTACTAAATTTTCATCAAAAACAATTCTTTCGTCTAATTGTGTTCTAACTACTCCTATATCGTAATACTCATCATCTCTTTCCCCAGTTACTTTTAAAATACATAAAAATCTATCAATCGCATAAATATGGTTATTACACTTAAAACTATCTTTTATAGGAGTACCACCATTATATTTTTTTATAAATTCTTTATATGCTTCTGGTAATTTTATTCTCCACTTGCCTTCCTTTTCAGAAAGCAAAGTATCGTCCGGCAAGGGATAGATTATTGATCCATCCTTAAATTCCATTTCTGTACCTCCTCAATATTATTATCTTGGAGCGTCGGCCCACATACCTTTTGTCCTTCCACCATTATGAGGTGTAATATTATGAATACCAAAGGGGACTAGCTCCATTTTACCAGGAATCTCCGTATGATGCCAGGTCCTTCCTCTTCTAGTACCACCTATTTGTTCGTCTAACCATTTAAATTGTTCTTTATCTGATAATTTCCAAAATCTCTCTGGTAGATGAACAGTTTCTTCTACAATACCTGCACTTTCAAAATCAGCAAATCCATACCTCATACCAACTGTTTTTGTAACCTTTATATCAGGAATATGTCCTTTTTCTATAGCCAATTCTTTTACCTTTCTTTTTTGGACAGGAGACAAACTATCCCCACCAGGAATAGTATCATCCCAAGACCAAGGTTTGTTTAAAGCAATATGCTCTTTATATACTATTGCATAGTCTTCAATAACTTCATCAAATTTCTTATTGCCATTTATAAAATGATCAATATTTCTTAAATTAGTTTCACTAACTCTATTACTTACTTTACCCTTATACTTACCCCCAACTCCCTCAGCCTTCATCATAACCTGCTGCTTCACGTCACTCAACGTCTTCGTGCTTAGATTAAGGTTCGTGACTCTACCTGTACTTGTGGCAAATTGCTGGGCTTCAACGCCAACCGGAACTCTCAACTGACCAATATTTGATCTTAACTTCGATAAGGCTTGTTGGGATTGGGTAACTTTTTGTCCTACATAGGCCTTGCTGTAAGGGAATAATGTTTGACCTGAAGCCTGCCTATTCAATGAATGAGCGGCTGTACCAATGGTTAAGCCTAGTAAGGCACCATGTAAACTATCTTGTCTTTGGGCATCTGTTAAAGGGTTGCCGAACATATCTTGACCCGTTAAATATTCTCCGAAGCCATTGGCGGTCACTAGCCCGTAAATGCCCATTTCGGTTTTATAAAGGACATCAAACGACTTGGCTCCTTTATACGCATCTAAGGCATGTGTGGCGGCACTGACGCCTTTAAACGTTTTTAAAGCACCTAATCCACCTTTACCGAGACGACCTCCCCAACCTGCGATCGGAATAAAACCAGCTAGAGCCATTCCGCCTGCCTTTACTCGTTCTGCCGTTGATAACTCTCGCCCTGTGATGGGATCGACGCCTTCTGTTGCTCTCTTATAATCATAATAGCCCGTCAGTTCACCTGTAAAGTTCTTAAATCCATCTACCATTTTTAAATACAAAGGTTTATTTTTCTCTGCTTCGACCGCTGCTTGTAGTTGTCTGTATTCCGCTTGTTGATCTTTTAACGTTACGTATTCGTCTGTCGCTTTTTGTACGTCGTCTCTTAATTGATACACATCGCTTTCCTTAAATGCCTTTAGGTTAAAGTGGATGGGGGAGACGTTGCCCCCTTTTGTCGTAGCATCAATGAGTGCGCTATAGAGCTGGACGACGAAGCCTTGGTTTATTTCTGATTGTTGATATTCATTCAACAAGTTTTGATTGAGTTGTTCAACAGCCTCAATGGTCTCTTTTCGCTCTTTGTCGGCGTTTTCCATGGCTTCTTCAAATCGGTCAGTCGAATACACATCAATGTCCACCAAATCGGAAACACTTGATAGGATAGCGCTGATATCATCTTGTTGCTGGTGAACCATCTGTTTTGATTGTTTGATTGATTTGGATAATTCATCTTCAAGAAAAGGAACATAGATGGTCGTTTCACCGCCTAAACCTGCCTCTTCTGTATCGCCATCAATTCCCTTTAAAAAGGCGATTTGCCTATCAATTAAACCAAGCCAAGCGTTAATCACTTCGCTTTGTGCTTGGTAAAATCCTTTAATGGCGTTTGCTCCTCTTCCTTGAAACGCATCCATTTCTACTAGACTTAACATGGCCTTTTTTACTTCTTCAAACTGTTCTTTTAAATTTTCATATTCATGCATCCTTGCCTGTGAAGCAGAAACAAGAGAATCTCGTTCATAGATTAGGTTTTCCATTATTCATTCCCTTTCTTTTTTGAACAAAAACACTAATTTTTAAGAATAGCTTCGTCTTGATCTTTGATTAATTGAACATTGGCTTTTGTGTCGTCGATACTTTTTAAAACTTCTTCTTTATACTGACGGACAAGTTGGTTTATGGAGTCTTCTCGTTCATCCCATTGTTCGATAAATGGAAGTTGATTGACTCCAACGGAATAACAAGAAAGAGAACCTTCTAGCCTCTGAACCATCCCCTCGATCTCCTCTAACTGTTTGATGACCGTTCCATAGTCTAATTTAATGTTTGTCATTAAAATAACACCTTTCGAATTTGAGCAAATTTATCTTCAATAGCATCAAAGGCGTCTTCACCTACCTCTAATAAGTCGCCAATTTGATCGGTCAGCGTACTCGCAAAGCCAAGTGCACCCTTTTGAAGGGTTAATTGATTAATTTTTGAATCGATTTTCCAGCCATAATCATCAATTTTGTGATTGACAATTCGTTTCATTTCTTCATAAGCGGCTGTTCTTTCATCGTCAAAGGTCATTAGAATGGTCGCCCGTCCATTGAGAGGCAAGCTCAGGACGCTCAATTTGTTTGATTTCATTGAAAGCTAAACTTTGTTCCTCTTGAAGTTTCTTCTTCGCCTTCTCCAATCTTGAAATATCTTCCTCAATACTCTTTGACTGTCCATTAATTTGGTTCGAAAAAGAGTGGAGCAAATCTGAATATCCCATGAGCCTTTCCTCCTTTTAAAGGGTGAATAGTAGGTGATACACATATTTTCCCATATTCATTAGTATAAAATAGCAACCTCTAAATCTACATAGGCAGAAATGACCTATTATTTTTGTAGAAGTCATGATAAAAGGTTGATTAAGCATGTGTGATAATGAGGAGAATAGTATTTTCATACTGAATATCATTGGGTGAATGGAACTAATATAAAAGGGTGAGCTTAAGTGCGGTCTAAAATTAGACAAGCATATGCGCTTGTCTAGCGACAGAATTAATAAGAATAATCAGCTAAGTAAGCCGTTGTGTAACAACATAGAATTAACTCTATCCTAGAGGCAGGTTTATCGCATGTCCTATAGCCAAAGGTAATAGTTGAACACCTTATAGATTGGAAAACTTACGAAGCTTTAGTTACTGGAGTTTGATAAAACAAGGGGAGAAAAGGAAATAATTTATAAATATGAAAAGATACTTATTTGGAGAACTAATATTTAAAATTGTATAAATCAAACAGGTGAAGAAATTGTGCAAATGGACAAATAGAAAATTAAGAAGTTAAAAAAGAATATCTATTTGATACCAGAAAACAAGAAGAAGGAAGGAAACAATACTATTATACTAATCTAAATCTACATAGGTTTTTTGAGGAGTTTGTCTCACAACCGAAGGAGGATTCCAGAAAATAACACCTACAAGAACTTTCATCTGACCAAAACTAGATCTTAAATTCGATAAGGATTGTTATGTTTGAAAGACTTGTTATCTAGCATAGACATTGATGTTATGAGGTTACTATTCCTTAAGCAATCAGTATAAGTCCCGGATTTTCATCGGATTTTCATTTAATTGTGGTAAAGTTTCTCAATAAAGGCACGCAGCATATAAGTAATATTTAGGTAGGGCTAGTATTTTCGTTAACCACTTTCAAAGTTTTCAAAATAAAAAAGCACCATAAAGATCAAGAAAAATGGTGCTTTTTTACATAAGGATTATGCTTCTGGTTCATAACTGCTATACAAACTGATAGGTGACGTCTTTTCTTCAGTAATTATTTGTCCGTTTGAAACACTTGAAAAAGTAAAAAATACAGTGGTAGCTAAAATACTTAAGATAAATTTTTTCAAGTTAAAATCTCCTTTCTTGAGGACTCTATTTTTTCTTTTAATTTCACAGGCAACGTAGCCATGTGAAGATCTCCGTATTTTTCAAATTCCTTAACCGCTAAACATAAGTACCCATCTTTACCATATAATCCATACTCTATCAATCCTCTTGCAATTAATAGATCGTAAGTTTCATAATTAGATATATCAATACTATCTAATAAGTGCTCTGCTTCCTCAAATCTAAAATTCAAACTTTTAAGATTCACTAAATGTGGTTCAAATCCAGAGGTCACATCTTCCTCTTCTAGTTTATTATAAAGTAATTTAAGTAATTCAATATTTCTTTGGATTACTATAAAATCCGACCTCAAACCTAATTTTTCATATATCTCTGACGCCTTGTTAAAATGAAGTTCGCTCAGATCACAGCTCTCATAAAAGTATGACTTTGCTATATAGGTATGAGCCAAAGCCCTAAAACGATCTCCAATTGCATTTGTTAATAAATTTTCACCCATTTCCCTAACAAGGGCATATTTTTTTACTTTTAACAGGGCATTTAAATTATAAACTTTTACACGATCAATAAACCTTGGACTTGGCAATTCAGTTTTATCTATTTCTTTTAATTTTCCTAATAGACTATTACATCGATCCTCTGTTTTATTATATTCGTAACTATTGTACAAGTAAATAATCTCAATATATTCCTTTAAGATTTCTACATGAGGATGTCCCCAATTAATTGCCTTAGATTCAGCGTATGCTTCCATAAAGGTAATTTCTCTAGTTCTAATTTGCATCAACAACTCATATAACCTCGTCACCTTGGACATTTCATGAGGTTTTTCCATACCGATTGCTACTACCTTCTTCATTGTATCAAAATAGTCGTTTTCATAGCAATAATCTAAAATGTCTTTTAGGTGGCTAGATTTTAGCCCGTCTTTTAGAGCGTAGTTTTCAATGGTGGTCCATTCTGGATCGTCTTTTTTTGCGTAAAGTTTATGATAGCCTAGGATGGCATCTAATGAAGTTTGTGGCTGACCTGTGTCGATGAACTTGATGGTATTTGCCACTGTGTTTTTTGTGACCCCTATTTCATCTGCGATATCTTGATAGCTTCGCACTTTGAGTTGAGAATCTTTTAAAATACAATCTTTAATTTCTTCAAGTTTCATTCCTTCACTCCCCATTCTAAGAATAGCCCTATCAGCAAGAACCAAATAAAGGATTTTTTATATTATAACATATATGTTTCAGAAAATTACTATTTCTTTGATCATTTTTTAAAATTTCTAAAAAATCCATTTTCAAGAAAAATAGAGTAAAATATTCTTATCAAATTTTATTGAAAAGAGTCATACATATGAACATTCGAAAATGGTTTAAAATCCTTCTTTGGAGTGGGTTAGGGATAGGTGCGATAATCACTGCGTTCATTATTTATACAGAGATTGATCACCCTGCCGTTTTCCCTTTTCTTATCAGCTATGTTTTATTGTTTCTAATCTATTGTATCGTCACAATCATTATATCTTTTAGAAAAATTATCAAAAAAGGGTATTTTTTCAAATGGCTTTATCAATTTTCAAAATACTTTGCAGTCTTTAGTTTTTTTATTTGGTTATTCAACTGGTTATTAAACAGAGATATGACGCTTTATAATTTAGGCTCTCCACTTGGAGGAGCATTAGGACTTTCACTTTGGAAATCATATGATGAAGAAGACAGCTCTTTACTCAAAAGATAAAGAGCTTATTTACCTCACCAATAGCTTTTCATGACTTCTTTCGACCATTCTGGTTGGGTAATGACTCCTTTAGGAAGAAATTCCTCCATAACAGGTTTGATATCTAACACTGGTGTACCATCAATAGCATCTAAGCCTTTAACGTATAGTGTTGATCCTTCTTGCTTGATAAGTTCGACAATTGTACTTCCTATACGGTTCGGCCTGCTCTTCCCACGTTGAGAAAAAATACCGACCAAAGGAAGATGTTTATTATTTCTCGGGTGCCTGGCTCCTGTCACAATGCTACTCTCATCAACTAAATGAAAATAAAAAAGAATTTCAAGATGGGAAAAGTCCTCAATCCCCTTTAATGAATCTTCCCCAAAACTACTTGTCAGAAAAATTTTTGAATCAACCCTTTCCCAATGATCATCCTCCAGTTTGGTTCTCTCATTTTCGACAAACCCAATTGGTACTATGTTTAACATTTCATGTCCCCTCCCGCTAAAAGTTCCACTCGTATTATTCACCTTTTAAGTGCTATTTCCTTTTCCATTCTTTTAATAATTCTTCATATATAATCGCTGCATTTTTATCTTTTGGGAACAGAATCATATTCATTCGTTGCTGCTCCTCTTCTATCCTAGATGCTATAATACTTTTTAATTGAGCCGTTCTAAATAGTTGATTTTCAAAGGAGGATAACGACATTTCTAATAAAAGCTGCTGTTTATTTTTAAACGTAATCAGGGTTTGATTGTAATCACCTGTTTCATAACAGAGGATATAATGATGGGAGAGCCATGCACATTGAGAGCGGTGAGAAGATGTCGTAGGAAAGAGGAAGATGTTTGTTCCCGCATCAACCATTATAGGAGGTTTATGAGTAATTCTCATTAGTTCTTTTGTCCCAATTCGTCTTCCTTCATAACTAGAGCCAAAATATTTACAACTATCATCAACTACTTGTTTGGGACTCTTTTTAACATAAATATCTTTTTCAAATTCGATGATACGTGTAAACAATCCTTTATCACAGTTGAATGGAAGAATTGCCATCGAATACCGGTTCGCTTGATATTGATCAAGCCATGTAAAGTTATTTACCATATTTTCATCACCTCATTATTTATTAGGTATAAAGACCTAATCAAAAAATACCATATCTCACTAATAAAATCTATACTTTTTTGGATTATTATTTATTTTTTTCCACTTAAAGCATCGTTTTCAGTTTGAATCCTATGTCAAGAGTAGACATTTAAATTATTTTCTAAAAATTTAAAAAATTAAGTTGATTTTCTTTGTTAAACTCCATATACTAAAAAAAAGGTTAGAGGTGATGTTCATGAAAGAGAAAAAATCGTATACAGAACTCATGAAAACCTATCAGTCAAAGGAAAATGGTGCAATTGACAAAGTGTTAGATATGTATATTGAAATGCTCTGGGATGAAGCTCTATATAAGCATCATAAGTTAGCGCTTGAGAAGAAAATTGACTGTGCCCTTGATTCAAGGGATCATCAAGAGTTTCTGGTGTTATCAAAGCAGTATAAAGAACTTACCGCATATAATTTTTAACCCCCTATTGCCAATTGTAAATTGCCCCCTCTATAACTCGATCCACTTAAACTGTCACTTTTCGGTTCTTTGTGTTTAATCGTGGGGGCTACGGTCCCCTCCATAAGGTTACAAATTATTCTCTGAAGGTACATAGATTGTTTAAACATTGTAAGGGTTTATAGAAGTTCGTCCTAAAGGCTGCGGCTAGGGTATATGAGGTCCGCACCTACTACATTTAGAAATAAATGTGGACGACGAAAGTACATCATTCATCCTTTCCTTCATTAAACTGGTTAACTATATAATTCCTTATTGTTTCTTCATCGATATCTCCTACTGATGCACAAAAGTAACCTTTTTCCCATAATTGCTGACCCCAGTATTGTTTTTTCAATTGAGGAAATTGTTCTTGAAGTAAGCTTGATAATTGTTCCTTCAGGTATTGCACAATTTTACTTGGTACCATGTTAGATGTACATGAGATTAATAAGTGAACATGGTCTTTTCCTAGACTTCCTTGTAATACGGCTATCCCTCTTGCTTCACAACCTAGTCTAATTAGTTCTCGTGTTCTGACTGCAATTGAATCTTGTAAGAATTTATGATGGTTTTTCGTAACCCATATCACATGGTACTGGATATTAAAAACGACCTGCTGATTATTTTTATACACGTTCATCCTTTTCACCTCACCACATTAAGTATGTACACGAATAAGGAAGGCTAAAAGCTTATACCGTCTAAATACGGTGGAGTTAGTCGAGACCTCACTGGAAAATAGAAAAAAAGGCGTGCAATGTTGCTACACACCCTTTTTCTAATAGCTCTCACTTTCGATGTGTCGATCTTTCTAATTAAACTTTAGAAAATTGCTCTTCTTCAGTTGATCCAGATAGGGCTGTCGTTGAAGAAGTTCCTCCAGTAACCACTTGTGAAACTTGATCAAAATAGCCTGTTCCTACTTCACGTTGATGGCGAGTTGCTGTATATCCAAATTGCTCTCTTGAAAACTCAGCTTGTTGCAGCTCAGAATATGCAGCCATTCCTTCTGTTTTATATTTTCTTGCTAATTCAAACATGCTGTAATTTAGAGCATGGAATCCAGCTAATGTTACGAATTGGAACTTATACCCCATCTTCGCAATTTCTCTTTGGAACTTGCCAATTGTCTCTTCATCTAATTTCTTCTTCCAGTTAAATGATGGAGAGCAGTTATAAGCTAGTAATTTACCAGGGAATTTCGCATGGATTGCATCAGCAAACTTTTGTGCTTGTTCTAAGTTTGGTTCAGACGTTTCACACCAAATTAAATCCGCATATGGAGCATAAGCTAATCCACGAGCGATTGCTTGGTCAATACCTGCTTTTGTACGATAGAATCCTTCAGGTGTACGTTCTCCTGTAATGAATTCTTTATCACGATCATCAAAATCACTTGTAATTAAATCAGCGGCATCTGCATCCGTACGAGCTACTAATACGGTAGGAGTACCCATTACATCCGCAGCTAGACGTGCAGAGATCAAATTACGAATTGCGGTTTGAGTTGGAAGTAAAACCTTCCCACCTAAATGTCCACATTTTTTCTCAGAAGAAAGCTGATCTTCGAAGTGAACACCAGAAGCTCCGGATTCGATCATGCCTTTCATTAGTTCAAATACGTTTAATTGACCTCCAAAACCTGCTTCTGCATCAGCTACGATTGGAAGGAAGTAATCGACTTCGTCTCCACCTTCCATATGTTGAATTTGATCGGCACGTTGCAACGCTTGATTAATACGCTTCACTACATGCGGAACACTGTTAGCTGGGTATAAACTTTGGTCTGGATACATATTCCCAGAAAGGTTTGCATCAGCAGCCACTTGCCATCCGCTTAAATAAACTGCTTTTAAACCTGCTTTTGCTTGTTGAACAGCTTGATTTCCTGTAAGCGCACCTAAAGCGTTAATAAAATCTTCTTTATGAAGATTAGCCCAAAGCTTCTCTGAACCACGTTTTGCTAAAGTATGCTCGATATCGATTGAGCCTCGTAACTTAATCACGTCTTCTGCAGAATATGGACGTGTAATTCCACTCCAACGCTCATCATTTTTCCAGCTTTCTTCTAACTTTTGAATTCTTTCTTTGTTTGACATTCGTATTTCCCCCAATTTATTTATGATAGTTTTTGATACCCCGGTAACGTTAAGAACTCATCAAATTGATCATTTTTAACGAGCTGATCAAATAGCTTACTCGCTTCCTCAAAACGAGCCTCTTTAAAAGCTTGCTCTCCAAATTCTTGCTTAATTTTTTGTAATTCCTCACCTAGATACTGTTCGTATAGTTCAATGGTAATATCTCTTCCATCTACCAATACCCCTTTTGGATGGCGAATCCATTGCCATACTTGAGCACGAGAAATTTCAGCCGTTGCTGCATCTTCCATTAAATTGTGAATCGGAGCAGCTCCTCTTCCGCTAAGCCATGAAGCGATATAGCGAATACCGACATCAATATTCGTTCTTACCCCTTGTTCTGTAATATTCCCTTCAGAAATTTCAACCAGCTGTTTTGCTGTAATCGTAATATCCTCTAGTTTTTTATCAATCTGGTTCGGCTTATCTCCAAGCGCCTTATCAAAGGCTTCTAATGCTACTGGAACTAAACCTGGATGGGCAACCCACGTTCCATCATGACCGTCTGTTGCTTCTCTTTCTTTATCTGCCAGTACTTTGGCAAAGGCTATTTCATTTTTTTTGCTGATCATTTTTAACGGGTATTTGTGCTGCCATTCCCCCCATAGCATGCACATTCCGCTTATGACACGTTTTAATGGCTAATAATGAATAGGCTCTCATAAACGGAACCGTCATTGTTACCTCAGCACGATCTGGTAAGATCACTTCTTTATGATTACGAAACTTTTTAATATAACTGAAGATATAGTCCCATCTTCCACAATTCAATCCAGCTGAATGCTCTTTTAATTCGTATAAGATTTCATCCATTTCGAATGCAGCTAAAATCGTTTCAATTAAAACTGTTGCTTTAATTGTACTTTGTGGAATACCTAAATAATTTTGAGCAAAAACGAATACATCATTCCACCAGCGTGCCTCTAAATGACTTTCAAGTTTCGGAAGGTAGAAGTATGGACCGCTTCCATTCGCTAATAATGTTTTCGCATTATGGTAGAAATATAGTCCAAAGTCCATCAAACTACCAGAAATCGGTTCATCTCCTAGTACAATATGTTTCTCTTCTAGATGTAAACCACGGGGTCTAATAATTAAGGTAGCAATTTCTTCATTGAGCTTATAGTCTTTTCCATTTTCGGCTGTGAAGTCGATTTCTCTTTTATTGGCATCTTTTAAATTGATTTGCCCATCAATAATGTTGCCCCAAGAAGGTGATGTAGCATCTTCAAAATCAGCCATAAACATTTTCGCTCCAGAATTGAGAGCGTTTATAATCATTTTTCGATCAACAGGACCTGTTATCTCTACTCGACGATCGAGTAAATCTTTCGGTAAAGAAGCTACCGTCCAGTCCCCTTCACGAATATGTTTAGTTTCTTCTAAAAATGTTGGCATTTCACCAGCATCTAATTTTTTTTGACGTTCTACTCTCATTTCAAGAAGCTGTTTCCGTCTTTCACCAAAATGAGACTCGAGTTTAGCAACAAAATTCAAAGCATCGTCTGTCAATATTTCATCATAGCGATCATTGAGTTTTCCGATCACTTTTAAGCCTGATGACGTATAAGTCTCCATCCCGTCGTTGTCACATCCTTTGCTATTTGTTATAGTACAGATTTTTTTCTACACTATTAATATATAACAGATTATTCGGAAATGGAAGTACTTAGAGAAACTTTTTTCATAAATTACTAGAAAAATTTCAATACTCTTTTAAAACAAGGACTTTAGAAACAGAAAAAAACTACTCAAAGGTCAATAACCTAGAGTAGTTTACCCATTACTGTGAGCGATATTTAAAGTTGTACAGGTTTCGCTATTTTGATTGGTAATTAGTTCTCATTCCATGTCGTTTGACTTGAAGCCTTTACGGACACAATTCTTTAATAATACGGTCCTAGCATAGTTCCAGTCCTTTCAATAATATGGAAGGCTATTATGCCTGCTTCTCCATGTAAAACGCACGTTTCTAACTGAAAAAAAGCGTACCAAATCAAATTGTGATAATTGTATCATTTTATTTATCAGTCACAATTACTCCTCTTCTGTTTCACCAATATAATTAATCCTTTCTAACAAGGTTGGATGACTATACTTAAAAAACTTTACAAGCGCTGGAGGGTGTACTTCACTTAATCCTGCCCTCGATAATTCTTGAAAAGACATAACCGCAGCTTCAGGATTGTCTGTCATTTCAATTGCGTACATATCCGCACTCTTTTCTTGAAAACGGGAGACATAGTTTTCGGCAGGAGATGATATAAAACTAAGCATCCCCAAGAGCAATAGAAACAAGGGAAGAGATGACAAGTCGCTCACTTCGGTAACCTTGAAATACGAGCCCCATCTGTCAACAATTAAATTCATTAGGCGATAAATTAAATATAACCCTACAAAGGAGAGAACCAAATAGCCAGCTATTCCGATATAAATATGATGCATAACATAGTGACCAATCTCATGGGCCATGATGAACAAAATTTCATCTTCAGTTAACTGCTCTAAGGTGGTATCCCACAAGACAATTCTTGAATTATCACCTATTCCTGTCACATAAGCATTTAATGCGTTTGTTTTCTCGGACATATCTACTTCATAGACGTGATCGGCTGGGATATTCGCTTGCTCTGCATAAGACAAGATTTTTTTTTCTAACTCTTTATCTTGAAGAGGATAAAATTCGTTATAAAGAGGGTCCAGTATGACAGGCTGAATGAACATTAAAAACAAGGAAAACGGAACCGATAAGAGCCACGCATAAAGCCACCAACGTTTTTTAAATTTACGAATGAGTGTATAAAGAACAGCCATCATGATCCACATTAACAGGAAATTCACAAAAAAATCGATGATTTGGTCATTGATCCAGTCTCCGGTTGCTTGTGTCGATATATTATAGGATAAAGATATTTGATAACTCAGCCATTCAACGGGAAAGGAAATAACATTAACTAACAGCGATAACCAAAAGAAGTAAAGACCCGTTTGAATAAATGAAACACTTGTGGCTGTCGTTGAAGCTTTTTGTAGCCACTTTGATCCCCCTACAATTAAAAAAACAAAAAAGATAAACCATTCAAAGGGAATTAATACAAAGTACAGGAAGTTTTTAATGTTAGAATACTCTTCAGTGAGCATAAGTTCCCTTGCATTCATAAACGTTTCAGGATCAGCTGCCGTCCCTTTATAAGCTTCTGGTATAGCAATATCGTTACTCATAAATAAATACCAATAAAAAAATAACCCATATATAAAGTAGATAATAACTGATAAAGTTAAGCCTCTTCTCAAGCGTAACCCTCCTTGTATACAAGCCTATAGTATTATTGTAGATCATTTATTAAAAGTTAGAACTATTTGTTTTAAAAGAGGGTAAAAGAAAAGCGCAAGTGACCGTTTAGGAACGACAACAAATGTAGGAACATCATCTAAAGTAACCACGTCCTGTTAACTAACGATGATGCTAGACAACAATGAAAGTTCACCTAGGCTTTCCCCTTGGATGTACTCCATAATTATTACTTGTTTTCCATTTACATTGGTTACCTCCATTATTTTAGGAACAGGCAACCCAGATGAATAAGCAAATCTTTGTTTATTTGCTTCATATAATGCTTCTGTTTCGGGTAAATAGTCATTCAAAACTTTAACAACCACACCTTTATACAAGTATAGTTTTGCGGTATTTCCAACGGCTATAGGTTCACCTAAATCCAATTCTATCTCTCCTTTTTTATACGTTAAAACCCTACGGTCGAGCCGTAGGGTTTCGGTTAAAATTTAGGTTTTCGTTTTTCTTGAAAGGCTCTTAATGCTTCTTTTCGATCTTCGGTTGGTATTGTGATTTCATAAGCTTTTCTCTCAATCTTCAATCCCGTTTGCAAATCTACTTTCATTCCATTTTTAATGGAAAACTTAGCCTGTTTGAGGGCAATGGGACCGTTCGCTAGTAGTTGATTAATTAGCTCATCACAAGCGGTCTGTAGTTTTTCTTTTGGAACGACTTTTGTCACTACTCCATAGTTAAAAGCCTCTTCACCTGTTAATCTCTTAGCAGTTAAAATCAGCTCCAGTGCCTTCGCTTCACCAATTAATCTCGGTAAACGCAGCGTACCTCCAGCACCTGGAATAATAGCTAAACTCGTTTCTGTTAACCCTAACTGCACATCTGAGTGAACAATTCGAAAATCACATGCCAACGCTAATTCAAGTCCACCGCCAAAGGCATAACCATTTATAAGTGCAATGGTCGGCTGAGGAAGCTCATCAATTTTCGTGAATAGCTCCCCCATTTTGTTTAAATTTCTAATGACTTGTTCATCTGATAAATTTTTTCGTTCTTTTAAATCAGCACCTGTGCTGAATGCTTTTTCACCAGCACCTGTAACAACCACTACACGAACTTCTGAATTCATCCGAATTTCATCGATTACGCGATCTAACTCGATAATGGTTTCATAATTGAAACAGTTTAAACTCTCCGGACGGTTGATTGTAATCGTAGCAACATGGTTCTTTTTCTCACAAAGAATCGTTGACATCATTAACTTTCCTGTAACACTTTTTGTTTTAGCGCTCTACGTAAAATCTTCCCTGTCGTATTTTTAGGAAGTTCTTCTAAAAATTCTATACTACTCGGTAATTTATATTTGGCCAAATGTTCACCCAAAAAGATTTGTAAATCTTCTTCTTTCAATTCGGGGTTTTTTGACACAACAAACGCTCTTACCGCTTCTCCACGTTCAGGATCAGGCACGCCAAACACGGCACACTCAATGACATCTTTATGATCGTATAATACTTCTTCTACCTCACGAGGGTAAACATTATACCCACCAACTAAAATTAAATCTTTTTTACGGTCAACAATGTAAAAATAACCTTCTTCATCCATTTTCGCTAAATCGCCTGTATAAAGCCATCCTTCACGGATCGTATGCTCTGTTTCTTCAGGCATTTTATAATACCCTTTCATTACGTTAGGACCTTGCACGACAAGTTCGCCCACTTCTCCAGGAGCTACTTCATCGCCAAGTTCATTGACGACTTTATTTTTAATGCCCATTACATCTGTTCCGATTGAACCAGGCTTTCTAGGACGATCTAAAGGATTAAATGCTGTAACAGGAGACGCTTCTGATAGACCATAACCTTCAGAAACCATGACGTTAAATTTCTGTTCAAAACCTTTTAAAAGAGCGACTGGCATAGAAGCTCCACCAGAAATACACACCCTTAGCGATTCGAAAGCTTCTGGTTTTCCATTTTCATATTGAAGAAGGAAATTATACATCGTCGGAACCCCTGAAAATACCGTTACTTTATATGTTTCTACTAATCTGAAAATTTCCGCAGGACTAAATTTCGGTACAATAACAACTGTTGCCCCACTTATTAAAGGACCATTCAAGGCAACCGTTAAGCAAAATACATGGAACATTGGTAAAGCAGCTATTACTTTATCACTCTTATCATATTTTAAATATTGAGCAACATCACTTGCATTCGCATAAATGTTGCGATGAGTAAGCATGGCTCCTTTTGGTTTACCAGTCGTACCTGAAGTATAAAGAATCATCGCAACGTCTTCTTCATTTAACTCAGGTCCTTGGTAACGAGGGTCTCCCATACCAAGACATTTTGTAAACGGTTTCATTTTTGTTTTAATTTGTGGGTAAGCATCTTCATTCACCGTTTCGCCTGTTTCACAATAGACGATTGTTTCAACTTTCGGAAGAGCTTTCTCCATTTTTTCAAATAAAGGTAACAGCTTATCAAGTGTAATGACAAGTTTTACATCACCGTTGTTTAAAATGTAGCCCATTTCATCTGGTGTATAAATCGGATTTACCGGTATGACTGTCGCTCCTAATCGAAGAGCGCCATATAAACCGATCACATAATGTGGTGTATTTCCCACAATCAAAGCGATGTGGTCCCCTTTTTGAACACCCATTTTTTCCAAGCTTGAAGCGAACATTGAAACAGAAGCATTTAACTCAGCATAACTCGTTTCTTTGTCCATAAATAAATAAGCAGGTTTCTCTTGATGAATTGCAGCAGTTTCGGCTAACTTCTTCGGTAAATTCAATTCTCCCACCCCTTGTTGAATGATTGGTCATTCACTTTTCTTTCTCTACTTAATTTTACCCCTTTATCAAGTGTGTTCAAATATTTTTTTCTTTTGAACATGCACTCTAATCATTAAGTTGAGTTTAATTTAAAAAAAGTTCTGAATATATTATAGTAAATGAAAAAAATTCCCTCAAGTGTTATTAAAAAATTTGTTGAAAAAAAGGAGGGATAGCCTCCTTTTTTACTGAGTAAGAAAGAATAAAAATCTGTCCTTATTCGGATGGTGCTTTTATTTTTGTCTAGCTCCATTGCCCAGCAACTCCGACGCACACGATATGCTAGCGCAGGCGTTAGTCACAGGAAGTGACTGTACTTAGTTGACGTTCCTCATCATTCGTTGCTAAACGGGCGCTTGCGCTTTTTTAATAAACTAAATCAATAAATTCTTCTTTTGATAGATTACCAAAATAATGGTTAACATCCATATTAGACAAAGCAGCCACAATCGATTCACGTTCATACTTTATTCCTTGCAGCAATTGTTCAACCTCAGCCACATCACCAATCCCAAAGAAGTCCCCGTAAATTTTAATATCATCAATGACTCCTTTAATGACATTCAAACGTACATCAATTTGTCCGATAGGAAAACGATGAGAGTGTTGCAAATTAAACTTTGGTGATTTTCCAAAATTCCAATCCCAATTACCGTAACGTTTTTTTGAAATTTCCTCTATCCCCTTCCAATCTGATTCCGTTAATTGATAGCATGGAACTTCTTCTACATTTTGCACGTTAAAAATCGATTTCAAAAGAAGCTCTTTAAACTCTTCCATCGCTAGATCTTCCTTTAAAAACTCAGCAATATTAGCTACTCTGCTACGAATAGATTTGATCCCTTTTGATTGAATTTTATCCTTTTTCACATTTAATGCTGAAACTACTTGTTCAATGTCAGAATTTAACAGAAGTGTTCCATGAGAAAACATTCGACCTTTCGTTGTGAACTGTGCATTTCCAGAAATCTTTCTCTCATTTACAAGGATATCGTTCCGGCCACTTAGCTGTGCTGAGACACCTAATTTGTTTAGTGCTGAAACAATTGGATCGGTAAATTTCTTATAATTGTAAAAGCTATTTCCATCGTCTTTCGTAATGAAACTAAAATTCAAGTTTCCAAAGTCATGGTACACTGCTCCTCCACCTGAAAGACGACGAACGACGTTAATTCCTTTTTCATCCACATATTTTGTATTGATCTCTTCAACGGCATTTTGATTCTTTCCAATAATAATACTCGGTTCATTTATATAAAACAGTAAATATGTATTGTCTTTATTTAGATTTGAGAGACAATATTCTTCTATAGCTAAGTTTATTTTAGGATCTGTTATTCCTTGATTATCTATGAAATACATGACGACAGTTCCTCCTCAGTTTATCTGTGTTGTTTTCCCTTCTTCAGCTAATGAAACCGCTCCGTCGTAAACCGTTTTCGCTTCTTCTATTAGCTGGTTAAGATCCCCGCTATGAGGTAAGTGGGTGAGCCATAACTCTTTCACTTTTGCTTTTTGAGCAATGTTGGCTGCTTCTGTACTTGTCATATGCCCAATCGGCGCACCATTTTGATCCGCATACAAATTACATTCTGATAACAACAAGTCCGCTTCTTTTGCAAAAGGAATAAAGTCTTCTTTAAAGCTTGAATCCGCTGTATAAACAATTGTAGCATTTCCATCAGAAATTCTCATCGCATAACAATCAACAGGGTGATCCGTTTGCAAAAATGAAATCGAAAATGGTCCAACCGTTAATAGACGATTCGGTTGATAGGCGGTCCCACACGTAACATCTTTATAAGAAAGACATTGAAATTTTTCTTGATTAAAAGGATGTCCGTAAATGGGTAATATTTTATTCACCTCACTCTGTTGAATCAACCTAGCATATTGAAGCGGTCCAATATCAGCGATATGATCGTGGTGATAATGAGATAAAATAACGGCATCTATTTCCACTATTGCGATATATTTTTGAAGCTGAGATAAAACAGCACTTCCACAATCAACTAATAATTTAAAATTGGCAGACTCAATTAAATAGCCTGATGAGGCCTCTCCTTTATTAGGATATCCACCCCAAAAGCCAATGACAGTTACTTTCATCAAATCAACACCTTTAATGAATTTCATCCCTTCTTTACTATACCCAATCGAGATAAAAATCGAAAGCACTTGAAAAGAACCAATGTCTATTTTTAGAGGATGGTGAAAATTGTATTAAAACAGACGTTGACTTTATAAATCTGTTATAATACAATAAAGTTACAATAAATCAGGAGGCGATTTCGAATGTTAGTTAAAATGACTGAATTTTTAAATAAATTACCTCGTAAAAAATGCTCATCTTGTGGCAAGGAAATCAATGAACAACATGAATGCTATGGAAACACTTGTAACGAATGTCTTTGTGTTAAATAAAAGCAGAGTCTATCCCTTAACCACAGTATAATAATTGTAAAAATAACCCCTCACCTTTTCCATTAGGAATTTGTGAGGGGTTTGATCTATAAACAATTATGAATGATTTTCCACTAGTTTTTCGTTATTTCTAATCCCTCATCATAGGAACTTAATTCCTTTATCAAACCTTGTAATCATCCCCATAAGCAAACGTCCACAAAAAAAGCCTGTTTAAGTATAATTAACCCAAACAGGCATAAATCCTAACTTAACTCTTCACAGTTCAACCTGATATTTATTTAAAAAGTCATGAATTCTTCCAATATTTTTTTCAATGTAGGAACGTGGATCATCCTCAACTAAAAGAACATAGTTTATAAAATTAACCCTTCTAGCCGTCATTAATAAGTCCAGATCGAACTCATTAAATTTCGGTAATGGTCGTACTCTTTCGTATCCACGGAAGTACAATTGTTTAACATTCTCATATTCAAAACGGTCATCATATCGGTAATAGAACAACATATTTGCAATATCATGGATTGGTAAGGCTAACATCGAGTCTTCAAAATCAATGACATGCATATCACCTTTGTCGACCATAATATTCCACGGATTGAGGTCTGCATGTATTAATTGAAGGTTGTTTTTACCTTCCTTATAATACATAGCTAATTTCTCATCAAGATAGGGGATGAATTTATCTAGTAATTCAATGTTATCCATGGATATGTGCTTCTGATATTGTTGATTTTTATATACTGGTTGTTCACCCTTATAGTAAAAAACTTTATCCCAAACTCTTGGAATCATAGATTCTGGTAATGTCAATCCCATCGTTGTATTATGCATTAATGCTGTAACTTCACCTAATTGCATAAAACGGGTTTCGTTCTCGTTTTCATCTAAGTCTTCTCCCTCTAACCAACTGTATAGGATTACTCTTTTTGTATTAGAGAAAAATTTAGAATCAATAAGTTGAATATAATCTCCATTAATTCCTTTAATGATGTTAGGGATTGATACATTATTATCCTTATTAATCATACTTATAAAAAATACTTCAACTAAATTATCTTCTAATGTACTTGATTCTTCCTGAAATATTTTTAGGAGATATTGATTATCGTAATAGTCAGTTAATTTAAAGAATATATTAGTTTCTTCTGTAAAATAGGATAAGTCTTTTATTCTTAAGTCATACTTTTCAATGGCCAATTCCGCAATATTATGGTATTCTTTTTGTAATTTTGTCATAGTAATACATCCTTTTAATTTAGTAATTTTCATATAAATTATCAATTACTAAATTAGGATTATAAAAAGAAAAAAAACATTTTGGAAACCTCCTCAAATGTTAAGATTCTATAAAGCTATATGAATTCCTTCTATAATGTGAAATCCAATGCTTCGATCTGTTAAATATTTCATTACACCTCATCTCAATCATTTTTTCTTAAAATAATTAATATGACTATTTAAAAAGTCCTACGATGGCCAGGATGTGAGCAAAGGGATTCAGCTTTTCTATTCAGCGTCCTTTTTTTCTATCTTTTTAAACACACACTATCAATATCTTTTTTTGTATAAATATTTACTGGTAAGGTTATTATTGAGTGAGGAAATGTAATCTCGTTGTAGAATTATTTCACCGTTCGTTTCCTTCAGAGATAAGCTATTCAATTCCAATGGTATAGTAGGTTCTCCCCATGCTATAATAAGTTTTCCTCCCAATTCTCTCCCTATACCTTCATTGACAATTACATCATTTTTTAACCATTGTAATGTGAAATATTTCATCAACCTTTTTATCTTTACCTTTAGATGAATACTCTTCTTTTGATGATAATATCTTGCATGATAAGTTCCTTCAAATCCTTTGTACCCTTTTTCTCTGAAAAGATATCCACAACCTTTTGAAAGCATGTCTTGTGTAGCCCATGATGCTAGCAAAAATGAACAATTCCCCTTTATAAAGAGAATAAATACAGACCCCACCTTTAGAAGTAGAGGATTTAAGATGATCATTAATTGGACGTGCAACAATTAAATAATCTGTGCATTCTATACCAGTTCCGGTTGATTGAATAAAAAAGGTCTGTTTATTCCCCCGCCTTTCAGCCCACCTGCAAATAATCACATCCCCATTTGGTTTAATGTCTAATACCTGACTCCTAATACCCTTTTCAATATACCATTGTCCAAAAAATTTTTTCATCTTTACTCTCCTATAAAACCATGATTGAATATGGTTATCTATTATAGAGGTTATTCAAAAATTCATACGATGGCCTGGATGGTCTAACATCATCGTTTGCCACAGGACGTGGCTGAACTTAGATGATGTTCCGTAGTTGTCCGTCGAATAATTTTGTTGGCTTTCTTTTCCGCTCCTCAGGCGCACACGATATGCTAGCACAGGGGTTAACTCGCGCGAAGTGGTTGATTTTAGCCTATGTTCCTTAAGTACACCACCTCGTTCTTCTTGACTCTTTTTCCCCCTTTTTTTTTGAACACGCACTTATAGTAGGTTTATAACAAGCACTAGCTATTACTCAGGTACTTTCGAAATCTAAAAAAGCAGTGCCTCTATTAACGAGACACCATTTCTTTCACCTCACTCTCCTCTCCAACTGTAGAAGCTCTAATGATTAGTTTTAAAGGAAGAGAGAGGATTTCTGTTGAAACTTTGTTATGTATCTTGTTGAATAAAACAAGTGCTGCTTTTTCTGCCATTTCCTGAACAGGTTGATGAACGGTTGTAATTGGCGGTTGCAACAATTCAGCAATCGGTTGATTATCAAAACCAACGACAGCTAAATTTTCTGGAATGGACCATCCAACCCTTTTTGCTTCGGCTATGATTCCCGCAGCAACCTCATCTGAGCCAGTAAAAATGGCTGTAGGTGGTTTTTGTAAATGAATGATACTCTTAATAATTTCTCTTCCGCTCTCAATATCATCTGCTTTTCTATAAGTAAGTTCTTCATCAATTATTAGCTGATAATCGATTAAGGCTTGTTTAAAACCCTTTTCTCTTTCCTTTGCCACATTACTTTTATGTTGGCCACAGCAATAAGCGATTCTTTTATGACCTAGTTTGATTAAATGTTCTGTTGCTTCGTAAGCTCCTCGCTTTTGGTTTAAAGATATAGTAGGAACATCGGCTTTTTCTTCATATTCATTCACAAGGATGATGGGTCCATATTGAAGATATGGATGGACTTCCTTCCAATCATTCTCTAAGGATGCCATGATAACACCATCAATTTGCCTTGTTTTAAGCAGGTCTAAATAGGTCAATTCTTTTTCCTTAGAATATTGCGTTTGGCATACTATTAATTGATAGTCAGACTTTGAAATCGTAATCTCTAGCGTCTCTATAAACTTACTAAAAAATAAATTTGTCACTCTCGGTATGAGTACTGCGATGATTCCCGTTCGTTGATTTCGAAGGCTCCGCGCGGATGAATTCGGCACATACCCTAACTCTTTCATTGCATGCAACACTTGTTGTCTTTTCGTTTGTGAAACATAAGGGTGATTGTTAATAACTCTGGATACCGTTGTTCTTGATAACCCTGCTAGTTTTGCAACATCCTCAATTGTCGCCATTATCCCATCTCCATTTGAAATCGTTTTCATTTTATTTTAGCAAAGTTTATCTATTTTTTGTAAACTATTTTTCCATTTCTTAAATTTGAGAAGGTAATGTTCAAAACAATATGAACTATTTCTTAATAAACAAAAAAGCTTAGAGAACATAACTCTAAACTTTTTTGTTTCTCCTATTACACAGGCTGAAGGACTCGATTCACGACTTTTTCAACTGCTTCTTTTCCTTGGTCAATACAATCTGGTATGCCTAAACCTTTAAAAGAAGCTCCTGCTAAAATGATTTCTGGATACTGCTTGCTCATTTCTAATTCAATTTTTTCAAGGTTTTCTTTATGACCGACTAAATATTGTGGCATTGACTCTTTTAATCTTGTCACGATTGAAAAGTCGGGCTCTCCTGTTAATTTTATGATGCGACCTAAATTATCTAAAACTTCATTGACAATTTCTTCATCTGATTTGTCAACGATCCCTTCTGCTCCAGGCTTGCCTACGTAGGCTCTCAGTAATACTTTTCCTTCTGGAGTTGTATGCGGCCATTTTTTATGAGTCCATGTGTTAGCTGTAATAGAATACTTTGCATTACGAGCAATAACAAATCCTGTCCCGTTCATTAATCCTTGAATTCGATCTTTCGGAAAAGCCATCGCTACCGTTGCGACAGAGGTTGCCGGCATCTTATCAAAATAAGAAATCGATGAAATCGAATCAATCATATTCGTCAATAAATAATGTGGCACTGTAGAAATAATATGGTCAGCTATTATTGATCCACCATCACTTAAAGTAATAATGGATTGATTCCCTTGCTTTTGAATCGTTTTCACCGTGGTATTTTTCTGAATCGTAACATCCGTCAGTTGCTTTTCAATTTCTTCAACTAGACTAGAAAGACCCGATTTTAACGTTTGGAAGATCCCTTTTTTCGGGCTATGCTTATCATTTTTCTTCATCGTTTGCATTTTTTTCAAACCTAAAACTAAACTACGGTGCTTTTGTTCTAACTGATAAAACTGTGGGAATGTAGCCATCAAGCTAAGGTCATCAATATCCCCTGCATATATTCCTGATAAAAGAGGTTCTATCAAATTTTCAACGATTTCATTTCCAAATCTTCTTCTAAAGAACTTCCCTAAAGATTGATCCCCGTTTACTTCATGGGCAGGTAAAACAAAATCTGCCGCAGCTCTCATCTTTCCAGGAAAAGAAAAAAGACCAGAAGTAACAAAAGGTCCGATATTTGTTGGTATTCCCATCACAGAACCTTCTGGAATTGGATGAAGTTTATCCTTCACGAGGACATATGATTGACCGGTTGCATTATTGACAAGCTCATTTCCTAGGCCAACATCTTTGGCTAATTGTCCAGCACTTGTTTTTCTTTCTAAAAAAGAATCTGGACCTCGTTCAATGACAAAACCATCTCGTTTTTCCGTTTCAATTTTTCCTCCTAATCGATCATTTCCTTCGATTAAGGTAATTTTTAGTGGCAACTGCTTTTCTCTTATTTGTTTTTGAAGATAAAAAGCAGCGGATAATCCCGTGATTCCACCGCCTATGATTACTACTTGTTCAGTCATTTATATCGCCTTCTTTAACCTATGATTTCATATCAAGATGCTTTAATACGATATCCGCTAAGCAATCAATAAACTCTCGCTTCGCATTTGGCATTTCAGGTCTGTAGTATGCAGCACCTAACTCATCCGTTACAACTTTACATTCATAGTCGTTATCATACAACACTTCTAAGTGATCTGCTACGAACCCAACTGGAGTATAGACAAACGAGCGATAGCCTTTTTGTTCATACAAATCGCGGGTTAAATCTTGTACATCAGGACCTAACCATGGGTCCGGTGTATTCCCTTCGCTTTGCCATCCAATCTCATAATTCTTTACACCCGCTGATTGAGCAATCAAATCGGCTGTTTCTTGGAGCTGGTCAGGATAAGGGTCTCCATTTGCAATAATCTTTTCAGGAAGGCTATGAGCAGAAACAATAAGAACGGCTTTTTCTCTTTCCTCTTTTGACATTGATGAGAACGTATCCTTTACTTTATCCGCCCAATATTGGATAAACTTTGGTTCTCTATACCAGCTTTCGATACATGTAATGGAAGGGCCTCCTAATTCCTCAGCCGCTTTTTTGGCACGACCATTATATGATTTGACGCTAAAGGTTGAAAAGTGAGGAGCTAAAACGATACTTACAGCTTCTTCAATACCATCCTTATGCATTTGCTCCACAGCATCTTCTACAAAAGGTTCAATATGTTTTAAACCTAAATACATTTTGAATTCTATTTGGTCTTGTTGCTCATTTAAATATTCTTCCAGTCCTTTTGCTTGATCTAATGTAATTTGTGCAAGCGGAGAGATTCCTCCGATTGCTTGATATCGTTCTTTTAAATCTTCAAGATGGTGTGCCTCAGGTTTTCGTCCACGACGTATATGCGTGTAATAACGTTCGATATCTTCCTCATTGTATGGTGTTCCATAAGCCATCACAAGTAAACCCATCTTTTTTCTCACCAAAATGTCCACCTCTTCAAATGATGTTATTTATACATAAAATAAATAATTAATCCCCATTCTATTTTGCCATTTAAATGTCTAAATAGACAACTATTTAGTCTTATTATAAAAAAATAATAAATATAATTTCATGCTCAAATAGAATTAATCATTTACTTTGGAATATTCTTGAACAAAAGCAGTGAGGCGCTTTAACGTTTCTGGGTTAACTTCTGGAAATACACCATGTCCTAAATTAAAAATCATGGAACCATTTTCTTTTCCTTCATCTAAAATCTTCTTCGTTTTCTCTTCTATATATTCCCATGGTGCTAATAATACGGATGGATCTAAATTTCCTTGCACCGTTTTATCAATGCCTTTTTGTCTCGCCTCTTTAATAGACATTCTCCAATCAAGTCCAACTACATCTAGAGGAAGGTCATTCCAATCTTTTGCTAAGTGGCTTGCACCCACTCCGTGCATAATAAAAGGAACTTTTTCATTTTTCAATTGGGAGAAGATTCGATTCATAATAGGCTTGCAGTACATTCGATAATCTTCAACACCTAGGGCTCCTACCCATGAATCAAAAATTTGAATCGCCCCAGCACCTGCATGAATTTGTGATTTTACATATTCAACAACCATGTCTCCTAGCTTGTCCATCAAAAGAAACCATGCTTTTGGCTGAGAATACATGAATGCTTTCGTTTTGTGATAATTTTTCGAAGGACCACCTTCTATCATATAGCTTGCTAATGTAAAGGGAGCTCCAGAGAAACCAATTAATGGAACGGATAGCTGTTCTGTTGTCAACAGTTTAATGGTGTCTAGTATATAAGGTATATCTTCAACAGGATTAATTTCTCCAAGTTTTTCAACATCATGAATCGATTCGATGGGCTGATCAATAACAGGTCCAATCCCCGATTTTATCTCTACATCCACACCTATGGCTGGAAGAGGAGTCATGATATCTTTGTATAAAACAGCGGCATCTACATTATATTGTTCAACCGGTAAACGTGTCACATATGCGCACAGTTCAGGCTGATGAGTAATTTCAAATAACCCATATTTTTCTTTAATTTTTCGATATTCCTTTTGAGACCTACCCGCTTGTCTCATATACCAGACTGGAATATGATCGGTCTTTTCTCCCTTACACGCCTTTATAAAAGTGTCATTAAACATAGCCTTCCACTACCTTTCTCTAGCCCAAAAATGGATCGCTCTTTTTATAATAATATTAAATGTGTGCATTTTCCCCTTATAAACTATAACGTTTTCATAGATTGTTGTATACCCAGTGACGAAATGTGTCAAAAATTAGACAAAATGTGAATACAATCACAATGAGAAAAGCAGATGTGCCCGGTTAGCGACGACGACTAAGATAGGAGTATCATCCGAAAAAAGGATTATAAATCTAAAAAAGGATCATCAACCTAAAAAAGGATCATCAACTAAATACAGCCACGTCCTGTGGTAACGTTGATGCTAGAACCTCCTGTTCATCGACGTCCTGTGGTAACGTTGATACTAGAACCTCCTGTTCATCGACGTCCTGTGGGCAACGATATTAAAATGCAGTGGAAGATCTCCTAATTACGAGTAGATCCATCTCCACCCTAGAAACCTGTGTTTCGGAGCGAGACAATATGAAAACTAGAATATAGGTAGCCATTTCCTATTGAAATGGTTACCCAGTAAATTAATCATTTACTTTCTTCACTGCTGGTAAGTACAGTTTTTTTAATGTCTCTTCTGTCGGTTCAAAAAGACGGGTGATCAGATTGAATTCATCTAAAGGAGCTGGTAGCCAGTTTGACTCTTTCCCTTCAGGAGGTTCATGACTCATATAAATGTCCAAAGAACCGTCTTCATTATACTTTAACCCTTCTGTATTTGATCCAATGGAATAACGATTCATTTCATTTTCTACTAAATACATGTCTTGATTATACATCGTGATCGACCAAAATGCCTCAACATCGGGAAGTTCCTCTTTTTCAAAATGAATCCTATACACATTTTTCCCATCATATTTTTCAGCTGATTGATCCGTATAAGACCTTAAATACGTTTGTATCTCTTTTACATTTGCTTCAAAGCCTGAATACGTTATGTAGGCTCTTGCTAAGTAATCCTCCCCATAAGAACCAATGACTTTCGCATAGCCCCAATTGTTTGTCGTTTTTAAATTGAGAGGAAAGCTGTTTTGAATAATTTTCGGTGCATCATTTATTGCACGTTCCAAACCGCTTTTGACTTCATCGCTTAAGTTTGCTTCATCAAAACCTTTGTTTACATCTATACCTACCTTTGCAAATTGGTTAAGAAGAGATTCTTCAGACGTCGGCGGAGGATTTTGTTGCATAGATTGGACCATAACATCAAAAAACGATAATGAAGTAAAAACATCACTAGGTACCTCAATAATTGGTTGATTGCCCGCGAAGGGAATCAGCTTTTTAATTTTCACACCTGTTTCTAATTCAATCGCTTTTTGCACGTCTTCTCCTACTTCTGTACGACCTAAAAGCCAAATAGAATTTGTAGGTGCTTTAAGAACCTCTATATCTTCTGGCACTTCTCCGCTCCAATTAGGTCCTACAATTACATATTGCTTTTCTTCATTACTCCCTCCTACCCCTGGTACATTTTTAAATGTATTCGTATAACTATCTAACATTTGCACGGTGTAAAAACGATCTTCTTTGTTTTCAGGAATCGTTAAGATGATTGGTGTTTGTGACAAATCTAACCATGCCGATGAATATAATGTATCCGCATTTGGTGAAACAATGTCTGCATAAGATGGAGTATCTAGTTTCTCTGAATAATAAAATTCATTAATAGAAGCTCTAGTCTTGATTAGCTCTTGTTTTGTCCGTTCATATTCCACTATTGGATAACCATAAATATAGGCCTTCAATCCAATTAAATAAGCCAACGTTTCTTCAGATGAGACATCTATTTCATCAAGAAAATTCTCATTTGTTATTTTAGGGATCTCATTTGCATTAATTGAAGACGGTGATAAGTAACTAAGTATCAGTAAAAAAATGAAAAGACTTTTTAATTTCATTTTTTCCCTCCTTGATATTTTATACTAGGTGGAAACCTACTCTATCTTATTGTCTTATCAACCTGCATTTTTTATCCAATTATCAAATGAAATAAGTTGATTATTTTGCACTTAAATAACTCACTCTGTTCACAATCAGTTCATAATCGAATTTTAAAATTTAATAGACTCATTTTCATATCAAGGAGGATTTATCTATGAAATACTTGAATATTAAACATCTTAAAAAGAAAGGTTTCCTTATTCTATTCACTTCACTAATATTTCTAGGCTCGACTATGTACTTAACTAAGCCAGCCGATTATGAGTATGATGAATGGGCATTAGAACTTATTTCTGAGAGAGAAGCTGAAGAAAATCCCCTAAAAGAGGTTGGTTTACAACTTCTAGGGGAAAAAATTATCGCTGACAACACATTCGTAGAAGACTACTTTTTTTTGAAAGTTTATACAACCAGTTTAAATGATAAAGAACTGAAAGTGATTGGTTTATATAACAATTTTATTCCTATTAGTATAAAGTGAAAAGATCGTTTTACACTATCCTCACTCTTAAATTGTTTCTAACTGCTACCAGCTAGGTTTGATATATTTTGAACCACCCTCTTCTTGACCTGTTTGCGAGTTAAAAGGAACAACCTTATAAAGAGAATCAGAAAGTATATTTATATAAGGAATGTCTATCTTATTATCACCAATAACCGTCTCAACCAATTTTTCTTCATCCCCTTCTTTTTTATAAATCCTATATTGTATTCTTTGATCAGCTTGACTTTCCCAGTGTATTTCAACCGCAAATAATTTTAAGGGGGTAAACCTATATTTTGCCGTCACTTGTTCCAATGAATCGATTCGAATGGGTTCTTCCAAATCGTTAACTTCGTTAGGGACTTTAAAGACAGGCGTTACTTCAAGGTTTGACATGGTTAAAATATCTTTAAATAGTATGGTCGGATAAGAACTACCACCTTTTAGGTAATGCTCTTTTGTCGTTTGATCGTATCCCATCCATACCGTCCCCGTTACTTCTGGTGTATACCCAACAAACCAAGCATCTCGAGAAGCACCTTCAACAGCAGGATAGGAGGTTGTACCTGTCTTTCCAGCGAGTGAACCTGGGTAATCACCCTCACGACCTGTCCCTCTTTTCACAACATCCTCTAGCATTCTTGTCATATTCCAAGCCGTTTGCGGTGAGTATACTAATTGGTTCTCCTTTTTCACTTCAGCAATTATCTCCTGGTCTTCATTTACTATCTTCTCGATAAAATAGGGCTCGCTATATTGACCAAGCTGAGCGAATGTGCGATAAGCATTAGCTAAATGAAGGGGAGATGCACCTTTAGTTAGTCCTCCTAATGCGATGGCTAACCCTTGATTGTCTTGAATTTTTATTCCATTCTTCTCGATATACTCTACACTCTTATCTATTCCTAATTCATTTAAAGCCCAAACGGCTGGAGCATTTTTACTTTCAACGAGAGCATTATAAAGGCTGACCTCTCCTTCGTATATACCATCATAGTTTTTCGGACTATAAGACTCATATGACCTCTCTTCATCTTTTAATAATGAATATGGTGTAAAGGTATTCTCTTCTATAGCAGGAGCATATACTGCGAGAGGTTTAAAAAGTGAACCAGGTTGTCGATTCATATCAATACGGTTAAATCCATTTCGAATATAATTACGTCCTCCTATCGCTGAAATAACTCCTCCTGTTTGATTGTCTAGTAGCACAAATGCTCCTTGAACTTGATCGTCCGTCGCTGGAAAATAATCTTGATTCTCAAATAATTGAAAAGACGTTTTTTTGTACGTCCAAGTTCAATGGTACGACAATCGTATAGCCTCCTTTATAAAGCTCTTCACTTGAAAGAGAATACTTTTCTTCCGCTTCTTGAATAACCATATCTATATAAGATTGCAAAAACTGCTGATTGTTATGATCACCTATATTTATAGACAAACTTTTTCTTTGAGCTTTAACCGCTTCCTCTGCTGTTATATGCCCCTGATCCTCCATCAATGATAAAACTAGATTTCTTCGTTGTTTACTGTTTTTAGGTTCATCAATGGGTGAGTAGTTAGAGGGGGCCTTTGGTAAACTTGCTAGTAAAGCTCCTTCTTCTAGCGATAGTTCCTCCACATCTTTTTGAAAAAAATAATGAGCAGCTGCTTGAATTCCATATGCTCCATGACCAAAATAGATCTTATTTAAATACATCTCAAGTAGCTTGTCTTTACTATAATTATCCTCTAAATTTATTGCAATGATGGCTTCTTTAGTTTTTCGTAAAAATGATTTTTCATTAGTAAGAAAGACATTTTTCGCAAGTTGTTGTGTAATGGTACTCCCACCTTCAACTTTATCCCAAGCGATCATATCTTTAACGAGTGCACGACCAATTGCAGATAAATCTAACCCATGATGTTCATAAAAACGTTGATCTTCTGTAGCGATAAAGGCTTGTTGAACGTGAGGGGGAATATCATCAATTTCAACTAACTCTCTATTTTCAATAAATAACTTCGTCACTTCTTTTCCTTCTAAGTCAACAATGGTAGTCGATTGATTGAATACAAGCTCTTTTTCATCAACAACGTAATCACCGAGAAGGATGACAACCAAATAAACGAATAAAGATAAGCTGAAGGATATAAACAAGAGGATTAAACTAAACAGTATTTTTTTCTTCATAATTTCGCTCCTTCATGCTAGTTTATGTAACCTACAGTATGCCAGTTTTCGTCGTATTTTTCACTATTTAAATAATCTATAGACAGTTCTTCTTATTATTAGTAAAATAAGGATTTATTATGAGTGTTTTAGGAAAAGGAGGGGGAATAATGAATAATAGGATTAAATGGTATTCCATTATTGGGTTGGCTACAGTCATGTCAATCTTTGGTTCCATTGGCTTTGTTGCAGCTGAAACCGAATTACAGCCCCTAGAGCTTGTTTTCATACGTTGTGTATTTGGTGCATTTTTCTTAGGTTGTTTATGGGTGGTAAAAGGAGGTCCTAGAAATGAAAAGTGGAGTTTTAACGAAGGAATCAAAGTGTTAATTGGTGGTGTCATACTAGTATTGAATTGGATTTTCTTGTTTCTTGCCTTTGAAAACTTGCCTGTCACATTAACGGTGTCCATCTATTATTTAGCTCCTGTTGTTGTTTTATTGTTAGGAAGTTTCTTTTTTCGAGAAAAACTAACCAGGCTTTCTGTTCTCTCCATTTTTTTATGCTTTACCGGAACCATTATGATCATGGGATATGATCATTCTTTATCTAGCTTTCTTTCATCGGGATTTCTTTGGGCACTATTAGCCGCTCTTTTTTATGCAATACTCACTCTAATTGGAAAAAGCATCTCATCTCTTAGTGCATATGCTACTTCTTTTATTCAAATATCAATTGGGATGTTATTACTATCTCCATTTGTTCATTATGACAAGTTCCTTCATCTGAGTTTGACTAATTGGATTGCCGTTTTCATTATGGGGATTGTTCACACAGGCATCGTTTATTTACTATTTTTCGCAAGCATACGTCACTTATCTTCCTCCGTTACTTCTGCTTTACTATTTTTAGATCCTGCTGTTGCAATCTCCCTAGATATGTTAATGACAAACTTTCGAGCTACTCCATTGCAGACATTCGGACTTGTGCTTACATATGGTGGTATAGGTTGTGTATTATTATCTCCTTTTTTGAAAACCTTGATTCAAAGAGCAACAATAAAAGAGAAATAGAAGCGTTATTTGTAAGAAAAGCGCAAGCGCCTGTTTAGCGACGCACAACAATTGGAACGTCAACTAAGAACAGTCACCTCGTATGACTAAACGAGTTGCTGGGCGATGGAGTTAGACAACGATGAAAGCACTCTCTTATAAAGGACAAAATTTATACTTTCTGATCTTGTAAAAAAGGGGGGTTAACATTTCAAAACAAAAAAGACCAGGTGTTTAAAATACCCGATCTCTTTTTTCGATCTTACTTACAACTAATACCCACCATATCATAAGTGGCTGAAACAATAGTCTGACCCAAAGCAACACTTGATTAGTCTCTTCTTGTCTAGGAGCAGGAACTCCTTTAATAGCTGCGTATATATTCGCCGGAAAAATTAAAACTAAATAAATAGCCGTGACGATTCCTGTCTTTTGACGAGTCTTTGGAATTAGCAAAAGGACAGCCAAGATGAATTCAATCATTCCTGTAATATAAACAATCTCTTCTCTTAGAGGAACGAACTCAGGAAGCATTCTCGAAAATCCTTGTGCTTCGGTAAAATGGGACACTCCTGCTAAAAAGAAGAAAAGTGAGAATAAAATCAGTCCGATGACCTTCAATACTTTTTTCCCTTTTCTCATATGTTAAAACCCTCGCATTCTCCTAAAATATAAGTCTACTTTTTTGCTTAATTTTCCATAAATAGACCATGCCATATTCTATCATATTTAATAAGTTAGTACACTCTTGAAGCTCTACAAAACTCATTTGAATCTGTTTACTTGTAGATATCATCGATAGTGGTTTATTCCATTCAAAAACGCTTTATTATCGTTATTTTCTAAACCATGTAATGCTTCCTGTAAGGCAAATGTCTTTTTATAAAATTTAACACGTTCACCTATATCAGTACCGTTTGGGTACAAGTTAATACATTGGTTAAACTAATCACCATAATAATCATAATAATTGAACAAAGCTGGATAAATGCTATACTTTATGATAGAGGTGATGAGAGTGAACTACTACATAACTTATGGAACGGCAGACTATTTAGAAAAAGTAAAAAGGGATCATCCAAACCTTCCAATGCAGCTTATGGAAAATGAACATACGGCGATGATTATGTATGAAAGTGAACAAGCGTCGATTTTTAATGAACCTAAACGCTATGAAGTCATTGACTCTTCAGGAATCATCGAAGAAAAGGGAAGGTTTGCTGTATTAAACAATATTCCTGTCACGATTGAAGGGAAACCTTTGTTCGAAAAACGCTTTAAAGATCGGGCCAGATTAATTGAAAAAGAACCTGGTTTTGTTGCTATCAGAGTTTTACGCCCTATCAACAGTGACACTTACGTAATTTTAACGTTATGGGAGTCAGAAGAAGCTTTTGAAAACTGGCAATCCTCCAAAGCTTATAATCACGCTCATAAAAAAAGAGGCACATCTGATGGAATTGACCAACAATCCATTTTCCCGCGCCCGTCATACGTTACAAAATTCCACTTAATAGAAGAGGAATAAACCCATTTGCATGGTTGAAATAGTGATTAATTTTCGCCATGCTTTTTTTTACAAAACTATTCAGCCATCTCTTTCATACTCTCCTTAAAAATAGAAATATGGTCATGTTGACAAATGACATCGACCTTTTCATTTCCTTTTTGATAGGTCGATAACGTACCCATTTGTGATACTTTTTCCCAACCGCTTACTTTGATATAAAAGCGATAAGAAGTTGGCATTCCGCAAATAACAGCTTCTCTCTTTAGCTCATATGATTCAAAGTCTTCACCACTATCAATCACATTCAAATTTTTAGGAACAGGAAAACGATCTAATTTTTCTGACTCTACATAATTGAAAAATACCCAAGAACCACTTATAAATAGACATAACGAAAGGATCAAAATGAACCAAATAGCTTTCTTCTTTTTCAACGTCTCCCCCTATCCTCACAAATCAAGAAATCGAAGTCTGTAGCTATATTTCGTATACTCCCCCAAATGTTTTGTAATACGATGATTCGCGACACCTCCAACCGCCGCCCCAATGATTGGCATGATTTGAAGCATTTTCGCTAAATCAATAAAATCGCGATATTCTTGTTGTAACGTTCGCCAATTGACCTCATTTACCTTCCTCTTATACTCATCCCAGTTCTCCATACGATTAATTAATTCCTTCCTATAAGGATGGCTAGAAAAGGCAAATTGAAAAACAGTTAACAAATAGACACGCTCTTCATACGCTTTTACATTTAATCCATAAATTTGGGCAGAATCAAATAACATCTTCATCTTGATCGATAAAAACAAAGGGAGATCGGCTAATCCTAAAAGCAATCCCCCTGCTCCAGTAGTAACTCCCTCGATTGTTGCTGTACGCTGGTATGATTTAACTAGTGCTTCAAAAGCAAGCTCTTTTTCTTCAAAAGTAAACTTTTCCTCCATAGGCGTAAGTTTGTTTATAAATCTTGACCCCTCTAATGTTGCCTCAATTAACGATTTAAGACTAACCGTAATCGCCTCATGTGCTTTCTCTGGGATATATGAATTTACCTTTCTCTGCATTTGTTTGGAAGCACGCATAAACATCGTTTCTTTTTGAATCTGCTTCTCCCGCCAAAGAATAGTTTCATCAATCATTTTTTGATCCACCTATTATTCACCCTTTAAATTTCTTTTAAATAACGCTTTAAAATATATTGATACACAAGAAAATAAGCAAACAACCCTTGCGCCAAAAATACAAGGAGACTAAAAATAGACATAACACTTACCAAAGAAACAATGGATAAAATGGATCCTTGAATGACCAATAATACAAATAGCAAGCGAGAGAAATTTGCACGCTTCTCTTCTTTAAGGATAGGATAAAGATCCGGTAAGATTAAAAAATCATATTTTTTATACAACACTGACAATTGAACGCCTGTTAAATAAATAATAGCAACAATTAAAAGCGCAATTCCCCATATAGGCAAGTCCATGAAAATCAAAAAGAGACCTCCAATAACCGTTAATCTAAACCAAAGTCCTATATAATCTCCTGATCGCAAGAAAGATGCTGTATATAAAAAGCGAAAGGTTTCTTTGTTTTGAAATGGAATCATCCTTAAAACAAAGTCAAAGATTTTTCTGCGCTTCACTTCATTTTTCACATGCGGCACATCAGTAAATAAATTCGCAAGACGGTAAAAGCGTTGCTGTTTCTTCTGCTCCTCTTCGATAAGATAGTTCCATCGAATAGGTTTGGAGATAGTCATTTTTCTAAAAAACAAAAGCAAACCGATCATCACGATGTAAACAACAATTGCTAACAACCATGATTGCTGAACAATAAGGAACACGGCGACAAAATTAACGGCGATCCTTAAAGCAGAATCAATCCACTTAGGTCCTCCATCTATGTAATGAATAAACATCCAAATCATATAATGGTTCCAAGCTCTTATTAGGACTAATTGAAGGAGTAAGAACAGATAATCGTTTCCATTATAGGAAGTACCCGTGCTATATAATGGGGCTAAAATAACGGCGACTAGTAACATCCACCCCATTTGTGTGACAAAACTAAAAACTAAAGCTGAACGAAAATATGAAGACATTTTTTCCTCTAACGGAAGCAGAAAAATTTGGTCTGGCTCTTCCAACAATGTTCGATTACCAACAAATGTTAACAGAAGTGTAAAGGAAAAAATAATCACCCAAATCGTTGGAAACCCTTCTGGAATGTCAGTCAGCCAATTGGAATACCCTATAGCTGCTGCACCTGCCAAAATAACGAGAACAATCAACAAATGATCATTCAACATATACTTCAAGTATTTCTGCATTTCTTCATAATGCTTTAATAGACGCTTTTTCCAAATTTCTTCAACACTATTCATTTTCTTGCTCCTTTGTCAACTGAATATAAATATCATCTAAAGTTGCACCAGGCATTTTGAATTTTTCTTGTAATTCAGCTAACGTTCCAGTTGCGCGGATCTCCCCTTCATGAAGAATAATAAACTTGTCACAATATCGTTCTGCTGTTGCTAAAATATGAGTCGACATTAAGATTCCCGCGCCCTCTTGCTTTGCTTTATCCATCTTCTCAAGCAAAGAATTAATAGCCAGTGGATCTAACCCTACAAAAGGCTCGTCTATTATATAAAGTGATGGTTCCACTAGAAAAGCACACATAATCATTACTTTTTGCTTCATTCCTTTTGAAAAATGTGCTGGGAACCATTTCAATCGTTTTTCCATACGAAATTCCTTCAACAAAGGAGAAAGCCTTTTCTCGAATTCTTTTTCTTCAATGCCATATGCCATTGCTGTTAAGCGAAGGTGTTCATGTAAGGTGAGTTCTTCATACAATATAGGCGTCTCAGGAATAAAACTAAATTGACTTCGATAAAAAGTTGAGTCTTCAGAAAAAGTTCGATCATTAATCGAAATCGTCCCTTTATGAGGTTTCATTAAACCAATAATATGCTTGATCGTTGTACTTTTTCCAGCACCGTTTAAACCAATTAAACCTACAATTTCATTTGCATTTATTTCAAAGGAGATTCCTTTTAAAACAGGATTCCTCGTATAACCACCTGTAATATCATTTACTTTTAATAATGTCATGAGTTCTTTTCTACCCTCTCTACGGATTTTTCTTTTTATTTTAACAAACTGTCCTGCACTTTTCTTCCTTTGAGAAAAAAATAAATCATTTTACATATTATTTAGAGAGCGGGGCATGATAATTTATGAAGAGGGGTAACACTTATTATTTAAACAACTTGATGTAAAAAATCAGTAAAGTTGAAACATGATGTACCGATGAAGGATGTCCACTTATTAACAAGGGGATGGTCGCATTGAACAGGATTGTGTCTTGTCAAGGTCACTAACATGCAAATGAGGTGTTTGTCAAGGACAACTTAGCTGTAATATAAGCATCTAATCGTTCTAACGAAAGTTTTGTAACGAACAGATAAGAAGAGTGTCCATCGTTCTCTTCTTTAATAATAATAAGCATCCTCTTCAAAGGGACAAGTTCTCATCAGAACTTGTCCCTTTTAATTTTATCTCATCTCTTTTTTATGGTAATATATTCTTGATAAGAAAGGCGCAAGCGCCGGTTTCGTCATAAAGAACAAAGGCATTCTTCATCACTATGGCAACGACCTCTCTAGCAATCGTAAACAAAGAAAAATTTATACTAAATTAAAGTTGAGGTGGAGGAAATTATGGAAGATTGTATCTTTTGTAAAATTGTAAATGGGGAAATTCCAAGTGCTAAAGTATTTGAAAATGAGCATGTTATTGCCTTTTTAGACATCAGTCAAGTATCTAAAGGACATACACTTGTTGTGCCTAAAAAACATAAAAAAGATTTGTTTGAATTATCAAATGAAGATGCTAAACAAATTTTTGAAGTTGTCCCTAAGATAGCGAGCAGCATTAAAAACCAATTTAATGCCATTGGATTAAACATCCTAAATAATAATGGTGAATCGGCTGGACAGACTGTCTTCCATTTTCACATGCACATTCTTCCCCGATATGGAAAAGGAGATGGGTTTGGCGCTGTTTGGAAATCACATGCTGACAAATATACACCTGCAGATCTTCAAGAGATTGCAACTAAAATTCAACAAGGTCTATAATTTTATAATGGATTGCTATGAGCAAGTGTGAGGAGCGTCAACTAATATAGAGAACTCCCCTGCTTGCACAACATGTGCACAAAAAATGAAACATTAGTTTTCAACTCAAGCTGGTCCTCCTACATAACGCCCATGTGAATTTATCTAAAATCGTCAAAAATTTTAAAAAACCATACTTCTCACAAACATCCTTAATAGGTTACAATGTAGTTTAAATATTCTGTTATTAACGTAGGAGGCCTTTTAGATGGAAAGAGTACATAACTTTAATGCTGGACCAGCCGCATTACCAGAATCAGTTATTCAACAAGCAAAAGAAGAACTTCTTAACTTTCAACAAACAGGTATGTCCATCATGGAGATGAGTCACCGTAGCAAAGAATATGATTTGATCCACAACGAAACTAAACAATTATTATTAGAGCTTCTATCTATTCCAAATGATTACGAAATCCTTTTTCTTCAAGGAGGAGCAAGTCAGCAATTTGCTCTCATTCCTATGAATTTCTTATCAAGTAATCAAAAAGCTTATTACGTTATGACAGGCTCATGGTCTGAAAAAGCGTTAAAAGAGGCCAAAAAAATTGGCCAAGCTGTAGAGTTTCTTTCATCTAAAGAAGACCTATATCGCTATATTCCAACTATAGAAGATAAAAAAGTAAAACAACTTGAAGATGCTGCCTACCTTCACTTAACTTCCAATAATACGATTTACGGAACTCAATGGAATCAGTTCCCTAATTATAAAGTCCCCCTGTTTGCTGATATGTCAAGTGATATTATGAGTCGAGAAATAAAAATAGAGCAATTTGACTTCATTTACGCCGGGGCACAAAAAAACTTAGGGCCTGCCGGAGTCACAGTTGTCATTATGAAAAAATCACTGATTGAGCAATGTAACCGTTCAATTCCAGCCATATTTCAATACAAAACACATGCAAACAAGAATTCCTTATATAACACGCCACCAACTTTTTCTATTTATATGCTTTCGTTAGTTCTGGAATGGATTAAACAAAATGGAGGAATTCAGCAAGTTGAAACAATAAATAACCAAAAAGCAAAACTCCTTTATGATACGATTGATAACAGTCAAGGTTTTTATACAGCACACGCCCTAAAAGACAGTAGATCCAAAATGAATGTGACCTTTACTTTAAAAGATGAACATTTAACGAATTTGTTCTTGAAAGAAGCAAAAGAGCATCAATTTATTGGTCTTAACGGACATCGTTCCATTGGCGGTTGTCGTGCCTCTATTTATAATGCTGTTTCATTAAATAGCGTACAACAGCTTAGTCAGTTTATGCACAACTTTCAAAAAAGGTACGAATAGGATTTAAAGAAGAAATAACAGGCTAATCACTAGAAACAACACACCACCGATACCGAATATAGATGCTTTTTGATACAATACTCGTTTTGGTGGATAAGAAACCGATGCTTGCGATAAGTTGATATAATAAATAGCTCCAAAAAACAGTAAAAAACTAATCGTAAATAAAATGATGATAAGTATCATTTCATCCCCACTCCTCCCATGAAATATATTTATGCACGATTCCTATATCGTATGAACAGCATGGACACTTTATTGACAATAGGAGAACTACTTTTAATCAAAATGCAAAGGAGATGAAACCCGCTAGATACATCATTTTATCTAGCTGCTTACTATGTCTAAGAAAAATTTTTTATATGGATTGTTTTTAGGAACAATCGTTAGTGGCGTATCCGTTTTGTTATCAACATCTAAATCTGGAAAAGACACACGAGAAGCGGTAAAAGAAAAATCTTTAAAAATAAATGAAATAACAAATCAATTAAACGGTGACATAAGAAACATTTCAAACCAATTAAAAACGGTATCTAAAGAAAGTAAAATCATCCTACAAGAAGTATCTGAAGATATACAAAAATCGGTTGCCTCATGGCAAAAAGATATTAAACCAAATAAACAATCCATTGAAATAAACCTTAAAAAAATTGAAAAAGACCTCCAGTCATTAGAAAAATTCATTAAAAGATAATTACTTTTTATTATTTAAAAACAGTTCATTGTTAGAAAAAATGAACTGTTTTTGTTTTAAGAAGGCTTTCATTATCTCTTCATAAAAATTTTTATAAAATTTTGTCAATTAACACTTTATTAATCTTTATTTTATTGGCATAATAGATAGTATTAGAACCAATAGTATTTTAAAGTAGGTGATGGGATGAAAAGAACGATGGATGAATACTCAGTTAAAGAAGCATTAATATTTAGTCAGCGGGTTGCTCAACTTAGTAAAGCGTTATGGAAATCAATTGAAAAAGATTGGCAAAACTGGATTAAACCGTATGATTTAAACATCAATGAACATCATATCCTATGGATCGCATATCACTTAAAAGGAGCTACCATTTCTGAAATAGCTAAATTTGGAGTAATGCATGTTTCAACTGCTTTTAACTTCTCAAAAAAACTCGAAGAAAGGGGTTATCTTGTATTCTCTAAGAAAGAAAATGATAAACGCAACACCTATATTGAATTAACAGAAACTGGAGAAAAGTTGTTGCTAGAAATATTGGAAGTATATGAACCAAGTCGAAACTCTGTCTTTAAAGGTGCTGTCCCTCTTAAAAATATTTATGGTAAATTTCCAGAAATCATCGAGGTGATGAGTATCATTCGAAGCATTTATGGAGAAGACTTCATGGATATATTTGAAAGAACTTTTGATAATATAGAAAAAGAATTCGTGGAGGAAAATGGGAAGTTATATAAATCTTCTGACTTAAATGAGCAACCATCCATCACTGATGTTTCCATTTCATAAGCTCAGTCATTAAGTCAACAAACAACCCTTGATCCTTTAAAGAATTCATAGTTTCATCCACTGGTAATGCTGTGGGTAACTGTTTTTCAAAAAGCGTAAGGAGACTCGTGAATACGACGTAGCCTTGCGCTCTTTGCTTCCCTAACTCTTCCTCCAAATCTTCACAAAGGCTGAATAGTTGTTCTACTTCACTTTTTGTTACATTCTTTTTAATAACTAAATGATAGAATGGATACGCCCCTCCTTCAATCATCTGTAAAAAGAGTTGTTGATAGTATTCAAGCGTTTGAATTCTTTCCTCTAATTGATTCATTCATATCACAGCTTTCCTCATTATCTTATTATTTTAATATGAAGCGTCACTCCTTCCAAGGCATTTGGACCATTTTTGAAGCAACACCACTTAACCGGACTTTTTTTCTAGCTAACTCATATTTTATCTAAAACAGTAAATAAAGAAAAGCTTTTTACAATATTGTCTATATAACCTAAAGAAGGGGGGGCAATCTTCACATATTCCAAAAATTCATCCAATATTATTTTTAAAAATAGGTATTGATTTTTTGGAACGAACATCGTAAAGTATGTATGTAAATTGGCGGCACTGAATGAGATATTCATATATAGTAGGTGATAATAATGAACTGTTGGAAAACAATAAACTTATCTAAAGATATTGGACTTTATAAAATATATTTTTTATCTTTAATCGTTATGTTTTTTAGCTTTATCGCAGTTTATCTTCCTCTTAATCTAATTTTTCAGGGCATTCATTTAAGAGAGGATAACTTTATTTATTTAGTATTATTTTTTATTGTACTAGTACCTATACACAAATTACTTCATATTTTACCTTTATGGCTTCGATTCCAAAAGGTAAATATTCAAGTTAAATGGTCTAATATGTTTATTCCTATTTTTCGAACAAAAGCATGCCGAGCTGTTACGAAAAGATTGTTACTTATTTCTTTAATGACTCCATTTATTGTGATATCTATTTTGTTTATGGCTTGCATCATTTTGTTCCCAAATTATTTTCATTACTTTAGCATTGCCCTAGCCTTTCATATCGGTTGTTGTGTTCCTGATTTTGTTTGTATTAACCAAATGATTAGAGCACCGAGATTTTGTATGATTGAGGAAGTTGAGGATGGGTACGACATACTGGTGAGACAATAAGAAAAGCTCAGAGCGCCCATTTAGAGACGGAAGGGATTATTGCCTTCTATAAAAACACAAAGAGCTTGATATGAATCAAGCTCTTTTTCATTTATAAACATGTCTTGTTAAATATAAGATTAGTTAGCTGCATAAACTTCTTAAAGTATATTGTTTTTTGATATTACTGGGAATTTAACTTTATATTCAAGCTATCTTTTTTTAGCTTTTTTTGATAATGTATAGTATATGAAAGGGGGGATCTCATGATATATTTTTACTTTATCCTGTTTGCCATTTTTATCTTGTATTATATAAATCACTTAACAAATTCTCTATGTATCGTCCGAGAGATTCCTGAAGAACGCCAACCAAATGTTTTCAGGACAATCAATATTTTAATTACCATCTTATTAGTTTCATCGTACATAGAAATTCTTTATTCATAATGCAAGTACATACTATTTTTACACTGGTGAGCCTATATGCCCACCAGTTTTTAAATGATAAAAATAAAGAGAGCGATCATTTTTCGTTACACACAAACAAAAAAGTCTCCTTTTCCTAGTAATTGAAGGGCTTAAAGAAACCAGGGAAATTGTGACTACGTTGCATTTTGAGGAATAATCGAGAAGTAAGCAGTTTTTTTTGAAGAAAGTGAAGGATCATTGCATTTTACTCTTTTAGAAAAGCTCATGGCGCACGTTCAGCAAGATTGATATTGGAAACTTAAAATTATACACCGGTAAAAATTAACCAATCATTATAGGACCATTATTCGTGACTATTTCACTAAATAAAACCGTTTTAAAAATGTGTGATATTGTGTGATTTTCATTCTATTTTAAGCCTGTTGTTGCAAATAAACTTGATTCATGTCAAAATGTTTAATAGTATTTAATTGGCTTTCATATTAACAGAAAATTTTTGAGTAATAGGAGATGTATAAAATGAAAAAGATGATTATCGCAGCATTCACAGCGACTAGCATATTAGCGTTAGGAGCATGCTCAAACAGCGAAGACGTTGTTGAAACAAAAGTAGGAAACATTACGAAAGAAGATCTTTATGAAAAAATGAAAGCGAACGTTGGAGAAGATGTTTTAACATCACTTGTCCAAGAAAAAGTTCTTAGTGATAAATATGAAGTAACGGATAAAGAAATTGATGCTGAATTAACTGAATTAGAAGAACTTTATGGTGCTCAATATCAAATGGCTGTTCAGCAAAATGGTGAAGAAATGATCAGAGAGTCAGCTAAAATGAATTTACTTATTCAAAAGTTAGCCGTTGATACATTTGACCTTAGTGATGAAGAGTTACAAGAATACTATGATAACTTAGTAGCGAAAGCAAGTCACATTTTAGTAACTGATGAAGAAATGGTTGCTGAAGTTCAAGAAAAATTAGATGCAGGTGAAGACTTTTCTGAGCTTGCGGCTCAATATTCTCAAGATGGATCCGCTCAAAATGGTGGAGATCTTGGATGGTTCTCTAAAGGAGATATGGTTAAAGAATTTGAAGAAGCAACTACCAAGTTAAAAGAAGGCGAAATTAGTGGACCAGTAAAATCAGAATTTGGAACACATTTTATAACTGTAACAGAAGAGAAAAAATCTTTTGATGAAATGAAAGATGAGTTGAAAGATAAGTTACTCCAAGAAAAAATGCAAACCAACCAAGCTGAACTACAAGCTGCAATAGACAAGCTTGTTGAAGATGCAGACATTAAAGTACTCGATGAGGACTTAGAAGACACGTTTAAAAAAGAAGAAGAGTCAACTGAAGAGGGTACAACTGAAGAAGGTACAACTGAAGAAGGTACAACTGAAGAAGGTACAACTGAAGAAGGTACAACTGAAGAAGGTTCCTCTGATGAAGAATCAACCGAAGATGAAAGCAGTGAAGAATAAGAGCAATATCGTTTAAAGTACAACAAAGGAGTGTAAAACTAATTTTACGCTCCTTTTGTTTGTGCTTTTTTCTTTCTTTGTTCACGTTCTTTTTCCATGCGTTCGATGTAGATTTCTCCTTCTTTTTCGATAAAGGCTTCATCTATTTCTTGCTCTTTTTTAAAATTAGTAAATGCCATATATCCGCTAAAAAGAATTCCAACAATACAGAAATATACCCACCAAGGCAGAGTAAGCAAATCATTTCTCCTCCTTTTAAGACAAGCTCTATACGTAAAGCTTATGAGAGAAATGACGAAAAAAGAACTTTAACAATTAAAAATTAGGTTTATAAAAAGAGCGGTTATCTAAAGCGAATACACGGTCGGAGAACTCACCGGGTTTAACATGCTCTAACTCTTTATCAAACATATTCATTTTTGCATCAATGTTATCAATATAGTGAAGAATTTCTGCTTCCTTTACCATAGGTGGCTTAGGACTGCCCCATTCTGCTTTACCATGATGAGATAAGACAATATGCTGTAGAACCATCACTTCTTCCTCATTTTCCAGTTCTAGCTCTTTTGCTGCCTCTTTAATTTCATTCACCATAATAGAGATGTGGCCCAACAAATTTCCTTCAATCGTATACGAAGTCGCAATTGGCCCTGAAAGTTCAATAACTTTTCCTAAGTCGTGCAAAATCACTCCCGAATATAATAAATCACGATTTAACGAAGGATATAAGTCACATATTGATTTAGCTAAATTAAGCATGGAAACCACATGGTACGCTAATCCCGAAACAAATTCATGATGGTTTTTCGTTGCAGCTGGGAATTCCATAAAAGCAGATTGATGTTTTTTCAGTAAATGACGGGTCATTCGTTGTATCGTTGAATTTTTCATATCAAAAATAGCTTGAGTAATCGTCTCCATCATTTCATCTTTGGCTAATGGTGCTGTTTCGACTAAATCACCAACAGAAATATGATCAGAAGTGTTTGCCACTCGGATTGTACGTATTTTTAATTGATATCGTCCTTTATAATGATGAATATCACCAAAGACAATAACAATGCTCTTCGGCTTATACATTTCTTCATCAGAAGAAGAAGCATCCCATAGCTTCGCCTCAATCTCACCAGATTTATCTTGTAGCATTAATGTTAAATATGGCTTTCCATTGCTAGCAATGCCTTTTGATTGAGATTTCACTAGTAAAGGAAGGTTTACTTGTTCTCCTACTTCAAACTGCCTAACACCTTTAACGGTCATCACTCTTCCCCCTGTCTATTTATTCTTTCAGTATAACATAGCTCGCCTTAAATCGTTCGTTACGCTTCTTCTGCACATAGACTTGATAATTGAATTACCTCTTGATCATATTGATGACAAGTAAAAAATAATATTTGATGATCTTCACTCATCATTTTTAAAATACGGAAAATTTTTCGCCTCCTTAAGCAATCATAATTGACCAAAAGATCATCCATTACAATGGGCAAGTTAATCGTTTGACTAAAAGACTGAATAAGTGCCAGTTTCGTGGCCACATAAAGCTGTTCTGCTGTTGCTTGACTTAGTTCATACGCATAATAAAGTTGTCCATCATGACTCTTTATCATGAATGAATCTTGATCTTCTGGAAGTAAAACTTCCGTATAAACACCACTAGTGACTTGAATAAAAAATTGGGTAATCGTTTGTATCAGCTCTGGAATTTTTTTTGTTCGATATTCATTTAATGTTTGTTGTATTAGTTCCTTGGCTGTTGAATAGGTTGCCCATTCCTTCGCTAACTCTTTCACTTCTGCTCTAGCCTGCTGAACTTTCATTGTCATATCTGATCTTGTTTCTGATTTCTCCATCTCTTTTAATTCAAACATTGTTTGAGAATAACGTTCTTGTAATTCTTCCATTTTTGCTTGTAGATGATTTAATTCCAACCCTATTTTTGTTATTCTTTTATTTAGACTATCTTCTTCTTTTAGTTCTTCTTGTCCATTTAAACCTCTTAAATCTAATTGCTCTTTTAGCCAAAACAGCTTTTCAGTCAATTCTTTGCGTTGTTGACTGCGTTTCGCAAGTTCAACAAATTCTTCAATAGAAGAGCTGCCTAGCCCTTGTAATCGACTATTTATTTTCTTTTCAAGCTCGCTCTTTTTTTCTTCATAGAAGCGAGTTTGATTCGTAAAATTCTCTAGCTGCTCCAGTAAATACTCCTTCCTTTTCTGTTGCTCCTGAACTTCTTTTCTCTCCGACAAACTTTTACGCAAATCAACTTCTTCGCACAGTTGTTGCCCTGAAATTTCTTTATACATTTGTTGATATTGTTGTAAAGAATCTTTTAAAGGTTTCTCTTGTGACTTTAAAGACTGCACATTTTTATATAATATTTGAACCTCTTCTATTTCTTCATAAAAATCTACTATTTTTTCAGTCTCTAGCGGTTGTGTTATATTCCATTCTTCTAGTAAATTTTCGATTTGAGTTCGATGATTATAAAAGCTTTCTTCCCATTTTTCAAATTGAGCGATAATACTATCTAACTCTTTCTCTACATTCGTTTGTTGCCTTTTTTCCAACTCTAACTGTTGTGTATAGTGATGATGGCGATGCTTTTTTTCTCTTAACTCATTCAGTCGCTCTTCTGTTATCACCTTTTTTCCACTACCTATTTCTTTATTGGGTTTTTTCCCCAACATAAAAACCGACAGTAAACACACACATACACCAATTGCCACATAAAGAAATTGATTATTTAGAATGGAAGAAATGATAAGCACGGTCCCTAAAAGGAGAAAAAGAACACTCGAGATAAGCGTTTGATGTTTTTGATTATGTATACTACGTGTATCCATTTGATCTTCTAGCTCTTTTAAATTATGATGAAGATCGTTCAGCTCTTTTTCGGAAAGTCGTTGCTGTTCAATTTGGTCCATATGATCTTCACATTCTTGAAGCTTGGCAGATGCATGTTCAAACTGTTCGTCTAACCATTTTTTTCGCTCAGACAATTGTTCTCCTTGTGTACTCAGCTTTTTTACTTTCTCTTTATTAAAAAAAGTAGGGATGGACAAAACAGTCTCATCCAAATCTGTTGTACCCATAATAGAATAATATTGTTCTTTTAATTGTTGTTCTTTTACTTTTCTTTCAGCTATTAAATCGTTTAACTGCTGCTTTTTATCTAGAAAAGAAGATGCATGATTGGCTATATAATTCCATTCTTCCTCCTTATTCAAATACTTATTATCAAGATTTAAATTCCTTCTTTGGCTATCTAAAAGTTTTTGTTCCCGTTTAAAATAGTCTAATTTTTCCTCGATGATTCCCAGATCTTCTTTGTGTGAACTTACTATATCTAATTCTTTGCTGTTTATTTCGATATCAGGTAATTGCTTTTGTTTAGTTAAAGTCAATTGATATTCGGATAATAAAGGAAAAGACTCTTGATACTTCACTAGTCTATCTTTTTCGACTGTTTTTTCAACGATTGATTGCTTAACAGTATCCAGTTCTTCTTTTAAACGATTCTTCTCTAACCATATAAACTGATATTTCTCTTCTTCCTTCACTATTCGTAAGCGTTCTTTTTCTAGCTTTTCTAGCTCCACTAATTTTTCATTTAAAGGGGGCTTTCTACCGTAAGGTTTATAAATGTCATCCATTAACTTTTCTAACTGACTTTCTAGCTCCCATATTCGGTCCGATTCTGTAATACTGGCATAAAGCAAATACCGACCAATTTCCTTCTTTGATAAACGATGAACATTTTGTACACCTTCAAGGTGAAATCCAAATAAGGCATCGTACATGGACTGCGTCATGTTTCCTATTAAATTTGCTAATTCTTCTTTCCCACCTCTTTGACCATCTTCGTAGTAAAGGGTTACATCTCCCTCCACTAATTTTCCTTGAATGCGCTCAATCAAAATAGTTTCATAAGATTGAGTTTCAACCTTAACTGTTCCTCCGTACTTATTCCCTTTTTTCGGAATGTACCTTTGTAAATTCGTTTGTTTAGAAGGAAAACCAAATAAGACCGCTTTAATAAAAGAAATGATGGTTGTCTTTCCAGCTTCATTTTCACCATAAATCACTTGGAATGGTTGATCTTGAAAAGTAAACTTTCGATCTTCAAACTGACCAAATCCATAAATATGAATGTGTTTAATTTTCAAAGGCTCACCCCCTATTCAGGAAATATTGTAGTCGCCTTGAGGCATCTTCAACAATTTCTTGTTTTTCTTCTTCTGAGAAATGTAAGTCTAGTTTTCTAAAGAAAGGATGTTTTTCGTAACTTTGAAGCGCTTTTTTCAATACTTGGTCGTCACTTGTCATTTTTTTTATATCTGAATAAAAACCGCCCTGATTGTCCTCATCGTCAGGAGGGGTAATATGTAAGTGGATCTTCGACAACCATACAACAGATTCTTGATCTCGTTCAGGTGCATTAATATATTCAACGACATCATCAAGTTCTCCCTGTTCCATCATTTCGTAATAAAAAGCCGCTTTACCTCTTAAGTCGATCTCTATTATGGTATTATGATTATGGTCTTTTAAACGTTGTTTAACAAGATCTATTTTGGTGATAAGATCATCAATTGTTTGCATAGATTCAACGTGTATTTCTTCTTTTTCAAAGTGAATGAGGCTCGTTTGATAAAAATGGAGGGTTGTTTCAAGTTTAGACATTTCGACAACATAGACCCCTTTATTTCCTGTTTCTTTGCGATGTCTCCCTTGAATATTTCCCGGGTAAGTAATAAAAGGCTCCGTTTTGTGAAGAAATTGTCGTTTATGAATATGACCGAGAGCCCAATAATCAAATTCTTTATGTAACAATTGCTTTACCGTAAATGGACAATATGGATGATGGCCTTGGCTTCCATCACTTCCATGAAGTAATCCAATGTGAAATGGAGCATTAGATTGCTTTATATAAGAGTCAACGATAGGCTCATACACTGCTTTTTTCGGATAACTATATCCATAAAGGGTCGCAACTAACTGTTCGTCTTTATACACATCTTTCGCTTCTACTTTTCGATCTGAAAATACATGGACGTTTTCCGGCCATTCGATTCTACTCCATCTTCCTCCAGTAAAATCATGATTCCCGTGAACGATATAGACTGGAATATTTTCATCCTTTAAGCGTTCAAACCCTTGTCTAATGGCAAGCCTGCGCCTTAAGACTACGATTTTCTTCATCATATAAATCACCAACAAGTAAAACAAAATCAACTTTGTGTCGTATCGCATGCTCAATCAAGTTTTGATAAGCTTCAAATGTACTTTTTTTTTAGTAAATCAACCAAGAACGGAGGTAAGTGTGACATTCCTGTGAAAGGACTATCAATATGTAAATCTGCCGCATGAAGAAATTTAATCGTTTCCAACTCGCTCACCTTTTCAGTTTTCTACATTTTTATTTCTACTCTATTTTAACAGTTAAAAAAACCGAATGCACGTTCTAAATAGAAAAGCGGAAGCGCTCGTTTTGCGACGTGGGGGCTTGAAATCTCCGCATGAGATAAAGGAAACACGAATAGCCGCAGGCTTCGATGTTGACTTATCGTAAGGAGGAGGGTGAAAACTTACGAGTCGCTGGGCGCAGAAGCTAGACAATAGAAAAGCGGAAGCGCTTTGAATAGACACGACCAGCATAAGGCGAACATAACGTGAAGGTGTTCTTTACCTTCACAAAATGTTTGACTTATGACCTCGAGTGGCTGACGATGATGCTAGCACTTCCTGTGCGTCGAAAACCTTATCAGTCGCTGGGCGCTGGAGCTAGGAAACAATGAACGCACTATCCAAATAAGGACAGTTTTTCATGCTTTCTTACTCTGTAATAAAAAACAACCTCCCATATTTATGAAAGGTTGTCTCATCAGTAAATCTTTTTATCTCTTCACAGCATGAAGATAGTGGATAGGCTTAAAAGCTGACAGACGATCAGATCGATTTTGAAAATAACGATCATTAATTTTTTGGGGTGTCAAATGTTCATAAATCAATAAATCTAAATTCCCCAATACCTCTTCTATTTCATTACGTGAAAAACATGATTTCATTGGCTCACCACTAACTTCAGCCATCTTCACCATGTTTTCCACTCGATTAAAAAGTCCTTTCTCTTCAAGTAAGGTTTCATCTGCATAATCAAAGACAATCGAGCTTCCAGAAGGTACATATTCAAAAATCTCTTCGAACAATGTTACAAACTCATTTTTCGTTAAATAATAGGAAACACCTAATAGACTACTAAACGTTTTTGTTTGATATAACCCATTTTTTTTAAGTTGTTGAAGTGAAAATCCCTTCGTAAAATCCATTGGTATAAAGTGAAGATTGCTTGGTGATTCTAAATCAAGGTGGCTAAGTCTTTCCTTTTTAAATTGCTGTGTGGCTGGATAATCAATTTCAAATACATTAAGAGCTTTTTTAAATTCAGGATACCTAAAGCAAAACGTATCGAATCCTGCTCCGAGGATTAAGTATTGATTTACCCCGCCCTTCACCTCATTAAATAATATATTTTCACAGAAAGCCGATCTTGATAGCGTAATTGGTGCCAATTGAACGTGAATAATCCACTGTAAAATTTCCTCTTCCTTTTCACCTTCTAAATCTTTATTAAAAAACTGAGCGTTTTGAACAAGGTTATCTCTAATATTCTTTGTTTCTTTTTCAAGCACTAAGTCTTTAGCTATAAAATCATCGAATATAATTGGGTGATCAAATTGACTATGATAGGCTCTTGCATATGCTGTAATCAATGAAGTGATACTAGACTGACCTGCTTTCACATAAGCACATCCCTTCACTTTCATAAAAAATAAGAGTCCCTGGCCAGGAGACTCTTATTATATAACGAATATAATTATCTGTAAATTATAGCACAAATATATTTTTTTGTCAACAAAAACCTCTTTTATGACTCCTTTGAAATCGTCATAGCCTCTTTTATTCCTTTCCATACTCCTGTAGAGCGATACATTAACACTCCTCCTTTGTATATCTTTGCACCATAGATAGCTAATATGATTATAGTTCCAACTAGAAGTCCGATCGAAAGAGCAATTTCCCATAAAGGAATACTCAACATCCCTACTCTTAAAAACATCAGCATCGGTGAAAAGAATGGAATAAATGATAAAACAGAAATAAACGTTGATTCTGGATTTTGAATTCCTGTCATGGCAATGATAAATGCGGCAACTATTAAAAACATCATGGGTGAGATGACTTGTTGAACATCTTCTGTTCGACTAACAAGGGCTCCAAGAAAGGCGGCCAATGTTGCATACAATAAAAAACCTAGAATAAAGAAGATCATTCCATAAATAAAAATATCGAAGGGCAAATCCGATAAGGAAAATTGATCACTTACTTGTGATACAAGATTTCTAGCAGATAGTATTCCTGCTGTCATTAAGACTAGGAGTTGTGTAATACTAACAAGTCCTATCCCTAAAATTTTTGCGAACATTTGTTGTATTGGCGAAGCACTCGATACGAGAATTTCCATCACCCGCGAAGATTTTTCAGTCGCGACCTCAGTTGCAATGATTGCCGCATATTGAACCACAAAAATATAAATTAAAAATAAGATAAAATAGACAATCGCTATGGCTTGCCCGACCTCTGCTTCTGTTTTAGCATTTTCTCCTAAAGCCACTTTTTTAAAAGGAACTGGAGCAAATATACTGGATACTTCATCTTCACCAATTCCTAATTGGTTCGTTGCTAATTTCACCTTCACTTGATTTAGGGCTTGGTCAATCGTATTAAACACTTCTTCATTAGTTATTGATTCTGAGTAGTAAGTTGCAGTTGGTAGCCCATTTTGCAGATTAACCTCTACCATTCCTTCTATCTCACCAGCTAAAATCTGTTCTTCAATTTCTGTTTTTTCGTTTTCAGCTAATATTAGTTCGATTGAATCATCCTGAATTTGATCTGTCAATTCCTTGTAAAGATCTCCAGTTGAATCTAACACAACAACTTTACTTACCTCTTCTTTATCAAATATTTCAATAATTTTATCAATGTTTACGATTCCAAAAATAAAAACTAGCATAATGAGGGTCGAAATAATCATTGATTTACTTCTTATTTTATTTATATATGTATGTCCCAACATAATCCAAAATTTATTCATAAGAAGCACCTACCTTATCAATAAAAATATCGTTTAATGAAGGCTCCTTCAGTTTAAACGTGTGAACAAATCCTTTCTTATGAACCTCTGATAAAATGGATTGAGACAGTGCTTGATTTTCTACTAATAACTCAATTCCAGTTCCTGATTCCTTATATCGTGTAACACCAGGGAACTCCTTTAAAAAATGATAATCAAATTCCCCTTGCACAAAAACAGTCTTTTTTCCATAGTCATTTTTTATTTTCTTTAAATTTCCATGAACAATAGGAGAACCTTTTTGCATAATACATAAATATTCACACAATTCTTCTACATGCTCCATGCGATGACTAGAAAAAACAATCGTCGTTCCTTTTTCTTTTAAATCAATTACTGCTTTCTTAAGTAACTCTACATTTACGGGATCTAAGCCACTAAAAGGTTCATCTAATATCAATATTTTAGGCTGATGAATAACTGCAGCAATAAACTGAATTTTTTGTTGATTACCTTTAGAGAGTTCTTCTACTCGTTTATGTTTATATTCTGAAATTTTAAATCGCTTTAGCCATTCCTCAAGATGCTTTTCGATCTCTCTTTTTTTCATTCCCTTTAATCGTCCTAAATAAACGATTTGGTCAATCACTTTTAACTTTGGGTACAACCCCCTCTCTTCTGGTAAATACCCTATCTGATTAACAAGTTGCTCATTAATTTTCCTACCATTCCATTCTATTTTCCCATACGTTGGTTTTAATAAACTAATGACCATCCTAAAGGTCGTTGTTTTTCCTGCTCCATTCGCCCCTAAAAATCCGAATATTTGACCTTCTGGAATTTTTAGCGATAGATTGTCAACAGCTGTAAAATTACCAAACTTTTTTGTCACTTCTGTTATTTTTAAAGTCAATTTACCCCACCCCTTTTTTTTATTTCACTTTCATACTACGTTTTATATATCATATAGTTTCATTCTAATTTGATTTTTCTATAAATTTAATAGAGGATTTTTTACTATTTCAGTAGAATATAAGTGGTGAAAGAGTCCTACATGGATTGTAACATAATTTTACACAACTGGGGGAATAAACAGTGGAGACATACTATTTAACTGTATTTTCAAAAGATGGTGAGAAGTTATTAGATGAAACGTTTCAAGCAGAGGATGAAAAAATAGCCAAATTAAAAGGTGAAGATCTTTTACAAGAGAAAGGTTTTTCTGAACATACCCACCGTTGCACCACATCAAAAGGAAAAATGATCTTATTTCATAGGTAAGAAGAAACGCGCAAGACTCTAAACACCTTCATTGGCATGTTGTTTCAGGTGAACCGATTAAAAAATGAACAAATGGAATCCATTTTGAATTTGATACACCAAATTCAAAATGGATTCCATCTTTTTGTTGACCTTTATTTCTATTCGAAATGATAATCTTTTAATATAAAATCATCTCCTTGTCTTGTCATTGTGATCGTCCACGTTCCAGGAGTATACATACTCTCCTCATAATTGATGAATTGCTTTAACATAAACTCACTATCAGATATTTTGGTTAATTCATAGTCACTTTGTAGATCAACATCTGGCAACATTGGGCCACAAGCTGGAAGGACGAACACACCCTCTTCTGTTTCAATGAAGCCCCATAGAAGGTTATTAACAGCCGTTTGTGTTGCTACCGATTCAAATTCCACATAAAGATCGTTAAAACTTTGATAACCTTCTAAACGATTATAAAGATCTTCATGTTGTTCATTTTCATTTATATTAGTCAAAATAGATTTATAAACACCTTTATAGGTCGTTACTAATTCATAAAAGTCATCGATAGTTGGTTCAATCAAAGCTTTGTCACTTTCTTCTTTATCCGTTTGTTTTTCTTTTTCCTCTCTTTGAACCTCACCTGCAGTAGTATTTTGACCTTGTTCTATAATTTCTTTTTCTTCCTCCGTTACTTGAACCTCAGCTTCACCGACATTTTGATCTTGTTCTTGTGTTTCTTTTTCTTGACTTGTTATAGTCATTTTTTGATCTTTTTGTTCAACTCTTGAAAACTCTTTCGATGACAAAGAAACTAGTTTTTCCGGTTGTGTTGACTTTTGGATTTCTTCAATACGATTAGAATAGTTATTTTCTTGATGTATTTGGTCATAAACCCCATAAGCAACGGATGTTGTAGATAGAAAAAGAACAGACGATAATACCAATACCTTTTTCATAAGATCACCTCATTTGTTAATGTCTTTATATATTAGACGATTAACTTTGCTGTATTGTTTCATAAACATATAAAATATTTCATTTATGTTACATAATATGACCAAAATGAAATGGTTATGAAATATAAAGTCTTTTATTTCAATGGATCTTCATCTCTTATCCTATTTTTTCGAGTATGATTTTTATAGTATAATAACATCTAAAGAAAAAAATAGAAGGGAAACAAATATGCAGCAAACTGTAAATAAAGAAATCGCAAAATCAAGAATTTACTCACTTGATATTTTAAGAGGAGTGGTAATCATTTTATGTGTGTTTTTAACTGCCATTCCTAAAGGAGACTATGAATATCATTTTGCTCACCATGCTGATTGGTATGGGATAACCTTAATAGACTTTATCTTACCAGCATTCATAACGATGATAGGAACAAGTATGGCCATAGGCTATAAAAAAGGAGTTAATTGGCTTAAATTATCTAAAAGGACATTTTTATTCATTCTTTATGGACTTATATTTACAATGATCATCTCATGGAATTTGGATTTTGCGACATTACGCTTTACAGGAGTTCTTCAGCTATTCGCTATTATAGGAGTATTAACCGCTATAATTACAAGAATTACACAATCTCCATTAAAAATAATGATAATTGCTTTATTCATCACGTCTTTATATGGAGGATTTGTGATTTCTTTTAGCGAAGGATGTTCCGAAAGCCTTCCACAACCAACATGCAACCCATCACAACCCATTGACAGTTTTATCTTTGGTGAGAACCATTTATATCACCAAGGAAAACCTGGCTATGATCCAGAAGGCCTTTTAGTAAGTTTATCAGCTTTATCAAATTCTTTAATTGGATTCGCAATGGGGAGAATATTATTGAATAGAAAAACGGGCACTGTTTGGAAACAGTTATTCATTTATGGATCAATCATTGTAATATTCGCGTTCATTTGGAAGGAGTTTCTGCCATTTAATAAAAAAATTTGGACACCCTCATTTTCCTTATTAACTGCTGGAGCTACTTGTCTATCATTATCGTTCCTATATTTAATCTATGACCATTTTCAAATAAGTAAACAAACTAGCTTGTTAAACCCTATTAACTTTTTTTTAGAGGGTTTTGGAAGAAATAGTTTTTTTAATTTATTTCGGGAGTTTTATCCTTAATTCTATTCTATATCATATTAAAATACCTATAGGACAAAACGAACAATCACTTTCACACTTTCTATATAATTGGATCGCATCTTTTACTGCTTATCCTCAACTAGGCTATGCAGCTTTTATTTTATTGATTTGGACCATACTTGCATTAATCCTTCATAAGCTGAAATGGTATTATGTCGTTTAATTAAGAAAAGCGCAAGCGCCTTGCTCAGCCACGACAAGCATAAGGCGTGGAGAAAAGAAAGATGTTCTTTATCTTTTGTTCTACGTGACGATTACAGAAGATCTACTAAAAACAGCCACGTCCTGTGGCAACGTAGATCCACCTCCCTCCTGGAGGCGTCTCCTAGCTAGGCGCTGGAGCTAGACAAAAATAAAAGCACCATCCAAATAAGAACCTATTTATATGCTTTCTTACTCTGTTAACTAAAAAGCCATAAGTAGTGATGGGTTATCACTACTTATGGCTTCCTTTATTCCCCTTTAAAGTTGGGACGTCTTTTTTCTACAAAAGCACGAATACCTTCTTGATGATCATAAGTACGTCTCATCTCGCCTTGAAGTTTTGTTTCTAGCATGATAACGTTTTCTAACGAGTCACCTTCAACTTTTCGATAAAGCTCTTTCGTTGTTTTCATCGCCTTTAACGGTTTGCGACTTAAAACAGCTGCAATCTCTTCTATTTTTTCTACTTCATTTATATCAAAAGATTCATCTATTAACCCGATGCTAGTTGCTTCTTCTGCACTTAACGATTTACCTTCCCAGATCAATTGCTTCGCTTTTACTTCACCTAATCGTTTCTTCATAAAATAATGACCACCACCATCAGGAATTAGGCCAATACCGATGAAGTTCATAGCTATTTTCGAATCCATTTTAGCATATACATAGTCGCATGCCAAAGCTAAACTTAATCCTAATCCTGCTGCAGCCTTGCCCCATGAATCACACTGATTGTAATCGCTTTCATATCATACAACTTAACGACCATGTCACCAATCATTTTCATAAAGGTTTGGAAACCTTCCGGACTATCATTTTGAAGCATCAATTTTATGTCTCCACCTGATGAAAATGCTTTTCCATTCCCTTTTAAAAATAAAAGGTTATAATCCCCTTCATCAACCTTATCTAATGCTTCAACTAATTGTTTCATCATTACATCATTTATTGAATTTAGCGAATCTGGTCTATTTAGTGTAATTATTGCTGTTTTCCCCTTTGTTTCAAGTTGAACTGCTTCCATTGTGTTTTCCACATTATCCCATCCCTTCTTATATTCTCATTACAAACTATTCTCTATAGAAATGAAAATTCCTTCCTCATTCATCTTTAAGTTGTTGTAAACCTCAAGAAAATGACAGGAAACAACCACTAATACGAATTTTTTTGTCCAATTACTATATCATTCATTATAATAATAATATAAACGTATTTAGCACTTTCGCGTATTTTGTAACCAAATGATCATTTAGGAGTTTTATTTATGAAGTGGATAAAAGGAAAATTTTTTGGAGGACGAATTATAAAAACAGGGATTGCAGTTTTTATAACAGCTTGGATTTGTCATTATTTCGAGCTTCCCTCGATTTTTGCCGTTATTACAGCTATTGTGACGATTGAGCCAACTGCAACGGATTCTTTTCGAAAAGGACTCATTCGTTTTCCAGCTTCCGCAATTGGGCCTGCTTATTCGATGACGTTAACTTATCTATTTGGTAATGTCCCTATTTCGTATGGAATTGCAGCTGTATTAACCATTTTCACCTGTCAAAAATTAAAATTAGAAGAAGGAACATTAGTTGCCACAATTACCGCAGTAGCCATGATCCCTATTACTTCATCTGGATATTTGGCTAGTTTCTTTCTTCGCTTAATGACAACTACCATTGGATTAATCGTATCAACGGCTATTAATTTCTTGATACTTCCACCTGACTATACACCGGTTATTATGAAAAAAATGGATCAATTGTATGAGAAATCTGGAGAGTATTTAGATAAAAGAGTAGCAGATATGATGAATGGCAGGCATAGCACGGTTGATCCTTTATTTGAACAATTGACAAAAGATATTGAAATGACCACCAAACTACTATCCTATCAAAAAGTGGATTGGAAGCTTCACCGTCATTCTAAAAAAGAAATGAAGCAATATCACTATATTCAGAAACGACTTTTAAACTTGCAGCAACTTATATTTCACCTTGGAAACATTCAGTTTATTCATGACATTGAATGTAATAAGGAAAATAAAGAAATCATTTTAATAGCAAGTAAATATATTTCTAATAGTTTAAGAGATCATTGCCATGCCATGGATAAAGCACACATTAAGTCGATTGATGAGTTAGATCAATTATTTTGGCACCACTTATCCAATGAATGTCGTGACCATCATGAACAGTTTCATCCGGATCGCATATTAATTTATGAGTCCTTTCTATTCATGACATTGTTCAACAGTTAAACAAAATTTATAGAAAAGAATGCCAAAATCCCAACTAAAGTATAGAGGTTTCTCGTAGGCATAATGAACTGCCTACGAGTTAAATTTGCTAATGTCGTTTTAAAAAAACAACAGCATTAGCCCCACTGATCATCATTTTCCTTTATATAGATCATTTAACACTTCAATCTTTTTATTAGTATAATGCTGATAACTTTCATTATACGACTTTGGATCTTTTGGATTGAAGAATTGACTTATTTTTTCCGTCTGTGGATGAACCCACTTACTTGATGCCCCGCACCCTAAACCGATAATAGTTTGCTTTTCTTCCATAATCAAAATATTGTACAGGCTTTCCTGACCTGGTAAGGCATAACCGACATTTTCTAAATTACCTAAAATGTTTTTTTGTCGATATAAGTAGTAAGGGTGATAATTATTTTTCTCTGTCCACTCTTCAGCTCTTTTCATCATGGATTCAATTTCGCTTCGCTTGGCCACTTTATATTTTTGTTTATTTTTAGTCATCTCACTTGCTCGTTTAAAGGATAACGTATGAACGGTTAATGATTCTGGCATTAATTCTTTTGTTTTCTTTAATGTATGCTCAAACTCCCCTATGCCTTCCCCAGGAAGTCCAATGATTAAATCCATATTGATATTGTTCATTCCCATAGATCGGGATAAATAAAATTTCTCGATGGTTTCTTCTACTGTGTGGTGCCTACCAATCGCTTTTAAAGTTTCTTGCGTATAAGATTGCGGGTTAATACTAATGCGATCAATGTTCCATTTTTTAAGTACTTCAAGTTTTTCTGGGGTGATCGTATCTGGCCTCCCTGCCTCTACAGTCACTTCTCTAACTTTATCCATATCTGGAAAAGAGCGATACACCTCTTCATAAAGCAGATCCATTTGTTCTGCTGAAATACTTGTAGGGGTCCCTCCTCCAAAATAGACCGTGGTAATATTTACGTTTTTTTCCTTTAACCATCTTCCAATTTCCTTGACTTCATAATGCAATCCTTCTAAAAACGTGTCCACTTTACCTTGCTTACCTTGAATGGCATAAGCGGGAAATGTACAATAGGCACATTTGGTTGGACAAAAAGGAATTCCAATATAGATACTGACTTCATTTGAAAGTTCATATAAGTCGGGAATAACTTCTAATTGTCGGTTAACAATCTTTTGCATTATATTTATTTTTTCTTCTGAAAGTAAATACTCTCCTCTTAACACTTCGTGAGACTTTTCACCTTGTTCACGATACATCTTATGAAAGAGTTTCGTCGGACGGATTCCCGTCAGTATACCCCATGGTTGCTCTAATCCCGTCCATTTTTTCAAAAGGGACAACAATACATAGGTTATTCCTTTGTTAACTTGCTTTCGATCTTCAAAAGATAAGATTTTTTTCCTTATATTTAAATATTCACCATTACTTTCCAATGTACCATTAACTGTATTATTGTGAAAGGTAAAAGTAAGATTTAAAGATTCCTTTATTTGTTTATCAGAAAAATCAATTGTTGGATCCTCAAAAAACAGCTTACTAATATTAATAATTGAACGATGATAATATGTGTCATTTATTCCTTGTATATTGATTTTCATTTTTTCACCTTTGTCATTTTTTATTCTTTCACTATTATTGATGCTATAAATGATTTCGTCAATATTTCAGAGTATATCAATAACAAAAAAGCCCTCAATCATAGACTGAGAGCTAACTTCAATTATTTTTCCACTTGATCTAAAGCCATTCCTCTTTGACTCCTGAAGTAGAAGATCGTTAAGGTTAAGCAGGTGAAGATCACTAAAAAGACAAATAATACTGCTGAATTTGCAAACGAATAACTCGAATCATTTAGCGTAATGATTGATTTATACCCTGCATTTGAGTATGTCATAGGCATTAACACACTAATTGTTCTTAAATATGGTGGCAACATATCAATTGGTAGGTTTGCCCCCGTAGTTGGTACTTGTAACACAATTAAGGATAATACAATAAAGCGTCCAAAGTTACCTGCTAAAGCAACAAAGAACATAATGATTGACAAGAAAGTAATAGCAACAAACATAGAGAACAAAATAAACAAAAGAGCGTTTCCAACTTGTAGTTTGAGAACAAGCAATGCGAACAAACTGATTAACAGTGCCTGTGCTAATGAAAAAAGAGCTAGTTTCATATACTTGGCGATAAACCAGGAAATAGTAGAACTTGGTTCACCAACTGGATTTCTAAACTCGACAATCATAGACATGATTAAAATACTGACAAATAGTGCAAGTGATAGAATATATGGAGCTGTTGAATCTCGATAATACTGATATTCGTTCACCTTACTTCCCTCCGTCTGAACTGGTGAGGCAAACATTGTGACATTGTCATCAGAAGTATTGATATCTCCTGTTTGTTCGGCCCCACTTACTAGACTATCGGCAAGCTCTCTACTACCATTTGTTAGCTTTAACAATCCATTATCTACTTCTGTAACACCTTCTGTTAAATCCGTCCATCCAGTTTCAACTTCTCCGTTGCCTGAACTTATTTTAGCTGAACCATTTTTTAGTTCAGTTACTCCATCTATAGATGTTTGCCATCCTTCTTTAACATCTTTGTTTCCTGAGCTTATCACCCCTGAACCGTTTGTTAGTTTGGTTGCATTGCTAATTAACCCTTTTTCCCAGCTTTCTTTAACACCCGCGTTACCTGAACTTATTTTAGCTGAACCTTTCTTTAATAACGACGCGTTGGGAATCAAGGTTTTTTCCCAGCTTTCCTTGACACCTGAGTTCCCTGAACTTACAAGAGCTGAACCTTTTTTCAACTGTGATACTACCTCAATAGACGTTTGCCATCCTGAATTGACTGTTTCATTCCCTGAGCTTATTTTAGCTGATCCGTTTTTTAACTTTATTGCATTGCTAATTAGACTATTTTCCCATTTTTCATTAACATCTGCGTTGCCCGAACTTATTTTAGCTGTTCCTTGCTTTAGCAGTGACGCATTAGGAATTAAAGTTTCTTCCCAGCTCTTTTTAACATCTGCGGTACCTGAACTTACTTTGGCTGAACCATTTTTTAATAACGACGCGTTGGGAATTAAAGTTTTTTCCCAGCTCTTTTTAACATCTTGGTTGCCTAAACTTATTTTAGCTGAACCATTTTTTAATAACGATGCGTTGGGAATTAAAGATTCTTCCCAGCTCTCTTTAACATCTGCGTTACCTGAACTAATTTTAGATGTCCCATTTTTCAGCTGAGAAACTACATCAATAGACATTCCCCATCCGTCTTTCACAGAAGTTGTACCATTTGCAATTGCTGATGCCCCATCTTTTAACTTTGATACATTATCTACCAAAACAGGCCAAGCTTGATTAAATTTGCTCATTCCATTGTTTAAATCAGACGCTCCATGACTTAAATGATCAATGTTTGCTTGAAGTGATTGCCCACCAGATTCTTTATCTATTCCTTTGACAAGTGCTTCCGAACCTTGCGATACAGACAGGGATGCTTCTTGTATTTTACTCATGTTATTAGTTACTGATGCACTGATATTTTTAATCTCTTGAAGATCAGCTTCGTCTCTTTCATCTGCTCCAAGACCTGAATATTCAGATATTTTTTGGTTTAATATTATGATTATTTGGTCTAACTCTGTTATTTTTTGATTTAATAAAGATGCACCATTTTTGAGATCATGACTTTTTGGAAGTAATTCCGATTCAACAGCATCTCCTAATTGGATTACTCCCTCTTCAAGACGAAACGCTCCATTTGCAAGTGCTTCCACATCTGATGTTTGTTTGTCCAGACTTTTTTGCAACACATCCATTTTATCATGTATATTATTGGCTCCATTTGCTAACTCATCTATTTTAGGTTGTTTTTCTTGTAAAGAGGTTAAATATGATTCTATCCCATTATCTAATTTTTCTGCTCCATTTGCTAACTCTTTAATTTTCGGTTGACTATCTTGTAACCCTTTTACATACAATCCTAAGTTTTCATCTAACATTTTTGAGCCATCCGACAATTCCTTTATCTTCGGTTGACTGTCTTTTAACCCTTTTACATACAATCCTAGGTTTTCATCTAGCATTTTTGAGCCATCCGACAATTCCTTTATCTTCGGTTGACTGTCTTTTAACCCTTTTACATACAATCCTAGGTTTTCATCTAGCATTTTTGAGCCATCCGACAATTCCTTTATTTTCGGTTGGCTATCTTCTAGACCTTTTACATACAATCCTAGGTTTTCATCTAACGTTTTTGAGCCATCCGATAATTCCTTTATCTTCGATTGACTTTCAGTTAACCCTTTAGCATATAACCCTAGTCCTTCTTCAACCTTATTTGCTCCTTCTGTCAATGCATTAATTCCTGTCTGATTCTTCTTTAGTCCATTCAAATATTGCCCTAGCCCTTTTTCTAACGTTTTTGAGCCATCCGACAATTCCTCTATCTTCGGTTGACTGTCTTTTAGCCCGTTCAAATAAAGCCTTAGTTTTTCATTTAATATTTTTGATCCATCTGCCAATTTACCAATTTTAGGTTGGTTTTCTTTCAATTTAAAAAGATACGTTCCTAGTCCGGCATCAAGTTTTTGAGAGCCTTCAGCTAATTCAGTTATTTTGTTTGATTTCTCATTTAATCCGTTTAATATTTTTTCTGTTCCTTCTTGTTTTGCTTTCGTTAAACCTTCGTTTACTTGTGAAGCGCCGTCTGCTGCTTTATCGAATCCTACAGAAATGTCACTCAACTGAGTAAAGACCTGTGTTACATACGTTCCAGTAATGAGAGTAGAGAGTTCCTTTTGAATTGAGTTTGCTGCACTCTCTGTTACTTTCGATGCCGTAAAGTTTAACCCCTCATTTTGAGTGTAGAATATTTTGGCCTGTTTTGGATCTTTATCCGAAACTGTGGTAACGCTTTCAGAAAAATCTTTCGGAATTTCGACTATTAAATAATAATCTTGATTAGCGAGACCTTTTTCTGCTTTTTGTTTACTAACAAAATTCCAGCCAAGATCCTTACCTTCTTTTAAATTGTCAACCAGTTGCTCTCCTACATTCATTTCTTCTCCATTTAAAATGGTTCCTTCATCTTCATTGACTACTGCTACCGGTAAATTGGAAGCATAGTCATAAGGTGACCATTTAGGAGAGAGAAGAATAACAACATAAACGAGTGGAACTAGCATCACTAATACTAATGACAAAATTACTTTTCTCTCTTTCAGTCGAGCTAATTCGGCCAGAAATAATTGAATGGCATTCATCTACATCCCCCCTTTATTTTGTTGTGGTTTTGCTATAGTTGGAAGAATCCTATTAGAATAGTAGGCAAATATAACTGCTTTAAAAACTAGAAAGTCGATTTAGACAACCACATGTTTACTTATTATTCTTTATTCATGAATGAAACCCTTTTCATTTCGAACATTTTGTGAACTTTTTTATATTTCAGGCCTTTTCACGCACGTAAAAACGCCTACTAAAGTAGCAGCAGGCGTTTTCAGAAACAATATTGTTTTATCCTCTTTTGATTTTTTGTAAAAATTTAGGTCTATGTTGCTTTCTAAAATGCTCTTTAACCATGTAATCCACTCCAAGCTCATCATTTGATCGAGTGATCCAGTCTGCAGCCTTTTTCACCTCATAAGACGCATTCCCTACAGCTACACCTAAACCTACGTGCTCAAGCATTTCAATATCATCAATATCATTTGCGATTACAACAGATTGCTCAGTCGGTATATCATAATAATTGCACACCCATTGCAATCCTGATAATTTAGATACTCCATTTGAAGTAACCGAGAGTTTATTACCCCCCATTGGAGCAAGTTCAAGTTGCGGGAAGGCATCTCGTATCGTCTGAACAACTTCTGATATTTCCTTTTCACTTTCAAACAAAAGCTGAATAGACGGTGCTTCAACTGGCTCATCCATTAACACATCACTCAAAGACTCAACAAATTGAACAGGATAGAATAGTGGATCGCCACTATTAAGCAACATTCTTGAAATCAGCTGAGAACCAATTTTTTTTCGGTTACCTATTGAATAGCGCTCATGTATGATTCTTATGTTACATTCAAACGTTTCTAAAATTTGGACAAGGTTAAATGTTGTCTCTTCAGGTATTTTCTTTACAAAATGAGGAGCATCCATATTCTTCGCGATAAAAGCTCCACTATGAGTAATAATTGGTGCTTCTATTTTAAGTGCTTTAGCTATTTTTTTCGCTGATTGAAAATGTCTATTTGTTACTAATGTGAGTATAACATCCTTCTGTTGAACATAGTAGATTGCCTCTTTAGTAGAGGATTGAAGTCTTCCATTGTTTTTTAATAACGTTCCGTCAATATTTAATGCGAGAAGTCGATAGAGCATTTCTATACCTCCTTCAATCTAGTTGCAAGCTATTATCAGATTATGTCTATAAGGAGGTAAATATAACTGCGCTCATATTATGGTGTTGAATTCATTTCATATAACTCAGTTATGATTAACGTAATTGCTCCAATCACTGTTGCCTTATCTCCTAATTTAGATGCAACAATTTCTGTTTCTTTTCCTTCTGTAGTTACTAGGCGCTGACGCACGACTTTTTTTAGTTCGTCCATATAAAATTCATCAGCTTTACCAATTCCACCACCAATAATGATGATATCTGGATTAAAGATATTAATCATATTTGTACAAGCCACACCAAGGGATTGACCTATGTTTTTTAACAATTCAATACTGAGAGAGTCTCCTTTTTTAGCTGCTTTTTGAATGATTTTACCTGAAATTTTTTCCATATCCCCTTTCATACATTCAATTAGGGAGGTATTTCTTCCAGCATATACTTCAGTTAGCACCATTCTTTTTAGCGCATCGTGGCAAATAAAAGCCTTTAAACAACCGACTTGACCACAGCTACAAACAGGACCATTTAGATCTATGACCATGTGTCCAATGTTACCTGCAAGATTATGTTTCCCTTTTACTAACTGGTTGTTAATAATTAACCCGGCACAAACATCATATCCCACATTTATACATAATAAATTGGAGAAACCTTTTCCAACTCCGAACCATTGCTCACCTAAGGCCATAGCCCTTGCACTATTTTCTACTTTTACTTTGATATGAAATTCGTTTTCAATTTCCTGTTTTAAATACGCTTTATGAAGTTCAAACTTTGAAGAATAAGTAATCATTCCACTTTCATTTTCTACGTTTCCATTTACACCGATCCCAATCCCTACGACTTTTTCCTTAAGGATTGCTGATTCATCCATGATGACATACACTTGTTTAATTAACGATTGAATTAAGTCATCTTCACTTATGTTAAGCGGAACTTTAATCGTTTGATAACAAATAATTTTCCCACTTAAATTTCCTAAAGCAAAACGAATATGTTTCGCCCCTATGTCTATCCCTATAATATATGATTGCTCTGAATTGATTTGAAGTAAGATCGGTTTTCTTCCCCCCACTTGATATACCAGCCTCTTTTTCTATTACGATCTTACTATCAATTAATTCGTTTACAATATTTGTGATAGTAGGTGGCGTTAACTTGGTCATCTTCGAAATTTCAGCTCGTGAAATCGCTTGTTGAGTTCGAATAGTGTTTAAAACAACCGACCGATTAATTGATTTCATCAACTGAAAACTTCCTACTAACGTATCATTTGTCATCATAATCACCTCTCACGGCAATGTAAACCCTTACAATTATTATCTCAATCTAGCTAAAAATATGCAAGAAAATATTAGAATGATTGTATAATAAAAAAAAGATCCTAATAATAATACCACTGATAAACTTCTCATTTTGTGCAAAACAGCACAATCAATTATTTTAATATATTTGGAGAGTCAAATACTCACATTTGCAAATAACTTTTATGCCGCCTATTTTAAATTTTTAAAAAAAGATGCCGCCTCTATTTAGACGACATCCATAAAGATCCTTAAGTCATACTGGCTTTTTGCTGATTATTAGTTCGATTCCAAATGACTAAAACAAGAATTAACAACAACAAACAAACGGTAACAAAAATGGTAATGAGAATCGACACAGAAGAAGAAGTATCCCCTGTTTCTTCCAATTCGTCTAACTTTGATGATTCAGGTTGACTAAAGAGTTGTAAATGATCTGCTTTAGCTTTTATCGTATTTGTATCCATTGATTGTTGTTGAAAAAGTTTCCCTTTAATCGCCTCGTTGTGGTTATTCTTATTCCCATCAAAGGTCAAATTCTTTTGTTCTTCAGGAATATCTCCTTTTTCAATGATATTCTTTTGATCATTCATTAAGTTCATATCTTTTTTCTTTTTATTTTGCTTATATTCATTAGGAGATAGGTCATTAATACTGTTACTTGCCTGACATGGAGTCGTGAACATCATACAGCTACATACGACTGCCAATGCCACAATCCATTTACCCCTCATACTCTTCTGTACCTTCATCAACTGGATTATTGCTTCGTCTATCTAAAACCATTTGCAAGACACCTAAAGCAATAATGATCATCGTCAATACGATAGCAGCTTTCGAAAATAACGATTCAGAACCGTATTGAATTGATACATACACTTTGGACATCGGATCCTCAAAAGTAAAATTAGGCGTAGTCAATGCTAATAATGGTGTAACAAAAAGCGCAATAATACCGACTGAGACAAACCATCCCACTAAGCGATTCGTTACAAATGCTACACGAACAATTCCTGATCCAGCCAATAATAGCATGATCGTAAAAATAGTCCACTCTATGGATCGTGATTCTTCTAACGGATAAATATCAAGTCCATAAAGACTAATAAAGAAACCGACGATTAAATTTAATAATAAGAAGATGACACCTTGCATCCATAGGGGTGCATTCTGAAAATAGAAGCTGGTGTAACCAATTAACAAGCTGGATAGTAGAATAATAAACAGAATGACAACCGGCGGTAGATTAGCAGATTGCTTCTCTTCCGGTACATCCCCCTCTACATTTAATGGGCTTGTTAAGAAATCATAAACATAATCATTTGACTGTCCATCCACTGAAGCGTTACCTAAAATGCTGTATACGTCGTCACGGATGAGTTTTGTTGAGGATACATTCGTTGCCCACTTATTATTCAGGACATCAGCATCCGTTTGAACGTTGGTTACTTTCGATTTTAATTCAGTTGAATACGTTACCACATTATTTTGGCTATCGCTGACAGAATCCAAGAAGGAATGGATCGTACTCAACTCACTACCAATTTGTGATTGTGTACTCTCTAATTCCGGTCCTGCTCCGTTTGTTGCAGGAGTAGGAGCTGGTTGTTCAGGCTGCTGGATGCGACTTAATACATCTGATGCCTCTTGATTAATGGATTTTAAGCTTTCCATTAATTTTGTTTGTTCCTCCTCAATTACCTGGTCAAAATCAGCTACAAACAATGTATACGAATCTTGAAGAGCACTAAATGCATCTATATTCGTTGGCATGCGAGTGGACACTTTATCCCAATTTTCTTCTTCTCTTAAAGTCACTTTTAAAATCGTGTTAATTTCCTTGTTTAATTCTTCATCTTGTATAACCGTATCTTTTAAGCCATTATCGACCAACATGCTATCTAGCCTTGCTTCATAACGGTCTAAATAAGCATAATATTGAAGAACATCTATTAATTCGTAATTTTTAATTTCTTTTTCAAAAGTACTAGTAAGCAACTCTTTTCTCGATTCAGAAAGTGCTTGGGAAGTTAGAATAGATTGTTCCTTTTCTTCCACTTTACCAATAACATCTGATAAATTATTACTATACATTTCTAATTGTTTCTTTAGTTCTTCATTTTCCTTTTTTAAACTTTCAATTTCTTCTTTTAATTCACTAACTTCGGTGTTTAAACTGTCCACTTGATCATTAAGTGTATTGATTTCTTCTGCTAATTCCTGTTTTTCATCCTCCAGGTCTTTAATATCACCATTTAAATCAGAAATTGTATTTTCCAACTCTATTTTTTCATTTTCGAGTTCAATGATCTGTTGCTTAAGCTCTTCCACTTCTTCTTCCAAAGGATTTTCAGTTTTGTTCTTATTCTTAAGGTCATCCAGAACTTTACCAACTTTTTCATTAATAGTCCCTAAATCAGAAACTACCTTTTCAATATCCTCTTTTGTTGGTTCTGTTATTTCGTCTAGGTTTTTTATCATTTCCTCAATTTTAGTTTGTATTTCCTCTTCTATTGCCTTTATTTCATCATTTAAATTGTGCCAAGAATATTTCGGTTCATCACTTCCATCTCCTGAGCCGTCTCCTTCTCCATCTCCGGAACCTTCTCCTTCATCATCTCCTGAGCCGTCTCCTTCATCATCTCCGGAACCGTCTCCTTCATCATCTCCAGAACCGTCTCCTTCATCATCTCCTGAGCCGTCTCCTTCTCCATCACCTGAGCCGTCTCCTTCATCATCTCCTGAGCCGTCTCCTTCATCATCTCCTGAGCCGTCTCCTTCTCCATCTCCGGAACCGTCTCCCTCTCCAGAGTCAGTCTCTTCTTTTGTTAACGTTTCATTTAAGTCTACTATACTACCTTCTAGGTCATTCAAAACCGTCGTGTCCTGTAATTGTTGATAAAAATCTAACATTCTTCCTTGAAAGGAGGGGATTTCCCCTAATTGTCTAGCTAATTGCTCATTTCGAATTTCTTTTAAATATACAAAAGCTTCTTCATTACTTTTCAAGCTGTTATATAAATCGATCATATCTCTATCAAACTGATTGCTTTGGTCCAAAAATGAATTTCTCATAACCATATACCGAGGACGTTGATTATCCATTGAATCATTTATCATCTCGATAGATTCGCTTTGCACTTCCGCGAGAAGCTGATTTTGGTTTTCTTGATACTCTTGATATTGGTCTACGAATTGTATGAAGTTATTTAGATTTCTTTCAAAATTTTCAATGGTACTTTCTTGTTCAGGTACTCTTCCTTCAATATCTTGTATGGAACTTTGTAAATTCGTTAACATAGATGTTTGTTGCTCAAGCTGTCCCGCTAAGTCTTTAGAGGTTGGCTTATAAAACTCAAGCATAACCTTTTGAAAATCAACTTCTTTTTGTAAAATTTCATCAAATTCCTCTTTTATGTTCTCCATATCAGTAGAGACATAATTCCAAAATAACGAAGACATTTGTTTGTTTAATCTTTTAGTCGATCTTTCAATTTCTAACAGAGCCTTTTCCTTATTGACCGCATTCAGTTGAGACTGAACTTGGTAATTTAAATTTGATTTCTCTGGTCTTTCCTCATCATATGACATAACTTTATTAGAAAAATCGGATGGAATGTAAACAACTGCGTCATATTTAGCATTTAACAATCCATTTTCGGCTGCACTTCGACCAACTACGGTCCATTCAAAGGAAGAGGAGTCTTGTAGAATTGAAGGGACTTGTTCTCCAAATTTAAGTGTGTCACCTTCTACCTCTGCACCCGCATCTTCATTTACGACGGCGATCGTTTGAGTTGCCTTTTCTTCTGTTTGAAATGGATTTCCACCAATCCATTGAAAAAACAGAACTGGAGTAGCAATAATCAACATCACTGATAGGATCAGTACGAGTATACTAACCTTTTTTTTCATGCGTGTACTTTCCTTTCCATTACCATAAGTGGTATTTGAATTTTCGTCTCTTTTCCATTTTCAACATAGTATCCATAACCCGGTTGAATATCTGGTTCTTTTCGATCATAAGAGAGTGTATATAACGTTTGCTCTGACTTCTTCATCAAGACAATTGCTTGACGAATTTGTTTTATTTCAGCTGTAAACGCATCATAGCCTTTCGTTAGTTCGTTGTTGCTTCCCGATACAATCACATGGAACCCTAAATGCGAGTAGTTTTTCATATAACGCGATAAGCGATCTTGTAAACTTGCATCTAACGTTTGCGAAAACCTCGTATAACCATCCACTAATAACATAATAGGAGCGAACTTCGGTAACGCTTTTCTTTGTTGAACAGATTCACTATACTGTTCTTCCCTTAGCTTAAACATTTCTTCTACCTTGTCGAGCCATTCTGTAATCTGTTCTTTATTTTCCATATAAACGATACGATCTTCATTCATCAAATCAGTCAGTCCGCGATCAATCGAATCGAAGACGGCAATTTGATCACTACCTCTTGATAAAGCTTCGTATGCTAAAACCTTTAATACATTCGTTTTTCCTTTTTGTGCTTGCCCTAGCACTAAGCAATGTTTTGTTTTTTGAAAGTTGACATAAACAGGCTTAACAGTCTCTTCGCTTAAACCAATCGGAATTAAATCTCTTTCTTCAGCTAAGCCAATAAATTGACTAAAGTTGCTCGTTGTTAATTCCGTTGGCAGCATTGGTACTGGTTCAGGCTGTATGCATTGTGCATATGATAGTTTCAAAGTCTCAATTTCTTCTTTTAAAAGATTCAGCTGTTCATAATCATCTTTTCCTTCAGTAGGAAGAAGAACTTGAGAGAAATAGGCTGTATCTTTTTTAATGGCTGCTCGACCTGGAATTGGTTCAAGTGAAAAAGGTAGACGCCCAAGAATATTGAAGGCCTCTGTACTATCCATTAAATAATGAACGATTTTTGTTTTTAAGTTATTCATTAAGGCTTGTCTTACCGAGTTTACTCTTGTAGCTGTCACAAACATATACACACCTAATGATTGTCCATCCCTAGCAAATTGATTAATTTGCGTTTCAAGGTCTTGCATTTCATCTTTGACTATATCGAAATTGTCAACTGTGATATAAATAATCGGCAATTTTTCTTTACTCATCGTGTTATACATTTTAATAGAACTAACTTGCTCAGCTTGGAAAAGACGTTTTCTTCGAGCTAACTCATCTTCTAAAATTCCTATAAACTTCTCAATCTTCCTTCCTTCATCCATCAAGAAGTAGTCTGCAGTATGCGGCAGTTCCTTCAAAGGTAACAACCCGCCATTTCCAAAGTCTAATAAATAATAATTCACTTCCTCAGGTGATAGCTGTGAGGCCATTCCCATCAGTAGCGTAATGATCGTTTGTGTTTTTCCATACCCTGACGATCCAAATATCCCAACGTTCCCATCTTCAACTAATTCATAGGCAAAAGCAGATTGGCTTTGTTTTTCTGGCTCATCGATCATAGAATAGATGACTTTATTGTTTTCTCCTTGAGTAAACTGTTGTCGATAAATACGATTCTCTAATGGAGGCAACCAAGGACTAGAAAGTTTCTTTATGTTCATTTCTTGTTGCACTTCTTCTATTCGATCCACAATCGCATCAATTTCTGTCACGGATTCTTTCTGATGACTTTGTTCTGAAGAAACTTCAGATAAGGGAATTAATCCTAGATCTGTTACAATCGCAACTTCATCTTCTGTTTCAAATGTTTCATCGGAATAAGGTGCTCCGCTCCATGCAGATTGAAATAAGTCATATACTTCGTTATTCCCAACTTGCAAATAACCTCTACCGGTGACTGTAATGGAAGCAGCTGTCTCCATTCTTTAATATTTCGCGGCTATCTTCCACATTTTGTACTTTTAGCGCCACACGAAAGCGAGCATTACTCCAGATTTGATTATCAATGACTCCACCCGGTTTTTGGGTAGCTAATATAAGATGTACCCCTAAACTACGGCCGATTCGAGCCGCACTCACAAGCTCTTTAATAAATTCTGGTTCCTCACTTTTTAATTCTGCAAACTCATCCGAAATCAAGAACAAATGGGGTAGAGGCTCTTCAGCCTTCCCTTGCTTGTATTGCTTTGTATAATCATTAATGTGATTGACTTCGAAACGGTCAAATAATCGCTGCCTTTTTTTCAGTTCACTCTTGATCGATGCAAGCGCTCTCGTGGTAAAGTTTTTACTTCCCTCGATATTGGTAATCGTCCCTAATAAATGAGGAATATTTTTAAACGGTTGCGCCATTCCTCCACCTTTATAGTCGATTAACAAGAAGGCCACCTCATGCGGATGAAAATGAACAGCAAGGGATAAAATATACGACTGTAGAAATTCACTTTTACCAGAACCTGTTGTACCCGCTAACAATCCATGAGGTCCATGTGCTTTTTCATGTAAATTTAAGTCTACAATATCTTCTTTTCCCTTTAATCCAACTGGAACGGCAAGAGTTTTGGACGATTCGTTTGATAACCAGTTGTTTTCAATCGGTACATCGTTAACATCACTCACCTTGAGCATTTCTAAAAAGGAAACACTAGATGGAATAGAGTTGCTCATTCCTCTTTGATGGTTCAACGTCCTTAACAATCTAGCAAAATCTTCATTCCCATTTAGATGATGGCCGTCCAAATCAAAAGGCATTTTCACCGCTTTTTTATCTTGAATTAAAATGTCCCCTTGCTGCTTGTTAATGTATCGAATAAGAGTATGAATATTATCTGCTAAGCTCTCTTTTGCTTCTGCAGCAAAGATAACAGACATTCCTAAATGGGTATACTCTCCCTCTAAATACTCCAAGATGACATGCTCAGATATGAGCTGATAATTCGTTACAATAAATACAAAATGGGGCATAAAACGAACATCTTCCGCATCCTCTTCAAGATCTCTTTCACGAAGAACTTCATAGATTGAAGAAAGAATTTGATCACGCGTCTTTTCGTTATATATAAATCCTTTCGCAAAAGACTGCGGAAGTTGAAAATGTGGAAGCCACTTCATCCATTCCCACTCTTGATACTCCTTCTCATCAAAAATAAACACAAAGCGTACATCATGATAACTATGAAAGAACGCTAATTGACCAATTAATTGATGGATTTCCGTTTTATAAACTGATTCTTTCCCAATCAGTCCAATCGCACCTTTATGGAGGTCTGCAGTGACTGGTAAATTTTCAATCGTTGAATACACGGATTGAAGCTTTTGTGATTCTTCTAAAAGTTCATCCATCTCCCTGTTCGACATATCGGAAGAACTACTTGAGATCGTGTAACTTGATGGAACTGTTCCAATTCCTAAACGAAATTGAAGAAAATCTGGACTTTCAATCGTTCGCTCCCATAGTCTATCCGTGACTTGGGATGTGAGATACTTCATTCTTTCAAAAGATGGAAAATGAAACTGAAGTACATGCGTCTGTTTGTTTGCCAATTCTTGAAGTTCTTCTCTTTTACTCTCCAAGTATTGCGTATAAACTCTTTTTCTTTTTTCTTTTTCCTTCTTCTGCTTACTCTTATCTTTAAAATATTGTACCGTTGACGTCACTAATGTCGTCATAAACATGACAATGGATATAATAATGTAAATACCTCGTGGGATTACGAGGGCCACAATAGTCATAACAATTAACATCATGAGAGGCGGCAAAATAATCATCCATAAGCTTCTTCCTGAATCCGATGATTCTTGACTTGGAAATGAAAGCTGAACTTTATCTTCTGGAAGATCATAGACCATTCTTGGTGTCCGCCTATAGTTAGGGTATTTCTTTTTCATTTCAGATGACGGAGGTTGCGCTTCAATTAAACTTGTTTGAAAAGAATCCTTACAAACCACCTCAATTAAGTCTTCCTCCACAAGCGTAAAAATCATAAAATCAAAGAACAGCACATCGCCAATATTCAATCTTTTGTTTCTGTTTAGTTGTTGCCCGTTCAAATAGACATGAGTAGACTCAGAAACATTTACTTGCCATTTTTTTTGACTGTTCTTTGTTAAATAAAACGTCCCTTTTTGGAAACCATGATGCTCTTTATAAAACGTTGCTTCTTCCTCTTTATTTGACACAAAAATTTCTTCTTGATTACCAATATAGTAATAATGCTTTTCTTCCGGGTAAGAAGTTAAAACTATTGTCAATGTTTGATCACCATCAGTTAGCGTTTCCTGTTGATTAACAGAAATGGTTCTCTCCTCTTTGCCTTCTTGTTGAAGAGTAAAAAAATCTTCCTCTAAATGAAGGGTTAGGGGACTAAACGCTTTCGATAATGTGGGGATCGTAATTGAATTGAGAAACTGAGTCCCAATGGTCAATTGTTTATGTTTATCTTTTTTCACCTTTAAGTATTGGTACTGATTATCATAGAAAACCCATAAGGTTTGCATTGGATCACCACTTCTTCTTATTTCTTAAAATAAGGTTATTCATCTGTATCCGTTGTTTGTTTATCTTCTTGTTTTTCTTTCTCTTCTACCTGATCTTCCTCAGAAGTTTCTGATTCTTTGTTATCCTGATTTTCTGAGGATTCTGTTGTAGCCGGTTGTTGTTCTGATTGATCCTGGCCTTGACTATCTTGAGATTGACTTTCTTCCTCCGCTTTTTTTTCTTCTTCTAACGCTTTCATTTCTTCTTCATACTCTTCAATTTCTCTTTCAATCGAATCTAACTCTTGTTGTCTTTCTTCACTTTCAAGACTATCATCCGATTTTACTTGTTCACTATATTTCAATAGACCGAAAAGGATTAAGTCACGATCCTCTAAAAACCTCGCTTCTTCTAAAGCTTCTTCCGCTTGTCCTCTTCCGATATAAATCCAGTAATGATAGTAACGAGGATCTGACTGAAGAGAAATCGTATTTAGAACATTGTCCCTTTGTGATTCTGTTAACGATTCATTCATAATGTAAGACAACGCTAATTGATATTGAGTAACTGTGGGAATGTCATCTACATCATAAGACTGGATCTCTGTTACCACATCACTATACTTGTCCAAAAGAAAATTCTCTTGGGCAGCAACCACTCTATCATGTTTTGGGTTGATAAAGATTAATGAAAATATTGAATAAATAAGAGCTGGGATTAAACAGATTGAAATACCTAATAAAATATACCGGTTCGTTTTCCATTTCTTTTTACTAACACTTAAAAACTGGGATTCTCGTTGTTTTTCTTCCTTAATATACTTAGTGACTAAATCCTCCATTTGATCCATTGAAGTTGCTTTCATAATAGACTTAGTCTTAGTAGATAGTTTTAACGTTTCATGATAACTAAAATATTGATCAAATGTATATTGTTGATCAATAATAGCGGCAACCGTTGCCTTTGTTTCTTTTAATAAAAGAGCCTCATCCGTTTCATATGGAGGAAGGCTTTCCATCACACCAAAATGCAAAAAGTAAGGTGTTAACCCTTGGCTAAAGACAATGTTCTCTGGACAAACAACTAGATGCAATCTTTTTAATGTGTGACTTTTTACTTTTTGGATAAGCTGATACGCACAAAGCAATCGTTCTTTTTCATTTGCCTTCAATTGAACAGAAAATGAATCTGGCATTGTATAGATCATCACCAATTCGTCTTCTTCCATCTTAATTTCTTTTTGAATGTCGGAATTGATTCCCTTTAAAAAAGAAATTTCACTCACTTCGTCAAGTTTTAATTTTTCTTTTTGAAACGTAAAGACAATATTTTTATCCTCTTTACGAACAACTGCTTCCAGTTTCTCCTGCAAATATGATCCATTCTTTTCTGACATTCTATGGCTCTCCTTTTTGGTACAAGTTCAAAGCAGTTTCAATGGAATAAATGAATCTATTACTTTTGATCAATAAGTCATAAAATCTCGATGCGGTCCCCAGACAAAATCCCTGCATCCGCCAACTTTATATTTCCCGGAACTACTTGGTTTTTATTAGTTATGCGAACCCAATAACCATCTCTAGGTTGTGCAGATAGCTTTTGAGACTGCCATACAAAATCAACAAGCTTTTTAACCGTGTGGTAGTTCGATAACCGAAGGTCTACCTTTTTATCTTTCTCATATTGATTCAAATCAACGGTTATTTCTATGTACACATGAATCACCTCATGAGGAAGGAGCGCCTAATCGGAATAGGCGCTCCTTCTTTTTCTTTAAAGTTAGATCGTAAAAAATTAACCGCGAATTTGGCTAGCGATTTGAGCATCTGCATCTTCAAGAGCTTTACCCGTACTAGATAATTGTCTAGATACGTCAGCAAGCAGTTCTTGCATTTGTTCGATTGAAGGTCTTAATTCTTCATATTGATGAGCAAATGCTCGACTTGCTTCCCCTTCCCACATATCTTGAAGCTCAGAAATCATAGAATTCAGACGTGAAATTTGCTCACCTACACTATTACTTTCATCTTGATAACGTGTTGACATTGCTTCTAATTCTTGCGGGGTAACCTTAATAACACCTGACATTCAATCCATCTCCTTTTATAATAGTAATATGGTAATCATCTATTTTGAATTATGAATACCTAATGTTAAATATGAAGGTGTTTGTAAACACCAACTATTTTATGTGATTATATTTTGAATCACTTCCAGTAATATACTAATACAGAATTACCTTTAAATGCAATTGTTTCAGGAAAAATCATACTATATAACTAATTTAATATACTTTATTAGTCAAATTGTCATATATGGTAATTAGGTAAAGATAGGTGATTAGAGTGATTGTTTTCTATAGCAATCTTCGATTGCACAAATTGAGCATATATCCTTATTAGGAACCTAAGTTTAGGCTAATTGTGATGCCCCTACTTTAATAAAGACATAGGGTAACGTTTCATCACCAGAAATCACGTGAAAAAATGGAGTCGCTTGATTTAATTGATGTTGTTCCATATAGGCTAACAACATAGAATAGGCTACTTCAGTTGTTTTCTCAAATTGATCATAAAGACAAATCGAAAGCATATCTTCTACTGCAAAATAACTATGTAAATGCATTCCGTTCTTCTGATCGATATCATCTTCTTCAATGGGCATAAAAAACTCTGCATTGACCATTTCATCCATTGGCACATTGTTAATCGAATAAAATAACGGTCCTTTAATGTGAATTTGAAGCTGAACCATTTCTTCTAAAAATTGCTTTATAATATCATCCACTTTTTTATAGTGAAAACGGTACTTTTTTGAAACAACATTAGTAAAACGAATAGAATCAGTCGGGTTAATCATCGTCATTCCCCCTTTATAATCGGAGCATAAATATCAATGATTCCTTCTCCATAAACATCTAAATAAATATGATAGAATGGTTCAGCTAATGTGAAATGATAATTCTCTGCTGCAAGTTTGATAAGGTCATAGGAAGCTTCTATGTCCTCATCCATATCGGCATGTCTAAAAGCTAAGCCATCCTCAAAAGACCATTCTTTATAAAATTGATATTTGTCATTCGATTCTAGTTCAATCTCCATATTGATTGGAGTGAAAAATGTATAATCCGCTTCATTTTGTGATACATCTAAGTTGGAGACTTGATAAATAACTGGACCCGTACTATAAAGTTCATTTTTAATGATTGCATTTCGAAATTCTCTTGCTACAAGATACCATTCATCCGTTTTACACCTAGATGTCGTACTAATCACATTATGAAAAACGAGCGGGGCTCTTTTTATCTTCATTTCTTTTTTCTCCTTGCTTTTTTTGGATTACCTTTCTTACTTGCTTTTCCGCGTTGTGAGGGATTTTTAGCCATTATTACTTCTCTAGGTGTATCTTTCAATGCAGGTTTTGGTCTCGGAACATGAAACGATTCAAACCTAAATTTACCATAAGTAACTAGAAAAAACTCTGGGATCGCGAATGCTATTGTGTATTGTAGAACAACTGCTGAAAAGAGAAAAAAATAAACAACTCCAGCCTGTGCTAATAAACTAGCAGAATCAGATAATGTTCTCGCAATTGCTCCCCCCATCATGGTCGCTCCAAAAATAATGGGCAAACTAACATAGGTTTTTGATTCACTAAAGTTATATAATCCTTTTCCACCTTCACGAAAATGTCCTTGTTGCACTCTTTTAATTCCTCGCATTGTGGAAATAACCATATAGAGTATTCCACCTATGCATAAAAACAAAGTATATAGAAAGATATGATCTGGAAAATATTCAGCTTCACTGAAAACAATTAAAAAAACATAAGTATCTAATGACATTTTAACTGCAACAACACTATTAAATAAAGATTGAGATTTTTGGAATTTATAAGAAATAGACTCCTTGGAAAACAGAAGAGTAAAAATAAATTGTATTACGAGACTAACAATACAAACAGTGGCAAAAATCGACCATTTAGAATTCAATGGATTATCAGCACCATAAACACCATAGATAAAAATACCATTGATTAAACTACCAAAAGCAAAGGCTCCCCATAAAAACATAGGAGCACTTGTTGGATGCATCCGATCAAATGCTACATCTTCAAGTAAGTAAAAATCTTCTTGGCTATACCGCTTTAACATAAACTACTCCTGAACGAATAAAATACTTTATCTAGTTTCTTTTGTTATTAGGAGTAAATCTCCTACTATTTTTCTTTCTGATTCGCGAACCTTTCATTTCACAAACAGTACAATTAAAAGTAAAAAATATACTATTAACCCATTTTACACCTTAAAGAAATGCTAATGACATTGTGAAAACTGGGACGCACTCTTTTTATCTTCATTTCTTCTTTTTCTTTGCTTTTTTTTGATTACCTTTCTTACTTGCTTTTCCGCGTTGTGCGGGATTTTTAGCCATTATTACTTCTCTAGGTGTATCTTTCAATTCAGGTTTTGGCATCGGAACATAAAAAGATTCAAATCTGAATTTACCATAAGTAACTAGAAAAAATTCTGGGATCGCGAATGCGATTGTATATTGTAGAATAACAGCTAATAAGAGAGTAAAATAAACTGATGCAGACTGCGCTAATAAACTAGCAGAATCAGATAAGGTTCTCGCAATCGCTCCCCCCATCATGGTCACTCCAAAAATAATGGGCAAACTTACATAGGTTTTCGATTCACTAAGGTTATATAATCCTTTTCCACCTTGACGAAACTGCCCTTGTTGCACTCTTTTAATTCCTCGAATTGTGGAAATAACCATTAAGATTAACCCACCAATACACAGTACTATTGCAGTAGGTATGAAATAATTTGGTATAAAATCATTTTGGCTGAAGACTGTGATAGCTAAATACATATCTAGTGACATTTTAATAGCAAATAAACTTACGAAAATTGATTGTGTATTTTGAAACCTAAACGAGATGGTCTGTTTAGAATAAAAAAGAGCAATACTAAATTGCAAAGCGAGAACTATAATAGAAATATTAGCGAAATTATTCCAAAAATTAGATATAGGATAATCAGCTCCATACACTGCAAAAGCTATTACACTAGTCATCACGCCACTAAAAAAAGAAACAACCCACAAAAATGATGAAGCTCTTATTGGATTTAACCGGCTTCTTGCAACTGATTTAAGTTGATAAAAATCTTCTTCTTGACATTGTTTTAACATAAAATCCTCCTAAACTACCAAAATACTTTATCTAGTTTGTTTCCTATACTACAAGTCAAATTTCCTACTGCATCTACAGTCTTACTAGCCACTTCCCTTACTGTATCTACAGTCTCGTTGGCGACATCCTTTGTTACATCGACCACACTTTTTGGTGGCTCAGTCCAAGATATTTTTAAATTTATTACTGCGTAGATGCCTGCACCAGCAACAGCACCGACTGCTGTACCCAGTGGAGGAAGAAAAAATGATCCTGCTGCAGCTCCTAAAGCCATTGCCCCTGCGCCAGCAACTAAATCAACAGATGTATCAACTGCGAATTTTTTCATCTTTTCACCATCATTAAATTCCCATTGACCTGTCTTCTCATTATAAAGTGTGCCTGTCGCATTATCATAGAACGTCAGACCTATACCAGCTATACCTGTACTTTTCCCTAATTTAGTTAATTTTGAGCCACCCTTCCACCCCTTAAAACTTTCCCATATTTTCATTTCTTCCTTAAAAGTTGTCCCTGCAACTTTTAAAAATGACTCGTCCAAACGCTGGACATATTTAGTAAGATCATCAAATTGACTGTTAATAAATTTACTACTACTATTTCGAAACCTTTTTAGTACATTTTCATCATAAAGTGGAACCCCTTTTTCCATTAATTGAGCAACAAAATTGCGATCCCATTTCCACTTTCCACCTAAGTTTTGTTGTAGTTGTTTCCGATATTTCTCGTACTCTCTCAGGGTAAGAATTTCGTTATTTTTATTCTTAATTTTAATATAAATTTTGCCATCTTCTTTAAACATCTTGAAGCTAAGGTCTCCCACCTTCAGTAGTTTACCAGAATTCATCAAGGCAGCACCAAAGCTAATAGTCGTGTTTCGAAGTAAAGTTATTAGGTCATATTCTTCCAATATTTTTCCGATCATTTTTTCATCAATATTTTTTGAAAAGCCTTTGCAACTCGGTTTGGCTTAATAAAGCACCCTTCCTTGATATGTTGACAACTTTACTAGTCGATTCGTGCACTTTTTGTAGATCGTCTTCCGCAATCTTTAGACTTTCTTCGCTATTTGCATCTAACTCTCTCAAACCTTCTAACGTTTTTTCCATTTGCTGTTTAGAGTCACTAACCGTTTGATTAAATTGGTAGAGGTTAATTGATGTTGTATGCATTAAATCATTAACTGTATTCAAATGTTTATTAATATCATCCACGAAGTCATGCGTCATTTGTTCCACTTTATTTATACCGTTACTAACATCTTGCTCAATAAAATCTTCCCTGATGAATCCATTTCCTGATTCATAAGATTCTACAAGGCTTTTAATTTGCTGGAGATTTTCAATATAAGAATCAATAAATGTCTCAAAGGAGATTAGAATGGGAACATGAACTAGAATGAAGTTCTCTTTAATGGCTTCTCCGCCTTTCCCCGTTAGAGAATTATCTAAGTTAACCACTTTATTAATTGCATCACTTATGGATTGAAGATCTTCTCTTTCTTCTTGCTTTTTACTTATGATTTTATCGATTCCATTTGTCACTTCTGAAACGTTTAAAACCTTCATTTAATCATTTTTCCTCCTAAGCTTTTTTCATATTCGATAAAATCCGAGATACTCGACGTAGCCGCCTCTTCAACCCTTAATAAGAATGTTTTGTATTGATTGATTAGTTGATAATAAGTAGACTCCATACTCTCTATTTTGTTAATAAAATCTAGTTTGGATTGATCGAAAGTCACGCCTGAATCTGTTGTATTTAACTCGCCAGTTCTTGATTTGAGTTCATTAAATGCTGCTTCAACATCACTTTGTTTTATGTTAATATCCGCCATAAAGATCCACCCCCTAATTTACTTTTAAAATAGACTGAGTCGATAGTTAATCGATGAAATGCTATTGGAATATCCCTCATTCATACTTGCTAATTCATCTATTTTGTTTTCGATATCTGTTATAATCTCCTCTACCTGTTCTGTATTTATAGACCTATAAGATTGTTCCATATCTGCCCGAAAGTCCATCAATTCATTGGCGTGTTTTCCAACCCATTCTGATGAAAGATCGGGCTCTGAAATAAGTGTTTTCTTTGACCAAAAATCTTCTTGGTCATGAGTAATTCTTGTCTTCGCCATCTTCAGACGCTGTATTTTTTCAAGGTTATTTTGAATTTTGTTTTGAAGGACAGTTCTATCACTTTTCAAATTGTTGATTAATCTTTTATCTTCCTCCAATGTGTTCACCTCACTTTGGGAATTTAATAATGTAACAATAATATTTTTAAAGATCACTCCAATAGCATTACATTCCTCTAACATCATTAAAAATCATCAACATTCACTATATCATGGAATAAAATTGAAAGAATCAGACAGACTATTTATTTTTCCCATAGAATTTTTAGGACTATCATCCTAAAATATCCTATAAATCGATTAGAACACCCACAAATTGAACTGATTCGTTATATTACCTTGAAAACATGATTTTTAATTCACCTACCTCTCAATAGGAATATTATCCAAGTCCATTATCCTGTTGCCTCTTTTCAAGAATATAAAGTAAAATAGATTGAATCATTATTTAGATAAACGAAACATTAGAAAGGTGCAATGCCCCCGTTTAGCGACAACTGATTATGAAAGCGGGCAAAGTTCAGTCAGGATTTGTGACTAACGATGATTCTAGGCCATCATAGGTCTTTTTGAACAACCTCTATCAGAAAGGAACAAATACATGTTAAGAAATAAAAATATACTCATCTTGTTAAGTGGGGAATTGATTGCGGGGCTTGGATTGTGGCTTGGGATTATTGGCAACCTTGAGTTTTTACAAGCACATGTCCCTTCTGACTTCTTAAAGTCTGTCATTCTAGCAGTAGGGTTACTTGCTGGAATTGCGGTGGGTCCTTTAGCAGGAAGATTAACAGATCAAATCAATAAGAAATCCATTATGCTTGTATCCGGATTTATCCGAACGATTAGTGTCACGTTTATGTTCGTCGCCTTATACACCGAATCGATATGGTGGATGATTATTTTTCTTATCCTTATTCAAATTAGTGCAGCCTTTTACTTTCCAGCACTTCAATCGGCTATCCCATTAGTTGTAGAGGAGAAAGATTTACTGAAGATCAACGGAATTTATATGAATGTTTCGACACTCTCTAGAATTGTCGGAACAGCTTTAGCAGGTGTTCTATTAGTAATCTTGTCCCTTTACCAAATTTATTTTTTATCACTCATTGCCTATTTAATTTTATTTACATTAACCTTCTTTTTAAATATAGAAGAAAACAAAGAGGAGCAGAAAGAAGACGAGCGAGAGAAGAAAGAGAAAAAAGGCTTTACAGAGGTTTTAACCGTGATAAAAGACATGCCTGTCATAGCAGTCATTTTTATTTTATCGATGGTTCCTTTCCTATTTATAGGGGGGATTTAATCTCATTGTCATTAACATTAGCGAACTACAAAATAACCCTGGTATTAAAGCGTGGTTTTATACATCTGAAGGGGTTGCCTTAATGTTAGGATCCTTTCTTGTTAAATACATTAACCGAAAACTATCAAACTATACGATTATCTTTTCTTTTTCGTTTGTCGTGGCTCTTGCACACTTACTTCTCTATTTTTCGTCTAGTTCTTTTATTTCGATTCTCGCGTTTAGTTTATTTGGTTTTGCAGCAGGAAGCTTATTCCCAACTGCGTATACCATTTTTCAAAAAGAAATTCCAAAACACTTTCATGGTCGGTTTTTCTCATTTAAAAACATGGTTGATCGAATTGTTTTCCAAGTTGTTTTACTATCAACAGGTTTCTTTCTCGATGTCATCGGGTTAGAAAATATGAACCTTTTGTTTGGCTTCATTTCAATTGTTTGTACACTTACTTTATTGAACAAGTTTAAAAGAGCAAAATTAACTGAACGAGAAGTGCAAAAAAACCTATTCACGGGATAAATCCCCATAAATAGGTTTTTTCATTTTTCTAAACGGGTTAAAAAGCGCTTTGTCTCAGCATTAAACTTCCTATCATGTACATTTTTTACTTCCTATTTTTTTCGCTGGTTCGAAACAGCTTATCTTTGGCATCTTTTACTGCTTTCTTAGATCTTTCTGATGTGTTATTCACAACATCATTTCCAAAGCTCGATGCATTCTTTATTGTATTAGTTGTAGCATCTGTCGCTTTTCCTATTAAACCATCTTTACCCACTATAGACTTGGATATTTCGTTTGCCGTATCTGCAGTCTTATGAACGAATTCATTTGCTTCATTTGATGTTTTTGACAGAATACCTTTTTGATCATGACTTCGTTTTTCAGAAATTTGAATCTCCTCCTTTAAAGTCATTACACATTAAATCTATGTTTTGAAACAATGAATATTCATTAAAGGCCAAATATAGATAATCACTCATTTAAAATCCACAAGTAAACAAGCTTCAAAGATAAAAAAAGTCCACAACCCATTGGTTGTGAACTTTTTTTACGAATAATTTATTGTTCTAACGACCCATAAAGATCTTCTAAAGGCTTCATAATAATCTTATTAAGCTCTTGAATCGTTTGGCTCATTTTTTGCTCTGCTTGCATTAATTTCATAATTAAATCATGTTGCTGTACTAATTGTACAGACTTCTCTGCTTGCTGCACTTCTTCTTCTGAAATTTCTTCGCCACTCATTTGTTTTTGTTGCAGGTTCATCTGTAGCTGACGGAAGTTTTCAAACATACGATTAGCAGACTCATCCGCGTTTACTTCATCATAAAGTTTCTTCAATTCTTTGTAATCATCACTTTCACGTAACGTCTTTTCTAAATCATAAGCTACATCATATAAATTCATCGCCATTTCAAGGCCTCCTAAACCATTATTAAAACACACCATACCACTATAACAGACTATACTATATCTTTCATCCTTATGAAGGTATTCTTATTTGTATTCCTCAAATAAAGGAAACGATCATCGCTTGAACGAAACCTATGAGGCCTCCTAATAAGGCACCGAGGTATGTAATCATTTTTAGTTCTTTTTTTTGCAATCGATAATACCATTTCTTCTAGCTCTTCCAATTCAAAAGCTTCTACTTGTTCCGTCACCATTTGATCAATCTTTAACCCTTGGATGAGTTTCTCTGCTTGATGAATGATCATCTGATTTATAGTTCGAATCACCGTTACTGTGCCTTTTTCAACGGCTTCCTCATAAAAAGAACTTGTTAAATCGCGAACCGGACGATAAAGGATTTCTTTCAGATCAATCTTACGAACGACAAATTCCGTTACTTCCTTTCTTATCGGAGATAAATTAGGGACTAATTCCCCAAGAGGCTGCTCTTGCACTCGCTCCCATTCTTTATAAAGAAAGGACTGTAACATGTCCTTCGTTCCTTGGCTATTTAGAAATTTAATGATTTCCGGCTGAATGCGGTCGACTAAGTTGCTATTCCCGATAAACATTTGAACCATAGCAGCAATTTTACCTTTGTCAGCAAAAAAGTCATCCACTAGCTGTCCAAGTTTCTCTTCTCCTTCAGATGACTGAAAATAGGTCATACCTTTTTCAATGATCATCTCAACAACCTTGCCAATATAATAGTCACGATCGATTTGAGAAGGAAGAAGATCTTTTATGCGGTTATCTTCATGTAGCCAACCATTGATTTTTTTTTGCACAAAATGGACCATTTGATTTTCAAGTTTATCATCTAATTGTTCAATCGACATTTTTTCAGCCAATTGATAAATAGACTGATCACTCGTTAACCATTCAGCGATCTTTTTTTCAACGAGTAAGGTTAATTTTTCTTTAAATAACTCACTTTGAAACCTTTTCATAAACACATCATAGGTTAATAAATGATCAACAACCATTCGTCCTAATTGAACGGCTAGTTCATCCCTTCTTTTCGGGATTAAACCCGGTGTAAAAGGAACCCGCTTTCCAAAAATATATAGAGCCTTATATGGACGAAAAAGCATTTTGATCGCTAAAGAATTTGTGACACCGCCAATAACGGATCCGATAATAACCATGAATAAGATTAAAAAAGCAATTTCCATAGTCTACTCCCTACTTTGCACGAATTATAATGAAATTACATATGTTAGATTGTAATAAAAGCTAACCTCTATTATAAAACGAACCTATACAATGAGCAAACGAGGGTGGATCATGATCATTACAAAAACATCTCTTCGAAAACTAAAAAGCGAGAGGAATACCTCAACTGTTGCTATTAGTACACCTTTAGCTTCTTTGATCAGCCTAGGCAATAAAAACAATTGCCGTATGAAGATAGGTGGTCATACTATACTTGTTTCTATCGTATGTATAAATGAAACAGATAGTTGTATCTATATCTCAAACGACCTCATCAACTTATTTTCTCTCCCATTTCATCCTATTGATATTCACCTTCGTTATGATGAAAAAATAAATGTCATTGAAATGGGTCCTGTTATTGCCATTGTGACAGAAGTTGTTTCCTCTAGTACTCAAAGGGTCCACTTTGGCAACATTCATGATTTTTGTATTGAAATGCATGAGGAGTGTTTAAAAAGAGGGGCTCTATTTTATGTTACATCGATGAGCTCTCTGGCAACAGAAGAAAAAAGAATAGAAGGCTATATTTTCGACAATGAGAAATGGACATTAACACCTGTCCCCTATCCTTCCATCGTTCACAATCGTATTCATTCAAGAAGAATGGAGCAATCAGTCAAGTTTAGAAAATTGCTACAAAAATTACATTACGGGCAAACACCTATTTTTAACGAACGGTTTTTAAATAAATGGGAAGTGCATGAATTACTCTTAAATCAAACTCACTTACTCCCATATCTTCCTCAAACAGAAAGAATTTTGTCACAACAACAATGGGACATCTATGTCAATGACTTTGAAAAAGTATATTTGAAGCCGATCTATGGAAGCCAAGGAAAAAAAATAATGGTGATAAAGAAAACAGAGAACGGTCAGTTCATTCAAGTGAATCAAGACGATTCACAAGAACCAATCAATCAAAATGAAATGTATGAAAAAATATATCCTACTGTAAAAAAAAGAACCTTATATTATTCAGAAGGCCATCAAGCTCATTCAATACCATAATCGACCGGTGGATTTTCGAATTTTATGTCATCAAAGACAGCTGCATAAGTGGACAATTACCTCTTCCATCGCTAGAGTTTCCGCTGAAAATCAAATTGTTTCGAATCTTGCTCAAGGTGGTCAATTATATAAAACCTCAACCTTACTTAACACCTTGTTTGATGAAAAAAAAGCGTACCATATTAGGAAGCTACTTCATGAAGTAGCAAGTGAGATTGTTTATGCGATTTCGCAAAATGCAGAAGGAATTTATGCTGAATTAGGAGTAGATTTAGCTATTGATGAAGATGGGAAACCATGGGTGATCGAAGTGAATACAAAGCCTTCGAAACTAACCGAAATGGCCAATCATCAATCCAGAATAAGACCTTCAGCTAAGGCTATCATTGATACTTGTTTTCTATTCAGCTCATTTAAGGAGAGGTAATCATGATTTTAGGCATCATGCAATCACGAAAAGAGCAAAATAGAGCATTTAATGAGGAAGTAGCTCTCTGTTCTCAAGCCTTCGACATTACCGTCATTTGTATGGTTCCGACTGATATAGACTGGAAAAACAACGAAGTAATTGGTCATTATTTTATAAACAACGAGTGGAGAGCGAAATCATTCCCATGCCCTCACTTTGTTTATGACCGAGCATTTTATACGAACCAAACACGTTATTTACTTCCCTTAGTAAACCAATTCAAAAAGAAATGTTCCGCCACTTTTATCAATCACGGGTTGCCTAACAAATGGAAAGTTCATGAATACTTGTTAAAAACCAATCTCTTTCATCCCTACTTACCCGATACAACATTCGCCACTTTAGAAGTCATTTCACCATTATTAGACGTTCCTTCTTCCTATATATTAAAACCTATACATGGAGCAGCTGGTAGAGGAATATATATCATTGAAAAGAAAGAAAAATTTTTTCTAATTCACCACCCAACAAGTAAAGGTCTTTTCTCAAAAAGAATGGAAACAAAAAGAAGCTTAAACAAATATTTAACGACGATCTTTGATAAAGAAGATTACATTATTCAGCCCACTTTACCTATAAGAGATGAGAATTTTGTTCCATTTGATATTCGTCTTCTTCTGCAAAAAAATGAAGATGGGCGTTGGACAGAAAGAGGAAGGGCCATTAGAGAAGGCATTCAAGGGTCATACTTATCAAATTTAGCAGCCAATGGAAAGCTAACAAACTATTTTGAGTGGATATCAAAAAAATCCAAAGTTCTGCAATCTCAAATCGAATGTCAAATCGATTATATTTCATCTACTCTTCCCACTATGCTAGAGAAAGAATATGGATTACTTTTCGAATTGGGGCTTGATTTTGGCGTAACAAAAGAGGGAAATGTTTTTTTATTAGATATAAACTCAAAACCTGGTCATAAAACAGCGATTTTTTCCTGTTTAGATCCAAAGAAAATATACGAAGCCCCATTACGATATTGTCTTCACTTGAACAAAAACAAGGAGGTGTTAGCGTTATGATTGTTAATCTCATTCATACTGACAGTCACGATGATACCATTTTACTTCCAAAAGCAATCAATCAAAATCTGTCCTCCATTTCTTTTGGACACAATAAAATCCCATGTACGTTCGTTCATCAAGAAAACCATGTAAATACCATTTTACTTCCTCGTCATCTTACTGAAAAACTCAATCTCCCTATATCAGTTGAGAAAGTGATGATTCATGCTCATCACCATCATTTAATCATCGGCCCATTAATTGGCATCTTCACAGCTGGTTTTACTCAGTCTATGTTAAGGCCTATAGGTGAGAGGTCCATGGTGTTTGCAAAATATATCACAAGTGCTTATGAACTTGGAATTGTCTGTTTTGTCTTTGGAATGCACCAAATAAATTGGGATGACAAGACAGTCGAGGGGTGGTTTTTTTCACATATTGGCTGGGAAAAAGCAACTCTTCCTTTGCCTAACGTCATCTATGATCGACTTCCAAACCGCAAGCTCGAAAAACACGGACCGATCTTACAAGTAAAAGAACGGCTAATCAATGAATTTAACACTCCTTGGTTTAACAATGCATTCTTTAATAAATGGGAAATACATGAAATTCTTAAACAAGAAAATGAAACGGCGATTTTTCTTCCAGAAACCTATTTACAACCAACTTTTGAACTGATTGATCAGCTTGTAAAGCAGTATTCCATCGTCTATATTAAGCCTATAAATGGGAGTCTAGGGTTGAGTGTATACCAACTTATGTACTCCGAACAAGAACAGGCCTATTATTGTCGTTTTAGAGATCATCATAAACAAAATCGTCTAATTAAATCAGAAAAATTATCGAAAATACAACACTCTCTTTTTAAAAATAAAGATATGGATCAATTTCTTGTTCAGCAAGGAATTAAGCTCATTCGAATCAATCAGCGAACAGTCGATTTTCGTGTTCATACGAACCGAAATGAAGACGGAGTTTGGGAAGTGACCGCTATCGCTGCTAAAGTATCTGGAAAAGGAAGTGTCACAACACATATTAATAACGGAGGAGAAATCTATACGTTAGAAGAAATATTCCCATCTAACTCAAAACAAATTCGCTATCTCCTTAACGAGGCGGCTCTACAAATAAGTCAAGGGATCGAGCACTCCTTCGAAGGAACCGTTGGGGAAATTGGTTTTGATTTTGGCATTGATCAACTCGGAAAGATATGGCTTTTTGAAGCGAACTCACGGCCAGGAAGATCGATTTTCACCCATCCTTCCTTAAAACATGAAGAAAAACAAACAAGGTACGGGTTCGCGAAATTTTCCATTTATTTATTAAAAAAGTCGTTCACTCCTTCAAAGGATGGTTTATATGAGGTTAATCGATAAAAAATCAATTGCCATCCTTACATCAAAAAACGAAAATCAAACAAAGTACCGAGGAAACATTCGGTTGTTTAAACAACTACAAAAAAAATTATCAACCTATGTAACACCAAGTTTCCTTTTTTGTATAGATGACGTTACGGTAAATGGAATTTATGGACTATACTATGATCCGACTGAAAACAAATGGACTACATATTTTTTTGTCAATCCTATCGTCATTTATAACCGAATCCCGAGCAGAGAAGAAGAACAAGAAACGTATCATCACCAAAACTATACACTTTTAAAAAACAAGGATGTCCCTATTATCAATCCTTGTTTTTTTAATAAGTGGAAAATTGATCAAATGTTACGTAAACAAAAAAACATCGAAAAAATTTTACCTGATACGATTTTTCTTGATCATGAAAGTTCACTCTTTTCTTTTTTGGATAAATATCGATCCATCTATGTGAAACCAGTAGATGGATCTCAAGGAGACCATATCTTTAGCATCATAAAGGAAAGAACTTCCTTCCTTCTTATTGACAGTCTTGGCCAAACACAAACGCTTTCTTTCCAACAATTAAATCGGTACATTTCCAACCTTATTAAGCAACAATCCTTTATCTGTCAAGAAACGGTTCCTTGCAAAAAACATAAAGAAGAAAAACTTGATTTGCGTACTCTCGTTCATTTATCTTCTAACAACCAGTATAAATTAACCGGAATTGGATTTAGACAATCTACCAATCGATCCATTACTACTCATGTTATGAAAGGAGGGGAGAATTCAATCGTTTGAAAATTTACCGTTTAAAGTGGACGTAGACCAATTACATGATCTCGTGAATGAGATTGGTCACTGCTTATCATCACAATTAGGCAAGGTCGGTGAGTTTTCCCTTGATTTAGGCATAACAGAAGAAGATCAATTTGTTTTATTTGAAATCAATTCAAAACCAATGAAGTTTGATGAAAAACCGATTGAAAAAGCAAGAATCAATGCTCTAGCTGAGCTATTTCTTTCCTACCTGTAAACAATTCCAAATGTTATAATGAAGATACTATGTATTTGAATGGAGGATTGACTTTTATGATCAGTCATTTTCAATATCACCCACTCATTCAAAAAACGTCTTTACCAGGATGGAAAGTTTCCTTCTTTTTTTGAAGGTACTCATTACGACGCAATCTACCACAAAAATGGTCAAATCGAATGGGGTCAGTATCACCCACCCACTCATTTTGAAGAACAAATTAAATCTCATATTCATGAATTAATGTTATTTCACGTGTATGAGTAACCTCCTTATTCCTCAAGATAAGGAATAAAGGAGGTTTTATCATGACGGAGAACAACAAACGAGACGAACTAAAGTATGAAGGGAAGGAAAAAGCCTTTTTAGATGTGGATCGAATGATTAATGAAGGCTTAGGTGGGGGGGAGTGTGCATATGAAATACGACCAAACAAATATTGAAGAAGCTAGAGATATAAATGAACAAGAATCTCCTCCTACTTCGTGATTCTATTCTTTTTTAGAGGTTGTTTAAAAAGTCCTAAAAAAAATGTCGGTTGAATAACGTTGTTGGTTTGCTTTTCCGACACTCCGACGCCAGCATTGGCTAGCACGGGTGTTGTCCCTAGGATGGGGACGTTCTTAGCCCGTGAACCATACTGTACGTACACTGTGAGTGCTTCGACGCCCAGGACGGGCTAGCGCAGGCGTTGCCACAGGACGTGGCTGTACTTAGCCTGTGTTCATTAAGCAGGCCGCCTCGTTCTTGTCTAGCTTCAACCCTTACACCCTCGAGGTCATAAGTCAGTGAGAACAAAAGATAAAGAACATCTTTCTTTTCTCCCCGCCTTATGCTTGTCGGGCGTGAACAAAGGGTTTCAGCTTTTCTATTCAGCGTCCTTTTTTCCCTACTTTTTAAACACGCACTTTTAGATTCATTATTTAAAAAAGACTGTAAACGAACAACGGAATGAGTTCAGTTGTGAGGCAATCAATGTCTCTAAACTGTTACTCGTTCTTTTTTTGTGAAACAAAAAGATTGGCGAAATTTTTTTCACATGAATACTTCTCCTATCCCCTTTTAATGAAATGCAAAAGAACCTGTAAACAATTTAAGTAAGCTCAAAAAAACAATGTTTTTAAAGGAATCATGGTTTTAAATGTTTAATGTATTAGTAAACTAAACAAGGAGTGTTGAAAATGTCTGAAAAGCCCCTGTCATCGAAAGAGGCTAGCATAACGCTTGAGATTGGAGAGAGCACGCTTAGAAAATGGTGTTTAGCCATCGAAGAAAAAGGTTATCGTTTTTCTCGCACAGAACAGGGTAAACGCATGTTTTATAGTAGCGATATGGAACTATTAAACACGTTTAAAAAACTCGTCAAAGTCCAAAACATGAGTTACAATAACGCTGCTTATATGCTCTTTTCGAAAGATGAAAAAGAGATATTAAGCAAGAATGGTTACATGCATCGAACAGATGACGAGTTTGTAAGAAAGGTTATCAATCATATTGAAAGACAAGAAAAATTCAATCAGGAATTATTGAATAAGTTGTCAAAAATGTCAAATAAGGATTAAAATACCTTTTATTAAAATAATTTTCAATAAATGAAGCATATCATTTAATGATTTTATATTTCTAATATATCCCTTGTTTAGTATAACCATTATATGCAAAATATCCATAACCTCTAAAAACCTCTAAAAATTCAATTTATATAATGAAACTGTCCAATCAACTCCTAATAATCAACATAAAATAAGGTAGTTAGATTTCTTCTAAATATAAATTGAAGTGTGATTCACAAGGAGGTTATTAATTGAAATTAAACGAAGAGTTACTTTTAACAAGAAGGAACTATATCAATTCTTATACCATTGAATTAGATCGTTGGAACATTAAAAATGACAAAACAATGCCAAATGAAACTGGAAAAGGATTAAATGATGCTGTTCAGTGGGCAAGTCTAAATGGATTTAATCATGCACTCTTACCAGAGGGGTATTATTTAGCTAGTCATAATGTTGTTCCCTATAATCGAAAAGACTACTCTGACAATCACGCATTGTGTGTTATTGATATGCCAAATGATTTTACACTTGAACTACATCCTAATGCAGTGATTGAACTCCAAGGTAATACTTCTCCTTCCTATGATATTATTCGCTTTTTTCGTGTGACTAGATCAAGAATTACAGGTGGTAAACTTATCGGTGATCGAAAGACTCATATGAGAACAATGCTCCTTACATTTGAACGAGGAGGTGTAAATCAAGATGGAAGTTTAAACAGCAATCCAAATTATATAAGAACACCTATCATTGACAGATATGATCATCCTGGGCTATTAACAAATTTTAGATTAGATAATCCAAACAGGCAAGGAATTGACTATTATAATTTTTTCCAATACAACGATTTGATATCAACAGAAACATTAATTGGATTTAGAGAAAACGTACAATTTTCTCCCGCTAATCCTAATGGTCGTGGCTGGTTCGGAAAAATTAATGAATGTAACAAAATGATTATTACTATTGACATTCATAACACCCCCATGACAGACGAAGAACTAGAAACCTTCAAAATCGAAGTAAGTAATTCTTACTATACCCACGAAAGTGGTCATTGTATTGGCATTTACGGAGGACATTATCTAGAAGTGGATCATATAGAATTGTGTAACGCAATGGGAGATGGGGTTCTTAATGGGACATCTTACGATTACAAAGTAGATCCAGAAGATTACGATTTACAAGAAGTTCAAGACCATATAGGTAGTCACGTCCTCATTCATGATAATGATATCCATAGAAATCGCAGACAAGGATTATCAATAACAGGTCATAATGATGTGTATGTTTGGGAAAATAAAATCCATCACATTGGAAAAGATGATGACGGAGTTACACCTGACTTTATTCCTCCTGCATTTGGAATAGATATAGAATCGTTAATAGGTGAGAGTAATTTACCAATAAAAAGTATTTACTATAATACTGAAGGAGTTGAGGCTAATTTTCGAATTCACATTTGGAACAACTACATTCACCATAATGAAAGAGGACACTTTGTAAATGTGGATGGGACATTCGTCACAATAGAGAACAATCTTTTTAAAGGTTACAATATCGGTGGAATTACATCATGGGAGCGTTATGCTCATGTCAAATATGAGAATAATACGTTTAGAGAAAACTGCTTATTTGAGGTAAAAGGAGATAATTTCATTAATGGGGCAATCTTAGAAAACTCTTCTATAAAACTCGCTAGCACTTACGGAGCACAAATAAGCAATGTACAAATAAGAAATGGGTACTTTTATGGCAACGCTTCTTATGGTTACTTTGGACAGCCCGATGTTTCCATTTCAGCTAGTCGATTCAGCTATTCATTCGAACATGGAATGGGGAATGGAGCTAAAATCGTGTTTGAAGACTGGAGAGGAAAAGTACCAAACGGTATAGATAAGTCTAAAGTATATTACACAGTAAACATTGATAGTTCTAGCTTTCAAGTATCCGAATCGTTATATGGTGACCCTATACAACTTACTAATGAAGGGATATATGGATTTATAATTGCAAGAACGGACTACTCCACAGCTTATTTACAAAATATCACTGTATCCAGAGACTCTCCAACTATGGACAGCACATCCATTGGATTCAATCTGTTGATGAATGGGGGGGTTTTAGAAAATATTACTGTGAAAAATGATAATTGTTCTATAAGAGTACCAAATGGTTATTCTGGGCGTCCAATTATCGTGAATGGACTTAATACTATTAATTCAAGTGGTCATATTACCGGATGTCACATTATAAGCAGCCAATTTCTTTCCAATATAGAAAATGAAATCAGCTTTAATTCTCATTTATTCCCTGTAGAAATTAAAACAACGGTTTCTAATAGTACATTTAGAGGGATAAAATTTCTTAGCGGAGATGTTACTGTAACGGATTGTTATTTTATTGATAGTGAAATATTCAAAACAATAGGTCGCAATACTACACTCTTCTTAAACAACTATCTTGAAAATACAATAATAAGCTCATATTGGCTAGACACTGCTAATAGTCTAATCTTTAGTAACAATATCTTTAATCATGTTGATAGTTCATTTACTAGAGAAACTACCGTATTTGATGAAAATAAAGACATAACTCAGCTACTACCGGATTTAACACCTCCTCAAGTATTCATCTCACCTATCGACGGTTATTATCCAGACAATCAAACGATCACCTTCACCTCCAATAAAGACGAAACAATCATTTACTACACCCTTGATGGAAGTGAACCAACGGAAGATAGTGTTGTTTTCACAGCATCTTTTATCATAACTTCTACAACGACAGTAAGATATTTTGGAATTGACGAAAAAGGTAATCAAAGTGTGAAGAAAAAAGCCGTTATTTCCATTGATCGTCAACCGCCTGCAGATGTTACAAGTTTAGTTGCAAAAGAAGTATCTAGCGATAAAGTTGAATTATCATGGTCAGCTAGTATATCAGAAGATACGATAAAATATAGAGTTTATCAGGAGACACTTCTTATAGATGAAACAAGCGACCTTTCTTATACGATTAATAACCTTTCTCCTTTAACGTCTTACGAGTTTACTGTAACTGCAATAGATCGAGTAGGCAACGAGTCAATAGGAGTATCAATCACGGTTAGCACATTAGATGATCAAATAACCCCAGAAGAGATTAGCAATTTAACGGTTTCATATAAAAATCACAATAAGATCTGCTTAACATGGCAGAACCCTGATCCAAATATCACTTTTGAAGTATATCTAGATGATGCATTGCATTCCGAAGTAGCATCTCCTTACTTTATCGCTTCTGACTTAAGTAGTGGAACAAGCTATTCTTTTAAGATAATCTCCAAAAACATTGTCGGCAATCGCTCTCAAGGTGTCATGGTCATGGAATCAACTGACCCTGTGTTTACAGGTCTTTATGTAACAAATGGACTCCTCTCCTATCTAGAAACCCCCGTAAATCATTCAGTTATAGAAAATCCTAATAGCTATTTCTCCAAAAATGAAGAATTTACGATTGCAGTTACTTTCATATCTAATCGATGGACAGATATTTTTAAAATTTGGGGAACAAATATAGAAAATCGAAAAGTGCAATTATATAGGTCAGGGGACTATAAATTTTTCTTTACCTTAAACGGTTATGACATTGACTCTAAGCAATTTCATCATATTCCTACGATTATCAGCGAGCAATATGAAGACATTGAAACAACTTATCATGTCGTTGCAATTAGAAATAATACGACACAGAGAATTGAATTATATGTAAATAACATCCTCGTTGGAGATGTTCGTAATATTACTACTAATATTCACTCCGTATTACCTATAGACAATACAATTCCTTTTATTATAGGAACTGAAGGTAGATCATCTATCTTACACATTGCTTATTACAATCGTGCACTTAATCAAGAAGAACTTACCCAAAATTACAATTTTTTAAACTAGTTTCTATCAAATTAAGAGTAAACAATACAGGTTGATTGAATAAGCCGAATTATTTCATTTAGAACACCTTTAATGTATTCTGTATATAGAGAGGCTTTTTAGCCTCTTTTTACTATTCAAATGACAAGGAGAAGCATCTCATGTTTAAAAAATTATCTGAAATATATAAGGAGAATTTCTCAACTAAATATTCTGATAACCCCCAGTTTCAATACTTCATTACAGATGAAGGAGAAATATTTGGAATTAATAAAAATGTTCTTACTAAGAAAGAATTCGAAATCTTATCTTTGTTCTATAATCACTATAGTCCACCCTTAAACCAAAAGACAAATACCTATTCATGGTATGAATTTCTATTTAATAATGGTGAGATTCCAACTATAAAAGATAAAACTTCCATGAGGTGTATCTATTTTTTTTTACAAAACCCTTTAGATAGTCAGAAAGACTTCGAAGAAGCCATCTCTGGTCTTATTGAGGAGCCCATTATTTGTTGGTTCGACTACCAATCAGGACTCATTGTTTATACATCAGAACATTTAACGATTTCAGAAAACGATTGGGAGCAATGGATCAATAGTTTTACCACGGATCTTTTAATAAATATCCAACTATTTATTGGTCAACTTCATCACATAAACAACAGCGGTGTTAAAAAAATACATAGAGAAATGAGGTTAATTAATGAAACTCGCTCTTCTTTACCCAGCCATGTTTTAAAAACAGTCTATCAATTACAATTCGATTATTTGTTAAAAAGTAACCATCAAGTTATTCAGGACCTATCATCTGATAAACTTCTGGATAGTTTGTCTGACGTTGAATTACGAAAAACGTTAAAAGTATTAATTGAAAATCATTTAAATCTTTCACTAACGGCAAAAGAAATGTATATTCATCGGAATAGTTTACAATATCGGCTGGACAAGTTTTCTACAAACACCGGGATTCAATTAAAGGATTTTTCACAAGTTTCATTTGTTTATTGGCTCATAAAAGCGATGGGAAATTAAGTTTAAAGTGCAACATGCACAAAAACGAAACCGGTTTATTAGTGCATGTTCACCATTTACACTCTTATATCTCTTTCGCTATGATAACCATAAGGAAACGTTTTCATCATTTAGAGGAGGATTATAATCATGGCAGAGATTAAATTAGATCATATTTATAAAGTTTACGACAATAACGTAACAGCGGTTGAAGATTTTAACCTTCACATTGAGGATAAAGAATTTATCGTATTTGTTGGCCCCTCAGGTTGTGGAAAATCTACAACACTTCGAATGATTGCTGGGCTCGAAGAAATTACAAAAGGTGATTTTTCTATCGACGGAAAACGTATGAATGATGTTGCACCTAAAGACCGTGACATCGCAATGGTATTCCAAAACTATGCTTTATATCCACATATGAATGTATTTGATAATATGGCATTTGGACTAAAATTACGCAAATTTGATAAAGCTGACATTGAAAAGCGTGTCAAAAATGCGGCGAAAATTTTAGGATTAGAAGAATATTTAGACCGTAAACCGAAGGCATTATCTGGAGGTCAACGTCAACGTGTTGCTTTAGGTCGTGCGATCGTTCGTGATCCAAAAGTATTCTTAATGGATGAGCCTTTATCGAATTTAGATGCAAAGCTACGTGTACAAATGCGTGCAGAAATCTCAAAGCTACATGATAGATTACAAACCACAACAATTTATGTTACACATGACCAAACAGAAGCGATGACAATGGCCACTCGTTTAGTCATTTTGAAAGATGGAATTATTCAACAAGTTGGTACTCCAAAAGATGTATATGAAAACCCGGATAACATTTTTGTAGGTGGTTTCATTGGATCACCTGCGATGAACTTCTTTAAAGGAACATTAAAAGATGGATATTTCCAGCTAGGGGACTTAAAACTAGAAATTCCTGAAGGAAAAATGAAAATATTAAAAGACTATATTAACAAAGACATTACATTTGGCATAAGACCTGAAGATATTCATGATGAGCCTGTCTTTTTAGATGCAGCTGAAGGTTCTACTTTTGAATCAACGATTGAGGTAGCAGAATTAATGGGAGCAGAAACGATGATTTATACAAAACTTGACAATCAACAATTGGTTGCGAGAGTAGATGCTCGATCTCAATACAACCCTGGATATAATGTGAAATTAGCAATAGATATGAATAAAGCTCATTTCTTCGATAATGAGACAGAATTACGTATTCGATAAGAAAAGCGCAAGCGCCCGTCTAGCGACGCAGGTGCAAAGGAACGTCAACTAAGTACAGTCACGTCCTGTGACTAACGTTGACGCTAGAACCTCCTGTTCATCGCCGCATGAGATAAAGGAAACACGAAAAGCCAGAAAGTAGAGGATCTACTAACTACCGCCACGTCCTGTGGCAAACGTAGATCCACCTCCCTCCTGGAGGCGTCTCCGTTGACTTATCGTAGAGAAATGGAACATCATCTAAAGGCGCCCACGTCCTGTGGGCAACGATGATGCTAGCACGTCGTGTGCTTCGAAAGCATCACCAGTCGCTGGGCGCTGGAGCTAGACAAAAATAAAAGCATCATCCAAATAAGGACAGATTTTTATACTTTCTTACTCTGAAAAAAATGAATAAATTAACTCAATTGTATATTATTAAAAAACCTTGATGAAAGTAAAACCCAAAAATGCTTTAAAACAACATTTTTGGGTTTTGCTTTGCCTTCATTTACTTATGAACATCGACCTTCCTAACAAATACCTTTTTTTACAAAGATCCATCTTTAATAGCTATAAGGTAATCGTTTTTACAAGTTGGACAACTTACCATATGGATACACCGATGCTTTTCAAGTGATAATTGGTCTCCATCAAAAAGTTTCATTGAATCAATCTCCATATAGGCACTATAGTCATCTAAATAATCGGTTAACTTTCCCTTATCTACCATAGATTCTCCACACGTTTCACAAAACTGATCTATTTCCGTTAACCCATTGCAAACAGGACAACCTCTCATTATTTACTACTCACCTTCTTTATAAAAAAGCTGTCGTTCAACATAATAAAAATAGAGCTTTCAGTATTGTGTTTCCTTTTAATTTTTGAACAATTTTTGTTTCTCTTTAGTTTTACCTATTTAAAATGAAAGTATTGAACATTTTTATTTTCTATAACCAGCTTACTTACGGAAGCATATGCGTAGTAGGAATTTGTGTTTTAAAGCCCTTTACTTTCAGTAGCATTTCTTTGTGCGGAGTCGGCGTATTGAAATGCATAACGACCTTTGCAAAACTTCATGAAAATTAAAACAATTGATGTGGTAATTGCCAGATAATATCCTGCATAAAAGCTCTGAATTAAACCAAAATATGAATGTACAAAACACCACTGGGTTAAGCCAAGCAGGCATTGAATGAACATTTGATGATGTACTAAATTCCTTTAGTACAAAACAAATAAATCTCATTCATCGCTGGTGCAAATCCAGCTAACCCAACCATTATATAAATATAAATTTAGAGGAGTGTTTTGAATACAATGGAACAATCAACAAGATATAGCTCTCAAACCAATTAGTTGTACCTGGAGCTCAACAAGCAATTGACCAAATGAAATATGAAATTGCTTCTGAATTTGGTGTAAACCTTGGACCTGAAACCACTTCACGTGCAAACGGATCTGTTGGTGGAGAAATTACCAAACGTTTAGTGACAATGGCTCAACAAACTATGGGTGGAAGCTATCCACAGCAATAACAATTTCATATTCATGGCTATAGGACCCTTTATGGGGTCCTTTTTTCTAACGATATTTAGAAAGAACTTTTTTTGGCTTATTTAAAGGAATCATATTAGAATATTTTTTAACCATTTTTAAAATATATTGAAATTCTTCAGTTTTACGTTTTATTATAAACAAACAACTAGTCGTTATAGCTAGACTTAAGATAGAATTAACAAACAAACCAATAACCCCATCGAAAGAAAAAAGCCAACATACAATAATTGTAACTAGTAATGACATACATAACATGAAGATTCCGACTAGATATTGATAAAAATAACTTAAAACAGATAAGTTGAATACTTTTTTATATACTAAATAAGGAGTGTTCCAGAAAGGGACTAGTAAAGAGCTAATGAACGTCCCTAAAAAAACACCTTCAAGCCCTAATTCTTGTACTAATAAAATTGAAATAGGTAAATTAATTGAAGCTTGAATTAACGGTGCATACTTATCCTCTTTAAAAATTCCTGACGTGGTTTTAATAGTTGTAACAGCATTACGCATACCTCTTTCCCAAAAAGAAATAAGTAAAAGAATAACCACAATACTTCCTAACAAAAAGTCTTCTCCTAACCAAATTATTATAAAATTATCCAAATTTATATACAATAGTACAAATAAAGCGGAGTATAACCATAAATTAATTAGATGGATGACTTTGTATATTAAGTACACTCTTTCTTTAGCTTCTGTCGATACTAAATTCCCTACACTATGGTACATGTTAGTAGTAATTTGGTTCATAAATGTCCTACATATTTCCATAATTAATTGATAGTTTGAATATAAACCTACTGCAGCTATACTAACAAATGTAGAGATAATGATGTTATCCGTACCAATTATTAAATACACTCCTATGTTTTGAAGAACAATGGCTTTTACATTCGTTACGATATTTTTTTTTATATGTGGTTCTAACCTACCTGAAACTTTTTCCTTTATAAAAGGATAAGAGCGAGTCACTATTCTAGACAATACCATTGCAGAGACCAAGTTTAAGATCAGTTCAATAACAAGATATAAGTAATAATTCTCCGTAAAGTATAAAATACCTATTCTTAATATAGCTAGAATGATTGAAGTAATAGCATAAATTGAAGTCGTAATATACGTCTTTTGATTGGCATTGAGTAAAGAAATTTTATACATAAAAAAATAAGGTAATACCGTATTACATAGAAAAAGGATATAAATAAAGACAACGTTTTCTACATTCGTTTGTCCCACTATATTATCAATAAAAGGAATTAAGCTAATTCCTAAGATAAGCACAACCATGGCAATAACATAATAAGCTCTTCGATACAAACGCATTAGTTTTTTTACAGCTTCATGATCATTTTCAGCAACAGGCTTGTATAAACTGTACATAATACTAGCACCAATACCTGATTCAGCTAAAGAAAGAAGAGCTAATATATTTGTAAATAATCCATTAACTCCTAAGTACTCGATACCTAAAGTATAAATAAATACGGTTCTTGAAATAAAGCTCAGTGCCGTAATAATCACTTGATGGCCAAGACCTGTCGCAATATTCAAAATTGTAAATTTAGTTCTCATCGACTCTATCGTCTAGCCAACGCTTGAGTTGTCAATTCATCACTTACATATCCATAAGGATTTTGCTTTTGCCAACGCCATGTATCTTCACACATTTCTATTATTCCTTTTTCTGCGGTCCATTCCAGTTCATTCTTTGCTTTTGATGGATCCGCAAAACAAATCGGGACATCACCGTGTCTCCTTTTTTACAATTTTATAAGGGATTGTCTTTCCGGATACTTCTTCAAAGGCTTTTACCATTTGTAATACGCTATATCCATTGCCCGTTCCTAAATTGAAAATATCGACACCCTTCTTCATTGAGCAAACTTTATTCATAGCTGCTACATGCCCCTTTGCTAAATCAACAACATGAATATAGTCTCTAACTCCCGTACCATCGATGGTTGGATAATCATCCCCAAATACTTCCAAGTAATTCCTTTTATTAATTGCTACTTGTGAGATATATGGTAATAAGTTGTTAGGAATCCCATTAGGATCCTCCCCGATCATTCCACTTTCATGTGCGCCAATCGGATTGAAATAGCGTAAGATAGCGATACTCCATGAAGAATCAGAAACAAAAAGATCTTGAAGAATATGTTCAATCATTAGTTTTGTACGTCCATATGGATTTACTGTCTGAGTTGGGAACGTTTCGTTGATTGGTACAGTCTTTGGGTTTCCATAAACTGTGGCAGATGAACTAAATATTAAGTGATGTACTGAAAATTTTTTCATTACTTCTAATAAAGTAATTGTTCCAGAAACATTATTATAGAAGTATTCTAGTGGAGCATTTACAGATTCATTAACAGCTTTTAGACCGGCAAAATGGATTACAATCTCAACATCGTGTTTACTGAACACATTCACTAAACCTTTATAATCTAAAAGATCAACTTGATAGAAAGAAATTTGTTTACCAGTTATCTTACATATACGATTTAATGATTCTCTTTTACTATTTGATAAATTATCAATGACAACAACCTCATATCCTCCATTTAGCAGTTCCACACAAGTATGACTGCCAATATAGCCTGAACCACCAGTGACTAAAATAGCCATTTGAGCTCCTCCTTTAAATAATTAAAATCAAAAAAGGACGATCCGATCATCGAGTTTGTATCGACCGGACGTCCTTTCCCGTTCATTTAATATTTATCTAATTAATTTGTTTTTAACTAATGTTCGTTTTGTTATCATTGAACACTCTTTTACCATCTAAAATATGATCTTTACAATACATAGCTCTAAGACAGTATCCTTGCGTAAATGGGAGCACACCAAAATTTATGGAGTATACTCCGATATCTTTTGTGTCACCCTGTGAAAAATCAACCGAACCATTTCTCCTAGTAACAGTTTGAAGGAATTGTATTGCTTTTTCACTGGAAGCCAACATCTTTCTGTCTTCTTCTATTAATTGATAAACTCTTGCCAAAAACCAACTACATACAGCAGTCGTTGATGAATCTGACCTAGTTTCATCTCTAGTCATTGACCAATTCCAACTTCCATTTGGTTGTTGGTAATTCATAATGGCTTTTGCTATTGACTTTAATAACGATTGTAATTTCTCTTTTTGAGGATGATGTTTAGGAAGTTCTAACCAACTATCCATCAAACCTAACAGATACCAAGCTACTCCTCTCCCCCAACCATTCAAACCTAAAGGTAGGCTTCCATTTATGTTATATGCATGGAACGGTAAGTTAGATTTTTTAGAAAATCCATTATTCTCAAACTCAACAATTTGTTTTATTGCTAACTCTATATAATAAGGCTTATCATATTTATTCCCATAAAAAATTAAAAAAGGACATATAAATCCAATGGTATCGACGTAACGATACTGTTCCATTACATTTCTATACTTAACTGTTCCTTCCTCACCAACATGATTATCAATCAACTTGCAAATATAGTCCCAGGCAGGCTTATACTTGTCCATATCTATACCTGGAAATTTCATGATGGCATATGCTAATATAGCAGAATCGATATTTTCTGGTTTATCCCTCCACTCTCCTGTAGAGCTGAAGGATTTAGTTAAGAATTTTTCTACTTTTTTATTAATCTTCTGTTCCTTATTACCATGAATTTTTATATATTCTCCTAAACCCAATAATAGTGCACCATGCTGCCAATGTTGAATAGTATGACTTGAGTAATTTTTCTTCAATATATCTAAAATAATCAATCGATTATTATCCGTTATTGTAACCTTAGGGGTATCATTTACCCACTTTAAAGACCTTAACATCACCGCTTGACTCCAAGTATCTAGGCTAGAATATCTCCCGATATGGATCCTTTGTAAAAAAGTCTTTACAATAGGAAAAAGATCAATAATTACTATCAATAAAAAGAACAAGAGCAACAATAGTAAGAGCATTTTTTGTTTCCTTTCTTTTTTAGTCATTCTCCAACCAATTCATATAATTTTTCAACTTCATCTTCTGTCCCATAGTTTTGTTCCATTAAATTCGCAATATATTTCTCTCGTACCTTTTCATTTTTTATTAAGTATTCTAGTCCATTTACAATTGATGTTTCATCCATATTTGCAATATACCCATCTTCATCATGCTGAATATGATCGTTGGCAGTATCAAAATTAGTAATTAATATAGGAGTTCCAAGTATTTTTGCTTCCATAATCGAAATAGATTTTCCTTCATATCTTGAAGTCTGCAGAAAAATATCGGCTTGAGCCATATATGGATACGGATTATCCTTGACACCTAAAAATTTCATTCTCTTTGATAAATGGTTTAACTCAATTTGCTTTTCTATTTCTTCTCTCATTACCCCATCACCAATAACAATCCACTGGATGTCATACCCTTTATCTATCAATTGATGAATAGCTTTGAATGATAGATCGATTCCTTTCTCTTGAACAATCCTACCAACTGAAACAATGATAATCGACTGTTGACTGTTTCGTTCTATCGTAACTGGTTCTTGAGATAATTTTTTAATTATATTTGTTGATACAATGTTTTCAATACATTTTATATTACTCTTCATTGATGGAAAATTTGATTTTAAAATGTTCACCAACTCATCAGAAACTGAAATTAAATAACTCAGCTTAGAATAATACTTTTCATCCGTCTCTACATCTAATCCAAGTTGGTTGTAGTCTGTGTGAATCCAACCAATTTTTTTGCGCGCGTTAACGTGATCAACACAAAAGTAAATAGGGTTTTTCTCCAAAAAACCTATGGCTACATCATATTCATTTTCTAAAGGTTCAAAAATCTTAGATAAAAACTTCCATACTTTTTGTTCAACTAATGCAGAATTATGGTGCGTTTTAGAATAAAAACCTAACATTACTCTAGCGATAAAAGCTTTATATTTTTTTAAGAAGACTATATGTTTCATTGAATTTGCAAAAGACATATTAAAATATTTATAATCGTTTGATCCTCCTAACACATTTACATAGGAAGGGATCTTTCTAAGAAAATCCCCTTCATTTCTCAATAAATATAAATCTATTTCAAATTGACTCTCATCTATTGATTCAAGTAATGAAAGTAATGCTCTCTCTGCTCCCCCACATTGCATATTGTTCATAACAAATAGTAACTTTTTTTTCATCTAATCACTTCTTTCCAACTACTTAAGCTAACCATGGATCATTTTATAGAATGTGAAAACCTCTTCTTCAGTTCCTAGCTTCTCTTTTTTGAGATTTTCTGTCAACTTTTTCCTCAATTTTTTAGAATTAATTAATTGCTCAATTGTAGCTGAAATTGATTGAACATTCATCTCTGCTATGAGTCCATTTTGATTATGTTCAATTTGATCTCTAGATGTACTAAAGTTGGTAACAACAATCGGTTTGTGTAAAATTTTTGCTTCATCTACTGCAATAGGTTTCCCTTCAAATCTAGAAGGTTGAACATAAATATCTGCCATCCTTATATAGGGATAAGGATTACTTTTCACTCCTACTAACAAAAAAATATCTTCTAGTTGATACTTTAAAATTAATGAGGTCAGTTTCTTTCGCTCTTCACCTTCACCAATAATAAGCCAGCGAATCTTATACCCCTTATCTACTAATAGTTTGCAAGATTTAATGGCCATATCGAATCCTTTTTGCTTCGAAAGTCTTCCGACAGACACAATAGTTAAATCATCTTGATTCACTTGATTATTTTCTTTTGACATTCGATGAATTAAGTTTGGGGAAACTATATTTTTCATAAGTGAAATTTTTCTCTTATGGTCAGGGAAATATTTATTTAAGACAGTTAAACATTCTGTAGAAACCGTAACAATATGATCGAGATAAGCGAAATAATGATTGTCAATTTTAGGATCCATACCAAGCTTTTCATAATCGTTATGGATAAACCCAATTTTCTTTTTGGCTTTCACCTTATCTACACAAAGATATATCGAAGTTTTTTCTAAAAAGCCGATGGACACATCATATTCTTTCTCTAATGGTTGAATCGATTGAGAATAGTATTTCCACCCTTTTTGTTCATTGATATTCTTATCCCGTTTTATTCGATTATTGATCCAAAATTGCAGGCGGGGAACTGTAAGAGAATGATAGTTATGGTTAATTAAACTTGGAAGTGCTTGATATAATGGTTTGTTAAAAGCTTTAAAGGCCCTTCCAGGGAAGATTATATTCACTTCCTTTGGTAAATAACTCATGAATAATCCTTGTTGATTAAAAAGAAACAAATCTACATTATACATGGAATAGTCTAGTTGATTTAATAGATTCACTAAACTCTTCTCTCCCCCTCCAACATCTAAGCTAGGAATAATAAACAACAGCTCTTTTTTAGTCATGTTTATAAACTCCATGTAGATAATCTACTGCTTGGTAAGATAACCCCTTCATTTTTGGGATTGATTCTTTTAATTTTTTCTTTATTACTTCCTCATCTCTCATGAGCTCCTGAAAACCTTTAATAATAGTACTTTCATTAAAGTTGTCATGGATATTTAATACAAGTTTGGTTTCTCCAAATATGTCATGAGAAATTCCTCTTGATTTCACACTATATCCTAACACCATGGTTGGAACATAACTTGAATATGCCGCTATGGTAGCATGGGTCCTTGCTCCAATAAAAAACCTCATTCGACTTATGTATCCTTTATATTGCATGGCATTTAAATGATCTGGTAAAAGCAACACTCTTTTCGAATCCTTAAATTGATAAAAATATTCACCTAAAAGCTCGTAGTCATTGTTTTCATGTTCAATAACATGTGGGGTAAGAGCGATGGTCATGCTCGTATTTTTTAATATATGCTCTATTAAACCCTTAACAACCTCCTTAGATTGAGGGTTTCTTTTTTGAACTAAAGGACTTAAGTTTATTCCAATCGTATTTCCTGTCTGCCAACTATCAGGTAGTGGAAGCTCCTCCTTTTCTAATGTAAATGCTGCATCTGCACATAGCTCTACATTTTTCAACCCCTTTTCAATCAGCATGTTATAAGTGAACGTTTCTCTAGCAAGAATCAAGTCAAATTGCTTTAGATCATCTAGCTTTCGGGAAGACATGTCCTCTTCACCGATGGAGCATCCCCATAAAACGAGTTTTTTATCTTTTCCCTTTACTCTTTTATTGATCTCATACCATCCTGGCTGCTCTCCGTAACAATAGTTGTCTCCTCCTATTGATAAACAGACATCTGCATCCTCTACTTGCTTAATTGTGTTTGCATATATTTTCCCCAAAGCATAAGAATCTTTTTTGTTTATCTTGTATTGAAGAGCACTTACTAGCCAGTCTAGTGAAAATTTATGAATTTCTTTTTCAGATCCATCATATATTTTATCTAGAACAGTTATCATCTTGTCCGTTTCTGGACGACCAGACGATAGAAATACTTTTGCTCCATCCACTCTCTCCTTAATGATTGAAGCTGAAGAGCGAACGATTGCTTCACAACCACGATTTAAACTTCCATAATGACCAAACATAAGAACGTTCATAAACAATTCCTCCTATTTCTAATCTGACTATAATTAGTAGCTAAAAATAAACCAAGAATGGATTTTTTTCGTATCATTTGTAACAGAAACTGTTCATATCTCCCTAAAGTTTCGTTATATTTTTCGTATCCTTCTAGTGCTAATTTGACGGTAGGGTGTTTGATCATTTTTTGAAGGTATTGATATTTTTCACGGAATGATAATTGGCTTGTTGCATAAATATATATATTCGTCATTACAGCCTTGATAAGTTTATATGATTTCATCTTATGGATTTCATCCTCTCCTAATAATTGAACGAATTTATCAGGAAGTGGTTCTCTAAACTTTTCAATTGCATTTTGAAAATAATCATGGACAAGTACATTTCTGGTTGCACTTCCTTCTCTCTCCGTATATATATATCCTGAATAATCAATAAAAGAGAGAATATTAATTTGAGAGAGTACCAACATATTAAACATAGCATCTTCGCCCAATGCCATCTGTTTTGGAAACCTAATATGATGTTCGGTTATAACCTGTCTTTTAAAAAGCTTGTTACAAACAGAATTAAATTTATCTGTCTTCACCATCTCTGGCATCATATATTGTCCTATCATGTCACCTATCATGACCTTATTTTTATGATTGTTTATTGTCGTGATTGTTCTCTTCCCATCACGCTCAGTTTCATAGTTGGAAACAATCAGTTCACAATCCATTTTCTTGGCATGAGAATACAATGTTTCTATAAAATCTTCTTTCACATAATCATCTGAATCAACAAATCCAATATATTCTCCTCTAGCGATTTTTAGTCCTCTATTTCTCGCCTCGCTTACTCCACTGTTTCTTTGATTAAACAGTTTAATTCGGGGATCTTTATCACAATAACTCTCTAATATCCTCCTACTATTATCTTTTGATCCATCATTAACAAAAATAAATTCACAATCTTTCATAGTTTGAGAGAGAAGTGATTTAATACATTTTTCCAAATATCCCTCACTGTTGTAAACTGGAATAACGACGCTCACTTTCATCAATTTGTTCCTTTCCCCTCATTAGACCATTAACTGATCCATCTATCTTTTCTCCAAATAAAAAGTATAGCTTCTCTAATTCTTGGAGATTCGAAAAATCTTTTTTAGATAAGTTGAGAGAATATTGTTCTCTTCTTACATCGTCTTTATATAACTTCTCAATTTCATCCGCAATCCCTTCAATTGATAAAGGACAGATTATCCCTTCTTCCCCTGAAACCAACTGACTTTTTGCTGTAGGGTAATCGGTTATAACAATTGGTTTGGATAAAATTTTTGCTTCTGTTACCGTTACAGCTTTCCCTTCGTAACGTGAAGGTTGTATATATACATCACAAGCATGAATATATGGATAAGGGTTTGTTTTTTTTCCAAGCAAAATGAATTCATTGTGTAACTGAGCTTCATTTATTTGTTCCTTCAGATTTTTTTCTTCTGTTCCATATCCTACAACATACCATTTAATGTTGGAGAATCCCCTCAGCTTCAATTGTTTCATTGCTTCGATAGCCATATCATAACCTTTTGCATAACTTAATCTACCTACTGACACTATGTTAAAACTCTCTCTATTTAACTCCTTAGATTCAAATTGATGTGCCATTTTTTTTATCAATGCGGGAGAATTGATATTTTCAATCTCTGTTATTCGACCTTTTAAACTAGGATAAGTAGATAAAAATGAGGTTGTACATTTTTCTGAAATAGAGATAATATGATTAAATCGACTCCAGATCCTATAATCTTGCTTATTATTAATTTCTAAATTGGAATAATCAGTGTGAATCCAAGCGATTTTTTTTTCTGCACTTACTTTTGTTGCTACATAATCATGGGGCCAAGCATAACTTATCGCTATATCGTATTTTTTTTCTAACTTTGATAAAAAAAACAGAGAATACTTCAATGCTAATTGCATTTGAATATATCCTCCCCCTTCGATTAGTCTTCTTTTTTTTGCTTGTCGATTAGCAACTACTTTAGCAATCATTCTACACAAGGATGCTATAATATGCCCTTCCTTCAAACACTGTTTTAGAGGTTTCCTAAAAACCGTTAACTCTTTTTTTTGAGTAATAAGGTTTGCCTTTTCAGGTATAGCCTCTAACAATTCTCCTTTATGATTAAATAATAAAATATCAATTTCATACTTTTGATAATCAAACGAATTTAACATATTAATGAAACTTCGTTCAATTCCGCCAATTTCTAAATCATACAGAGTAAATAGTATCTTTTTTTTCATCCAATCCCTCGTTCTTTGTAGTAAGGTTTTGTTTCTGATTCACGTTTATTGAAAAACAGAGATCCTTCTGGAACTAATCCTTTGACTACACTACCTGCTGCAATGACACAATTATTCTCTATTATCGTATCTCTTAAAATCACAACATTAGAACCAATCCAAACATTCTCTCCAATAAAAACTTCACCTTTTAACAAATGCTGATTATTCGGACTTTTATAATTGTGATCATGATCATTAATACACACATTTGAGGCTATTTTTGTCTGTTTTCCTATTGATATTTTGCTCACACAATTGATGGTGCAATTATCATTGATAAATACATTTTCACCTAGTATTAATTCACCATCATAATCCATACGAATACTGGTATTTTTTCTAATAAAGACAAACTTTCCAATCTTTATTCTTGCTGCCTTATTAAAAATATCAATTGTGGTGTTGGATTGAAGAAAGAAAAAGGTCGATTGGATATTGTTTCTATAAAAAATTTTATACTTATAACCTCTTATATATGCCCTAAACTGCTCGAACAACATCAGAACAGTGATATAAAAACCTCGAACTTTAATCTCTTTTACAATGTACGAGTATATCTTTTTCATTATGATTCTCCCTCTTTAAAACAACCAATTCTGTTTATTTATTTTTCGCACTCACGAGCTCACGAATTTTCGCCAAATTGTCCCCACCAATTAAAGTTGATATTGTCCGCTTGATCCTTGCTTTTACTCTAACATGAAAAGGAAGCCAGCTTTTATAAAAATGATGCATAGCATAAGTCTCATCCGTACGTAACGACTGGCAGTTAATATAATCATATGGTGAAAAATAAGTTTGAGGATAAAAAGTTCCAATGTTTGATATCTTTTGATAGTGACCATCTCTCACCAATCCTTGTTGTTCAAGCATTGATGTTACTGTCTTAACATTGGTCACTTCATTAAACGTTTGATGTTCTTTAATAAATTGTTCTCCTTCATAAAAATCTAGGAACTGTTTAATAAAATGATGACCTTTCTTAGCCCCAATCGTACTTGTCGCAATAAAGTTTTCTTGCTCAAATCCCCAAATGCTCTCTTCCACTAGCAAATCATCAAAAGATTTAAATATTTCGACATCTGTATCTAAATAAATACCTCCATGGTGGTATAGAGCATGAACTCTAACATAATCACTTACAAAAGCATATTTACCAACTTTATATGCTTCTCTAACATATTGATTACACCCAACATCAAATGTTTCCTCTGTCCACTCCATAAATACATAATCCGGTAAATGCTGTTTCCATGTTTGCATACAGTGTCTAATTAAGGGGGGTTTTTCCTTTCTTCCAAACCAACAATAATGTATGATTTTCGGTATTTTTTTGTTCATAATGTCCATCCTTTAACTCATTACTACTGACATTGACTTTTTTATTAAATTGATAACTCGATCCTGTTCTGAACTATCCATATTGATACCAGATGGTAAGCAAACTCCATTTTCAAACACATTCTCTGAAAAACGATCATCACGTAAATACACTTTTCTTCCTTTAAATAGTGGCTGTAGGTGGAGAGGTTTCCATACTGGTCTTGCTTCTATATTATTCTCTACTAATTTCTGAATGATTTCTCGACTTGAAACAAGTGATTTGTTACGATTAATAATCATCGTTGTTAACCAACGATTAGAAACTGTTCCTTCAAGTTCTGGCATAAATTCTAATCCAGGTAAAGTGCTTAACTCATTAAAGTATTTTTTAAACACACTTCTTTTTAAAAAAACTCTTTCCTTTAACACTTCCATTTGTGCCCTACCTACTCCAGCTAGTATATTACTCATTCTGTAGTTAAAACCTAATGTAGAATGTTGATAGTGTGAAGCTTTGTCTTTTGCCTGAGTAGCTAGAAATTGCGCTTTATTTATTAGCTCTTTATCATCTGAAACAAGCATTCCCCCACTTGAAGTTGTGATAATCTTATTACCATTAAACGAATAAACCCCTAATTTCCCAAATGTTCCACTTGCCTTTCCTTTATAGGAAGACCCTAAAGATTCAGCTGCATCTTCAATGACTGGTACCCCATAATGATTACATATTGCAAGAATCTCATCCATTTTTGCACTTTGACCGTAAAGATTGACTACTATAACTGCCTTTGGCAATTCACCTTCTTTTTCTGCTACTTTAAAAGCTTTTAGTAACATTTCAGGGCACATATTCCATGTCTCAGGCTCTGAGTCAATAAAAACTGGAATAGCTTGCTGATACAAAATAGGGTTTGCGCTAGCAATAAACGTTAATGTGGAACAAAATACCTTATCGTCTTTTTTAATCCCTAGTACAGCTAATGCTAAATGAATGGCCGCTGTTCCTGAACTCAGTGCGACAGCTCCTTTAGATCCAACAAAAGAGGCTATTTGATGTTCAAACTTATCCACATTTTCTCCCAATGGAGCAATCCAGTTTGTATCAAAGGCTTGTTTGATATAAGAAAATTCTTTACCGGTCATGTGTGGAGGAGACAAAAAGATCTTATTTTGGCTACTCACTCACTTCCACTCCTCTCACAAATGTTCTCCCAATAATATTAGCTGGGGTACCAACTGCCTTACAAAATGCAGGAATGTCATGAATAACAGTTGATCCTGCTCCAACGATACTCCATTCTCCTATTTTCATTGCAGGGATAATAGTTGTTCCTGCACCTACTTGAACACCCTCACCAATCACCGTATTTCCAGTTAAGGTTGCATTTGGACATATATGAGCATAATCAGAGATATAACTATCATGTTCAACAATAGCACCTGAATTAATAATGCAATGATTACCAATCTCTGATCCTGAATTAACAGTTGCATTCGGCATGATAATGCTTCCATAACCTATGTGTGTCTTCTTACTCATATATGCACGATTGTGAACGAAAGAAATATAATGGTAGCTAGATAACCCTAATCTTCTAACCATAGCTTTTCGCACATTATTATCTCCAATTGCGATCATAAATTTGATATTTGGATATAGGTTAATTACTTCACTTACAGAGGAAATTGGACCTTTTAATATATTTTCGATTTCTATTAAATCAGAATACTTGTCATCTAAGATAGCTGTAATCTTCTTTTCAGAAGAAGAATCAATTACATCCATAATTACTTTACTATGTCCACCTTCTCCAATAATCCCTATACACAAATAGATCACCTCAATCCTTTAAACTTTTCTACAGTGACCTTGCCTTCTTGACTAATACCTTCTTTTTTTACAATCTTCGAAACCGTCTTAAAAATAATTTTTAAATCTAACAATAAAGAATGATGTTCCACATACCACACATCTAATGAAAATTTTTCTTCCCATGTTATATTGTTTCGACCATTTATTTGTGCCCATCCTGTAATCCCAGGTCTTACTTCATGTCTTCTGTGCTGTTCCTTTGTATATAGAGGTAAATACTCAACTAATAAAGGTCTAGGACCTACTAAACTAACATCCCCCTTTAAAACATTAATTAGTTGAGGAATCTCATCAAGACTTGATTTTCTTAACCATTTCCCAAAAGAAGGCAATCTCTCTTCGTCGCTCAAAAGTTCACCTCTGTCATTTCGGTAATCAGTCATAGATCTAAATTTGAATAAGGTAAAAACTTGTTCATTTTTACCGACACGTGACTGCTTAAAAATGACCGGGCTACCTAAGTGAAATATAATCAATACTGTGATAAATAAAAATATCGGCGATAAAAAAATAAGTAATAAACTAGATACAACAATATCGAATATTCTTTTCAAAGTAATTCCTCTCCGTTTACAGAACTTTTTTCTATTAAATCCTCTATCATTTTCAAAATCTCTTTAAGTTGTTTTCCCTCCTCTCTTTCTACTATTACTTTTGAAGATTGCAGAATCCTTACCAATTCGGTAGAAGATAATTTCTTTAATCCATACATTAGTAAAACCCTTTCCTATTTAAAATAATCGCTTACATAATAAATGTTTAAACTTAAGACATGTTCGTAATAAAAGAACCCTAAATAGCAAACTAATATTAAGAAATAAACAAGTTTTTCTTCTTTTTTATTAAACAGCTTGACGATCCATGAAATTAAGACAATTTGATATAAACCAAAATAGATCGAGAATCGAGCAAAAATCCAATTTTGTGTAGCAATGATCATAAAAATAAGACCTATTAACGACATGTTTACAAAATAATTACTTTCAGGGAATATACTCCCAAGTTTTTCTCTACCTAAAAAACAAACAACAAGAGGGACTCCAAACACAAGGACACGGATTATATTAGCTCCACCTTCAACAAAGTTTTCATAATGTCCATATTCCGTATTTTCAATTGCATCAAAGAACAACGATGAAAATTGTTCATACCCTATGACAATTAATAATGAAACCATAAACAATACAATAGTGGCTTGTGACCATGCTTTAAATCTAGAAATAAAATAAATTGGAATAAAAATAAGAACACTTTGATGAAACAAAGAAGCAAATAAAATAACCAAGGTATACTTAAAGAAATGACCATCAATCAAATATTTTGTAGCTGCAAAAGCAATAGCCGCAGCTAAAAATTGTCTGATTCCATTCATAGAAACAAGAAAAAGACCTCCAGTAATATACGTATAGAGACTCAATTCTATCATTCTAGAATATTTATATAAGACAATAATAATTAACACATTAGTTATAAAAGCCGTAACAAAGATGAGCAACTGAGCATCCATAGAGAATTGTTGTAATACCATCTGAAGTATTCCAAAACCGATGTCTTTATTACTTAAAATCATTTCCCAAGTCATTTCTTTCAACTCATAAGCATGGCGATAAAAAAATGTATCACCAATATTTAATCTCAATCCAGATACTAAAATTAATGATATCCCTGCTCCAATGATTAATAGTTTTTGAGGTTTAACAATTAAAATAGGTATATTCGCATAAGATATAGCGAATACCCTAGAAAAAAAAGCAAACAAAAAAACTATGGCAAGATTAATCCATAGAACTGTCATTTTTTAAAACCTACTTTCAAAAAGGAAACTAGTTTTTCATTACTGTATCTTTTTTTGTATTTGAAATATATAGATAGAGCAATGCACCAGGTATTATAGCCAAAAATGTAGTGAATTTCTTAGGTGATTCCTTAATAAAAAGTGGATTTCTAGTCATAAAGTTACTTGATACATAATGTATCGCTTCTCTAAATTGAGTCCTAAATGTTGGTGAATATTTCATTGCAATGACTCGATAAAAAGAAAATCCTTTTGGATTTTTTTTATACTGATGAATGATATTCTTACTTGATCCATCCTCTAAATATTCAACATGGCACAAAACTTCATTTAACAAAAGTAACGGACAGATTTGGTCAATTAAAATGTATTTGTATATTAATGGACAGTATTTTTCATTTGGGAATATAGGATAATCTGGTGTATTTTTCACAAGATCTGTCCTATAGACAATTTTTTTATCTCCTTTAACCTTGTACTTTTTGTATAAATCTATTAATTTAGAATACTCTAACTCTTCAGGAAGCTTCGTACCTATAATCTCCCCAGTTGGTTTTGCATCTAAGCCAACAATACCAGCTATACGATCGCTTTTATTCTCTTTCCAGCAAGAAATTATTTTTTCTACTGCATCTAACGGCATATAATCATCTGAGTCAATACAAACATTTAATTCAGTATCAATTAATTCATAAGCAGTATTATGAGCTCCATGCATTCCTTGATTCTCTTGGTAATAATATTGGATTAAAATTTCTCCTTCTTTTATCCATTCCCCAACCAAATTCTCAGTATTATCAGTCGACCCATCGTCAATTATTAGCCATATGAAATTTTTATTTGTTTGGTATTTTAGACTTTCATAACACTTTTGAAGTGTATATGCCCGATTAAACGTAGGCGTAAATATGGTTAACATTGGCTCCAAAGTTTCTCTCTCCTAATTTTTAGTGTCTTTCTTAATTGTGAAACACTTTCTTTCTATTATATTCCTAAAAAGTCTAAGCGAAATTTTTCCCCATATGCATATACATGTCCTGTAGCTTTTGAGCTGTGTCTGAAATATTAAAACCATTTTCTTTAATAAAAAACTCACAATTTACATCGCTCGCAGAAAGGTTCATTAATTTTTTCGCCCATACTTTTGGTGATGATTTCAAACTTTCATACGAGATTAAGCCTGCACCAATATCTACTTCATTCGTAATGACATTTGATACTAAACAATGTATACCTGATGCTTGAGCTTCAATTAGAGTCACTGGAAGTCCTTCATGAATAGAAGGAAATAAAAGACAATCAAATGCAGAAATTAATTCATTTACATCATCTCGAATTCCTAAAAACATAATACTATTATTGATATCTAAATCAACCGCTCTTGATTTAATTTTATCCTTTAATGGACCATCTCCAATTAACAATAATTTAGCATTCGGTATTTCTTTCAATACTTCTGAAAATATATCCAATATGAATTGATGATTTTTTTGCATATTAAATCTACCAATATGCCCTACAACAAATTGTTCTTTAGAAATGTTCAGTAGATCCCTAATTTTATTCCTTTTTTCTTTTGAAAAATAAAATTCTTCACTATTTACTCCATTTCTTAAAAGAAGGATGTTACTACTTTTCTTATTAAATAACCACTGACCAGCCACCTTGGAACAAGCCACAAATTTCGTCGAATAGGAAGGAATGTTACGGCCAATAATCCATTTATATCCTTTATGGATGATATTACCTTCACTTTTAGTATTATGACTATGAGCAATTCTGTGAGGAATCCCTGCTTTAGCAGCAACTTTAAGAACTAATCCACTCATTTTATCCATATGGGCATGAACAATTTTGTAGTCATCGTGAATATTAAAAAATGACTTAAGTTCATTCATATAAAGAAAGTGACCTACGTCCGTTACATAAGGAATACGATAAACAATCCCTCCTAATTGTTTTATTTCATCATCAAAAATCCCTTCCTTACAGGTCAGAAAATCAAATTGAATTTTTGTATGATCAATTTTCCTGTACAAATTCATCAAAAGAGTCTCTGCTCCTCCACGATTCATATTCACTACAACATGAAGAACTCTTATTGGACGCTCCATACTTGTTCCTCCAAACCTGTTTGGAATATATGATAAATTTGCTGTTGTTCCTTCAATACATGCTCAATACTATATAATTGTTCAATTCGCTCCCGGCTTTTATTACCTAACAATTTAGCTAATTGTTCATCTTGAATGAGGGTTATCAACTTATTCGCTAATTCTTCCTTGTTGTTAATCACCCAGCCATTTTGATCATTGATAACGAGTTCGTTATGACCTCTATTTGCTTTAGCTATAACCGGAAGACCTGTAGCCATGCCTTCCATAACATTTACAGGGAGACCTTCTCTATTACTTGAAGCTACAGTGCAATCACTTATTTGAAGAAGTTTATTAATATCTTTACGAAACCCTAAAAAATCAACCAAATGAGCAACCTTTAATTTTTTTGATAACTCTTTACATTCATTTTGAAGTTTCCCTTCACCTGCTAGTAAAAGTTTCACATTCGGTACGATTTCCTTTATTTCATTTAAAGCTCTAATTATTAACTGCTGGTTTTTATTTTTATTAAACTCAGCTCCATAGAAAATAAGAAAATCATTTAAACTATATCCATACGCTTTCCGATACTCTTTCTTTTGATCTATTGAAATAGGGCTAAACTTATTTAAATCTATACCTACACCGTGTACATGGAAAATCTTATTGGCTGGAAATCGGTGCGATTTAGCAAACTGATAATCCTCATTGTTTATTGTTATTAAGCCATCTGTCCATGTAGATAAAATCTTTTCAATCGGATAGTATAAAAACCAATTCTTCAGAGGAGCTCCCTTGCAAAAATGAAATCCATGAGCAGTATAAAGAACCCTCGTTTTTTGGAGGCGAGATTTGCGTGCAGCTAGCCTTGCTAATAATCCACCTACAGGGGTATGACAATGTATAATATTGTATTCATTTTTGTCTATTATTTCTTTAAGTCTCCTATACACTCTAGCATTTGATAAGTGAATGGGATTTCTAACAAAGGGGAGGCTATATCTATAGTCGACATACGGTAATCTTATTTCCCCATTTGCAGCGACATGAATTTCCCATCCGTTCTTTTTTAACCACTCTATTAATGGAATATGAAAAGCTTTGAAGTGATAATCAACAGTTGCACATAGTAATATTTTTTTCGTCAAGATTATCATCCCCTATATCTACGAATGGACTAGCATTGTATCTTTCTCTATTTTATGATTAGCCAAAAATAACAATCTCTTTTTTAAAGCCCCTTTTTCTAATTTGTGATAATTATTCATAAGATCATTAATTTCATCCACATATAAATCCGATGTTTTCCCAACAAATATTTTTTCATATATTTGTTCTTCATGAATTTCATCTTTACAAAGTAATTCTTCAAATAATTTCTCTCCAGGTCTAATGCCAGTGAATTTAATTCCTATATCATCAATTGTATGACCAGATAGTTTTATTAAACTTTCTGCCAAATCAACTATCTTAACTGGCTCCCCCATATCAAGAACATAGATCTCTCCACCCTTAGCAAGTGCACCTGCTTGAATAACAAGACGAGATGCTTCTGGAATAGTCATAAAGTAGCGTTCCATATCTGGATGAGTAACTGTTACTGGCCCGCCATTTGAAATTTGTTTTTTAAAAAATGGAATCACACTTCCTCTGCTTCCAAGGACATTTCCAAACCTAACAGCAACAAATTTAGTTTCACTTTCTTTATTCATATTTTGAATAATCATTTCTGCTAACCTTTTCGAAGATCCCATCACATTGGTCGGATTTACTGCCTTATCAGTAGAAATCATTACAAACGTGTTCACTTTATTTAAACTCGATGCTTTTGCTACATTAAATGTACCCACCATATTGTTATTCACAGCTGAAAATGGATTTTGTTCCATAAGAGGGACATGTTTATGGGCGGCAGCATGATAGACCACGTCTGGTTTATATTCTTCCATGACACTCATCATTCTCATTTCGTCTTGAATTTCAGCTATTTCAGTCACTAATTCAATACCACTATTCTCACTTATATTCTGCAATTTAATATGGATATCATAAATACTGTTCTCTCCATGACCTAATAAAATAAGTTTACTAGGCTTGAATTTACAAAGTTGTTTACAAATTTCCGAACCTATAGAACCTCCAGCTCCTGTTACTAGCACAACTTTATTTTCAATTTCATTTGAAATACTAATAAGATCCAGTTCCACTGGTTCTCTTCCTAATAAATCTTCTTCCTTAACATCCCTAAACTGATTTACCGATACCTTACCGGTCATAATATCTTCTAGCATTGGAATTATTTGTGTTAGCATTTGTTTTAGAACATTCCAAAAATATCTTCTGCAATTCTTTTCTTCTTAATGAAGGAATCGCAATTATAATATGATCTATTTCGTGAGAATAAACGATACTTGAAATCTGATTAATCTTACCTAAGACTGGTATACCGAAAATTTCAAGCTTACTCTTTTTTTCACTGTCATCTACAAATCCAATTGGTACTAATTCTGTTTCATGATTATTTTTCAACTGTCTTGCAACCATCGTTCCTGCTTCTCCAGCACCAACAATTAACGTACGTTTCCTACTTTCCACATTTTCGTTAAATGTATCTTTATAAACCCTCCAGCAAAACCTTGATCCCCCTATGAATAACAAATGGAGTAACCATGTAACGAACATTAAACGATAAAAGGTTTCCTCAAAAATGAACACTTGAAAAATAAACGATACTAAAATGGTCATTGTCACTACTTTTAATATAGTGAACAATTCTCCAATACTTGCGTACATCCAATATTTTTTATATAAATTAAACACTAATGAAAAAAAATGATGACAAGTCAAGATAATTGCTGAGAATAACATGAAAGGTGCAGAAAACACTTGTAAAGTTCCATCAACCAGTACTCTGCTAATAAAAATAGCTGTTAGTACTATTAAAGTATCAATAACTATAAACAATGAAAATCTTTGACGGTAAGTCATTACTTATAGGCTCCCCTCCTTCTTAATATCAAAAGGAATGAAATATTAATAAAGAGAAATGTTGAAGAATTATTTTTTGGAGTATTATGAATAGGAAGGTATGTCATGGAGTTAACTCCTTTTTACTCATATTTTATTGGCTTTTCGCCATTTAGAGTGATCATTTAGGATATTTAAAGACGGACAAGGGAATGAGTTCACATTCTCGCTCATTATTCTCCCCCTGTTACAAGTTAAAGAACAAGCTCTGTAAGGAAGAAGATCAATTGGTTTCAGATGTTTCGAGTTGAGCACATACATCACAATTTAAGTGCGTGTTTAAAAAGTAGGGAAGAAGCATATTATTTTAGGGGCATTTAACCCCACCTCACGTAACACTATTGACGACAGGCGTCTAAGGTACAATTAATGAACCCACAGCATCACCGAGTGCCTTCACTGATAACGGTATAGAAGACATTACCAACTTTTATTTAAAAACATAGTTATTTATGTTCAATAATTTTTTGATAAATTGTTCTTAATAAAGAACAAGAAAGGACAAAAAACTACATTTCATTCATTATTGCTCCTAAAAAACGTGCATGACCGAAGGTTAATATTCTTTTCGATTCCAAGACTTCATGTTGATTAGCTTTTGAATGTATGACAAGGATAACACCATCACATAAGCTAGCAAGTATGTTACTATCTGTAGCTTCCAAGATTGAAGGAGAATCAATTAGAACATAATCAAACTTACTTTTTGCCTCTTCAATTAAGTAATTCATTGAATCTAAACCTAATAGTTCAGCAGGATTTAATAAACTGGGTCCACTTGTCAATACATATAGATTACTAATCCCCGTGTAGGAAACAGTCTCTTCTAACGTTCTTTTACTAGACAAGATTGAACTTAATCCAACAGTATTAGGGAGTTTAAAAAAGAGATGTTGGGATGGGTTTCTTAAATTCGCATCAATAATCACCACCTTCTCGCGATCATTAACAAGTGAGTAAGCTAAATTAGCAAGAGTACTAGATTTTCCCTCCTTTTGTTTTGAAGAAGTGAATAGTAATGTAGGGTTTTGAAAATCCTTAACCATAAAATAAAAATTAGTTCTCAACTTTCTAAATTGTTCCGATACTAATGACTCCGGAATTGATTGTGTAATAATATTTTTTGTTTTATGTTTATTTGATTTTCGTTTTAACATTCGAATCATATAATTCTCCTTCGTACTGGTTCTCGGGTTTTCTGACATTCTTTTTTAAGTTTTTTCTATTAAACTTAGGAATTTCACCTATAACTGGAATTTCCAAAATTTCTTCAACTGCATTTTTAGATCTAAACACATCTTTTAATGCATCTAAAAGTAATATAAATCCAATACTGATCATCAAGCCCATTGCAAAACCTAATATAATTAGTTGAGAACCTCTCTGATTCACTGGAACTGGATAATCCGAATACTCAGCTAAACCTAACAAACGTATATCACTAAAACCCATTAGTCCTGGGATTTCTTCAATGAAGACTTTGGCTGTTGTATTCGCAATATCAACTGCTGAATTGTAATCTAGTTGTGTACTGTATATTTTAACTACTTGAGAATTACTTATGACTTCTACGGAGACTTGATTTGCCAACGACTCAGGTGATACATTAAGGTCTAATTCCCTACTAACTTTTTCCATGATAACTGGATCTGTTATTAACACTGTGATTGTTTTCATTTGTTCTTCTGTTGCTCCAATAATTAATCTGGAGGATGCAGAATATAAAGGTGTATAGTTATATTGATTATAAAAATAACCTAAAATCGATGCCGTAAAAGTGATAATTAGCATAATCCACCATTTATTAAAGATTAGTTTGCATAATTCGATTAAATTAATATCTTTAACCACTGGTAGACCTTTCTCATTCGAAGATCGAGATTCATTCATTTTTTCACCATCTTTATCAAAGTTCATTATGAAACATCGTTTTTAAAGGATATAGATTTGATTAATCAATATTTTATTATTATTTTATCCCTTTAAAGCAACCTAATCAACATATTTTTGATAATATTCATAATATTTACTTTAAATTTAATTTACTTGACTTGCAATTAACCTTTGAAACGTTCCTTTCTCTTTTTTGGCTAATTGATTGTATCTTCCTTTTTGAGTTACTTGTCCATCTTCTAATACAACTACTTGATCAGCGTTTTCTATAGTTGATAAGCGGTGAGCAATGACGATAACAGTCATTTTTCCTCGTAATTGATCAAGAGAATTCTTTATTTTCCTCTCATTTTCTGTATCTAAAGAACTTGTAGCCTCATCTAAAATTAAGATTGATGGCGATCTTAAAATAGCCCTTGCAAGAACAATTCGTTGGCGTTCTCCTCCCGACAAACGAATTCCACGATCACCTAGCATTGTATCTAATCCTTCAGGTAAATCCTTAACAAATGTATCTGCAGCTGAAAAGTGAAGTGCATTCCATAGCTCCTCATCCGTTGCACCTTTTCTCATCATAACTAGATTTTCCCTAATACTGCCACTAAATAAAAACGGTTCTTGTGGAACATAAGATATTTTATCTCTTAAAATAACTTTTTCATCAGTAGATAACGGCACCCCATCAATTAATACCTCTCCTGACTCTGGATTGTTAAGCCCCATCAAAATATCAATCAATGTACTTTTCCCGGCACCAGACGGTCCCACAATCGCGGTCATACTGTGTACAGGAATTGTAATAGAGACATCTTTGACAGCATATTTTGAACCTTTTTCATATCGAAAGGAAACTTGTTTACAAGATAACTCTTCATTAATTTCAATTGGATTTTGTTGATTATTTTCTTCCATAAAGGTTAGTTCTTTATGTCTCTCACATTCGTTTTGAATGTTAATTAACACTCTAAATGATGGAGAAACTGAAGCAAGTTGCTCAAGTTTTGATTGTATTCCACTGAATCTCGGCCACAACCTTGAAAAGATAATCATAATTAAGATAAGTTCAGCTAAATTAGATTGATACATATTAATAGATACATATAGAAATACAGATACCAGAAAAGCTAACAGAATTTTATAAAGCAATTGAGATGTTGCATTTACTTTTGCCATTTTCACTATGTTATTCTCTACTTTTTCGTTTGTGGTTTGGAACCAATCCAAACAGTCATTTTCTATCCTATTACTCTTTACTTCTTTTATTCCATTCAATTGATCCATTACTCCGGAGAGGATCTCTTGATGTAATTCAATTGTTTCTTTTCCTAATGAAGACGATTGTTTAATAAAAACTCTAGAACTGAACAAGAGTATGAATCCTAATATTAAAACGGCACTAGTCAATTGCCATGATAACCAAAAAGAAATAGAAAATTGAACTAATGTAAAAATAAATGTAGAGATCAATTGAAAAAAAGTACTAACACCTGTACTTACTCTATTTATTTCAGCTGTCATCACATGAATAAGTTCTGATTTTCTTTTCTTTATGAAAAATGCCCAGTTTGATTCCCATATATGTTTATATAAGCTTTCTTTTAAATGTCTTAAGAAAGCTTGTTGAATTTTTATCCCTAAAACCATTTGACTACGTTGAAAATACCCTTGTCCAATCATAATTAGAAGAAATACGAATAAAATAAATCCTAACCTATAATCTTCATGAATAAAGCTAAATAAATTTTTAAACCAATTGAGTAAAGGTTCATTGCTTCCACTAAACTCAACAATATCTAAACTACTAATTAATGGGATTAACAAAAACATTCCCATTCCTTCAAATAAACTAATAATAAATAAAAATATAATATTGAATATAAGAATATTACCTGTAAATTGATAAATTTTTTTAATAAAGTAGAGAATATTTTTCATACCTTCTCTCCTACACGGATACTTTTTCTTTCGCTTTTCTAAACACCACTAAAAAAGGACGAAGTAAAAAGTACAATATATGGAGCTGTTTTGGCAAAGGGAACGTTTTTACATCTCTTGGAAAAGGGAATAAACAACTAAAGATATATAATAACTGTTGACGTGTCGTTTTTAGTTTAAAAACATAATGTTTATGATAGTTAGAGATTTCAGGAGGTAGAGGTTCAGAATGTAAATTAACCACTCTTTCAATGTAGAAATATGTTTTATTTTCCAGTAGTTGTGCCTTGTTCATTTTAATCCAAGGTTCAAACTCTTTTAGCATAGGAGTGTTAAAAATGGAATGTGATAATAGAAGTGCTTGTCCTGCTAAATGTTGATATTGATACTTTTTTAAAATTATCTGAACCTTATTCCATCTCAAATTACCATGAGTTAGCTGGTGAATATCTAACAGCCACCTTAATCTTGACCATCCATGTCTCGCACCATGAACGACTAAAAAAACAAATAAGTCTTCTTTACTTAGACATTTAAATGAATAGTTCGAAACTATGACTTCTCTCTTCCTTTCCCAAAGTTGCTGGAAAGATGGTTCCTTTCCTGGACCAGGATGAAGTCGCCAATGAACTTCAACTTTCACTAATTTTTCAGGATGAATATAAACAAAGTGATGGTGTCTCCATTTCCAATCGTTTAATACCGTTTCTATATACTCTTCTTTTATATATCCCATGTTATTTAAAGTATTTTCTACTTCTGATAATCTAGCCATTGGGACAAGTATGTCTAAGTCATTACACGTTCTTAAAGAGAGTTCTCCATATAAATCCGTCCCTAAGTATGGACCTTTTAATACTAAAAGGGGGATTTGTTTTTTTATAAAAACCTCATTCATTCGGTGAAGTTCTGCAGAATACTTTAACATTAACATTGTATTCTCTAAAAATACTTCTCCTAAAGCGTCATATACACTATTTGGAAAATATTCTTTTTTCTGCTTAACTACTTTATAAAGTACAGGATACAGACGGTGATGAAGTGTTAATTCTATAAAATGATCCCAATCAATATCTTTTGATATATCTTCACTCGAGAATATCTGTTTATTAACCATAAAAAGTATTAATTCAAGTTCATTAGAAGGACTAAAACTAAATCTGTCTAGATTGAACATTTATGATCTCCTCTGCTTTTTTCTGCGTCAACTATATAACTAAGCGTTTTTACTACAGTGAAATTCTCCTTCTCTTCTATTCCTGTGACATAGTACTGTCCACTTCTCAACCATGCGTGAGCAATTAGTTTACCTGACATCTCCTTCCCCGTTCCTAAATATAATGTACTTTCTATCTTTCTTCTTTTCAGCATGTTCATAGCAGCCAAAGCTTTTACTAGACATTCTGTCTCCCAAAAACAATACTTACTTATGGTATGAATAGATTGGGAAACCTGTCTAACTATTCTGTAGTCATAATCTTGATTATGTGAACTTTCTTGATTCTTCATCTCATATTTACAAACAACTCTAGAAAAAGGGATATTTTTAAGTACCCTTGCATATGCCAAACAACAGATCGTTTCGAACCAAAGATACTTTGCTTCTTTCTTAGAAAAAATGAAGAGAGACAACAATCGAAAACATCGTTTCATTTTTATTACACTTGAATACTTGCTTGTTTAGATTTATAAATTAGTGATTCTTTTAACAAATGATTTAAAAAAGCTAAAACCTCTTTCTCGCATTCTTCTCTCTCCACATTATATTCCTCTATCAACTGAGCTATTATTTTTGTCACCATTATAGGGTTATCCATAAGAATCCAAATATATCCACCTACAGTCCCCATATTATAATATTTCCCATTATCAATGTTCAACATTACCTTCTCTCCATCCATATCACTTACTAAATTTCCTTCTATTTGTGATACGTAATCATCAATACTAATTTTAGAAGGATCACTCATTGTTAGCCCTCCATTCCCAGTTTTGAATTATTTGTTTTGCAATCTCTGTTCTTGTGGATTCATTTTCAGGACGAATGATTCTGTACATTTTTACATTATTAAAAATCAATGAACTTACGTGAAAGTGGTATTCCATTAGATTAAGTCTCTTAATTAAAAAATTTCTGTAAGTATGTTTAAATAGTATATTTAAACTTGGTAATGGAGATATAGTTTGTGTCTCAATATCATTCACTTCATCTTTCGTTAACTCAAAAATCATTTTCAATGGAAGAGTATCTTTTATAAAGTGTTCTCTCACCGGAACATTATATTTTCTTTCTCTCCCATAAATAGGTTGAAACTCTTCAACTTCCCTTCCAATATATATGAGGCTGTCCTCCCATAGTTTTTGTTGTGGATATGTTGGAGTAATATAAGGTTTGTTCCCGATTATTTTTACTGGGATAATATCATCACTTACGATTTTGCAACCCATTTTTATTAATTGTGCAACTGTAGTAGATTTTCCAGCTCCTTGATCTCCTACTACAGCGAGAACTTCGCCATTGATTTCAACTGCACTACCATGAAGAGGAATGATTTTATGATGCATTAAAATAATCCCCATACAGGTTCCTAACAAGAATAGTTTAACCACATCATTATTGGTCTCACTATATGGTTTCCATCTAATCTCTCTACCATTACTAACTTGAAAATAGGCTATTTCTGGAACATAGAAAGAGACTGTCCTATTTTCTACAGCATGGTAAAAAGGATTGCATTTAACATCGTCTTGTTCTACCAAATTAGGATCCTTAACAATGCTAATATCTTTTTCTTGATTTTCATGGAACGATGAAATTAATTCAGGGAAACACATTTCACTGTTAATGTTCATTCCAAATGCTCTATATTGATACTGTTTTTTTATTAAGTTTCCCATTAACAATCACCCTAATTTCTATAAAAACATATTTAAAGAACAGGAATAAAAACCAAGAGGAGCAAAGATATACTCGTCACAAAATAACAAGGGACATCAACTTTGCATAAACTAACGTTGATGCTTATGAATTTTTGAATAATTCTATCTATAAAAAATCTCAAGAGTTTCATAAATTCAAATATTATAGATAGAAGAAACGAGCCAAGAAAATTCACCTGTTACTCGTTTCTTCTTTACAACACTACTGCAAAAAAGTCCAAGAATATAGAATTATCGCTCTCTTTAATAAATACATAGAAAAGATAGTTAGCTAGTAAACCTTTTATAGCATTTCTCAGGCGCATTTTGTCCAGGAACATACGCTTCATCTGTAAGAGGACCATCTGTAGTAGAAGCCATCGTTTTTTCCACACTAAGAATTTCTAATTTAGGAGCATGCCAAGTTTTCTTCAATTATTCCACCTCCTTTCAAAATATTTATTTTTTAATAAGAAAAGCGCAAGCGCCCGTCTAGCGACGCAGGTGCAAAGGAACGTCAACTAAGTACAGTCACGTCCTGTGACTAACGTTGACGCTAGAACCTCCTGTTCATCGCCGCATGAGATAAAGGAAACACGAAAAGCCGTAGGCTTCGATGTTGACTTATCGTAGAGACATGGAACATCAACTAAAGACGCCCACGTCCTGTGGGCAACGTTGATGCTAGCACTTCCTGTGCGTCGAAAGCTTCACCAGTCGCTGGGCGCTGGAGCTAGACAAAAATAAAAGCACCATCCAAATAAGGACCTATTTATATACTTTCTTACTCTGTAAAAAACAAGAAATAACCTTTAAGTGTATTGTTGAAGGAAACGTTGAATAATAATGGCATGCATTAAGGACTTGTAGTTACCATCTCCTGCTCTTTTTGGATCAAATCCTTGATCTCTTACAACTTTGATGATATTTTCCAATACCGTTTTATCAATATAATGAAAAAGCTGTTCATCTTCTAGTAATTGGTTCATTTCTTTTGTAATTAAACTCCATTTTTCACCTATCCGATCTATCCAATCAACACCTTGAACACCTCGAACTTTTTGATTAAGACGAACTTCATCTGGTAAATAACCTTTAGTTGCTTCACGAATTAATTTTCGATCCAACCCATCTCCAACATATTGGTCTTCTGGTACAGAAAGACAAAATTTAATGACTCTTAAATCATTCGTTGGATCCCTCTTCCATAATCCATAAACTAATGACAATTTAGTAGCTAAAGTATTGCTAGCATTCCAATGAAACAAATCATTAAAATGTTGATACCTTTGTAAATAAATATTATTGGATGAAAACCAACCCTCTTTACCTATACCAAATGTTGCAAGTTTTTCAAAAACAGAAGTTTTTAAAGCTAAATTTTCATTAATTAAACATGGCTTTTCATAACTTTCTTTTTCCTTAAATAAAAATGGCACATTTAGATTAATTAAATATGGTAGTAATCTAAATCTAGGCCCACCTGCATTTAGACTATACATATGTAACTCTTTGGCTAGTTGGATCCATCTTAAATTTTTCAATAACTTGGCGTAATAATGAAGGGCTGATCCCCAGGAGATTGATAAGTTTCCTCTACCTCCATTTAATAAGATTCCGATTTCATGCTCTTTAGCCTTTTCGAACATTCCTTTCAGCCAGAAAGAATTTTCAAAAAATTTATAGGGCATTTCTAAAATTTCTAAAAAAGAATCGATTTCCGAAAATGAGTCTCTTCCTTCAAAATCATAATAATAATCGTTTATATTCTTTACAAAATGAACCGTTTTCTTCATAAACGGGGATTCATCGGCTAAAAAATCTTTGGCAGTATAATCCTTAAAACTACTTAGAGGTACATAACTTAGTGTATGAAGGGGTTTACTCTCATTCTTTAACTTTTTACCCGCAAATCCTACTATAGCACCAGAATCTAATCCCCCACTGAGTTGAGATCCTACTTTTTTAAATGTTCGAAGTCGAGAATCTATCGCTAATTGAAAAGTATGTTGGAAATGTTCAATATATTCTTTGGAAGTTTTATACTTTAATTTATTTGAGTGGTTCAACAATCCATAGGCTTTAACCGTTGTTTTCTCTCGAGTTACTGTAATAGAATGAAATGGGGGAAGTTGGTTGATATATTTGTAAGGAGTTAAAGTTGTGTCTGCTACATCTACCATCCCAGCAATAACAAGAAACTGAGCTAGCCATTGTTCATTTAGGTCATTCTCAATATGCGGTAATGATAAAATAGGGTTTATAATTGTAGAGAAGCTAAATATGCCTTTAACATTTGCATAATAGAATGTTCTACCGCCTGAAAAATCTCTTGCACCAAACATTTTTTCAGCTTTTTCGTCCCATATCATATAAGCGAAATCACCTAGTAGATATTTTGGGGAATCTTCTCCCCATTTTTCATAGGCAAGAAGAATTAATTGACTATCAGGTATGCTCGATTGATAGCTTATAGGTATTTGAAGTCTTTCGAAAAGCTCTACTCGATTATCTATAATTGCATCTGCGGTAATTAGAAGCTTCCTTTCAGAGTCATAGAATGGCATGGGCTCATTTCTTTGTTCTGGTGTGATCCATTGAGCCCAGTTTCCAAAAAATAAATATTCACTTTTCGTAACACCTATGTCATCTAGTGGAAACTTTCTTAAAGGGTTAATCATCTTATCAATAAGTTCATCCGAAACAGGGTTTTTAGCTAGATCATAAAGTCCTATAATTGCACTCATCAAAACCTCCTAATAAACTATATAATGTACACTATTGTTCTATTTAACGAACCTACCTATAGAGAAATAATACCAACTAGAAAAAATTAAGTCAAAGGTGTTTTTTAAATTTTCAATAAATATTGTTCGACATTTTATTGCAATATTTTTTCATTGTGCCTATTATCCATAAATATTCATATAAAAATAACCTAGGACAATGATTTATCCTAGGCTATATACTTTCATTCTATGCACTTCTATTTAGTTGTAATTGATACATCTGATAATACTTCCCTTTTAAAGCCAACAACTGCTCATGGTTCCCTCTTTCAACAATTCGTCCTTGATCTAACACTAAAATTTGATCGGCTTCTTTAATCGTTGAAAGGCGATGGGCAATCACGAATGTCGTTCTTCCTTTCTTCACTACTTCTAAAGCCTCTTGGATTAAGGCTTCCGTTTCAGAATCTATGTTGGCTGTCGCTTCATCGAGAATTAAAATCGTTGGATCAAAGGCTAAAGCACGAGCAAAAGAGATAAGCTGCCTTTGACCAGATGATAACGTGCTGCCTTTTTCGACGACAGGTTCATCCATACCGTTTGGTAAATCTTTCAGAATTTTGTCTGCACCAACATCTTTTAAGGCTTTTTCAACGGTTTCTCGGGTGATTTCTTCTTTATCTAAACTCACATTTGACGCGATGGTTCCTGTGAATAAAAACGGATCTTGTAAAACAATCCCCATATTTGAACGAAGCTGTTGGCGAGAGAGTTCTTTAATACTCTTTCCATCAATTTTAATATCACCTTCTATGATATCGTAAAAACGAAATAAAAGGTTGATAATTGAGCTTTTTCCTGAACCGGTATGGCCAACTAAGGCGATGGTTTCCCCTTTTTTCGCTTCAAAATCGATATCTTTTAACACATACTCATCTTCTTTATAAGCAAAGGACACATGTTCAAAACGGACGTCCCCTTTGTACTTTGGAACCTCTTTCGTATTGAGAGGGATTCCCTCTTTATCCAACAATTCAAACACCCGCTGGGATGCTACTCGTGCCTGCTCAAGTTGCGCTAGTTGGTTTACCATACCAGCAATTGGTTGAAATAAACGAGACAAATAATCAACAAACGCATAAATGACCCCAATTGAAATCATCTCAATTCCTGATAAATATTGACGTCCAAAAAACCAAATCAAGGTCACAAACGCAACATTTCGAAAGAAGCCAACAAGATTATGTGACAATAGAGAATTTAAATTTAGCATTTTATTTTGATAAGTAAAATGCTCTTCATTTACTTGTTCAAATTCTTTAGTCGCCACCTTTTGACGGTTGAAGGCGCGAATAATGGGCATCCCTTGAATGGACTCATTAATCATCGCATTAATATCACTTACAAGCGAACGAATTCGTTGATTGTAATCCGTAGCAAATTTGCGATAAACACGAAACCATATAAATAAAATAGGAACTAACCCTAAACAAATCAGCGCTAATTGTACATTTAGTAGAAAGAGCCCGACGTATATTCCAGTCATATAAATAATACTACTAACAAAGGTCGCTAATACTTTCACATATAATTCTCGTATCGCTTCTGTATCATTGGTGATTCTCGAAACGATTTTACCAGCAGGCAAATTATCAAAATACGAGATCGGCAACGTTTGAATATGACTAAAAACGTCGCCGCGCATTCTTTGGATAATTCGATTGGAAGTCACTTGTAAATAATAACCTTGACCGTAATGTAAAAAAGAAGCGATGACTAATAAAACAAAATAAAGAACCATTAATTGAATTAATCCATCTACTTCAGGCTCATAAAAGGTTAATAACTGATCAACGGAAAGTTTTTCTGCTTGATACGTCTGTTCTTGATCACCATTTTTAATGGTCAACTCTCCTGATGAATAACTTCGGTCGCCATCAAATGAAATTGACTCTGGAATAAAGTAATACGTTCGATCGACTTGGAGGATCCTTACTTCATCAGCACGATTCTTTTCATCCTCAAGAAGACGATCCTCTCTTACATACCATTCGTTTTCATAAAGAACGGCATCCTCTCTTTCTTCAGTCTGATACCAGCTTTTTTCAATTCCTAATATATGATCATCAATAATGGTCTTCGCGATAAATGGACCTGTCAACTCAGCGCTTACCGCTATGACTAGCATAAAAAGGGCAAGAAAAAGGGTCTTTTTATAATGTAAAGCATATTGCAATAAGCGGTTATTCTTAATCATACAAGGACCCTCCCTTCATTCTGATCCTCCATTTTTTGACGATCACATTGTTCTTTATACCATCCTTTACGACCTTTCAAGTCTTCATGTATTCCTTCTTGAACGATCGCTCCATCTTCCATCACAATAATCCAATCGGCATGTTCAACAGCAGAAAGTCGATGAGTAACAATCAATGTCGTCTTACCCGCTCGTTCTGTACGAATATTTTCAATAATGGCTGTCTCTGTTTTAGCATCCACTGCAGACAATGAATCATCTAAAATTAAGACTTCCGGATCGATAAGTAAAGCTCTAGCAATGGACACACGTTGCTTTTGTCCACCCGATAATGCAACCCCTTTTTCTCCAACAAGAGTATCTAACCCTTGTGGAAGGTTATTAAGATCATTTTCAAAATAAGCTAACCGAATTGCTCTTGATAATTCTTCTTCTGTCGCCTCAACTTTACCTAGCAAAATATTTTCTCGAATCGATCTAGAAAACAAGACGTGATCTTGAGGAACATAACCAATCCGGGACTGTAATGTTTCTAAGCTGATCTTTTCAATCGGTACTCCCGAAATCAATATTTGCCCTTCCCCTTTTGGATATTGCCTCAACAACTGTTTAATAATTGTTGTTTTTCCACTACCTGTTTTTCCGACAATTCCAACTGTTTGCCCTTGTTTAATGGATAAATCAATATGTTTAATATTAGCAAGGTTGGATAAAGGATACTGGAACGTCACATCTTTAAACGTAATATCCGTTATTTTTTCTACCTGGACTATTTCCTCTCCATCTTTTACATCAGGCTGATAATCTAACGTTTGCATCACTCGATCAAGTGAGGCATTTCCTCTTTGCATCACATTTATCAGCTCACCTATCGCAAACATCGGCCAAATAAACATACCTAAATAAATATTAAACGCAATAAGTTCGCCTAAAGTGAGCTCGTTATGAAAGACTAAATACGCGCCAAACCCTAGACCTAACAAATAGCTTAATCCAACAAGCAATTTAATCGTGGGCTCGAATAACGCATCGATTTTCGCAACGGATACATTCTTTTGATAAACCTCTTCTGTTTTATCTGCAAAACGTTTAATATCCGCTTTCTCTTGCACATAAGCACGGACAACTCTTACACCTGATACAGATTCCAGCACTTGGTCATTCAATTCGCCAAACGCATCTTGTGCACTTGTAAAGCGTTCATGTATCCTTTTACCGTAAACACTAATAAGAATTGCCATAAAAGGTAAGGGCAAAATAGCTACCAAAGTTAATTTCCAATTTATCCAAATAGCCATCGTTAACAAAATCGTTAACATATACATACTTGAATCCACAAACGTTAAAATACCAAAACCAACGGTTAAACTGATTGCCTTTAAATCGTTTGTGGCTCTAGCCATTAAATCGCCTGTTCGATTTTTCTCGAAAAACGAAGGCGTCATTTTTAAAAACTGACCCATCAATTTAGAACGTAAGATCTTTTCGATTGAATGAGAACCTCCGAAAAGTTGATACATCCAAAAATAAACCATAATATACGTCACAATTGTGATCGATAACAAAGCCACAACAGCTTGAATTAAGGAAGATAGCGTCATTTGACCAATGGCAATATCATCAATGACGTTCCCTAACAATTTAGGAGGCAACACCTCCAAGATATTCGTAACTAATAATAATGAAATAGCTATCGTATACCGTTTCCATTCATCTTTAAAAAACCACATTAATTTCCCTAAAACTGAAAACAAATGAATCCAACCTTTCTATTTTGTTTTTATCTCACTAGCCGTTTTCAAAATCCTGATTCGGAATTTCTTTGATTTCATTGTTTTTAAGCATCCATATTCTCTCCTTTATTTTTTACTCTTTATTTTGAAAAAGGGGAATTTCCCTTTAATCAACTAACAAAAAAGAGCACACCACAGCTGTTATGGAATGCTCTACTAAATAGAAAAAGACATACATCACCTGTTAAAATGTGTGACCTATGCCTATAATTATTTGACTATAAAAGAAATTATACCGTAATTAAGGAGCGGTCACGAAAATATATTTGATTTTGATTGTTTTGTTTTCCAGCTAGTAAAATCATTTTCGTCACTCCTTCCAAAAAATTCTGTTTAATACCTTGTAATACTACACCCAACCCTTTTATTTGTCAATTACTTTTTCCATTATTCTTCTCTTTATCTCACAAAAAGGGTTGCTGTTGATCATGTTCATGAGAAACTTCTATCGGTTGTTTCCCTTCAACGTTTGAAAATCTTTCCATGTCCTGCTTTTCCCCTTTGTTCCTGTAATCAATAAAAAGAGCTATGATAAAAAGGATGCCTATTGGAACTAAAAATAGAAGCCAGATCATGTTTGACCCTCCCTTTCTTTACTCGACATAAACAGCTGTTCCATATGCGATGATTTCAGAGGCATTTGTCATAACCGCAGATGTCTCTAATCTCATACAAATAATGGCATTCGCACCCTTTTCTTTCGCATCTTCAACCATACGACCGATTGCCTTTTGACGTGCCTCTTCCAACATGGCTGTATATTCTTTAATCTCTCCACCAACAATGGTTTTTAAACTAGCCATTATGTCTCTACCTACGTTCTTTGATTGAACCGTACTCCCTCGAACAAACCCTTTAACCTCTTTTATTTCTTTTCCAGTTACAAAATCAGTAGTCACGATAATCATTTTCATCGTCCTCCTCTTTTTCCTTTAGTCTTTCAACAATCATTAATATAAATAAGAACAAAAACAATAAAAACGAAATACCTAGCATGCCAAATCCAAAGAATACATGAAAGCCGATCGTAACATAGCCAATGACTTGGAAAATAATCGCTGCTATTAATAAAACATAATTCAGTTTCGCCAATGTAATCGTTCCTTTCAAATGGATTTCCCATTTCTTTAATTATATACGATTAAAAAAGAAAATAGTTTCATAGAATTTTATTGACAGGCCTATATAAAGACGAGTAGAATATTTTTATGCTTTTGTGCATAAAAGCTAAAAAGCGTTTAAGTAAGAAAGGAGAATGATTATGTTAAAAAAAGAATGGACATTTTCTCAATCCATTGCCGCTATTATTGCCCTATTTATCATTATTTTTGTTAGTTTATTCTATTTAGAGGCTCATCCTCATATTCCCTTATTAATTTCAATTGTATTGATTGCTTTTCTTTCGAGAATAAAGGGGATTAAGTGGAATGATTTAGAGGAAGGAATTTTAAAAGGTTTACATGGAAGTGCGAAACCCGTTATCATCTTTGCTTTAATCGGGATGTTAATTGCCGCATGGATGATGAGCGGAACCATCCCAACAATAACTGTGTGGGCTTTAACGATTATTCGACCAGAATACTTACTCGTTAGCTCTCTATTATGTTGTTTACTTATCTCTACTTTGATTGGTAGTACGTTTACAACTGTCAGTACAGTAGGTGTAGCATTAATTGGTACTATGCAAATCGCAGGAATCCCATTAGAGTATGCAGCCGGTGCAATTATATGCGGAGTGTTTTTGGAGACAAGATGTCACCCATGTCTGATACAACGAATTTTGCATCAGCCGTTGCTTCAGTCAATATTTTTGATCATATAAAACATATGCTAAAAACAACCATTCCAGCTATTGTCATAACCTTTATATTCTTTTATATTTTATCAACCTTTCACTCTGTTGATATTGGTACTAGTGAAACCATTTCAACAATGAAACAAACCTTACTAGAAGGAATGACTATTCATTGGATCACAATCTTACCTCCTCTGTTAGTCATTGGTCTCGCCATTTATCGATACCCGGTAATTCCTACGTTCGTAGCTGGAATTCTACTTTCGATGGTTATCGCTCTTTTCATTCAAGATACTACATTGACCGAATGGTTTGCAGCAATCCAAAGTGGACCTTCCTTTAGTTTTGAATTTGAACAAGTGAATTCTATGTTAAACAAAGGCGGACTCCAACCGATGATGTGGTCAATTTCTTTAATCTTAATCGCTTTTGCCTTAGGAGGTTTATTGCAAAAGGTAGGCATTATTGATGCCCTGTTAAATGGAATGAAGAAAGGGATAAAGACGAGAAGTAGAGCGATTACTTCAACTATGTTATCATCATTGGGAATTAACCTTGTTACAGGAGAACAATACTTGTCGATCTTAATTCCTGGACAGTCGTTTGAAAAGCTATATGACGATTTAAAACTATCAAGGAAAGATTTATCACGTTCTTTAGAAGATGCAGGAACACTGATCAATCCCCTTATTCCTTGGGGCGTGAGTGGTGCGTTTCTTTCTTCAACTCTAGGAGTGAGCGTAGTAGATTATTTACCATACGCTATCTTTCTTTACATCTCGCCTCTTATCACATTACTATTTGTACTGTTATCAAAAAAAGTGAACTGATTATAAGAAAGGCGCATGCGCCCGTTTAGCAACGAAGGGGCTTGAGTACTCCGTATGAGATAAAGGAAACACGAATAGCCGCAGGCTTCGATGTTGACTTATCATAGAGAAATGGAACATCATCTAAAGACGTCCACGTCCTGTGGACAACGATGATGCTAGCACTTCCTGGGCGTCGAAAAACTTACGAGTTACTGGGCGCTGGAGCTAGACAACGATGAAAGCACCATCCGAATAAGGACAGATTTTTATACTTTCTTACTCTGTAAAAAAGGAAGATACTCAACCGTATCTTCCTTTTTTATTACCCTTTCTTATCAACGATGGCAATGGTACAGCGAGAAATACAGATTAAATTTTCCTTTTCATCATGAATCTTAATTTCCCATACCATTGTTGTTTTTCCGCTATGAATTGGTTTTCCAATCGCGGTCACAAAGCCTTCTCTTGCTGACTTAATATGATTGGCGTTAATCTCTAATCCTACGCAAATTTGCTTTTCAGGGTCAATATTTGCAAATGCACCGATGCTTGCAACCGACTCTGCTAACGCAACCGATGCTCCGCCATGAAGGATACCAAAAGGTTGTACCGTTCGTTCATCTACAGGCATTGTCGCTTTCACATAATCTTTTTCTATCGTAATCATTTCTATTCCTAACGCACTTAATAATGTATTATTTAAATCTAGCATTGGTCTCAACTCCATTTCTCTCCTCACATATTCTACAATCATTATTGTTGTTCCTTTTTTAGGACTAAAAGTCAATGAATACATCTAAAACCTTTTTCTCAATCTCTTCTTTTGTCAATAGTATTATTTTTAAAGAACTGACCACAAAAAAATTTCACAATTGTCGATGTAAATAACGACAAGGGGTTAAGCAAAGTCCTTCTTTTTTAAAAAAATATTTATGTTGAAATTACCCTTTAATTTCATTATGATAGATATAGAATAAATACTATATATAGTTTAAATATAAAAAAACAACACAATATATAGTTGTATTTATACATCGGAAGATATACTCAAGTGATTGAGTTTATTTTTTTGCCTATTAAACCAATAAGAGGGGGACCTTGGATGCTAACGGTCAATAAAAATACGGAACTTCACACGATCATCACAGAATACGGAGTAGATTTATTATTATTATCAGACTACATAGAAAACCTTCAAAATCAGTTTTCTACTCTTTCTTTTGAAGGATTTAAAGAAAGAGTTGAACAAACGATAAACTACCAAGAAATCAAAACTATCGATAAACTAATGAACCTCTTAATATTAGAAGGTTTAGCTAGAATTAACGAAAATGAACCGGAATGGACTTATGTTTGTGCATCCATTTATAAAGAGCAATTATATTATCACGCTAAAAATAACAGGAAAAATGAAGAGCCTTATGAAAATTTTGTTCAATTAATTAAACACTTAACAAACGAAGGGATCTATAGTCTCAATCTACTGCAGTCATATACAGAAAAAGAACTAGAAATCGCATCAAATTACATAGATTCAGAAAAAGATAACCTCTTCACATACATAGGACTTCGTACATTAGCAGATCGGTATTTATCAAAAGACTATGATAAACGAATTTACGAGCTTCCTCAAGAGCGCTTTTTAATTATTGCCTTAACTCTCATGCAAGAAGAAAAGAAAGACAAGCGTCTTGAGCTAGTAAAAGAAGCTTATTGGGCATTAAGTAATCTTTATATGACAGTGGCTACTCCTACATTAACAAACGCAGGTAAATCGTATGGACAGCTTTCTAGCTGCTTCATAGATACAGTTGATGATAGTTTACAAAGTATCTTTGATAGTAACACAGATATTGCAAACCTATCTAAATCTGGTGGTGGGATCGGCGTTTATTTAGGGAAAATTAGAAGTCGAGGCAGTGATATTAAAGGATTCAAAGGAGTATCCTCTGGAATCATCCCTTGGATGAAGCAGCTCAATAACACAGCCGTAAGTGTCGACCAGTTAGGACAAAGAAAAGGAGCTATTGCCGTTTATTTAGACGTTTGGCATAAAGACATCTTCTCCTTTTTAGACGCTAAGCTAAATAATGGAGATGAAAGATTAAGAACACATGACTTATTCACTGGAGTGTGTCTTCCTGATTTATTTATGGAGCTTGTGCAAGAGCGAGGCGATTGGTATTTATTTGACCCACATGAAGTCCGTAAAGTGATGGGGTTTAGCTTAGAAGACTATTTCGATGAGTCAAAAGGAAGTGGTCGTTTCCGAGAAAAATATTGGCAATGTGTCAATCAGCCTCTTTTAGCTAAAGAGAAGGTTCCAGCTATTGATATTATGAAACGAATCATGATTAGTCAGCTTGAAGCAGGAACCCCCTACATGTTTTATCGAGATGAAGTGAACCGAAAAAATCCAAATAGTCATCAAGGAATGATTTATTGCAGTAATTTATGTACAGAAATAACTCAAAATCAAAGCGCTACTCTTGTCGAAGAACAATATACAGAAGATGGCAAAATCATTACAGTCAAAACACCTGGGGATTTTGTGGTGTGCAACTTGTCAAGTATCAATCTTGCAAGAGCTGTAACAGGAAATGTGTTAGAACGGTTAATTCCGATTCAAGTTCGCATGCTTGATAACGTGATTGACCTAAACTCTATTCCTGTTTTGCAGGCAAAAATCACTAACCAAAACTATCGAGCAATCGGTTTAGGAACATTTGGTTGGCACCATCTTCTCTCCTTACAAGCAATTAAGTGGGAGAGTGACGATGCTGTTGAGTATGCCAATGATTTATATGAGAAAATTTCTTACTTAACAATTCAAGCAAGTAGTGAGCTTGCGAGAGAAAAAGGTGCTTATCCTTCTTTTTCAGGATCTGATTGGCAAACGGGCGACTACTTTACTAAAAGAAATTATCAATCCGAAGAGTGGACACGGTTACAGGATACGATCAAACAAACAGGAATCCGCAATGGGTATTTGATGGCCGTTGCACCGAATGCTTCAACATCAATCATTGCGGGCAGTACGGCAAGCATTGATCCTATTTTCCAAAAGGTTTACTCAGAAGAAAAGAAAGATTATAAAATTCCTGTCACTGCTCCAGATTTAAATCATGAAACAACTTGGTACTATAAATCTGCTTATTTTATAGACCAACAGTGGAGTATTAAACAAAATGCAGCAAGACAAAAGCATATTGATCAATCTATTTCATTTAACTTTTACGTTTTAAACACAATCAAAGCAAAAGAATTGTTAGATTTACACTTAGAAGCATGGAAGCAAGACTTAAAAACAACCTATTATGTACGTTCGACTTCAAATTTAATTGAAGAATGCGATTCATGTGCTAGTTAATGGAGGGGAAAACGATGACATTAATAACGAGAGCCATCATGGATAAACAGGCTCCTAACCGTTCAACAGCCATTATTAATGGAGAGTGTTCCAACGTTTTAAACTGGGACGATGTGGCCTACTCATGGGCCTATCCAAAATACAAAAAAATGTTGGCTAATTTTTGGACGCCATTTGAAATCAATATGTCTCATGACATAAAACAATTCAATGAGCTAACAGAGAAAGAACAAGACGCCTTTTTAAAAATCATTGGTTTGCTCGCTTTATTAGACAGCATCCAAACGGATTATGCAGGACGCGTGGCAGAATATATTACGGATTCGAGTATTAATGCTTTAATGATTATTTTAGCTCAACAGGAAGTCATTCATAATCATTCTTACTCCTATGTCTTATCGAGCATTGTCTCAAAAAAAACACAAGATGAAGTGTTTGATTATTGGCGCCATGAGCCTACTTTACAAAAAAGAAACGACTTTATCACAAATGGTTACAAAGCATTTGCTGAAGAAGCGACAATAGAAAACTTACTAAAATCAATCGTTTATGACGTCATCTTAGAAGGGTTATTCTTTTATTCAGGGTTCGCCTTCTTTTATAACTTAGCTAGAAATCAAAAAATGGTGGCATCTAGTACAATGATTAACTATATTAATCGTGATGAACAAATCCACGTCGATTTGTTTGTGAAAATATTTAAGGAAGTTCTAGCACAATATCCCCAATACGACACACCTGAATTAAATCGCTTTGTGATAGAAACCTTTAAAGAGGCAGCTGAGGCTAGAAATTGAATGGGGCACGAACCATAATAGGAAATGAAGTTGAAGGCCTTTATTTACAGGATCTAGAGGACTATATTAAGTTTTATGCCAATGTCAGAAGTAATCAACTAGGGTTTGAAAGACCATTTGAAGGGTATCGGACGAATCCATTAAAGTGGATCAAGGCATACGAAGAGGTTGACCTAGGAAAATCTGATTTCTTTGAACAAAAATCCCGCCAGTATACAAAAGTTAATCATGCTGACAATGGATTTGATGATTTATAAGAAAAGCGCATAGGCACGTTAGCGACGGAGGTGAAAAGGAACGTCAACTAAGAGCAGTCACGTCCTGTGACTAACGTTAATGCTAAAACCTCCTGTTCACCGCCGTATGAGATAAGGAAACACGAAACGACGTTGACTTCTCATAGAGAAATGGAACATCATCTAAAGGCGCACACGTCCTGTGGGCAACGATGATGCTAACACTTCCTGTGCGTCAACAAACTTACGAGTTGCTTGGCGATGGAGCTAGACAACGATCTAAGCACCTTCTTATAAAGAACAAAGTTTATACATTCCTACCTTTTAAGAAGATCGCAAGCGACCATTTAGCTAATAATTGGATAAAACCTCAACTAAAATATTTTTAAACGAAAGGGTAATCATTATTATTCATGGTTACCCTATTTTTATGGATATTTCTTCTTTTACTACTTGAAATTTAACTACATAAGTATTAATATATGAATATATAATCATATATTAAAGGAGATGTTCTCTATGGCACACTCTCACGATCATCAACATCATTCACACCATAATGCAAATAAACGCGCACTGTTTCTAAGCTTCATCCTTATATCCACCTATATGGTAATCGAAGTCATTGGTGGTTTGTTAACCAATAGTTTAGCCCTTTTATCGGATGCGGGACATATGTTAAGTGATGCCGGTGCATTAGGTTTAAGTCTAGTGGCATTAAAGATGGGTGAAAGAAAGAATTCATCCACAAAGACATATGGATACAAACGTTTTGAGATTATTGCCGCTTTTATTAACGGATTAACTTTAATTTTAATTGCTGTTTATATTTCATTTGAAGCCATTCAGCGCTTTATTACACCACAAGAGGTTAGTGGAAAAATGCTGTTCATCGCATCAATCGGGTTAATCGTCAATATTGCAGCCGCCTTCATTTTAATGAGAGGAGACAATGATAACTTAAATATTAAAAGTGCCTTTTTACATGTTTTAAGTGATTTATTAGGGTCCGTAGGTGCCATTATCGCAGGACTGTTCATTATCTTCTTTGGCTGGTATACGGCTGATCCCATCGCAAGTATTATCGTTTCTGTTCTCGTTCTTATTAGCGGTGTCCGTGTAACAAAAGATTCTTTCCATATCTTGATGGAGGGAAAACCGAAGCAATATAACGATCAAGAAGTGAAGCAACAGTTAAGAATAATAGATGGCGTTATCGATATTCATGACTTGCACATATGGTCGATTTCATCATCATTTCCAGTTTTAACTTGTCACCTTGTCATTAATCAAGAAAAAGATTCTTCCCAAATATTAAAAGAAGCAACAGCCTTGATTAAGGAACAGTTTCACATTGACCATGTGACCATTCAAATTGAAAGAGAACATGAAATACCGCATACAAAGAACAGCACATGTAGAGAGAACGAGAAATAGGTGAAAGTAGATTTTTCTTTATGGTCGTCACAATATAACTAAAGCAGCATATCATAATATCGTCAATCGGTTTTGTATTGAATAGAATTGTCATTTAATCACTTCCTCCCCTCTAGCTTGAACAACTGGAGGGGAATTGTTGTTTTGAGCACTTCTTTATACTTAATCATGTAAAGACCACTCCCAAAATATACATGGATGATCTTGAAACCTTTTATAAAGAATAATAAACAATTTCTTTTCAATAAAACTTATCCTCTTAAGGGAGGCCATTCATCCATGAAAAAAAGAAAAATAGTCATCTCATGTTTAATCTTAATGGCTTTATGCAGTTGCAATAACCAAGAACAGCAAAGTAATCAAAACAATATACTATCTCCTAAAAAATTAAGTTCGGACTATAACTTACTGAAGACCGATAATAATTCAACTTCAACCTATGTTGACCTAGATAACGAAATTATTACTGCGGCCAGCCTTTCATTATCACAAAGTTCACCATGGAATAAAATAGGGTTAGAATTAGATGTAAATGGGCTTGATTCCAGCTCATTAACTGTATCAAATGTTTTGGTAACAGAAATTGACGAACCTACTATTGGTGATGGTGAAACAATCTATATAGGGAACGCAACCTTAGAAAACTCAACAAATACAAGCCAAACGATGAACAGTCAATCCTTTACTAAGTCCATCACTGAAAGTTTAGCGACTTCTATCACGAATGGTATAAAGACATCTACTTCTATCAGTGCATCTTTTGAACCTGCGGAGATTCTTAAATTTAGTTCATCCATTACAACAGAAATTTCCTTCAGTGAAACATCAACGAATAAAGAATCTACATCTGTATCTTATACTGCACCTGAACAATCGATTACAATACCTGCCAATACAACAGCTAAAGTAAGTGTTTATTTAAAAACAATTAAAGCCAATGGTCGATTAATGTTAGAGGCTGACTTTTCAGGTAAAGTGACTTATGACAAGAAAGGAACAGAACTTAAAATAAAAAATATCTATGAAATGTTTGAAAATAGCCTTAACTATGGCTATTCCTTCCCGAATAGTTTAAGTTTAGACAATGAAAAAGAGACCGTTCATTTTGAAGGGACTGGCGAATATCAGGCAACATATGGAACTGAATATTTAGTAAAGGTAGAATTTACTAACGATAATAACTCAAACTTATTAAAATCAACTAAATTTATAGAAGTACCTGTAGAATAGATTTTTATAGAAATAAAACTAAATATCGTTAAATGGGTTAGATTTGAAACAAAAGAGCAAATAAAGCTAATTATATTGTGATAAATGCCTTGTATTGATAAAGTAATTAATGTGGAGATGTAGAAAGGGGAAAATGAAAATAATGTGGATCAACTTATAATGATTTCATGATGGATAGAAGATTTTCGCTCTCTATTATGAGAATTATTTAACGATCAAAAATCCTTTAAGTCAATATACAATAGACGCTGTAAGGACTATAGTTCTGATTTTGTCTATTAGAAAATAACCACCACTTAAAGTTTGGATCCTTGCTTGAGGGTGGTTATTTTTTGTTTTCAAAAGACAATATTGCTACAATGAGTGATCCAAAAGCGATTTTAGCCATCAGGGTTTCAAATATTGCCATATAATCCCCCCCTTTCTCAAGGGGATAATGAACTACTACCCTCAAAGCCGATCAGAATTATAACATATTTTAGACTGTAAACCTTGATTAGGATGGTCATTAAAAATTTTATAATCAAACACCTTTTTACTTGTACTTCCCTTTCTCTAATTGTGTAATCATATCCATTATCATTCTACCTTCAAATATTGTAGGTTAGGTTTGTCAAAGAACCAATAGATTGATAGTTAAGTCAGATTGGAAATCATTGGAATGTAAACGGACAGAGTAACACTGCCTGTTTAACATGTCCCTCAATAGTAAAAAAACACATTATTGTCTCAATATTTTGTCAATCACCTATTTTCATTAACCATTCACGCAGTTTGGCTTTTTGATAGTACACCTTATCATTAATTACAATATGTGGAATACTAGGGTGCTCGGAAATCAAATGTCTTGCATCTTCTTTAGTAATTCCAATAAAATGGTGAACATCACTCTCTTTGATTAGTTCGTGGTCATCATTTTCATCTAATGATTCTAAAATACTTTTTGAGTCTGGATTATTGAAATTTTTTAATCCATCCCCAATTAAATATCCTGCTATTACAATTCCTAATGCTAACCATATCATACTAACTCCTCCTAAAATTCATTGATCTTTTATTAGCTTACCATCACTTTTTACAAAGCGAGAAAATTGCTGAACTAGAAATTTCAAATAAGTTGTCTCTTATTTTAAAAACTCTATTCAGAAAATTTTATCTATCTAAAGAATACCAGGATTTATTTACTTTTTATAGTATAATATGTATATATCAAAATGAGTGGAGGAAGATTTTGTGTTCACATTTAAAGTAAATGAGCAAATCAGTATCGGGTTATTACAACCACATCACGCCGAGGAAGTCTTTTCCTTAGTTGATGCTAATAGTACGTGTTCAAAAAGGAGGGAAAAAAGGATTCTGAAGAACGAGGCGGTGTAGCTTTGAGCACTCGCAGTGTACGTACTTAGTACATGAGGAGCAGAAAAGCAAACCAACAAAGTTATTTAACCGACTATTCCGGAACATCATCTAAGAACAGCCATGTCCTGTGGCAAACGATGATGCTAGGCCATCCAGGCCATCGTAGGACTTTTTGAACAACCTCTAATAGAGACTATATTAAAGAGTGGCTTGGATGGTTAATAACATAAAATCTAAAAATGATTACAGTGAAACTATTATTCCCTTATGGTTAAAACAATTCGCTGATAATAACGGTTTTAACACAGGAATCTTCTATGAAGGCATATTGGTAGGAATGATATCACTACATTTCATTAACTGGAAGACAAAGCATACCAGCATAGGGTACTACTTATCAAAAAATAAACAAGGAAGAAAATAAAAAATATCTTAATGATTGAGGAAGAAAAAATATCCGATACACCGTCCATTTCAAATCCGATGTAACAGATAATTTTCAAGTACAATTGAAGATACCTTATTATTTTGATTTAATCGAACAATTGTATAGTTTCTCAGCGATGAGACTAAAGTATTTCATCAATTCCATGTAAACTCAATTGCTATGATTGATCAACGATTCATTAAACTACTTATAATCTTCCCTTTAAGATCTCAACATAGAAGAACCTACTCTTATCAAAAAATCCGATTACAAGACATAATATTCCTGATGCTAAATACTGGTTGTTTAAAGTTAGGAAATCTCAACTTTGTACAGAAAACAATGACTAATAGCGGAAAAACGACACCATGTATAAACGAACTCATTTGTAAATTTAAATTTGATTACCTTCTTTTAATGATTAGAGCACCAATGCCTGCAATCCAGATATAGGAGAAGAAAAAAATCCATAAATAAAGCATAGATATTGACTCGTTTCCAATTAGCGTAAAAACGGCTAAAGCAATTAATAAAATAGCAAGAAACATATGTGAAGTGAATGCAAAAAAACGAAATATATTGTAGGTGACTCGTTCATCTGTTTCAGGTAAATTATCTTTTTTTCTTTGCTGCTTAATCACTTGTATAACTGTCAAAATAGTGATTGCTACTAAACCACTTACAACTACTTCATACGGAAAATATCCTTCAACAAAGTAAACAAGAAATGAACCAAGAATAGACCCTAAAAAAGTACAAGCTATGATAAAGAAAGGTGTCCATTTTTCTATAGTTTTACTGATATTTTTTCTGTTTTCTTCTCTCATTTGTCGTCCTCCTCCAAAATAAAGATTTCATCAATTGGCATATCGAAATAGGCAATTATTTTCAGTGCCAACTCTAGACTAGGATTATACTTGTTTTTTTCAATTGCATTTATTGTTTGACGAGTGACTTGTAAGTCCTCAGCCATTTTAATTTGAGAGATACCCTTTCTTTTACGGATTTCTCGAATATGATTGACAACTGCCATTAATTAAACCTCCAAATAAAGTAAAGGTATCTTTACACTTTATATTACCAAAAAATTAGAGTGAGTGTAAAGATATCTTTACACTCACTCTAATTAACATTTTCTATTCACTAAAAAATTGATTTCATTCATTTGACCACATGCTTAAACAATTAGTTTATATTTACAAATTTAATAAGTGGCGAGCTATCTCTATTTGATTTTCTTCTTCATTTTTCCCTCCCCTTGATTTCTATATTTTTTGGAAGTTAAGTAACCCGTTAAACCGGCCTCATTCTCCAGTAATAAATGTAAGCATTAAAAAGAAACACGGGAGTCCAAAAAGAATTACCTATGACAATTTTTGATAACAATTCATTCTATCACTCTTTCCTAAATAACTTTAAGCTGAACTTTCTATTTGAAGTATAAAAACGTTCCTTTCATTGTTAGTCATCCAAATTATTTTTAAAAGATCAACCTACTTTATTGTTTTTCTTTAGAGCAAAAATATTGCCTCCCATAATGTTAAATAAGAATATTAGCCACCAGAATAATAAAAACAAGTACCCAATCGTTACAAAAATAGACCAGGCAGCCCCTTGTTGTAATTGACTTACTAAATGTTCAAATTCATTCATTCCTTCTTTTCTCCCTATACTAGCTATCAAACTTATAATTGGAATTATTAACGTGAATAAAATAGCAATTACAGACAAACCACTCAATATAAACGACAAGCTTTTTATTTTTCTAATTCCAAGAGTAAAAAAAGCTGTCCCCAATGTTGTTAATAAAAACAAGTAATATATTACCCAAAACCATTTTGGAAGCGTCTCCCACATTTCTCCATCCTCCTTAACTTAAAACATTGAGTAAGTAAAACACAAACATATATTAAAATTCAACAACCAGTTGAAACATCTTTCTACTTTAGAGTGGTAATGGCACACCGCATTCTTGCACGTCAGCGATACCAGAAATGGACTTCGCCTTTGGTAGCATGAATCTCACGCCTTTAGACGTGTGGAGTGTCAACTACTAATGACCGAATATATACAAGTATCCGTTAACTTGTTGCCGTCAGCCGATAAATCATCGTTTCTAAATATTCCTTCAAGTTGAAAATTAAGTTTTTCAGGAATGGCACGACTTCTTTGATTTGTTGATTCACATCGAATTTCAATTCTTTTAAATCTAATGAAATTTAGTCCAAAGTTCGTTAACTCCTTTACTGATTCTGTCATATACCCATAGCCACTAAATTTTGAATTAATCCAGTAGCCAATTTCGCATTTCGGAATGTTCCAGTCTATCCCCTGGTAGCTAGTGGTTCCAATGAAATCGTGGGTAGATTTATGAAAGATTAGGTAACGAAAACTTTCTCTTTTTAGGAAATTTATATGAGCATTTCTCAAGTTAATCTCCGTTTCTTCAACAGTAGGAAGTTCTTGAGCAAACGGTAGCCAAGCTTTTAATTCCTCAAACGAATCATTAATTGCTTCGTTTACAATTTTCCCGTCCCCAGTTTGGTTTGGTGCTCTGAGAATAAGTCTCTCTGTTTCTATCTGCAATGGTACATCTAATAGTAATGGATTCATCTTTTATCTTCCTCCTAGAGTTAATTTCAAATAAAACTTTTCCAACAAAAAAACTCTCACCTCCAAGAAATAATTCTTGAGGACGAGAGTTATAATATCGTCGTGGTACCACCTCAGTTTATCGATATGTCGCCATACCAACCTCTTCAGGTACATTCATACCCTATCTTTATATCGGAAGAATCCGTCTTACTATCCCTAATATTCATTAGCTTGGTAAGAAGCTCCGAGGCTTTATTCATTAAGACGAATATTACTCCTTTTCAGCAAGTGGGAGCTTTCTGTAAACATTCGATCCTTAACTACTCTTCTCATCAACGCTTAATAATATAAAATTTCTAAAATTATACCCTTTATTGTTAAATATGTCAAAAAACACATGCGATTAAACTTCCTTAAGATGGAACTTATCGGTTAAATCCTAAAAAATGGGTGGAAGAGTTGAGTCATAAGAATTATTTATCCGAATTTGGTATCTCCACTATTGTTAAATATTAAAACTTTTTAAGAAAAGCGCAAGCGTCCGTCTAGCGACGCAGGTGCAAAGGAACGTCAACTAAGTACAGTCACGACGCGCGAACTAACGTTGACGCTAGAACCTCCTGTTCATCGCCGCATGAGATAAAGGAAACACTAAAAGCCTGAAAGCGGAGGATCTACTAAGTTCAGCCACGTCCTGTGGCAACGTAGATCCACCTCCCTCCTGGAGGCGTCTCTGTTGACTTATCGTAGAGAAATGGAAGATCATCTAAAGGCGCCCACGTCCTGTGGGCAACGATGATGCTAGCACGTCGTGTGCTTCGAAAGCATCACCAGTCGCTGGGCGCTGGAGCTAGACAAAAATAAAAGCACCATCCAAATAAGGACCTATTTATATACTTTCTTACTCTGTAAAAAAGTAAAGAGAAACCTTATATAAATCGGTTTCCCTTTACTTTAGTAACAATCCTTATAAATACTTTTTCGTAATACTGTCTCCATCGTACGTATATAACAGGTCTTTTCCCTCGATAATCGTTTCTAGATGAACGTTTCTCCCCCATAGCTGATAGATATAGGGTAGAACCTTCTCAAGGTACTTAATATCCAGTTCTATCTCTTCATACCAATGTTTTAAGTAGAGCTCATTTTTCTTCATGTAATCTCCATCTTCAACCGTTAAATAAGGAAATCCGCCATTGACACGCATGTTGATAAGTTGGTCTCTAACATTTTCCCATTCTTTATCAACAATTTTATAGTCCCTTCCTTGTTTTTGAAATAAATACATATCTTCGCGAAAGACTAGGTCTTTTGTTAAATAGTTACGAATAAACGAAATGTCGGACTCAATTTCACGTACTTCAAACATTTTCTCTCGACCTGAATTTGGCTCAACGCCTCGCTTTTTCATTTCTTCGGTTGGATCGTTATATCGTTCTTCGATATCTTCAAATATTTTGATTCCTAAATAATAAGGGTTGATTTGCGTTGTGCCTGGCTGAACAACTCCGGCATTGAGTTTCGCATACTCAATTGCCTCATCCGTTGTTAAATCAAGCTCCCTCATGATTCGTTGGTGCCAATAACTTGCCCAGCCTTCGTTCATGATTTTAGTTTCGAGTTGTGGCCAGAAGTAGAGCATTTCCTCTCTTAACATGGTTAAAATATCACGTTGCCAATCGTCTAATTCACGGCTATATTGTTCAATAAACAAGAGGAGGTCTTTTTCAGATCTTGGTGGGAGTTTTTTTCTTTTCTTCTTCTTTTCCTTTGGTTTCGTTTTTTCATCTAGCCCCCATAAATCATCGTATTCACTTCTTTTTCCTTCTTCCTCTTCTTCCTCGATATCATCTAATGACCAGTTAAGCTTCGGCCTCACTAAAGAAGGATCAATATGCTCTTGAATAGACAAGACGGCATCCAGAAAATTTTCCACCTCTTTTTTTCCATGTTCATGCTCATATTGACTGATTCTTTGCGCAGTTGCTGCCATACTTTCTACCATATCTCTCTTTGTATTTGAAAAACGAACATTATTTTTAAAGAAGTCACAATGCGCTAATACGTGTGAGACAATTAATTTATTTTGAACAAAAGAATTTGTATCGAGTAAGAAAGCATAACAAGGATTGGAATTAATAACAAGCTCATAAATTTTGCTTAATCCAAGATCATAATGAAGCTTCATTTTAAAAAATTGCTTCCCAAAACTCCAATGTGAAAATCTTGTAGGCATTCCATAAGCTCCAAAAGTATAAATAATATCAGCTGGACAAACTTCATACCTCATCGGATAAAAATCGAGTCCAAAACCTTTCGCTATTTCGGTTATTTCATCAATGGCGTATTCCAATGCTTGTGCATCCTCTTCATTCATTGATTTCCCCTCCTAACATGGTTATCACAAATGTATGAGAGAAACACTTAAATCATGTAAGAAAAGCGCAAGCGCCCGTTTAGCAACGAAGGGGCTTGAGCACTCCGTATGAGATAAAGGAAACACGAAAAGCCGTAGGCTTCGATGTTGACTTATCATAGACAAATGGAACATCATCTAAAGACGTCCACGTCCTGTGGACAACGATGATGCTAGCACTTCCTGTGCGTCGAAAAACTTACGAGTTGCTGGGCAATGGAGCTAGACAAGAATTAAAACCGCAAGCTAAATAATGACCTATTTATATACTTTCTTACTCTGTAAAAAAGAGAGTGAACCTTAAGGGGTCACTCTCAAAAATTTTTCTTATGCTAACTGTGCCTGAATATCCTTCTCTATGTCTTTCGGGTTTGTTTTAGGAGCATACCTGCCAATAACTTCTCCTGATTCATTCACTAAAAATTTCGTAAAATTCCATTTAATCTCTTTAGATAAAAGCCCTTTTGAATTCTCCGTTAAATATTCAAACAATAAGTGCTTATCTTTTCCTTTTACGTCCATCTTCTTGAACATTGGGAAGTTCACTCCATAATTCATCTGACAAAATTCCATCGTTTCTTCTGTTGAATCAAATTCCTGATTAAGAAACTGATCGCTTGGAAACCCTAAGACGGTAAAATTATTTTCTTTATATTTTTCGTAAAGTTTTTGGAGCTCAGCAAACTGCGGTGCGAATCCGCATTTCGATGCGGTATTGACGATTAACAAAACGTTTCCTTTATAATCGGACATAGCGACCGTTTCACCATTTGGTTTTTCTACTTCGATCTCATATAGTTTTGACATCAAACCAGCCTCCCTTACTATCACTCTCCTTTTATTATATTGGATGAAAGTTAATTTTGTACAATAAAAAGTCTTATTTTTGCAATTGTAAGGAAGGACCGAAAAACTCGTATTTAATTTGTTCCGAACTTAGCCCAAGCGATTGTAAGTAATCAATCATTATTTTCATAAAGGAAACAGGACCACATAAATAAACAATCGAATTTTGATCGACTAAATCAGCTAACATGTCTTTTGTTATATAGCCTTCAACGTCTCCTTGATTTCCTTTTTCATAAGCAATCCATGTCTTCAATTGCGTATTTTGTTGCTTGAGAGTATCTAATTCTTCCTTAAAGGCATGATCCTCTACGGACCTTGTTGCATGTATAAAAGTGACAGGGACGTCTTCTTCCTTTTCTACAATTGTATGAAGCATGCTCATCATCGGTGTTACTCCTACACCCCCGCTTAAAAATACAATTGGTTTAGATTGATTTTCATTGAGTACAAACTCTCCTGCTGGAGGTGACACTAATAAAGTATCCCCTTCCTCCATTTCATCATGTAGATAGTTTGAAACTTTCCCCATCGGCTTTTCTGATTCTTTTTCACGTTTTACTGAGATGCGATACATACTTGATTCATATTTACTTGATAAACTATACTGTCGATTAAGCCAATAATCTTCCCCTTGAGCCTTTAACTTGACGGTAATATACTGTCCAGCTATAAATTTCGGTAGTGGCTTTCCATCTTTTCTTTTTAAGTAAAAAGAGGTAATTGACATACTTTCTTTTTCTCTTTTTTACAAATAACAAACTCTTCAAAATCGCGCCAACCATTTTCCTGTTTTTCAGCCTTTTCATAAAACGTCTTTTCAACATTAATAAAAGCGTCTGCGATCACTTGATAAGCTTTTCCCCAAGCTTCAAATATTTCTTCTGGTTCTTCTTTAAGAACTTCCCTCATAGCAGCAATTAAATTCTCACCGACAACAGGATATTGTTCTGCTTTTACCCCTAGACTACGATGTTTATGAGCAATTTGTTCAACAAGAGGTATGATTTCTTCTAAGTTTTCTATATGGGTACCCGCTTCAAATAACGCATTGGCTAGCGCTGTTTGTTGCCTTCCTTTCATTTGATTAGCATGATTAAAAATATTTAATAACTCTGGGTAATTTTTAAACATCCTTTGATACATATGAGAGGTAATTTCTGTCCCTCTTTCTTTAAGAACTGGTGCAGTTGATTTAATAATATCTATTGTTTTTTTATCTAGCATTTCCAACACTCCTTTTCTCGATTCATTAAAGATATATTTTATATACATCTTTAATATACTCGTGACCTTCACTAAAAACAATATTTAAAATACATCTTTAAAATTATTGTCACTTTTCCTTCACGAAATAGACACGTATAATGAAGAAAAACGCAAACTACTATAAATCATCTTCACTATTCCATTCTCACCTTTTAACCATTGCATCAAATCGAAGGAGAATTAAAAATGCGACTAACGAATTATACGGATTATTCTTTACGTGTATTGATCTATTTGGCGACTGTAGAACCTGGTCGTTTAAGTCAAATTAAAGAAATAGCAGATAGCTACTCCATCTCAAAAAACCACTTAATGAAAGTTACTTACCAATTAGGAAAGCTTGGATATATTGAAACCATTCGAGGAAGAAATGGTGGAATTAAACTCGCGAAAAATCCAAAAGAAATAAATATAGGAGAAGTAGTAAAGCAAACAGAAGAAGATTTCTTGATGGTGGAATGTTTTGACGAACAAAACAATTCATGTAAAATCACTTCCGTTTGCGGATTAAAACATATTTTGAATGAAGCATTACAAGCCTATTTAACGGTTTTATCCCGTTATACACTAGCGGATATTATAACAAGTGAAAAATTAATAAGGGAGGTTCTTTCATAGTGCGTGATATAAAATTAGGGGAAGAAGAACGCTGAATACAAAAGCTGAGGTTTTTGTAAGTCCATGATCTAAGTTCAGTTGCGTCCTTAGGCTAACGATGATGATAAGACGTCCTCTCTCATGGTCAAATACCTTTCATTCCACCATTTGCAGAGGTTAAACAATCACTAAATCCACACACTAATCATACCCTTTGATAAGGGAGGAATGAAAGATGAAAAGTACTGATTATGACAGAGCTTTGTACTATACACATCGCTCGCAATGGGAAAATTTATTGATATTAATGGTCAGGACAGATGACGATCTATTAGCAAAAAGAATTGAACACTTTTTACACGCCTATAATTTTGATTCCAACTATACAAATGTTGAGGGCAAATTAAATGGGCTTCTTCAATACGTAGACAATGCGCTCAATGTTCTAGAACTAAAATTAAATGAAGAATCGGATGATTATGTTTATATCACATAATAAGGAAGTCCTATTATTGGACTTCCTCCCCAATACATAAAGGTGTAATAAAAACACTTTATTTGATCTATTTTATGATTTAAAAGATTGAGGCTAATTCCAAATCAAGACTTTTATAAAACTGGATTGATTTTTCTAGGTCAGAAACCGGAAGATGTGCTTCATATAACCCCTTAATCATGTTAAAGTTGCTTCCTTAGTTGAGAAAATGATTTTACATAGACTAAAAATTCTTCTACTAAAGAATTTATTAAGGTTTTAGAGTCTTCTGTAACGGAGTCATTATCATAGTCAAAATCGCTCGGGTCTAATATAAGCTGCTTCGGAATGACGTTTGCATAAACGCCTCTCATGACCGTCCTCATATTATTTAGGGCGTTCATTCCTCCTTTTCCTCCCCCAGCAACAGCTAGTAAAGCAATAGGCTTATGAGAAAATTGTTCATTACTTAAAAAATCTATCGCATTTTTTAACACTCCACTCATCCCACTATGATATTCTGGGGATAAAATCACCACGCCATCCGCATTTAAAATGGTTTCTTTCCATTCTTTCACTTGTGTGTTGTCCGATTGATCTTGCTCCCCAGTATATAAAGGAAGACCAAATTCACTTAAATCAATCAAATCCATATCATGCTCTTTCGCAATATATTGCGAGGCAATTCTTGTTCTCCCATGTTTACGAGGTGTTCCACTAATTACTACTAATTTCATTCTTATCATTCCTTTCAAAATTTATATTCATACTAATTTTTCTTTAACAGCTAATAAGGCAGCCTGTGTACGATCAGAAAGCTCAAGCTTTGCTAAAATATTTGACACATGTGTTTTGACGGTTTTTTCTGTTATATACAAAGTGTGAGCAATTTCTTTATTGGACTTTCCCCTAGCGATTTCTTTTAATACTTCTGTCTCACGATTGGTTAGCGTTTGTAATAAAGATTCTTGTTTGTTTCGATTCCCTGATAAATGTGTCATCACATGACTGGTTACTTTAGGATGAAGCTGATGATTTCCATTCATAACGTTTCGAATCGTTAGAACAAGCTCGTCTGGCTCTATATCCTTTAACTGATACCCAGATGCCCCCGCTTCTAAAGCAGGAATGACATGATCTTCATCAGCAAAACTCGTTAGCATAATGATATGGACCTCGCTGATTTTCTCTTTAATGACCTTCGTCGCCTCTGCTCCATTAATTATTGGCATAATTAGATCCATTAGGATCACATCAGGTTGTAAATTCATTGCTTTCTCAATTGCTTCTTCACCATTAACAGCTTCACCAACAATGTCTATGTCTTTTTGTGTGCTTAAAAACATCGTAAGTCCTTTTCGAACCATATGATGGTCATCCACAATCAATACCTTAATCATATAACCACCTACCTAATTGGAATCGAAACCGTAATTGTGGTTCCTCTATTGTTTTGACTTTCTAATTGGAAGGTTCCACTAAGCTTTTCCGCTCGTTCCTTCATACTTGCAAGTCCTACAGAAGGAAGATTTGGAGCTGAATCATACATGAAGCCAATTCCTTGATCCTTAATCATCATGTCAACTTGATTCAATTTCTTTTTAATCGATAATTCAACTTCATCAATTTGAGCATGTTTTTTACAATTATTTAATGCCTCTTGACCAATTCTCCATAACGTTTCTTCCACTTCATGAGGCAATCGTCCAACACCTTGAATTTGCTTGAATAATTTCAATCCTATGACATCACAATAACGAGTAAGGGCATAGCCAATCCCTTTTTCTAATCCATTAGGTCGAAGTTGCCATATTAACGCTTTCATCTCCATTAATGCTTCTTGTGATAATTCTTGCATCATAGATAACATGTCAAGTACACGGGGCTCAGAAGTTAGTTCTTTCGTTGTACGTGCGGTTAGTGATAAGGAAAATAGCAGCTGGTTAACCGAATCATGCAAGTCTTGTGCTAAGCGATTCCTTTCTGCAAGTAACGCTAGCTTTTGCTCATTTTCAGATAACTGAACTCTCTTTATAGCTGCTCCAATTTGAAACGCAACATTTTCTAATAAAAAGAGCTCTTCTTCAGTAAAATGGGTTTTAAAAGGTGAGCCTATATTTAAAAGCCCTACACTTTCGTCTCCTGCCTTTAAAGGAACGGTGGCATGATGGGTGAAATTTTCAGTATCCCCCCAACCATATTCAATGGCATCATCAATTCGTTTACAATTGATAATGTTCGTCGCTCGATTCAATCGCCCATCACGATAACGTTCTAAACACCAACAATCACCTTCACACATCGGCTTTTTATTTTCATAACATAACCCTTCAGGTAAGGATTGTTCCGCTTTTAACTCGTAGTTTCCTTTATCATTAATTAAAAAGATCCATCCTGTCGTTAATCCTGTTACTTGTAACAGCTTCTTCATAACTTCATCAAGCATTGATTCTAGGTCGTTTCCCATGTTTAATGTTTCAGCTATTGTTTTTAACATTAAAAGCTCTTCCACTCTTTTTTCATCTTTTTCCATAATTCACCTCTGTCCCCTTGCAGTCCAGTGGAAACTAAGTTCAACCTCCATATCGGAGATGTGTTCATCATAGATCTTTTTGAACAACCTCATTAATCATAGTATATCAAGAATAAACATATATATCGTTCAACAATGGCATGATTTTCTTCTACGACTTTTGATGTAGAAAAAGTTACCGTTGAACATTTTTTAATGAAAGAACGCTGTTCAGTATTGTATTATAAAGAAAAGGAAATGGGGAGTGGTTTAGTATGAAAAAGAAGTCTCTGTTTTATTTATCCACCGCTTTAATCATCATGTTACTTGCTGCATGGGCTATATTTAGACCGGAACGAGCTTTTTTAGATCGAGAAGTGGATGAAGAGTTTCCGATTAGCGAGACTGCTCAAGAAGAAGAAAGCAATGAGTCCACTGATCGTAATCAAACAGAAAAAAATGAGGAAGATCATCAACAAGAAAAAGAAGATGAACAGCTTTATAGTGGTGAATTTCACGACGGATCAAAAAAAGCAGAAGGTACGGCTACTATACATCAATTAGCGAGTGGGGAAAAAATCTTACGTTTAACGGACTTTAGTACTTCTGATGGACCTGATGTTTTTGTATACTTAGTCGCAACTGAGGATGTTACAAGTGACGATCAAATTAAAGATGACAATTTCATCAATCTAGGAAAATTAAAAGGGAATAAAGGGAATCAAAATTATCAAATTCCTGATGATATAGACTTAACCAAATATCAATCTGTTTCAATCTGGTGTAAGAGATTTAGTGTCTCTTTTGGAGCGGCACCTTTAAAAGAAATTTGATTTTCTCTGACAGTTGTTTTTGTAATAATATAGATGCTATACAACAAATTACATAGCAAAGAGATGTCTTTGTCATGTATGATAGACACATGTAACATTATTTTAACTTAATCATTGGAGGGCCTTTCAGTTGCACGAACAAAATTTAATTACACAAAAAGTACTCCCTACTTTTTTCATGACATTATTAGTAAGTTTCCTTGGTATGGTGATAGGTATGCTTTATGTACCAGCTGCACTAGCCAGTGGGATTGGTGTTATCATTATCGTTATCTTAATTATTACGGCCATTATTAAAAGGAAAAGTGCTGGACCGTTTGGTTTTCGAATCCCTCTGCCTTTCTTATTTATTTTCACATTCCTTATGGGTCTATCCATTTACCCTACGGTTGGTTATTATTTATCCACTGTAGGAGCTAATGTTGTTCTTACCGCTTTCGGTGTTACGGCATTTGTCTTTGGGTCGTTATTTATATACGCCTATACAACGAAGAGAGATTTCTCATTTTTAGGTGGAATGTTATTCATCGGTTTAATTTCTTTAATTGTATTGAGCATTATTGGCGTTTTCTTTATTAAATCTGAAACCTTTCATCTTGCTATGGCATGGGTAGGTGTCCTTCTTTTCTCTGGTTATGTGCTTTATGATGTTTCGATGATGAAAAATCACCTAGTGGATGAAAAGGATGTTCCAGCAGCCGTATTAAACTTATATATTGATTTTATTAATTTGTTCTTAGATATACTGCGAATAATTGCAAGCTTTGTTTCTAAAGACTAGAAACAAGTGAGAACAGAACTTCAAAAGATTATACTACGTCAAAAAATTGACCTAGTGTGATCTTTTTTCATTTTCAGAAAACTACTACGAACAATTTGTAATCAAAAGCATAACGTAAAGAACATATAAAAATTTGAGGAGCTGAAAATCTTGAAAAATTGCTTAATACTCTTTATTTCCATTTTCTTTTTAGTGAGTTGCAGTAACGATGAATCTAGTGAACAAGCGAAAAACGATGCTACTGACCATAATACTAGTGTAGAAGAAGCAGAAAATAGTAGCCAAGAACAAAAGAAGGACAGAGAAGGACAAGATGAGACATCCAGTTCTTCTAATAATAATGATAAAGTTGAAGACGAAAATAAACAGACTAGTAATCAATCTGAAGAAAGCAATGAACAGATTGAAAGTACAAAAAAAATATATAATGACAAGCTAGATGAGGTCGAAAACAGTGTAAGGGTACTAGAATCTAAACTTCAAAAAAGTGAAACACAAACCGAAATGAATGAATTACAAGCGGACATACATCAAATGTGGGACGATGCATTAAACGAGATTTATGGTGTGCTAAAAGGTCAGTTGACAAATAATGAATTTAGAAAGCTAAGAGAAGAGCAATTAAATTGGATAAATGAAAGGGATGCAATCGCAGAAGAAGAGGCTTCAGTTTATCAAGGAGGATCGTTGGAAACATTTCAACTGTTAAACACGAAGGCTAAATTAACAAAAGAGAGATGTTATGAGTTAGTAGATATATATATGAAGTGATTTTATAGAGAGCATCTATCTCTCTGTTTGTTTCTGTCAAACAGAGAGATCTATTTTTATGTAATCATTACTATTGAATATTTTTCTATTATTCTATAAATAGTAAATTATATGCATCTAAAAATCAAGTTGATCGAAAATATTGACTCCCTATTAAAACCGAATAAGAAAAAGTGGTTACACTCAACGAGAATGTAACCACTAGAAATTACAACACTTTTTTCTATGCTCCCAGATCTTTAGCCTTGGAAACCGGTGTCACTGCATCATGCAATGCTTGTTCCAACTCACTCTTATACATCTCAAATTGGGCAGATGTCCAGTTTAAGCGATCAGACATATATTTTAATACTCGATCTTTCCATTTATGCACCCAATGAATATCGAAAAATAGGGCTCCAGTTCTTCTAATAAAGAAATCAATAGGGATAGCAACATGTTCATATCTAATCCCATATTCAACCTGTGCCAAAATAGAAACCGGAAGTTGATATTTCTCTTCTTGCTCTTTCAACTCCAATACGAGTTCAAACACTTTATCTACATTAGAACCGTAATGATTGGCTAATTTTTGTGCTTCCTCTTTATTCAAACCTATTTTCATCCCTGCTTCTGTTTTGTCTAAAACATATTGAGGGAGATTTTTAGATCCATTAACATGCCCACCAGAAATTGGCATGTGCTTCGTTTTCGTTTTTCCGTAATCTTTTTCTCCTTCTCTTTTAAAGACGTCCACGACTTTGTCGACGACTTGTTCAGACATTTTACGGTATCCTGTTAATTTTCCCCCAGCAATCGTGATTAAACCTGATTCAGAAGTCCATATTTCATCTTTGCGTGAAATTTCAGAAGGATCTTTACCTTCTTCATGAATAAGAGGTCTAAGTCCTGCCCAACTTGATTCAACATCGTCCGCTGTTACTTTTACTGAAGGGAACATATATTTAATCGCATTCAACACGTAATCACGGTCTTCTATTGTCATTTTAGGATTGGCGATATCACCTTTATAAACGGTATCTGTTGTTCCAACGTATGCCTTACCTTCACGCGGAATAGCAAACACCATTCTTCCATCAGGAGTGTCAAAATAGATTGCTTGTTTCAATGGAAAAACAGATTGGTCAAATACTAAATGAATCCCTTTTGTTAGATGAAGCTGTTTTCCTTTTTTCGAGTTATCTTTTTCTCGTAATGTATCTACCCATGGACCTGTTGCGTTAATAATTTTCTTCGCATAAATATCAAACGTTTTATTTGTTAAGCGGTCTAATACTGTTGCACCGACCACTTTACCGTCTTTATAAATAAGTTTCTCTACTTGAGCATAGTTAAGCGCATCTGCGCCGAATTTATGAGCTTCCTTCATCACTTCAATTGTTAAACGAGCATCATCTGTTCGATATTCGACGTAATAACCGCCGCCTTTAAGGTCCTCTTGTTTAACTAAAGGCTCCATTGCAAGTGTTTCTTCTCTAGAATGCATCGTTCTTCTTTCATCTTTTTTAACAGAAGCTAAAAAGTCATAAAGACGAAGTCCGATGGACGTTGAAAACTTTCCAAAAGTCCCTCCCTTATGAAAAGGAAGTAGCATCCATTCAGGCGTTGTTACGTGAGGACCATTTTCATAAACGATTGCTCTTTCTTTTCCAACTTCAGCTACCATTTTCACTTCAAATTGTTTCAAATAGCGTAAGCCCCCATGAACCAGTTTCGTTGAACGACTAGAGGTACCTGCTCCGAAATCCTGCATCTCAACTAAAGCGACATCCATTCCCCTCGTTGTTGCATCTAGTGCAATCCCACAACCTGTAATACCTCCACCAATGACTAACACATCATAGGTTTTAGAGCTCATTTCCTTTTTATATTCATCACGTTTTAAACTTGAAAACTCGCGTGCCATTTTTCATCCCCCCATTTCATTTCTTGCAGTTGGGTAATTTTACCTTAAACCATGAAAAAAGAGACCACAAATCAAAGGAATGCTACTTCCTTCAATTCATGGTCTCTCCTAATCTCCAACCATTATTATTAACTTAATTATATTATATCATAATACTTTGATTAAAGAAAGTGATTAGCTTATTTAAACACCATCGTTGCTTCTACAGCTTTTTTCCAACCGCTATAAAGCTCTTCTTTTTTCTCTTCAGCCATTTTAGGTTGGAATGACTTATCAAGATTCCATTGCTGTGAGATTTCCTCTCTATTTTCCCAATAACCAACAGCTACCAGCTAAATAAGCGGCACCTAGAGCCGTTGTTTCATTAACCACAGGGCGTTCAACATCTGTGCCTAAAATATCGCTTTGGAATTGCATGAGGACATTATTTTTAACGGCTCCACCATCGACACGCAATGTTTTTAAGGAAATATTGGAATCTGCCTCCATTGCACCAAGAACGTCTTTCGTTTGATAAGCTAATGACTCAAGCGTCGCACGGACAAAATGTTCTTTTGTCGTTCCACGTGTCAAACCAAATACTGATCCTCTAACTTCACTATCCCAATAAGGTGTTCCAAGACCTACAAACGCTGGAACTACATAAACCCCATCAGTAGATTCAACTCTTTCAGCATACGTTTCACTTTCTTTCGCATCTTTCAACATACGCATTCCATCTCTTAGCCATTGGATAGCAGAGCCAGCAACGAAGATACTTCCTTCTAAGGCATACTCAACTTTTCCATCAATTCCCCAAGCAATGGTCGTTAATAAACCGTGCTCTGATTTAATTGCTTCTTCACCGGTATTCATCAACATGAAACAACCTGTACCATACGTGTTTTTAGCCATTCCTTTTTCATAACAAGCATTACCAAACAGAGCCGCTTGCTGATCACCCGCTACCCCAGCAATTGGTATTTCTTTTCCAAAGAAGTGATAGTCAATCGTATGAGCATAGATTTCAGAAGATGGTTTTACTTCTGGTAGCATAGAAGCTGGTACATCAAGCATTTCTAGAAGCTCTTCATCCCATTGCAAGTCATAAATGTTGTACATTAATGTTCTAGAAGCATTGGAGTAATCCGTAACATGAGCTTTACCACCTGAAAGCTTCCAAATAAGCCACGTATCAATTGTGCCGAATAATAGATCTCCATTCTCAGCTTTTTCCCTTGCCCCTTCAACATTGTCTAAAATCCATTTTACTTTCGTTCCAGAGAAATAGGCATCAATAAGTAAACCTGTTTTATCTCTAACAATTTTTTCATATCCTTTTTCTTTCAGCTCGTGACAAATATCCGCAGTCTGTCTTGATTGCCACACAACTGCATTGTATACAGGTTCACTTGTGTTCTTGTCCCAAACAACCGTCGTTTCTCTTTGGTTTGTAATACCAATGCCAGCTATTTGCTCAGGCTTTACTCCCGATTCTGATAACACACCTGCAATTACAGCTAATACAGATCCCCATATTTCATTCGCATTGTGTTCTACCCAACCTGGGTTAGGAAATATTTGCGTGAATTCCTTTTGAGATGTATGAACAATCTCTCCAGCTTTATTAAATAATATTGCTCTTGAACTAGTTGTTCCTTGGTCTAAAGATAAGATGTATTTTTCCATTTTTCATACCCCCGAGTTATTTTTTATAGTTGCTGTCGTCTAAACTTTAAGCAACTTGTTTCTGTGTCATTTTAGCATGAGTTTGTTTTGAAACTGCAAATATACCAATCAATAAGGCTATTAAAATAGCGCTTACAATAAAAAATTGACTTTGTCCTTCTCCTAAGAAAATAAACTTATAGAAATATGCGGCATATCCACCACCAATGATTGGAGCGATGACTGGAATCCATGCATATGACCAATTGGAAGCACCCTTACCAGGAATCGGTAAGAAAAAGTGAGCAATTCTAGGTCCTAGATCCCTCGCAGGATTGATTGCATAACCTGTTGTCCCCCCTAAAGACAAACCAATCGCGACAATCAAAAATCCGACAATTAACGGGTTAAGTCCTTCTGTAAATTCATTTGCCCCTATATATAATAAACTTACCACTAATATAAATGTTCCAAAGACTTCACTAAAAAAGTTCCCAAATAAGTTTGGAATCGCAGGTCCAGTTGAAAATACACCTAACTTAGCACCTGGATCATCCGTTTCCTTCCAATGAGGATAATAATGAAGATAAATACAAGCAGCCCCTAGAAATGCGCCGATCATTTGCGCTAAAATATAAGATGGGACATCTGCCCACGGAAAACTTCCACTCACTGCTAAACCGATTGTTACAGCAGGATTAATGTGAGCCCCACTAATGCTTCCAACTGCATATACAGCAAAGGCAACTGCAAATCCCCATCCAAATGTAATTACAATCCATCCAGATCCTTCAGCTAGAGATTTTTTTAAGCTTACACCTGCAACAACCCCAGCTCCAAAAATTATTAAAAGCATTGTTCCTACTAATTCCCCTAAAAATGGTGTCATATAATCCCCTCCTATAGTTGTCAAAACACAGCATTGATGAAAGCGCTTTATTAGAAAATCAAAAAGAACCACAACAAGAACGATACCTGTTTTAGGAATCGACTGCCGTGGTTCTCCTCATCTCCGCCACATTTATTAACTTATTAAGAGAATATCATCCTATTATCCAATCTGTCAACCTCTTTTGTTTATTTTAGCTAAATTCCACAGTTCTTCCCTTGAAGTCGTTATAGCTGTAGCCCCTGCTTCAAGCGCATTATTTACATCTTGTTCCGTACGAATTAATCCCCCTGTTAAAATAGGTGTCCCTGTATCTTTTTTCACCTCTTGAATCATAGAAGGAACGAGTCCAGGGAGTAATTCGATAAAATCTGGCTTATGTTTTTGAATAACTTCTTTACTCTTTTCTAGTGCCATTGCATCTAATAAAAACAGCCGTTGAACAGAGATAAGCCCTTTTTGTTTTACTTTACTAACAACACTGGATCTAGTCGAAATCACCCCTGCTGGTTTAATCTCTTGACAAATAAATTCTGCAGCCATGCTCATCATGTTTTAACCCGTTAATTAAATCTAGATGAATAAGTAATTGCTTATCACCCTTTTTACTGGCTGCAACAATTCCTTTAAGGTGTCCTAAATGACTATCGAGCAATACACCATATTTTAATGGGCCTCTAAGAAAATGATCGAACTGCTTCATTGTACGAATTGCAGGTAAAACCGTTTGTCCATCAAAACTCAAAATAGTTCCTCCTTGAAATTTCTTAAAAAACCGCAACCCACCATAAAAGTGGATGAAAGCACTAGCTAAACAAGAAAAATAAACCAAATAAGGGCAAAGTCAATGAATAAATATAGTAGTCTTATCATATTATTTTATAATTTCCTAATACTATTGGAAAGCTTTTTTATTAATAAACAACACCATTTTTAATAATTAAAGGACGCTCAAAAGTCAAAAACAACTTATTGAACGCCCTATATTATGTTTACTGTGTTGTATAATTATTTTGCGATATGTTCGATAATGCTTGTCCAGCCGCCTCGTTAGAATATTGTGAAGTTGCTAAATCTCCTAGTGCGACCATCCCGACTATTTGATCATTTTCAACAACTGGCAACCTACGAATTTGGTTTTGAGCCATTAATTGCGAAGCCTCTTCAGTGCTCATATTTGGATTCCCTGACACTAAATTGGTTGACATAATTTCACTTACCGGTGTATTCCCAAGCTTCCCTTTTGCTGTTGCCCTTGTGGTAATGTCTCGATCTGTTATGATTCCACATAATTTCCCGTTATCCACAACAGGGACAGAACCTACATTATATTGAATCATTAATTCGGCAGCTTCTTGCAAGGATTGCTGGGAAGAAACACAAGCGACGTTACTGGACATAATTTCTCGAATGTTACTCATCGCTATTCACTCTCCTTTCAACTTTAGTTTGTTCAGAAAGTGAATTTTTACTAAAAATTTTTTAATTGATCAGTTTATACACTCTAGCTTCCCAAGGTCTTAAAATACAAACTTCTATTTTTTCTTCTTCACGGACATCATAGTTATGAATAAGAAGTTGTTTTGTTTCATAAATGATCGTATTCGGTAATTCAAATAAGGTTTCCCCATCCGAAAAATTTGCCATCACGATAAGCATTTCATTTTGATAGGTTCTTGTATAAGAAAAAATTTGTTCATCATATTCATATAAAAGGCTAAAATCACCATGAACGATAATCTCATGTTCTTTTCGAAGTGAAATTAATTTTTGATAATAATAAAAGATTGAATTGGGATCCTTTAAAGCTGTTTCGACGTTTACTTCTTTATAGTTAGGATTTACTTTCAACCAAGGCTCACCTGTCGTAAAGCCTGCATTTTTGCTATCATCCCATTGCATAGGCGTTCTTGCATTATCTCTTCCTTTGGCATAAATAGATTCCATGACTTGTTGAGGATGATTTATTCGTACAGCTTCGTTATACATATTCAAGGTCTCAATATCTTTGTACTCATCAATCGAATGAAACGCCACATTCGTCATGCCGATTTCTTCACCTTGATAAATATAAGGTGTACCCTTCATCATATGAAGGCAAGTGGCAAGCATCTTCGCCGATTCCATGCGGTATTCCTTGTCATTACCAAACCGAGAAACAACCCTTGGTTGGTCATGGTTATTCCAATATAGACTGTTCCAACCTTTATTTTGCAACCCCTTTTGCCATTTTGATAAATTTTCTTTTAGATCAGTAAGCTTTAATGGTTTGATATCCCATTTACTTCCATCTTTCTGTTTATCTAAATCCATATGTTCGAAAGTAAAGATCATATCGACTTCCTTTCGGTCCTCTGCTGTATAAAGCAAAGCATCTTCAACTGTCGCACCGGGCATTTCTCCTACTGTTACAACTTCATAGTTAGCTAATACTTCTTTGTGTAACTCTTGTAAATAATCGTGAATTTTCGGTCCATTGATAAAAAACTTCTCTCCAGAAACATACTGTTTGTTTTCTGGATTCGGTGCATCTGGTAATCCTTCAATTTTTGAAATAAAATTGATGACATCCATTCTAAACCCATTGACACCTTTATCTAACCAAAACTTCATCATTTCATAAACCTCTTGTCTAACCTTTTCGTTTTCCCAATTCAAATCAGGTTGTTTTCTCGAGAAGATATGTAAATAGTATTCACTTGTTAGCGAATCATATTGCCAAACTGATCCACCAAAAACCGATTCCCAATTGTTCGGTTCTCTCCCCTCTTTCCCTGGCCTCCAAATATAATAGTCTCGGTAAGGATTGTCTTTACTTTTTCTTGCTTCTTGAAACCAGTGATGCTCATCTGACGTATGATTGACGACAAGATCCATCATTAGTTTCATGTCTCTTTTATGAATTTCAGCTAGCATCTCTTCCCAATCTCGCATAGTACCAAATTCATTCATAATCTTCCGATAATCACTAATATCATAACCATTGTCATCATTCGGAGATTCATAAACAGGAGATAGCCAAATAATGTCTACACCGAGTTTCTTTATGTAATTCAGTTTCTCGATAATTCCTTGAAGATCACCAATCCCATCTCCATTTGAATCGTTAAAGCTTCGTGGATAAATTTGATAAACGACAGCGTCTTTCCACCAGTTTGATTTCATAAATAGCCCTCCCCTATATGCAATCGATTGCGCCTTTTCACCAAATACTTTCTCTATCTATTATAACAATAGAAAGGACTTCTCAAGCAAAGAAGTCCTCACCATTTTTAATGACAAGATGTTTTTATCGAACCTTCATTTATAGAGACTATTTCGTTAATGGATAACGGAAATTGATAACCGTACTCTTGTAACTTTTTCACGTTCTGGTCAAACTTCTCTTTATATTGTAATGGGTTATTATCTTCAATAATAGCCAACAACGCTTGTAACGAAGAAATAATATGAAAACAATCTTGCAATGTACTATTATGATATCGATCTTGATCGGTTGGAATCAATATTTCCATGTTTTTGAACTGTTCAATCTTTTCTTCTGAAAAAAATTTTGGAAACACTTCTTTATACATTTTACCGACTAATTCATCCATATACTTCTCTTGTTCTTCAGTAGAAGAAACAACTATTTTCATTTTTATAACCACCCTTTTTTCTCATTCATTCATACAATAGCATACGTTTTATTCAAATTTTACAGGTAAGTGTTTCATATAATAGAATAGATTCATGAGTTAAAGAAAATTGAAGAAATTATGGTGATCAATTTGATAAAAAATACTGATCGAATGGAGTTTTTCACTCCCGAAGACTGGGAAGGTTTACTTGTACAAGACGCTCTCAAGAAGAAATTAAAAGTTTCAAAAAAACTGGCCTATCAATGGCGTATTGAGAAGAAAGTGTTTTTAAATGGTTCTCTCCCAAATTGGGGAAAGCCCCTAAAAAAAGGAGACAAGGTATCCATCGAAATAATAGAAGAAGAAGAAAGTGAATTAGAGCCTTACGATAAAAAGATTGATGTGTTATTTGAAGATGAACACCTTATCATTATTAATAAACCCGCTTATATAAAAACACATCCAAATCATCCTGACGAAAAGGATACGTTAGCCAATGCAGTTTCTTTTTATTACCAACATAAGGGGTTAAAGAGAAAAGTCCGTCATATCCACCGTTTAGATGAAAACACATCAGGAGCCATCCTTTTCGCTAAACACGCATACTGTCATCAGCTTTTGGACCAAATGTTAACGGAAAGAAAAATTAAACGGACGTATACAGCTTATGTAAATGGAAAGATTTCGCCAATTAAAGGGACTATTAACGAACCGATCGGAAAAGATCGTTATTCTTCCAACAGACAACGCGTATCTAAAAATGGGCAAAAAGCCGTTACTCATTATGAGCTATACAAGTACAATGATAAGAGGCATTTTTCAATAGTAAACTTACAGCTTGACACTGGAAGAACACATCAAATTCGCGTTCATTTAAGTCATATTGGTTATCCTATCATGGGCGATACTTTATATGGAGGAGGAACAGAACGAATAAGTAGACAAGCTCTTCACGCTTATAAAATTGAATTCGTTCACCCGATTACAAAGCAAAAATTAATTATAAATACTCCTGTACCTGATGATTTAAAAAGAATAGAGGACTAGAATTTAGCCCTCTATTTTTTCGGCATAAATAATATATCTTTCCGGAGCATCTCCTACATAACTAAACGGATAACAAGTTGTTATTAGTAACTCTTCCTTTTCACTTTGGAGTGTAATGATGCTAGTATCATCTTTATCGACAATTTTTGTATCCAAGATTTCATACGTATATTCACCGTAAGGCATTTGAACCTTAATTTGATCGCCTATTTTTAAATCCCCCGCCTTACGAAACACGGTATCACGATGACCTGATAAGACGATCTGTCCCGTTTCATCTGGATAATAGCTCCCTTTATAATGTCCGACCCCTTTCTCTAAATCATCTGGGTCTGTCCCTTCAACAATGGGCAATTCAGCATCAATCGTTGGTAATTCTAAAACACCAATGACATCTCCTACACCAGGAGTGAATTTTTCAGCTTCCACCTTTTTTTCTTCATCTGTTGTTTCTAATTGATTACCAACAATTTCTTTCGCTTCTGCTAAAGAATGGGTCGTCTGTTGATTAGTGTCGTATATTTTCCATCCACCAAATGCTAATAAAACCCCACCCGTGATAATTAGTAACCAAGAAATAAACTTCCCCAATTATTTCACACCTTTGTAAAATTATATGATATACTCCATAAAAAGAGTTCATCATCATTATATCAAATTTAAACAACCAATCTTAACTAAAAAGCAAAAGAGAAAGAGTGAATTTATAATGGAGCATGAAACATAACAACCTTACGCTAGAGGTCCTCCTTTCGTTTTAAAAAAATTCAAATTAAAAAATGAGGAGGACAAATAATGGATGTTAAAGAATATGTACGCTTATCAAATTTAGATTTTTCTGGTTGGGACTTTTCTTGTCTTTTAAATAGTGGAAGAATGCAAGAAGAAATGCTGTCTTGGTCATATGGGAGTAGTGTGCTTCCTTATATGCAAAGATCTAATTCCATGTTAGACATGGGAACGGGTGGGGGCGAATTACTAAGTACTCTACAGCCTTTCCCAAAAAAGATTGCAGCTACTGAGCAATATAAACCTAATGTTCAAATTGCCAAACAAAGACTGGAGCCTTTAGGTGTTAAAGTGAAAGAAATTCAGGGAGATCATAACCTACCTTTTGCTTCTAGTTCCTTTGATTTAGTTATTAATCGTCATGAGTCTTATAATGTAAATGAGGTAAAGAGAATTTTAACGAATAACGGTACATTCATCACTCAACAAGTAGGGGGGGCCGATTGTGCCGATCTTAACAAGTTGTTTGGTGTTCCCGTCAATGGAGAGTATCTGAATTGGAATTTGTCTAATGCAGTAAAAGATCTAAAAAATGCAGGATTATCGGTTACCTTTTGTAAAGAGGAGTTTCCAGAACAACGCTTTTATGATGTTGGGGCCATTCTTTATTATTTAAAGGCGATCCCATGGCAGATTATCAACTTTGATCCAATAGATTATATGGATGAATTAAACATGATTGATCAAAGAATCCAATCCACTGGATATATTGAAGTGAGGCAACACCGTTTCATTATATCTGCAAATAAATAACAAAAAGTTCTCTACATGGATAGTAAGAATAAAGACAAACTAATTGAATGTGAAGGAATACTTCACAATTCATTTGGTGGAGGGAACTTGATCTTGATGAACATGAATAAACAAGCAACCAATCAAACTCAAGGAAATCAAACGTCGATTCCAAATCAACAGCATGTAATGAATCATGGCGGACATGAAGTGTATGACTTACATGAAATGCTAGCTGGAATTGTCAACATTCTTGATTCGTATATGATCTTCCGTCAATACGTAACAGATTCTGTTTTGTTAGATATTTTAGACAGACAATATCAATACATCACAGACCAATACAACATTATTGTTGAATGTTTTCAAACTGGACAAGAACCAAACCAAAAAACATCTACGTATATGATGAAAGAAAGCAATGACGTCGTCTATGGAGTTCAGCCAACTCAGCCTAAAAAGCCAAATCAATCTTTATCCGATGTGAAGGATGGAGGCATATCCGGTCATATGCTTGGGCTCATTAAAGCAAATTCTTCACTATTAGCTATGACTTCTGTTGAAACGACGAACCCTGTTGTTCGCCGCGTGCTAGCAGCCCTTGTTCCAAACTATATTGAGATGGCTTACGAGATTTTCCTTTACCAAAATAAAAACCGTTACTATCAAGTGCCACAGCTTTCACAAAAAGACATGCAATACATGGTGAATGGTTTCCAAAAAGCCCAAGGAACTCCACAAATGCCAAACGCTCAAACAAATAAAACCCTTCATTAGTAAGGGACTGTACAGAAAGTCCATGTTCATAGTAAATGAGGATGAATTAAAAACCCAAAAATGTCGATATAACAGCATTTTTGGGTTTTTCTTTTATCATGATTTTGTCTAAAAAATTACTTTTCATACATCCCTTACATTTACCTTATAAATGGTTTGGTTAATATTATTCCACCATCACCATTTCTTCTGTTGTTTCATCAAGATCGTCTGTTTTAACGGTAATCTTGACCATATGCATTCCTTTATCAAATATATAAGGTGCACTATATTTCCCTGGTTCTATTTCTTCTGCTTCTACTAATTTCGTGTCGTCACTTCCAGATTGACTGATTTCAAACTGAACATTTGCTTCCTCAATCGGTTGTCCATCTTTTTCTATATGAGCCATAATTTCAGTTTCTTCATCTGCTTGAATAGAATCAGGCGCCATAAAATGGATCATTGTTGCTCCAAGATGATCATGTTCACCCTTCGCGACCCCACTATTGCCCATTCCCATTTCTCCCACTTGAACGACTTCTGTTGGCATGACATGCATTTCTCGCGCTTGTGTATGAGCTTGAACGTTATATTCACCTGCTTCTGTAAAGGTGTAGTCAATAGAATAGACCCCTTTACCTTGGTGAGTTGCCTCCACTTTATTAGAGTTTGCTTTTTCTTCTCCAAGCCAAATTTCAAAAATCACATCATCTGCATCCTCAATTGCTTCTTCTCCTTGAGTCACTGTAGCTGATATTGTTACCTCTTCATTTACATTGATTTTTTCCGGAAAGTTGATCTCCGTTTCAATCATTTGTATTGTCGATTCAGATTTTGTTTCTTCTTGTTCATTATTTCCACAAGCGACCATTACAAAAAATGCTAAACATGTAATCGTCAACGTAAGCCATTTTTTCATATCGTTGCCCTCCTTCTGATTCTCTTCATAATATAACAACAACTTGTGTTTAAAATGTGAAATCTAAAATAAACAAGCAAGGTTTTCAAACTTTTTTCACAATCTTTGGTTATAATGATTGGTTAGAGGAGAATGCCGAAAAGGTGCGTGTTAATGCATGAAAAAAACGATTTTAATTATCATCATATTATGTTTATTTGTTGGTTGTTCTTCAGAGCAACAACCTGCTATTAAAACAGAAAACGCTCTTATTATTAGCTTAAATATTCTTGATTCTACTATAACATTCTATAATGAACAAGAAGACAAAGTCATCACTTGGAAGCTTGACCACCCTTTTAAGGATGCCGTACTACTAAACTATGATGAGATTTTGTTTATGCACCCCAAAAATAATCAAGCATTCATCTATCAGTTATCAACAGGACAGCAAATCGCTTCATGGGAGATAGGAAAAGGTATGGAAAAAGTGATCGTATACAACGATACAGTTTATTTTTCAAACCAAGCGAACAACTCCGTAGACCTTTATTCCTTAAACGGACAAAAACAAACAGAAGTTCAGGTAGAGGGAAAACCTTTTTTATTACTACCTCATGAAAACAAGCTTTTTGTAAGTCTGTATAATAAAAATAAAATGACCGTGATTGATTTAAGTCACTTAAATGTGACAAACACTTTTTCTACAGATGAAAAGGTCGTAGACGGGTTCATGAATGAAAACAAACTATGGTTAGGCGGACACGGACAAGGAGAGCATATTCAAGAAAATGTGATTCTTTATGACATAACTAGTGGAGAAGAATTCTTCCATATTCCAGCTGGAACGATGCCCATCGGATTTGCAAGTCATGGGCAATACGTTTATGTAATTAGTCATGGTTCAAACCAACTCTTTAAAATTAATATGAAGACATATAAAATAGAATCAACAAAAACAATTGGACCAAATCCTTTCTCTATCGTCTATTATCACGATTCCTTATATGTTGATTTATACGATAACAATAAATTATTAAAAATCGATCCAACAGATTTGACTATTCTTAAAGAAATAGATGTAGGAGAAGGTCCATTTCAACTCCTGATACGAAACGAGGGAACATGATGAATAATCCATTAACCATTTTAATAGTTGATGATGAACCGGAAATGAGAGAACTCATTGAATTAAATTTACTAAAAGAAGGCTACAATTGTATAACGGCCGCTAACGGAAAGGAAGCTTTAAAAATTGTAACATCGATTAAGCCAAACTTAATCCTCCTTGATGTGATGATGCCGGAAATGGATGGTTTCACTGTTGCAGAGAAAATATTAGAAAACGAGAAAACTCCAATCATTTTTCTAACGGCAAGAGGAGACGAATGGGATCGAATTTACGGCTTAAAACTAGGAGCAGAAGACTATATCGTTAAGCCTTTTAGCCCAGGTGAATTAGTCGCTCGCGTTGAGGTTGTTTTGCGCCGCTTTCACGTGATGAAACACCCATCTGAAGGATTAACTATTGGGGGACTAGAGTTCGACCTAGAAGGACGGACTGTCAAATTAAATAGTGAGCCCATTTCTTTAACGCTAAAAGAATTCGAACTCCTTCATTTTTTAGCCAAAAATAAAGGACGAGTCTTTGACCGAGAACAACTTCTAGAAAAAATTTGGGGGTATGATTACTCTGGTAGTGCAAGAACAGTGGATACTCATATTAAAACGCTTAGACTTAAAATGAAAGATAATGGAAACATCATTAAAACGGTTTGGGGAATTGGTTATAAGTTTGTGGTCGACGAATGAAATTATCTTCCCTCAGCCTCTACACCAAAGTTCGTTTAATTGTTTTTAGCTTCGTCTTAATGACGATCGGTTTTTCTTTTATCTTTATTGATTTTCTTTATCAGGAATTATATATCCAAAATGTTGAAGATATGTTAATTGATGAAGGGGAGAGGATTTCGGCAATCTATCAATCAGGTCCTATTACAGAGGAATTCAAAGAGAAAATAAATTTTCATAATTCCGTTTCTGAATCCGAAGTAATGCTCATCGACAATCCAAGAGAATTAAGTGCCTGTCTCCCATTTGAGATTGGTCATGATTCTCTTATTGGAGAAGAAGAAAGACGAACATTGTTATCTGGTGAGATGCTCTTAAAAACAGGATATGAGGAAAGGTTTAATCGAACCATTACAGGAGTAGTGCTCCCCCTTCTTGATAACCAAACTTTGCATGGAGTCATTTACTTATACTTGCCTTTAGAACCTATAGAGGAGGTATTTACATACTCTACCCCGATTTTAATTGGAAGCGGTGGGTTATTTTTTATCATCATTTTTTTTATCGTCGATCGGATGACAGAAAGATTGTTAACACCTATTGAAAAGATGATTCAATTTTCAAGAAACGTTTCCAAAGGGGATTTTTCCAAAAGAGTACCCATTGAAACAAAAGATGAGGTTGGTAAGCTAGCAGAGGCTTTTAATCAAATGTCCGAATCTCTTCATTTACACGACCAACATCGAAGAGACTTTTTAGCAAACGTAGCTCATGAACTGCGCACCCCTTTAACATATATAAAGGGCTATAGCCATGCCTTAAAAGAAAATATATTCAAGTCGAAAGAAGAAGCGAATCAATACAGTGAGTTAATTGATCGAGAAACAGATAGGATGAAACGTCTTGTTACCGATTTATTAGATCTAGCGCAACTAGAAGAGATGAAAGAAGTAATTAATAAACAACCTTTCGTTTTCTCCCAACTAATTGAAGATACCATCGAACGGTTTATCCCCATCTTAAACGAACGGTCAATGACCTTAAAAAAGCAACTAAATGATGAAATCATCTTTTTCGGCGACTATGAAAGAATGATGCAAGTCGTATATAACTTAATTGAAAATGCCATTCGTTATTCAGATGACGGAAGTTCGATCCACGTTCAATTAACACTTGAAAATAAGAACATCTTCATAAATATAATCGATTATGGAATGGGAATGAGTGAAGAAGATGTGAAACATATTGGAGAACGCTTTTTTAGAGCGGATAAAGCAAGGAGCAGAACTACAGGAGGAACAGGCTTAGGTTTAGCCATCGTTAAGCAAATCATTCAACTCCATGAAGGAGAATTAAAGGTATTTAGTGAACTTGGTAAAGGTACCACCTTCACCGTTGTCTTACCTTATGAGGAAATGTAAAACGTACCTGATTTAACTCGGGTACGTTTTTCTAAGAAATTCAAGAGATTGATGAATAAACTCTTTTAACACATCAATATCGATATCTTCAAGCTTATTAATGTACACACACGCTTTGCCTGCCTTATGCTTCCCTAACTTCTTTAAAAGCTCTTCTCGATTAGGATCGCCTGTCGCAAAGTACAAGCTGAAATTAGATTTACGAGGAGAAAAACCGACTAATGGGGCGTCCCCTTCATGACCGGTCTTATACTTATAATGATAAGAGCCAAAGCCAATAATACTCTCACCCCACATTTTTGCTTTCAACCCTGTCGTTTCTTCAAAAATAGTTAATAACTGGTATGCGTCCTCACGCTTCTTTTCTTTCTCAATTTGATCAATAAATTCAGTGACATTATTGTCATTTTCCTTTGTTTTTAGTTCATATCCCATACTCATCCCTCCATATTTCCAAGAACTTCAAAGTTATGGCCAATGATTCTTTTTCACCGCCAGCATCGTACTTCTTTGAAAACGGATTCGCAAATCCATGCTCTCCACTAAATAGATCCACTTTGACCTTGTCTTTTTTATTCAGAATGTCTACTAAAGTTTTCACATCAAAGGAAGTTTCTTCATAAGGATAAAACAATAACACAGGAACACGTGGATGCAAGCGACTATAATCTCTAATTCTCGAACCGTAAAAGCCCACAACTGCATCCAAGAATTCACCATCTTCACTACACATCCAAGCGATAGTGGCACCAACACTGTATCCCCAAATAACCACCTTCTGATAGGATCGTTTTAATGACTTTACAAGAGTAAACGTTTGTTCATATGCTCTTTGTAAGCCAACTTCACGATAAAAGTAATGATAAGCTTCTTTCTCCTCATCATATCCAAAGGAAGGTCTATTTAGAAGGTTTTCACAATAAACATCAAAACCTTTTTCAAAAAGGTCATTGGACTTGTATTCTATATGGTTATTAATTCCATAAATTTCATGAACTAACACAACTGCTATGTTTGAATGATTGATTAGCTTTATTCTATTAAGGCATGTACTATTCATTTTCCATTAATCCCATCGTATTTTCATTCATTCACATGACGGTCTAGCCAGTGTAACACGTCTTCAAATACTTCTTGACGATTCGTTTCATTTAACATTTCATGACGTCCATTTTCATAAAATTTATACTGAAGGTCAGTTACTCCCGCTTCTTGTAATTGTTTGACTACTTTTAAGACACCTTTTGTATTTTGACCAACAGGGTCTTCACTACCAGAAAAAATAAAGATAGGTAAATCTTTAGGCGTTTTTTTCACTTCTTCCTCACGATGAATTAATAGTAGTCCATCTAACAAATCATGATAAAATTGAGCAGAACAAATTTCTCCACACAAAGGATCATTTACATATTCATCCACTTTACTGTGGTCTCTAGATAACCAATCAAAATCTGTTCTGTTAGGTTTAAAGGATTGATTAAAACGACCAAACATTAATTTGTCCATCCGTTCGCTTTTTACCCTCGCCCCCTTCCTTTTAGCTTCACGCATCGCTAGTCTTTTTCCTACTTTTCCTGCTAGACCAGGATCTCCACCTGTCCCCGATATAATCACTCCTGATAATTGTTCACCATACAGTTGAATGTATCTTCTTGCTACAAAAGAACCCATACTGTGCCCCATTAAAATAATGGGCTTGTTTGGGTAATCTTTCTTTATAATTTCTGTCATCCTTTTCAAATCTTCCACGACTAGTGAAAAGCCATTTTCATCATGAAAATGTCCTAATTCTTCTGTCGATTCTGCTGTATTCCCATGACCTCGATGATCATGACCATATACGGCATAGCCGTGTTTTACAAGGAATGAAGCAAACTCATCATATCGCTCAATATGCTCAGCCATTCCATGCGATAGTTGCACAACCGCTTTTACATCACCATCATCTGATAACCATTTTTTTGCATGAACCTGTTTACCTTCTTCACTTTTTAACATAAATGTTTCTACTCTCATATCTTTACACATCCTTATTTCTATAGTTCTTAAGAAAAGCACTAGCGCCCGTTTAGCAACGAATGATGAGGAACGTCAACTAAGTACAGTCACGGCGTGCGAACTAACGTTGACGCTAGCACATCGTGTGTGTCGGAGTTGCTGGGCAATGGAGCTAGACAAAAATAAAAGCAACATCCGAATAAGGACAGATTTTTATATTTTTTACTCTGTAAAAAAATTTTACAAAAATACACCACTTGTGAAGTGATGTATTTTTGTTTGAAAATCAGAACGACTATCTCTATTTATTCTTCTTCCCTATAAAGAACTTGTGTCCACATTTTTTCTATATGATCAAATTGACTGCCTTTACGATCTAACAGTTCATTGTATACGATGGAAAGAGCCATTAAATATGCAACAAATGATTCTTCTGTCATTTCGGTATATTCACGTTCATAGCGAGCCTGAAGTTGTTCAAAGAGATTCGCTAGTTGTTTCATCGTTAAATTGGATACTTCTTTCTTAAACGTTTGTTGATCCAATGTACTCGTCCCCCTTTTTCTCTCACTTACTACCATTATACATAGGTTTGTACCAAAATCATACTATTGTTTATAAGAAAAGCGCAAGTGCCCGTCTAGCGACGCAGTTATTTATTAAAAAATATAGCAAACGGGATTTATGTTAACTATCCAGTTCAACAATTCACTCTTTTCAATCTTATCTTTTATGTATATTATTGAGATATAACAAAAATCTAGGATGTTCGATGATGATACCAAATCTAATCAAAACTTGTAAAATAATTTTCTTACTATCTTTCATACTCTTTTCTTTTAGTGCGCTTCAAGTATGGAGGTATGGGCAAACCAAGTTACCAGCAAATGCTGATGCTGCGATCGTGTTAGGAGCAGCTGCCTATCATAATAACCCCTCTCCTGTATTAAAAGAAAGAATTAATCATGCCATTACTTTATATGAAAAAGGACTGGTGAAAAAAATCATTTTCACAGGGGGAAAAGGACAAGGAGCACCTTTGTCTGAATCAGAAGTGGCTCAAAAGTATGCGATTGAACATCAAGTAAAAGAGAGTGATATCTTAATAGAAGTAGACTCTAAAATAACTGAAGAAAACATACATTATGCTCAACTCATAGCAGAAGAAAAAACGTGAACAGCTTTGTTTTAATAAGTGATCCGTATCATATGGCTAGATCAATGTTTATCGCTCAATCAATGAACATGGATGTTCAATCATCTCCAACTCCTTCAACAGTTTTCGAAACATGGAAAACACGAGTACCTTTCTTTTTAAAAGAGACAGTGTATTACGCTGGTTATACGATCGCTCATCCTTTAGAAAAATATGTCCCCTATAAGTAAGGTGATCTTCATTATGAGATCGCCTTTTTACATTGTAAAAAACTTGCCTATGGACTATAATTTTCATTAAAAAACTTTTGAGGTGAGACAATTGATTAGAAGGTTAACAGAAGCCGATCACGATCTCTGTATGTCTTTACTAGAAAAACATCCTGCAGAAAATTTGTTTATCATTGGTGACATTGAAAACCATGGTTATCATACTTCCTTTCAGCAGCTTTGGGGGGAATTTAACAAAGTAGGGCAAATAGTGGCGATTCTCTTAAAATATCACGGAAACTATATTATTTATGGACCACACACTTTCAACGCAAAAGGTTTTGCTGAGATTATTAATTCGGACCTTGATTTTCAAATTCTCTCAGGCCTAGATTCAATGGTTTCACAAATTGAACCTTTCATAAATAAGCCATTTCAAAGCAAACGAAAAATGCACTACGCAAAATTAGAAACGATTAAAGATACTTATCGTAAAACGATTTATTCTATTAAAAAGGCCACACCAGATGATCTACCTAAAATACAGGACCTTATATCACAAATTGAAGAGTTCACTTCAACTGCTACCATTGAACAAAAAAGAAAAGGTATTGAAGGTGGGAATAGTCGAATTTTCTATATCGAAGAAAATGAGGTCGTGATCAGTTCTGCTTCAACAACCGCAGAAAACTCAAGTTCAGCCATGATTGTTGCTGTCTGCACACACCCGAACCATAAACGTAGAGGCTTAGCAACCGAGTGCCTACTTAATCTTTGTAGTGAATTACTTACTGAAGGTAAAACATTATGCCTTTTTTATGATAATCCTGAAGCAGGATCGATTTACAAAAGAATCGGATTTGAGGATATCGGCTTTTGGACAATGAACAAAATTTAACCCTCATGAAAATACTATTGACATCTGTAATCTAGAAGGTATAATTAGGTTATACTTTATCACTTAAAAGCTTTTAAGTATTGAATTAATTTTAGTTTAGTAGAGATTAGTTAGGTGAGCATAAGTCAAAGCGAGGGAATCCATTATCCTCGCTTTTTTGCATTGAAACCATAAAAAATTGGTAATCTCCTTGCTCTTTTTCTACCATTTGGTACAATTATTTTTGGAACAGTAAAGGAGGATCAAACATGAAGCGCTTTAGTCTTATATTTGGTTTGTTTTTAATTTTTTCGAGTGTCGCGGGTGCTCTCAATATGTTTCAAATAATTTATAAAGAAATGAAAGATAATCAGGAAATGTACGGTGAAAACGTAGATTTTTGGCAATACTTTTATACATTTAATGGTATGTCCGTATTTGTTTATATCTTACTATTTGGTGTCATGTTTCTTATTACTCACTCCTTTCTTAAAAATCAGGAAAAGAAAATTAGTTTACTAGAATCCATATCATCTTCTCTTGCTAAACAACCTCACCTAATTGAAAAGCAAGAAAAGAAGCAAGGCGAAGAGATAAAGAAAGAAGAAAAATCAGAAAAAGAGGATAACCCTCAAAAGTTTGAACAGTCAAAACCCAGCGAATCGTACTACTGGAATGGATAAGAATAGAAGCGGAGACTATTAAACGTTCTCTGCTTCTTTTAAAATGGATCGAATCGTATGCATAGGAGAATTTTCAAACATCGATATATATTGAAACATTTTATTTTTCGGAAAAAGCTCTTTTTTAATTTGTCGTTCTGTTTTCCCTTTTTGAAAAGATTCTCTCACCTTTTCTTGTAATTCAAATAAGTTATCCCTTTTCCATTCTAAAAGTTTTCTTCCTTCTGGGATAAATCCAGTATGAGAACAATATACATCTCGAAATGAATAGCTTAATGTTTTATCAAGAGAACGAATAATTTCTGGAACGGATTCAAAAGAAAAATGAGCAGTAGGAGAATGGTATAAGTACAGATCGCCTGAAAAACAAATTTTATGTTCTTCGTCAATCAACACAATATGGTCTATCGCATGTCCCGGAGTATGAACAATTTTAAAGAAATAATTTTTTGTTTCTATATACGGTTGCTCAAGAGGAAGAGGATGAAAAGCTTCTCGATTATTCCAAGTCATCGCACGATAAAAGGGGAGTCTTGTTTTCTCCTTACATAGTTTCACGCCCGATGGATGAATCCATTGGGAAACCTTCAAATATTTCTCAATCCATAGAGCATTTCCAGTATGATCTTCATGGTGATGAGTATAAACAACTTCATTAATCGTGCGTTCAGACAAAATTTCCTGCACTTGTTTTGCCATCCGCTTCGGACCCGAGTCAATGAGCATATCATCGGCTTGAAACAAGAAGACTTTCATATTCGGCCCAAGTGTGTTTACATTTAATTCGAACGATTGAATCATTGGTCAAACCTCTTTTCAAAATAGTTTATGTAACCCCCATCTTTTCCTTTATTATACTATAAAAATATCTTTTATTGAAAGTTATAAATTTTCAAATATTATCATTTTTCAAAAAGAATCCCATTGTAAAGGGAAAGCAATGAAAAAGTGTCTAAAAGGAAAAAAGGAAGAAAATCATCTGCAATATGTAGTGATTTACTCCCTTGAACATCTATATTTCGTTTCATTTCGTTGTTATTTTCAACAAATTAATTTTTTTCAGTGGCTTCCAAGAGATATTACATTATTTTTGATTCTCTTTAAAAAAGTCAAAAATCCGGCTGAACACTTTGATTTCATTTTCTTTTTTACTAAAGCCGTGACCTTCATCTTCCATTACGATATACTCAACTTCGGTTCCTTGTGCGCGCAACTTTTCAACAATTTGATCTGATTCTTCTTTTACTACTCGTGGATCATTCGCTCCTTGAACAATCATCATCGGTTTTGTCATATTGTCTAAATACGAAATCGGTGAATCCTCTGTTAATTTTTCTTTATCTTTTTCAGGATGACCTAACCACTCTTCCATCCCTGGCTTCCAATGTTCAGGGACACTATTAATAAAGGAAAATAAATTACTTGGTCCACATATATCAACTACTGCTTGGAAGTAGTAAGCATGTCTACCATGAAGCAAAAGAGACATATAGCCTCCGTAGCTGCCACCAAATAAAAAGATTCGTTCCTTCTCAGCTCTTCCAGTTTCTATTAGCCATTCAATTCCATGAATCATATCTAAACGTGGACCATGTCCCCAGTCTTTCTCAATCATTTTGGTGAATTGTAAACCGTAACCCGTTGAGCCGCGGAAGTTTGGTAAAAAAAGATTATACCCTTCATAAATGGCTAATTGAAAGAAAGAAATAAAACTTTTTTGTTCATGATATTGAGGACCTCCATGTGGCCATACCAAGGTATAACCGTTGTGTGTTTCAGGATTTGCTTTATAATAGAGCGCTTCAATTTCTAGGCCATCAAACGATTGATAACGAACCGTTTCTGCCTTACGTAGCGCTTTTTCATCTATCCCAATTAACCGGTGATTCGTCAACTTCGTCCAACTTCCCTCTTTAAGCCTATATATGTTCCCAAGAGATGTTTCAGTGTTACCTAAAACATAACAGTTCCCACTATCCATAACCATGAACTTTAAAAGAAATGTAACCGGAAGATCAATTTCATTTAACTGTTGTTCTTTTAAATCATATGAACACAGTCGGCTTACTACACCGCTTGTTCCACTAATAAATAAACGATTTCTCTCTTCATCCCAATCTAGGCTTTCCATTTCAAAGTCCTGTAAATGAGCGACTTTTTTAAAGGTTTTTGTATGCACATCATAAGAAGCTAAATAAGAAACATCTTCTTCAAAGTTTGTTGTGAAATAGAATGTATGATTATTAATAAATTTAACGTTACCAACCGTGAAATCACGTTTTGTTTCTGGAAACACATTGTTAATTTCTCCGTCAGTATCAATTATTAATTGATTATTCGTATTAGAAAAATGAAGAAAATAAACAAAATACTTCTCTTCAGGACTCACAGCACATAAGGTTGTAGGAGCCTCCTTACCATCAAACAACATCTTTTCTTTTTCTGTTTCGAGATCATAAACAAAGCTCGATAACATCGTTTTATTTTCTTTATTGGATGTATAATATAAACGTTTCCCATCTTTTGATAAAATAGGTTCCATGTGACGAACACCCTCTTGATTACGAAGAGGTACTAAAGAACCACCTAATCTAGATAATGCATAGATTTGCTCGTTTTCATCGCCATCATGATCAAAATTCGTTAAAATAAACTCGCCCTGCTTATCAAATGATAAATGAAAACAAGCTTGGTTCATCGTTGTTAGTTGATATGGATATTGATTTGGTAAATCCATTCCCCAAATGTTATAGGTACCATTTAGGTTCGTTGAATAAATCAATTGTTTTTCATCTGGACTAACAGAAAAATCTTGAATAGATAAGGCTAAGAAAAATGATTCGCGGTCTAATCTAGGGAATTTCATCATTAATATATCTCCTCTCTTTTACAATACAGTTATCATTTTACTATAAAAAGACATTAGTGTCACTTTAAAAACAAAAAGTTGCCTAAAATAGACAACTTATCAAACTTTATAGACTTTTATAATCATTTGACTCAAGCAAATCAATCAATTCAATGTCTTTGTATTTATCTTTAAAGAACCTTAACGTAAATTCACTTTCAAAAAGAACCGCATAACGATCATATCGATCCTTCACTAAAATATTTCTCGAATCATAAATATTTTTATTCTCAGGTGGCTCAGGTAACCAGCGAGGAAGCTTATCACCAAGCATCGTAAATTCAATATCAACGTTATACTCTGCTTTCATTCGATATTCAAACACTTCAAACTGAAGTAATCCAACAGCTCCTAAAATAATATCTTCCGTTGCATCTTGCTTGAACAATTGAATGGCACCTTCTTGAACCAGTTGTTCAATTCCTTTTTTGAACTGCTTAGACTTCATGACATTTTTGACACGAACTTTACGGAACATTTCTGATGGAAATTGCGGAAGCTCTCGATATTGAATAGACTCTTTACCTCCAACTAACGTATCACCTATTTGATAAATATTTGGATCATAAATACCAATAATATCACCAGGATAAGCTTCATCTACAGTTTCTCGACTAGCAGCTAAAAATTGCTGTGTTTGATTGAGTTTGATCGATTTATTTGTACGGGTAATTTTCACTGACATGCCTCTTTCAAACTTTCCTGAACAAACTCGTAGGAAGGCTATTCGGTCGCGATGAGCAGGATTCATATTCGCTTGAATTTTAAAAATATAGCCTGAAAATGTTTCAGATTCAGGTGACACAAGACCGTCATCCGTTTTTCTCGGTTTTGGAGGTGAAGCAAACTTGACAAACGTATCAAAAAACGAATGCACTCCAAAATTGGCTAGTGCGCTTCCAAAAAACACAGGGGTTAATTCACCCTTCATGACTTTTTCTTCATCAAATTGATTTCCTGCTTCATCTAAAAGCATTAGTTCTTCCTCTGTACTTTGGAGTTGAGGATGATCTTTTAATTCAGATTGCTGTAATTGTTCAAGGGGCATTTTTTCTTCTTTCTCATCCCCAGTAAAGTGGACAAACTCTTCATTATAGCGATCAATGATCCCTAAGAAATTTTTCCCCATTCCTACAGGCCAATTCATAGGATAAGACTCAATTCCAAGAACTTCTTCAAGTTCTGAAAGAAGTTCTAATGGTTCTTTCCCTTCACGATCGAGTTTGTTCATAAACGTAAAGATGGGAATTCCTCTCATTCGACATACTTTAAACAGCTTAATCGTTTGTGGTTCGACACCCTTTGTCGAATCGATAACCATCACAACCGAATCTACTGCTGTTAACGTTCGATACGTATCTTCACTAAAGTCTTCATGTCCAGGCGTGTCTAAAATGTTGACATGAAAGTTTTCATACGGAAAACTCATCACACTTGAAGTAACCGAGATTCCACGTTTCTTCTCAATATCCATCCAATCGGATGCCGCAAACTTACCCGATTTTTTTCCTTTTACCGTCCCTGCTTGACGGATTACGTTACCAAAGAGAAGTAACTTTTCTGTAATGGTTGTTTTCCCTGCATCTGGGTGAGAAATAATTGCAAACGTCTTTCGTTCCGCTACTTGTTGTTTCTTATTCATTCGTCTTTTCCTCTCTTTTTCTTCATCCCACTACTATATCATATGCAAAGGAAAAACAGAACACATACAAATTTAGAATTCATTTAAATTACCCCTACAAACATAAGGAGTATCAGATAAAAAGTCATTTCTACATAATAATTACCTCAACATGCCAATTCCAACTTTGACCTACCTCGGAGTTATGAATGTTTGTTAACTTCATAAAATTTAATCATAAATAATAAAACGAGTAATATGAATTGGATTGTATCCAGTTATAATATCCTTTAAAGAACAAAAATGAAATGGTTGCATACCTTAAAATAGGTATTCAGCAATGTAAAACCAATCCTTTTTAATAGATAAGGAGGGCTTAAGGTTGTACCTTCAGTCATCGTGTGAGAAATGTCAAGGAGAAGGAAAGGTATCTATACTACTTCTTTTTAAAAAGCCATGCCCAACATGTCGAGGGAAAGGAAAGAAACATCATCAGCAAACAAATCTAAAAGTAAATCCTAAAAAAAGCATTGGAAAGATTCATTATTAAATATAAAAATTCATGTTTTTACAAAAACGAAATAAATGACTTTGGCGAAGGGTCTTTCTAGAAAGTCTATTTTTGAGTTAAATAAGAGCAAATTGAAAGGCCAAAAATGTTGATTCAACAACATTCTTGGCTTTTACTTTTACACGTATTGGGTCTATGAAGAGACTTATTAGACCAAAACAAGTAACTACCACGTCCTCGTTTGATTAATCATTATCTTTTTTTCAAAAGCTTCGGTTAAATCAATTTCAAGCCTGTTGGCTAGCTCAGCTATATTCCAAACTACATCAAACATTTCAAGTCCAATGTTCTCTTTAATCTCTTGCTTCTTATGTACATCTTGTTCAAATTGAAACTTCAAACAATCATCTGTCAACTCACCTAGCTCAGACATCAAATACATGATGCGCTGTTCAAATGATACCCTTTCAAATCCTTTTTCTTCAACAAATTCAACTGCATGTTGCTGTAATTCTCTAATATCCATAAACATCCCCCCTTTAATTATATATGTCACAAATTCAATCATGCAACGGATTGATATATCACTCATAGTCCGCTTCTATTCATCATACAGTAAAATGACAAAAGGAGGTACATAATGCTTACAAAATTTGTTGATCCTCTTCCCCTTGTGGAAACGATTCAGCCGGTATGTTTGATAAACAATATTCCATATTATGAACTATCTATGAAAGAGAATTCCCAAAAACTTCATCGCGATTTACCTCCCGCAAAAATTTGGGGATTTAATGGTCATTACCCTGGGCCAACATTTCACGTTTGGCGTAATCAGCCTGTTTATGTATTATGGAAAAACGAGTTGCCTTTGAAGCACTTTTTTCCAATAGACACGACTGTTCATGGAGCTAGCAAAAACGTTCCCCAAGTTCGAACCGTCGTTCACCTTCATGGAGGCGTTACACCTGAAGGGAGTGATGGCTATCCTGAGGCTTGGTTCACAAGAGGTTTTGAGAAAATTGGCATCCATTTTAAACATAAAGTTTATTTCTATCCAAACCAACAACCTGCTACAACACTTTGGTATCACGATCATGCAATTGGAATCACTCGTTTAAATAACTACGCTGGATTAACAGGGTTTTATATTATTCATGACCAAAACGAAAAGAATTTACATCTTCCTTCTGAACCATATGATATCCCTTTATTAATTCAAGATCGTTCTATCAATGAAGATGGCTCACTTTATTATCCTTCTCAAACAACTCCACCTAACGAAACCGTAAATCCTTCAGTAGTCCGTGTATTTTTTGGTGATTTCATTTTAGTAAATGGAAAAGTATGGCCTTTTTTAGAGGTAGAACCGAGAAAATACCGCTTTAGAATTCTAAATGGATCAAATTCACGATTTTTTAGATTAACGTTAAATAATGGGGATTCTTTCATTCAAACTGGCACAGATCAAGGGCTATTACCTACACCTATTAAAGTCTACTCCTTACTTCTTGCCCCTGCTGAACGAGCAGATGTTATCATTGATTTTACCGATCAATTAAATCAAACCATTATTATTAATAATGATGCTGAGACCCCTTTTCCAAATGGAGATAAACCAAATCTAGAAACAACATGTACGGTCATGCAATTTAGAGTGAACAAACCTTTATTGATGAAAGATCAAAGTCAAGTACCTCTTCAATTAGCTCTAGAATCTATTATTAAAGAGGAACCTCAATACAAACAAAGGAACCTTCTGTTAAATATGCAAACAGACCCGTACAAACGCCCTATTCACTTATTAAACAATCAAAAATGGAGTGATCCTCTAACTGAAATACCAAAACTAGGGAGCACTGAGGTATGGAATTTAATCAATATAACAGAACAATCTCATCCTATTCATTTGCATTTAGTTCGTTTTCAACTTCTGGACCGTCAGCCCTTTGATGTCAACATATACAAAGAGAAAGGAAAAATTGTAACAACTGGCGCTAAACGAAAAGCAGATTTAAATGAACAAGGAAGGAAAGATACTGTGAGAGCCAATCCAGGAGAAATCACACGAATCATCGTTCCTTTTGGTCCATATACAGGATTATTTGTGTGGCACTGTCATATTTTAGAACATGAAGACTATGAAATGATGCGTCCCTATTATGTCATTTCTTAAGAACCATACATTCGATTGAGCTCATTTATTTTCTCTTTCATAACGTTTATGAGCTCTTGTGGCTCCCGTATTTTAGCATGAGTTCCAAGACTTAAAAAAAAGTTAGCGAAATAATCAAGGTTTTTAGAAGAAACATCTGTTTTTAATATACCTGTACCATTTTCATGAATGGTTAGTTTTGTTTCTAAATAAGGATCGTTCTCACATACTTTTACTCCTTCTCTTGTTAAACGAACATTTAAGTGAAGCTCTTCCGATTTACTAAATGAGCTAAACCAATTCTCGATTGTATAACCATTTAAATCAACTGGTTCTATCTCGTGTGACACGTCAACCGATAAAAAACGATCCACTCTAAACAACCTCACTTCTTGTTTGTTGAAACAGTAGGACGGACAGTACCAGAAGCCGTTTCGAGCAAATATCCCTATTGGCTGAATGTTACGTTTCGTCGTTTCTGTCACCGATTCATAGGTCACCTCTAAGACACGTTGATTTATAGAGGTTTCTAACAATAATCGTAAAAAGGGCGATTTTCTATGTCTCTCATGTGTATAAAAAACAAACCGTTTTTTGAGCTGCTCAATTTTCTTCTTTATATCATTCGATAAATAATGATGGAATTTATTTAATGCCTGCTTGGCATCTGTGTCAAAAGGAAGGTCTTGATAAAACTGTAACGATTGATTTGCAAAAAACATGGAGATTGCTTCATCTTCTGTAAATGAAATGGGTGGAAGAATTTTCTCCTTTAATATACGATACCCACCGCCGACCCCTGGCTGCGAATAAATCGGAACACCAAGCTCCTGCAAATCAAGTAAGTCACGTTGAATCGTTCGAATGGATACGTCCATTTCTTCTGCTAATTCTTTAGCTGTAAACTGTCTTTTTGCATTAATGACCATAATTAAATCTACTAGCCGTTTCGACTTGTTCACACGCTCACCTCACATCTTTTTACTTAATTATAACTTTATCAAATAAACATGACAGTAGTTGTCATATTTATCCTCTATACTAAAGATGAACTTAAATAAGGGAGGAATGAAAAAATGAAACAGCTTGTAGAACCGAAAATTGTTACAAAGGAAAAAATGGTGGTAGTAGGGATGGAATGTCAAACTTCAAACAAAGAAATGGAAGAAACAAACGTGATGGATCAGTTATGGATGAACTTTATGGGAGCTCATGAGCAAATTCTCCATAAAACCAATCCAAAAGTCACCTATGGTTTTTGTTACGATTATAATGAACAAAAAGGAGGGTTTCGTTATTTAGCTGCTTTTGAAGTAGATCAAGTCAATCTACCAAATGATCAATTCATCAGTAAAGAAATTCCTTCACAAAAGTATTTGGTCTTCACTCATAAAGGGCCTGCCAGTACAATTGGGAAAGCATTTAATGACATTTTCAACTCTTACTTGCCTTCCACTTCTTATGAGGTTCTAAATACGCCATCTTTTGAACTATACGATGAAAGATTTCTTGGACCAGAATCTCCTGAATCAGTTATAGACATTTATATTCCGATAAAATAAGAAAAGCGAATGCGCCCGTTCAGCAACGAGTGATAATGAACATCAACTAAATTTAACCACCACACGCGAGCTAACATTGATGCTAGCACATCGTTGTGCGCCGGAGTTGCTGAAGGCTGGAGTAAACAACGATGAAAGCACTTTCTTATGAAGGACATAGTTTATACACGCTTATCTTTTAAAAGCAAAGCTATTAGAATGGTTGTTCTATAACCATCCTAATAGCTTTTTTAGATTACTTTCTCCAAATCTTCCTTAATCACATCAATGGCATGCAATTGCTTTGCACGATTCATTGACGAAAGAATCATGGAACGGTTTTCTTTTAATAGTCCCAATTTTTCAAGGAGAGATTCCACTGTAAGCTCTTCTTCTTCTAATTTCATTGCGTAGCCATGCTGTTCAAATGACTTAGCATTTAATATTTGATCTCCTCGACTTTGCTTTAACGTTAATGGAATAATGACCATCGGCTTCTTTAACGCTAAAAATTCAAAAATCGCATTAGAACCGCCTCTTGTAATGACATAATCAGCAGCAGCTAATAAGTCAGCCAAATCATCATATACATATTCAAACTGTCTATAGCCCCTTTTCCCTTCTAAAGTAGGTTCTAAATTTCCTTTTCCACAAAGATGAATGACCTGATAGTCATCTAACAATTTCGGTAAAGCCTTACGAACAACGTCATTAATACGAGAAGCCCCTAAGCTTCCACCCATAATTAAAATAATTGGCTTTTGTGTTGTAAAATCTAAATAATGAAGGCCCTTTGTTACATTCCCTTGCAATAACTCTTTTCTAATAGGCGAGCCAACGACTTTTGTTTTTTTAGATGGGAAATGTTCACTTGCTTCTTCAAATGAAGTATAGATGTTGGTTGAGAAACGATTGGCAATTTTATTAGCTAAACCTGGCGTAAGGTCGCTTTCGTGAAGAAAAACGGGTATTTTAAGCGATCTTGCAGCGATGACCACTGGTACACTGACAAACCCACCTTTTGAAAATACAACTGCCGGTTTTAACCTTTTTAAATGCTTTCTAGCATCACTTATTCCCTTAACAACTCGAAATAGATCAATTAAATTTTCTTTATCTAGGTAACGTCGCAACTTTCCACTTGAAATGGAATGATACGGGATGTTTGTCTTTTCAATTAATTCTTTTTCAATTCCTTTATGTGAACCTATATAATGGATATCCCATTTATCTCGATTTAATTCATTCATAATGGCAATGTTCGGTGTCACATGTCCAGCCGACCCACCACCAGTAAAAACGATTGTATGCTTGTTCATGTAAATCCTCCTTAAGCAAAACCCGAACAATTCTATTATAGTGTTAAAATTAGAAGAAACACAACCACCTTTATGTTGAAAACGTTAGAAAAAAACTATAAACAATAATTTATTGACTCGATATAGAAGAAACACAGACTTCTGTATGGGAACCGTTAGGATATTTCCCAGTCCATTATAAAGGTGCTGTCCAGAAAGTCCATGTTCATAGTAAATGAGGACAAAACCATTGCTATGGTATTTCCCTTTAAATTTTGTATCGGCATCAGCTAAACCATTGTAAATTACTACTTCAAATTTCTTTTCTATGATCAATCTAGACACCTTTTACTATTAATAGTAAACTATCAACATAATCAAATATGTTTTAAGGTTGGTGGAAGGAGTGAGTAGTCACATTCATTCTCTTCCTTAAAAGGGAAGCTTGGTGAAATTCCAACACGGTTCCCGCCACTGTAATTGGGGAAGTTTTTTCAATATGCCACTGTTTTGAAATGGGAAGGCGAAAAAACTATTGATCCATAAGTCAGGAGACCTGCCAATTCTTAAGACACCGAAATTCCTACGGGGCATTAGGGAGGTGTGCAAAAAATAGCTTTGCGTTTCGTAAAGTCGTCGTCGATTGCACCCAAGGAAGGGTGTTTTTTTTATGGACTTATTTATTATCAACTATGATCAACGACCTTTTTAAAGAAATAAAATATACTATAAGAGGTGTAAAAATGAAAAAACGAACGATATTAACAATGATAACATTCCTGTTTGCTTTCATGTTTAGTAATCTATTACCTGTCTCAGCAGCAGAAAACACGGCGACATTAGTCGTAATTGGCGATAATGAACGTGGCGTCATTTTATGTCCGAAAGAAGTGACATATGAAGAAGGAGAAACAGCTCAAGATCTGTTAATCAATGAATTTACCGAAGAGAACATTGAATTTTCTGGATCAGGAGACTGGGTTTACATTTCGGGTATTGACGGTTTAAAGGCTTTAGACCGTGGTGAGAAGAGCGGCTGGTTATACTACGTAAATGATGAAATGCCGAGGGTTGGTGCTGGTTCATATGAAGTACAATCTGGTGATCAAATCTCTTACCGTTATTCGCTTGATTGGGGAGAAGACCTAACCGATAAAACAGTCCAAGACAGCTTAAATGAATTTGGAACTTGCGAAGAAGTTCCGAAAGAAGAACCTGTTGAAATTGAGGAAGAACCTTCTCCAACAGAAGAAAAGAAAACAGAACCAGTAGTAGGGAACACTTCTCGTAAAGATATTCAGACATCCTTAGAGCAGACGGCAACCTACGTCCTTGAAAATGGTCTAAATTCAGATTGGGAGGTCATTGGGGTCGTACGCTCTGGTATTAAAGTGCCAACAGATGTGAAAAAACAATATCTTACTTCTTTAGTAGAGAGAGTCGAAACAAGCCAACGTTTAAATCATACAGAACTTCAGAAAACAATCTTAACAATTATCGCCCTTAACGGTGACCCCACTGATTTCGCAGAACAAAACTTAATTGAAAAATTGTATAATGACAAGACGATCCAATTAATTAATCATTATACGTATGCACTCATTGCTTTAGATAGTAAAAACTATGAGACACCTGAAGATGCCCTATGGAATCGTGATCAATTAATTGATAGCATCTTATCCCTACAACATACAGATGGTGGATGGTCCTTTTCTGGAAATATGGATGAAGAAAGTGATCCTGATATGACAGGTATGGTATTAACCGCACTTGCTCCTTATCAAAATCATCAAAAAGTAAAAAATGGGATTGAAAAAGCAACCACTTTTATACAATCGATTCAAACAGATGCTGGCGGGTTTATTTCAAATGATCAAGAAAATTCACTAAGTACAGCCCAAGTTTTAATGGGCTTATCAGCAGTCGGTATTGATACTCATAAAGACCCTTATACTAAGAACAACCAATCCGTTATCGATCATTTACTCACTTATCAATTAGAAAATGGGGGTTATAAATGGATAAAAGAAGATTCAGAAGTCAGTTCATTTGCAACAGAGCAAGCCTTATACGCTCTCATTCAATACGATTACTTCATAAATGGGAAAGGGTCTATTTTTGCTTGGGATGAAGCTGGAGAGCCTATTGAAATAGAAGAACCAGAACAAACAGAAGAAGTTCCGGAAAATAATGAAACCAAAGAAGAGAAAACTGAATCCACGACAACATCAGAAGAAGAAACCACAAAAGAAGAAAAAACAAAATCAGAGGGTAATCGACTACCTGATACAGCCACAAACAACATGAATATCTTCTTATTTGGTCTCTTGTTCATTACAATCGGTATGGTTAGACTTCGTTTAAAATCCATACAAAAGGGTGAGTAGATTGAAAAGTACAATTAAATTATTAACAATCCTTTCCCTATCATTTTTATTAACCGCATGTTTTTCAACAACGCAAGTAGAAACCGAAAAAAACGAGCCTAAAACAGAAGAAATAAGTCATGAAGAAGAAATAAAAGATGAAAAACAAATAGAAAAAGAAACAAAAAATGAATCAGAATCAGACTCAACCAATGAGGAAAAGCCTCAATCAGAACAGAAATCAAAAATAGAGACCCATTCACAAAATGAAGTCGAGAAAAAGAGTGATAGTTCTACAACTACACGTGCACCAAACGAAGAAAAAAGCAAATCAAATACTAAAGCTTCCGAGTCAGAAAAACAAAAAGAAACTGAGTCAACCAAGGCTACTTCATCTCCTTCTGCTAAAAGTGAAAAAACCGAAGGAAAAACAAAAAAGCCTGTTGAAGAGAAACAAACCAATACAGCCTACACTAAAATTGTGGGACACTCGGATATAGGAACCATTTTAAGTAAAACTGAAATTACGATTGAAGATGGGGATACAGCTTTTAATATACTTGTAGCAGCTACAAAAAAACAGAACATGCAGCTGGAGTATTCAGGATCGGGCAGTACGGTCTATATTAAAGGGATCAATAATTTATATGAATTTGATTATGGTCCTTATAGCGGCTGGAAATACCGAGTCAATGGGACCTTTCCAAACAAAAGTGCTGGTGCGGTAACCTTACAAAAAGGGGATTATGTTGAATGGTTTTACACAGAAGACCTAGGGAAAGACATCGGCGGAGGGTCTTAATGACCTTCCAGCTTTTTCATCCGCTTCTTTTAGCGGTTTATTTTATTGGGGTGATGATCCTTTGCTTACTTTTTCTTCACCCTTATTTTCTTTGTACTTCCTTTATCATTTTACTATCATTACAATTTTTTCATCGAGATCGTCATAGCTTAAAGAGACTGTTATTTATTTTGTTAATGGGGATGACCATTGCCCTAATTAACCCCCTACTTTCTCATCGCGGAACTACGATTCTCTTTTATATTCGCTCTAATCCTGTTACATTGGAAGCAGTGATGTATGGAATGATGATGGGATTATCACTCGTTTCGATCACACTCGCTTTTTCATCTTATAATAAATTGATGAGTAGCCATCAGTTTCTTTATTTATTTTCAAGAGTGTTACCAAAAGTAGCCCTTTTAGTGATGATGACGTTTCGCTTTGTCCCTTCCTTTCTAAGGCATTTACAGCAGCTAATGTTGATTCATCATTCAGTTGGCAAGGATGATACTACTTCTAAAAAAAAGATACAATCTAAAATTAAAAAAGGGACAAGTCTTCTTACAGCCCTACTCATTCATTCTTTTGAACATGCCTTACAAACAGCTGATTCTATGCATGCAAGAGGTTATGGCACAACAAAAAGAAGTACATATGTGCGCTATCGGATGACCAAAAATGATTGGTCTTGGTTCTTTTTCTTAACGTTCATAGGGATCATTTGTATCCTAGGGTCCATTTTTAATCTAGGGAAACTTGATATTTACCCAACACTAGAGCCTATCACATTAACAACGTATGAATACATCCTATTAGGGTTCTTTTTTCTATTTATTAGTTTCCCTATTTGGATAGAAGGAAAGGAATGGTTATGGTGGAAATGGCAAAAATACAAGAACTCCATTTCAGCTATCCCGACGAAGAAAACAAAACATTAGACTCAATTTCTTTAGAAGTGGCAGAAGGAGATTTCATCGTGATGATTGGTCCTTCTGGTTCAGGAAAAACCACGCTTCTTAAACATTTTAAAAAAGAGCTTTTACCAATCGGAAAACGAACGGGTACGATTCATTTGTTCGATCAAGATATTTCATCGCTACCCGACCTTCAAGCCGCTAAAGAAGTTGGCTACTTATTTCAAAACCCAAACGATCAACTTGTCATGGATACCGTTATTCAAGAACTCGCTTTCACTTTAGAAAATATTGGTTTAGATACATTTACGATTCAAAAGAAGATTGCCGAAATCACGAATTTCCTTGGGTTCCAGCATATTCTCCATCAATTTATTCATACGTTATCTGGAGGACAAAAACAATTGGTTAATTTAGCATCTCTTTTGATCCTTAATCCAAAAATTTTACTTTTAGATGAGCCTACAGCACAATTAGACCCGATTGCAACAAAAGAGTTCTTGACTGTTTTGAAACGAATTCATGACGAGTTAGGAACCACCATTATTATATGTGAACACCAATTAGATGAAGTCATCTCCTTAGCAAACAAACTCATCTTTATGAATAATGGAAAGATAGAAGTGTACAGTTCTACTTTGGACGTATTGAATTGGCTCTGGAAGCAAGGAAAACCATATGTCAATTACATTCCTAGTATTCCACGCTTAGGGTACGAAATGGGTCTTTCCCCCATCCCTCTCCAAGTAAAAGAAGGCATAAAATTGGTAAATTCGAACCTAATTAGAACAAAACCGTTATCATCAAATAGTAAAGAACAAACAGAGGAAGTGTTACGCGTCAGCCACCTTTCATTTCAATATGAAAAAAATCAACCGTATATTCTTGATGATTTATCTACTTCGTTTTCTAAAGGAACAGGTGTAAGCCTGCTTGGACAAAATGGCTCTGGAAAATCAACCTTACTTACACTTCTTGCCGGCTTACAAAAACCAAGAAGAGGAAAAGTACACTTACACGGAAAATCGATTAACAAACGAAAAGATTTCAATACCTTAGTAAGCTACGTCTCTCAAAATCCTGAGAACCACTTTTCGCAATTTACGGTTTATGAAGAACTTGCGCAAAGAGCAAAACATTTATGCATCAATCATATCGATCCCTTTATTAAAGAGTTTCATTTACAAAACGTCTTAAACCATAACCCATACGACTTAAGCGGAGGAGAAAAGCAGCTCCTTGTCCTTTGTTTAGCCATGATGGCTGATTCAGATGTTTTATTACTTGATGAACCAACAAAAGGGATGGACCCCGTCATAAAAATGAAGATTGGTCAGCTTTTCCGCAAAAAAATTGCAGAGGGAAAAACCATTGTGATTGCCACTCACGATATCGAATTTACTGCTACCTATATGGATCAATGCTGTATTCTTTTTGATGGAATGATTGTTTCCAGAGACTACGTTCGTCCATTTTTTGCAGACAACTTTTTTTATACCACACCTATAAACCGAATGGTTAGGAAACAACTTCCGTACGCATTAAATTGGAAAGACGTGGTGAAATAATGGTCATCATTAAAAAAATAAGTCCCTTAATCATTTTTTTATTCTTATTGTTAATATTTGCTTTCACGATTCTCGTTTCCGATCGCTTGTATTTATGGGTTAGCTTATTGATTATGGCTTTAACCTTCGGCTTATTCTTTTTAAAGTTTGAGAGAAGTACGCTTAACGCAAGAGCGATCGTTTTTATTTCTGTATTATCAGGAATAGCCGCGATTAGTCGTGTTCCTTTCGCCGCTATTCCAGGCGTCCAACCAACTTCCTTTGTCATAATTGTGAGTGCGCTCGTATTAGGAAAAGAATCGGGTTTTATGATCGGTGCCGTCGCCGCCCTTGTTTCCAATATGTTTCTAGGACAAGGTCCTTGGACACCTTGGCAAATGTTTGCGTGGGGAATGATGGGCTATTTCTTTGGAGCACTGAAGGGTACAAAGTGGATACAATCAAAAGCAGGACTTCTAATTTCAGGATTTTTATGGGGGTTTCTATTTGGCTGGATTATGAATCTATGGTTTATCCTCGCTTTTTATTATGAAGAACTAACATTGAAAACATTCCTTCTATATTTCACAGGAAGTGCTCTTTTTGATTTCTATCACGCCATTAGTAATGTGATCTTCCTTGCTCTGTTTGGTACGACATGGATTAAAATCATCACAAGGTTTCAAAGGAAGTGGGGGATTTTGAATTGAGTTCATTTCAAAGAGCGCCTATCATGTAATAGACGCTCCTTGTTTTCATTTCCAACTTTCAACTGTTAGTTCAATCGCTTCTTCTCCTGTCCCCTTTGTAAACGTGCGGTTTGAAATATCACTTCCACTGCTACTTACCTCAACAGCTGACCAGCTTCCTTGTGTAAATTTAAACTGGATTGTCGTACCTTGACTCAATTGTAACTTCATTTGATAAGCTCCATCAGATGTTTCTTGTAATTCATAGTCTTGATCTGCCGGATTCCAATGATTAAGTGAACTTGCTAAATAAATAGCTTCCGTTGAATTTGGTGCATGTACTTTCATTGTTAGAGAATTTCCTGTTGTCGGCTCACCTTCGATCATGACACCATCGATTAATGTCCACGTTCCTTGTGAGAACAAATAATTGCTGCCATTATTATTATCCCAGTTTCCATGTCCATCATTGAATACAGCTTCAAATTCATCCAAATCATCCATGTTAATAGTTATTTTCTTAAAGCCATCATAACTTGAATCAGCCATTGCTACTCCAGGAACCGTTGTCCAAGTATGATCTGATTGACGATAATGAATATTTGTTTGGTTATCAGACTTATAATATATCGTGACTTCTTTTCCATTTGTCGTTGTTACTTTTACTTCTTCACTAAGTGAAGACTCATTCCCTGCGTTATCTTTGGCACTTACTTTGTACTGATAAGTGGTTTTCGCTTTTAACCCACTATCTGTGAAAGATGTCCCTGTTGTTGTCCCAATTAGCTTTCCGTCACGATACACGTTATATCCTGTCACCCTATTGTTATCTGAAGAATCACTCCAGCTTAAAGTAACAGATGATGATCCAACAGAAGAGGCTGTTATATTTGACGGTGTTGTGGGTATTTCTGTATCATTATCTGGGTTATTATCGTACCATGTTGTTCCATCAAACCACTTTTCACCCTGTACTAACATTCCTGATTCATTTTGAGCGGGTGTTTGATTTCCTAAATCATCTTTAAAAATGACGTAAGCGCTCTCAACATATTCCGTGTTGTCATCTACAATTGTATACGTATACCAACCATCACCCTCATCTGTCATAGTAGGAGCAGTAGCCCACGACGGTTCCGATATTTTTGGATCCGTACCATAATAAAAGAGTTGTGGCGAGCCCCATCCACTTGGGAGTTTAAAGTGAACTATTAACTGTTCTTGTTCTACTTTTTCAAACGTATAGCTTTGCGAGATGTTTCCATATTCATTAGTTGCATACAATCTCAACGTCACTTGATCACCAATATCCATCCCCTCACCAATTGAAATGGATTTTCCGTTTGAATAACGTTTACCATTTTCAGCAGGATCGCTACCATCTAGAGTGTAATATCCTTGATCTGTATTGGAAACAGATAACGTAACTTCAATTTTTTCTTCATGAAATTTGCCTCCTTGTTGAGAAGACGAAACAGCAGGATAAGGAGTCTCTTCTTCCTCAATTAAGATGACACCATTGCTATGAGCAGTGAATGTGACTTTTCCATTTTCGACAGTCGCCATATTTCCTGTATAGAAATCCACTACGTTTGTTCCATCTACAAATACGGATGATACATCCACTGTTGTTGAACCAGCTGCTTCAAACACAGCTACCACTTTGTCCGTTACACCATTATGATCATAAGTACGACTAAACGTGTATGGTGAGTTAGACATTTGATTATGATTTCCTGCTCCTACTGCAATATGCTTATTTCTAAATTGACCAAGCTTTTGCCAATGTTCTAACACGTTCGTATTAATAGAATCCCAATTCATATCTGAACGTGTTTGAAAATCAGACCATGTTGCAGAATAGTCAATTGGACGAGCTGTTTCGTCACCATAGAAAATTTGCACTCCACCTGGAAGCATGAAAAAGGCGGTACCAGCATCAATCATATCTCCTCGATAAAGACTCGTATCATGTGAAGATATGTAACTTAAAACATTAAAGCTTGAGTCACTATTAATGGAAGAAGCATAGCTAGAATATATGTTTTCAATGTTACTTAAGTTTCCAGCCGATCCCTGGTAATCAAAGTTTATAACAGAATCGAACCCATTATTAAAATAATCACTTTTTCCAACTCCGTGACCCCAAACTTCACCCGTCATCCAAAAGTCTTCCTCATCTAATGCTTTATCAGGATTATTCGTTTTCCATTCTTGAAGCGCAAGCGTTGCTTCTGCTTTTAAACGACCCCAGTCTTCAATATTGACATGTTTAGCTGTATCTGCTCTAAATCCGTCCACTCCATATTCTCGTACCCAATCTGTTAACCATTTAATAATATAGTTATCGGGTGTTCTTTCGTAACCTGTGCGGTCAAAAAATGCATCTAATTCTGCACGCTCTTTGATCTCTTTTTCATCGTCCCATTTCGTTTGTAAGATCTTAGGTAGGTCAACACTTGAAGTCGCTTCTGTTTTAAAATCTGGTAATCCAGCAAGTGTCATCGTATAATCATCACTACCACCGTTCTGATAACCAGCTACACCAGCTCGTACCCAGTCACTACCCCACCATTTCGACCAGCTATTACGATCGGTAGTATTAATATAGTTTCCATACGTATCGTAGTGTGCTTCATAATCTGAAGAATTGTAGTAATAGTTATACCAATCCCCTTGTAAAGTGCCAAAACCAAATTCATTCATATCTTTCATTGAATAATAGCCTGCATGGTTCATCACTATGTCAAAAACAACACGAATCCCTTTTTCATGAGCCGTATCCATAAATGATCTTAAGTCTTCTGCTGTTCCCATGTTAGCATCCACTTCTGTATAATCGAGAGGATAATAGCCATGGTAAGAATAGTGACGGAAATTCTCTCCACCAATCCATCCGTGAATTTGTTCATAAGGAGCCGTGATCCAAAGAGCATTAACCCCTAAATCTGTAAAATACCCTTCGTTAATCTTTTTAGTTAACCCTTTTAAATCTCCCCCGTGAAATGTCCCTTCTTTGTCCTTATAGTCGCTATACGTATTTCCATTTGCATCTTGTTCACGACCGTAAGAGTTATTATTGCTTTCATCCCCATCTAAAAACCGGTCTGTTAATACAAAATAAACGGTTGCATTATCCCAAGAAAACGTTCCTTCTTCTGCTTGTGTGCTCGCAGCTTCTACAACAATTGGCTCGGCTACTTTTTGTGGTAAAAATGAAAATATTAATGCAAAAATCATCGAGACTATAAACAGCTTTCTTCCCCGTTTCATTCTATCACTCCTAAAATATTAAATTTTATGCAATCGTTTTCATTATTAAGCAAAAAAGTGATATACCTTATCTTCAACTTTATTTATGTAATAAACAAGAAGCATTTAAACTGTTCAATAACAGAAATTCTCTAATCTAATCATTAATAAAGTGTGTTAGTGGCACACAAAAAGTAAACATAAAAGTCTTCCTTTCTTTGTTTTTTGAAAATTTCAAGAGAATTCAAGACTCCTATGGAAGAATGCGCTAGGCAAGATCCCCACAGAAAGAGAAAACCTCCCTATTCTCCTGAGGAAAGCGTAGGTCTCTCTTTTTATATTTTACTTTCAAATATATTTAAATATAATGAAAACGTTTGCACTAATTATTTTACCACTCTTTATCATTAGCTGTAACCCTTAAATATTTATTTAGGAGTAATTACACTGAAAACTACCTTTAATATGTAAGTATAGGTTTGTATGGTTTTAAACTATTAAATCAATGTTAATTAGCTAAGTTTTTTTATTAAAAAAATGAAAGGAATGAGTATATTCCGCAAAATAAAAAGACCACTTTCATGGTCTTTTTAAGCATACTTTTTCGTTTCTTCTTTTCTAAAAAAACTCTTCATTGCATGATACACGTCTGCTTTTTGTTTTAATATATAATAGCGAAATTTTTCATTTTCAATATTTTTATAAGCCGTCATTAACGTAGAGTGACGATTGTATTGATTGACTTCCCCATAACCAAAAATATTCGAATGTTTCATTAGTTCTTCAATCAACTTGACGCAACGCTGATTATCTGATGTTAAATTATCTCCATCTGAAAAATGAAATGGATAAATATTATACTGCGAAGGTGAATATTTATCATTGATAAGCTTCAGTGCCTTTTTATATGCAGATGAACAAATGGTTCCTCCACTTTCACCTTTGTTAAAAAACTCATCTTCTGTCACTACTTTTGCTTCAGTATGGTGTGCTATAAATTCAATTTCGACTCGCTGATACTTTGTTCTCAAAAAACGTGTCATCCAGAAAAAGAAACTTCTAGACATATATTTTTCCCATACTCCCATGGATCCACTGGTATCCATCATAGCAAGAACGACCGCCTTGGATTCAGGTTTCTCTTTTATATTCCACGTCTTAAATTTTAAATCCTCGGGAAAAATCGGATGAAAGGCTGTTTTACCTCTAAGTGCATTTCGTTTATACGCTGACATCATCGTTCTTTTTTTGTCAATGTTCCCCATCAATCCTGTTCGTCTAATGTCATTAAATTCGATATCTTCAACTAAATTATTATCCCGCTCTTTTTCCATTAAGTTAGGAAGCTCTAACTCTTTAAATAAGGCTTCTTCTAATTCCATTAACGAAACTTCTGCTTCATAATAATCTTCACCTGCTTGGTCTCCTGCTCCCTGACCTTTTCCTGCACCTTTTCGTGATTGACCACCTGGATCTCTTGCAACTACATCTCCAACTTTACTCTTACCGTCGCCCTGACCAACATGCTTATTTTTATCATAATTATAACGAATTTTATACTCATCTAATGAACGAATTGGGATTTTGACGACATCCCTTCCATTTGACATGACGATGTTTTCTTCAGAGATTAAATCAGGTAAATTATTTTTAATCGCATCTTTAACTTTTTCTTGGTGACGAGTTTGATCATCATGTCCTTTTCGATGGAGGGACCAGTTTTCTTTCGAAATGACAAAGTTTTTATCGGCTGACAAGGTAATTCCCTCCTTTTTAAGGTTTGATCATAACTGTTCACACTCATCAAAATAAAAAATATTGAACATTTTTTAAAAAATTGTTCACAAATTCATTGTCTGTGCATAAGGTAATGAGTGTGAGAAACAAAACAATCATTTAAAACACCACGAAGATTTGATAAATACCAACACATCTTCCTTTGACATCATTTGATTGGAATTACTTCATACTATGCAGAAAATTCTGAATATTGACAGGTTTCCTGCTAAAATAGGCTTATTTAATTGTAATTTTCATAAAATAAGCTTTTTTCCTATATCCTTAACTGATCCCTATATGTCTGTATGTTTATGCTTCTCTTTATATATATATGAATTTGTACAACTCTGAAAATGATAAAAAAGCAAGATCTCCTTCCACATAAAGAATCTTGCTTTCTTACATTGAACTTTGATAAGACAAGATGGGAACATATAATTCGGTCAATCATCACCCCTTTCTATTTCTCTAGTTCAGATACTGTTACAAACTGATACCCTTGTTCCTTTAAAAAAGGAAGTATTAAAGCTAAAGCTTCAACCGTCCATTCATAAATATCGTGAAGCAAAATGATGGAGTGATTTGTTACATTTTCTATGACTAACCGAAAGATTGACTGGGAATCCTTCACTTCCCAATCCATTGGATCAACATCCCATAATATTGGACGCTGCTTAACAACCCTTTCTACCTCATAATTAGTTGAACCGTATGGAGGTCGGAATAAAATTGTTCTTTCTCCAGTAATCTCCTCTATTACATGAGACGTTTCATTTATTTGAAAAATGACTTCTTCCTTTGATAACTTTGTTAAATCTTTATGATTCCACGTATGATTCCCAATTTCATATCCCTTATCAACTAAAGATTGAACAACCTCTGGGTATAACTCGACTTGAGCTCCGAGCATAAAAAAGGTGGCATTCGCATCATATATTTCTAATAGTTGAATAATTTCTTGTGTATAGGTTCCATGTGGACCATCATCAAACGTTAAGGCTATTTTTTTTTGTGATTTTGCTCGTAATGGGCCATCCACAACTCTTCGTTTAAATGAAAAATGATTAAATAATGGAGTATCACTATGCTTTATCACCCATATCGGGCTCTTGAGGTCATCAATGTTTGAAAACCTATGATTAATTGTGCTAGAAGTTGTGTTTTTCGTATCATTATTATTGAATGTATTCACTAAGCAACCTGTCATAAAGACACATATTAAAAATGTAACCATCTTTGGAGTGGTTTTCATGGAGTGTCCTTATCTCCTTTATTTCTTTAATGTTACATTATAATGTCAGTCATGTGACCAATATGTTACTTTTTTATAAAAAAAGACAGGGTCTAAAATAGACCTGTCTTAAATAGAATACAATTTTCTTAGTTTATCTGTTTAATAGGCTACCAACATATTTAAGCAGTTCATTGGCTGAAGTCGAATTATATCCATGATCATCAATTAATCTAGCTACAACTTCATTAATTTTTTTCAACTGCTGTTCATCTGGTGTTTTCGTAGAAGTTGTAATCTTCACAACATCTTTTAAATCAGCAAATAGTTTTTTCTGAATCGCTTCCCGTAAACGCTCATGTGAATTGTAATCAAACCGCTTCCCCTTTTCTCGCATAAGCCGAAATACGAATAAGAATTTCCTCACGAAATGATTTCTTTGCATTTTCTGAAATCCCTATTTGCTCCTCAATGGAACGCATAAGCTTTTCGTCCGGATTCATTTCTTCTCCTGTTAACGGATCACGAAGTTTATTTTTATTACAATACGCCTCTACATTATCGAGATAATTATTCATCAATGTTTTTGCTGACTCTTCATAAGAATACACAAAAGCTTTTTGTACTTCATTTTTAGCAATATCATCATACTCTTTTCGTGCAACAGAGATAAAGTTTAAATATCTTTCTTTATTTTCTTCTGTAATGGATGGATGTGCAGCCAAACCATCTTTCAAAGATCTCAACACGTCAAGAGCATTAATGGATGGTGTTTCTTTACGAATAATGGTTGAAGAAATTCGATTAATGACATAACGAGGATCAATTCCACTCATCCCTTCATCTGAATATTCGTTTTTTAACTCATCAACGTCCACTTGATTAAATCCTTCAACACTTTCTCCATCATACATTCTCATCTTTTTAATTAAATCGATATCGCCTCTCTTAGGGTCTTTCAATCGTGTTAAAATGGTAAACATCGCTGCCACCTTTAATGTGTGCGGAGCGATATGGACATCAGAAACATCACTTTCCGATATCATTTTTTTATAAATTCGTTCTTCCTCTGATAACCTCAAGTTATAGGGAACAGGCATAACGATAATTCGAGAGTGCAGCGCTTCATTTTTCTTATTAGCAATAAATGAACGGTATTCGGTCTCATTTGTATGAGCGACAATTAATTCGTCAGCGGAAATAAGAGCAAACCTACCCGCTTTAAAATTCCCTTCTTGAGTTAAGGATAAAAGGTGCCATAAAAATTTTTCATCACACTTTAACATTTCTTGAAATTCCATCATGCCGCGATTGGCTTTATTTAATTCTCCATCAAATCGATAGGCTCTTGGATCAGACTCAGATCCATATTCAGCGATTGTTGAAAAATCAATACTTCCTGTTAAATCAGCAATATCTTGAGATTTTGGATCAGAAGGGCTAAATGTACCAATCCCTACCCGTTTATCTTCAGAAAAAAATACACGTTCTACTAGCACGTCTTCAATTCTTCCATGATATTCTTCTTCTAATCGCATCAAATTTAATGGAGATAGGTTTCCTTCAATACGAATTCCATACTCTTGATAAAAATCTTCTCTTAGATGATGGGGAATTAAATGCAACGGGTCTTCATGCATCGGACACCCTTTAATGGCATAAACAGCTCCTCGATCCGTATGAGAGTATTCTTCTAGACCTCTTTTAAGCATAGAGACCAGCGTTGATTTTCCCCCGCTTACAGGACCCATTAATAAAAGAATTCTTTTTCTTACATCTAATCGCTTAGCTGCGGGATGAAAATATTCTTCAACAAGTTTTTCAAGTGCTTCTTCTAAGCCGAATAGTTGTTGATCAAAGAAAAGAAATTTTTTATCCCCATTTTCCTCTTCAATACCTGCATCTTTCACCATATTATAAACCCGAGAATGAGCAGATTGAGCGATCCATGGTCGTTCCTTAACCATTCTTAAATAATCTTCAAAAGTGCCTTCCCACTTTAATCTTTGCTCTTCTTCTCTGTACTTTTCAATTTTTCTTAAAATATCCATGATAGGACCTCCTCCATTGTTCTTAATTTGAACAAACCTCTACGATAGAGAAGTGGAAATAATACTATACTCTATGCGTGGATGTCCCCTATCATGTTAGAAAAATTTATGTACAAAATGTCAAAACCTTTAGTCGATGTTCACACGCCCTAGATGTTCATGTATAATAAAGAAAAGGAAAAGAGCCTCTTTAACCAAGCCACAAAACATGGTACACATTAAAAGAGTGCACAAAAAACAAGTCTCTATACGCTGGAGCTAGATAGCCTTGATTCGGCATGCTATCACATTTAATTAAAGGAGGGGAAAAAATGAAACTAGCCCTAATTTTAGGTGTCTGTTTAGTATTTTTAATGGCGATTTTTTCTGCTGGTTACGACGATAAGCCTGACATTAACAATAAATAATCCTACATAAAAAGCCTACACATTAATGTGTAGGCTTTTTACCTTCATGTTGAACTTATTCTTCATTTGTTAATATAATTGCTTCTAATGGTGGTTGTCCGTTTGCAAATCCTACAGGTAAGAGCGTATAAACAACACCATCTTCAAACTCTGTTTGCGGCAAGATCATAATTTTCTTATCTGTTCCCGCTTCTCTCAAATTTAAATCATAGCTTCCAGGATCTAAATCTTTATATTTTGTAATATCTTTAAATTTTACATTTTTAAATAAAACGTTCCCTGTTTTCTGTGCTACATCAACAGGCGGAGCATCAGGCGAGAAATGCCCAACTCGCACCTTAGCTTTTCCAGCTTGAGGCTTTGCACTGTCATCTATTAGAGCCAGTTCAATACTGTCTAGTTTATTAATAGCTGCAACCGTTTGTTTTGAACCAGGTTTTAATCGCACCTTTTTCTCGAGCACCGGCTTACTCTCATCCACCGTACCACTTGCGAATATTTGAATCTTATGCGGTCCTCTTTTTAATTCTAAGTAATCGGTCACATCTTTATATTTTGCATCTTCAACGACAACTTCTCCATCAACTACCACATCTACACTTGGAGCATCAGGTGACGCATGTAAAATACGAACTTTTGCCATATCAGCAGCAAAAGCATTTTGCACAAAGAGTAAACTTATGATTAGCGAAAGGGACAACAATACAAGTTTCTTCATGAGAAAACACTCCTTCTATGTATTTTGATTCATGTACTATGTTGTCTTAAATATTCAATTATATTCCTATCGTTCTCTAATTTCAGAGAAAAAAATAAAAAAACCTTAAAGTGCGTGTTCAAAAAGTAGGGGAAAAAGAGAAGAGAAGTCGAAAAGTGTCATGGCCTCGCTCAGCCACGACAACTATAAGGCGCGGAGAAAAGAAAGATGTTCTTTATCTTTTGTTCTACCTGACTTATGACCTCGAGTGGCTAGGAGCTGGAGCTAGACAGCAATGAAAGCACCGTCCAAATAAGGACAGATTTTTATGCTTTCTTACTCTGTAAAAAAAGCTCAATTCAATTGAATTAAGCTTTTTCGCAAAGTTATTATTTTAATCCGGGGTATTGCTGTTGGCGCAATGCTTCATATACCAGGATTGCTGCAGTATTTGACAAGTTCAAAGAACGAACATTTTCTGTCATTGGCAGGCGTAAACATTTATCCATATTGTTTTCAATTAATTCATCGGGCAACCCGTTCGTTTCTCTTCCAAAAACAAAGAAATGATCTTCTTCTGTATTTTCATATGAAAAATCTGTATGAGCTTTCTTCCCGAATTTCGTAATCAAATAAAAATTTGCTTCATTGTATTTTTCGAATAGCTCATCTAATGAATCATAGTATTGAACATTGACAAACTCCCAATAATCAAGGCCTGCTCTTCGTAGCATTTTATCATCTGTTGAAAACCCTAAAGGTCTAATTAAATGTAATGTTGTGTTCGTTGCAGCACACGTTCTTGCAATGTTACCAGTGTTCGCTGGTATTTCTGGTTGATATAATACGACATGTAGTCCCACGTTTTTCACCTCATCCAAAGTTTACAGCTGTTATTATATCACGTCTTGCTCCCCCTTTACTTTAGCATCGTCTTCAATCCGTAAAAATTTATAGCGAATGTCTTTTGTGTAAGCAGTAGAATCCTCGTATGACCAGTATCGCATTCGGCTATTATACGTTTGAGCGTTAACAAGAGGCATGTCATTGTCATCCTTCGCCACGACAATGGTCGTATGATTAAACCTTCCATCCCCTTCAAAGTCATAGCAAATAACATCACCTGGAGATAGTTGTGAAGGATCGTCCAATTGCGTTGCTCTTAGTCCACTTTTACTATTAGGTAGAAACATACTCATTGCATGAGCGACTGTCCAACTATAGCTCCACGAACCAGACTGCATCCACCATCCTTTCGTACGATTAGGATATCCAATCATCATAGCATCACCTGCATACAAGCATTGAGAGACAAAATTAGTACAATTGACATCAAAGCTATGAAAGCTAGCATTTGTATCATTCCACCAACGCTCTGCATATTGCACAGCTGCTAACCGATCATAGATAAAGGGAGCTTTACGTACGTTATCATCTGATTGAAGAGAAAATCCTTGATCAATACCTTTAAACGGGTAAGTTTCACAGCATTCATCCATAATAAGCTGCTCTTTTCTAGACAAATGTATTTTTCTTAATTGTTTATATTCCTCTATATAAAAGTACTCACTTTGCTTGTTTACTAAGCGAACCTTCAACTGATATGGAATAACACGCTTCCCTTCTTGCCCTTCTTCCTCCTCTGGAGTAATTTGTGCAACCGCTTTAACAATCTCTACCCCTCTTTTATTTGCTAACTCCTTTCTTAATTGAAAAGATTTTATATTTGAAATAGATGAGATTTCTGTTCCTTCTATATCCCCTACTAAAAACTGAAGATGTTTTTCGGTCATTTTTTTGATTGCTTCTATACTCATGAACAACCACCATCCTTATTAAACAATATGATGGTTACTCTCCTTTACATGCTTCCAATAGCTGAATTCCTTTTTGAATCTCATTTCTAACCTCTTGATCTTCTTCTAGTTCCAACCTCTTTTCTAGAACGGCTAAATAGTCTTTCTGACCGATCTTCCCTATCGCCCAAGCCGCAGTACCTCGAATAACAGGTCTAGGATCGTCATTCAATAATTTCTCAAGAATCGGTAAACTTGCTTCATCCTTAAAATGTGCCAATGCAATGATCGCATTTCGTTGGATCGGTTTTTTTCCTCTCCATGAACCAGAGACATGTCCGAATTTTTCTTTAAACTCTCGGTTACTCATTGTCAATAACGGCTTTAAACTCGGTTTCGCTATTTTAGGATCCGGCTCCATTTCAACATGAAAATGAAAGTCCTTCCCTCTATTTTCTGGACAAACGGTTTGACAAGTATCGCAGCCATATAGACGGTTACCTATTTTTTTTCGATATTGATCGGGTAAGAATCCTTTTGTTTGTGTTAAAAAAGCAATACACTTTGAAGAATCTAATTGCCCTCCTTGAACGAGAGCACTAGTAGGACAGGCATCTACACATTTATTACACGTTCCACAGCCTTCTTCAATTGGTTGATCTGGTTCAAATGGGATATTCGTAATTAACTCTCCTAAGTAAACATATGATCCAAACTCAGGCGTGATAATCGCACAATTCTTTCCACTCCAACCAATTCCTGCTCTTTCTGCTACCGCTCGATCACTCAACTCGCCCGTATCGACCATTGAAAGAATCTTTGCTTCTGGATATTTATCTTTTATAAAGGCTTCAATCAAATTCATCTTTTCCCTTAAAAGGAGGTGATAATCCTTTCCCCAAGAAGCTCGGCAAAAAATCCCCCGTCTGTCGTCCTTCGTACTTCGCGGAGGTTTTTTCATTTTAGAAGGATACGCTAGCGCTATTGAAATAATAGAACGAGCTTTCGGTAGCAAAAGTTGAGGAGTCGTTCTTTTTTTTATATCCGATTCTTCAAATCCTGATTGATAACCTAACTCTTTTTGGTCAATTAACCTTTGTTTTAACGTTTCAAACGTATTAGCCGAAGCAAAACCAATCTTATTAATCTTTATTTCCTTACTATAGTTGATTAACTCTTTTTTAAATAATGTAACGTTCATTAAGACTTCCTCCTTTCTTAAGGACTGTTTATATGAGAGAATAATGTATAAAAATTCAGGAGGGATAAATTTGAAGATATCGTTAAGTAACGACCTTATAACAGCCATTCCTCAATTCCAATTAGGGGTTATTTATTATCATAATATTACAATAGATGAATCCCCTCAAATGGTTAAAGGAAGAATGTTGTTTTTCCAAGAAACACTCTATACAGATATAGTTGATCTAGACATTTCATCCATAAAAGAAGTACAGGGCTGGAGAGCGATGTTTAAACAGGTTGGTACAAACCCTAGTCATTATCGTCCCTCAAGTGAATCGCTTTTAAAAAGAATAAAAAAGAGACAGTTTCTTGAACCTGTTCACTCGGCCGTAGACATAAACAACCTTTTTTCCCTTGAATACAAGATTCCTCTAGGCCTATATGATTTGGATAGGCTTAAAGGAGATCTCACTATAGGAATAGGGTCTAGTACTGAACAATATGAAGCAATAAATGGGAGAGAAATCTCTTTGGAAAACAAGCTCATTTCAAGTGATGAGCAAGGACCCTTTGGTAGCCCCTACGTCGATTCAAAACGTTCCATCGTTACTAAAAAAACAAAAAATGCATTGCAACTTGTTTATTTTTTACCCCAAACCACTATGGAAGACGCTCATAGAATGATTTTATCTATAGAAAAGCTCTTCTCACAAATAAATGGTGGAGAATCAAAAAAGTGAAACCATAGTAGGGTGAAATCCTACTATACTACATTAAAAAACGCAATGCTTCGTTTGGCTAATGAAACGAAACACTGCGTTATATGTATTAGTATGGAGCGGGTGATGGGAATCGAACCCACGACATCAGCTTGGAAGGCTGAGGTTTTACCACTAAACTACACCCGCAAGTGGAACAATTATTATATTATCAAAACTATTTATTATTTGCAACATCTTTTTTAATAAAACGACAATTTTCTATAAAATATTAGTTTCCTAAATAGTAGTGGAATATAAAATAAGTTAAAAGTCTATAAATGCCTTGTTCACCCATGTTTAGCTTTTTAAAAAGTAACGTCATCCCTTTCAACTTTAGATATTTCTAGGATTGTTCATTTGAATTCTGACATGCTAAACAATCTTGTCGACATTGATCTCGATCAACAGGGCGAAATAACGCACACACATTTCTACAAAATCTTTCACAACTAGGTTGTGGGCTTGTACCTACAAAACTATACACTCTATTTTTGCTTATTCTACCCGTTTTCTTTTTTCTTTTGCACTTTTGATACATTGAATCACTCCTTCCTTTGTACCAACTTTTTAAAAAAATTTTTAAAAAACTCCGCTCATGTCTATACGTGACATTCACCTATTGAATATACATAGTGAGTAAAGAGGAGGTGCCTTACATGAGTGAACCAGTAGCAGGTTTAGGAACAGGTCTTGCGTTTATTATCGTTGTCTTTGTACTGTTAGTTATTGTGGGTTGTGTTTGCACAGGGGGATATTTTTAATAGCTAATACTGAAAAAATTTACATTAATTAACTAAAATCCCAGTATCAAAAAAACAGATCTTCATACTTTATTACTCTGTGAAATAAGGACGAATGATTCAATCATTCGTCCTTTCTTCCATTTAATAATCGCCTCTCCAGTCATCAAGACAACCACAATCATCGCCTAACCAGTCTTTACACTTTTTCTTCTTGTATTTCCAATCTTTTTTCCACTCTTCATATTTTCCTTTTTGATATTCCCATTCTTTTTCCCATTGTTCACAGCAATGCTTTTTATGGTGTTTATATTTGTCTTCCCAATACTTCCAATCTTCTTTACAACAATCTCTTCCATAGTCACGATCAGTATAGTAATCCTTCTGCCATACCATACTTCCACTCATAGCAAATACTCTGTCTTTTTTATTATGCTTAGTAGAACCACCAGATAACTTTTCGTGGATGAATCCAAAATGTTGTTTTCGATAAGACACAAGCTTCCCCCCTTTCTACCTGTATTCCTTACATCATATGCAAAATTATCATGCTCGCTTGTGCATATGACGGGGGAAGATACACATTTCTAATAAAAAGGTCAGATTCTATCATTCACCTAAAGATGCTACTGTACATAATTGGAAATTTCATCAACTTATTATTTTATCCAATAATTACACGTTCTTTTGGATAATGATATGCAGCTTTTTCACTTTTAATCCTTATCATAAATAAAAATGAAAAAATCCCAATTCTTCCAATAAACATAAGAAAAGTGATCACAAGTTTACCTCCAGAACTTAACTCAGGAGTAATCCCTAATGTTAATCCTGTCGTCCCAAATGCAGAAGAAACTTCGAATGCAATTTCAATTAGAGTAAGTGATGGTTCAATATACGTTAATAAAACAACAGAAAAGCTACAAATTAATATTGCAGTTGTAATCACGACAAATGATTTATGTATATCTTCTTTATCAATTTCTCTTCTGAAAATCTTAATCGATTGTTCTCCTTTAGCAAAATTAAATATGGATAAAGCCATAATGGCAAACGTTGTTGTTCTTATTCCCCCTCCCACACTACTTGGGGAGGCACCAATAAACATTAAAAAACATATAACAAGCAAGGTTGGTGTAGAAAATTCACTCACATCCATTGTCGCTAGACCACCATTTCGTGTGGTTACCGATTGGAATAATGAATAAAAAAAAGACTCATGCCAAGATTTATTAGCAAAATAGTGCTTAAACTCTAACAAGTAAATCGCAATCGTTCCAAAAACAATTAAAAGAAAAAAAGTGCTAGTCGTAAGTAACGTGTATAGTGAAAATTTATATCGATATTTCCCTTTATGCTTTAAAAACTCTCGTACTTCAATTAATACTGGAAACCCAATGGCTCCTAAAATCAATAACACCATATTAATGAACTGAACAAAATAATCATGAGCAAACGGCACTAATGAAGAACCTGTTATATCAAACCCAGCATTCGTTGTCGCACTAACGGAGGCAAACAAACCTTGTAAAAATGCCTCTTGCCAAGTATCATAAAATTTCATGAAATAAACACTTAAAATTATGGCACCTACTGCTTCAATCGTAAGAATAATGACTAAGATTTGCTTCATTAATCGGACGAGGCCACTAATTGTTGAGCGATTTTGATCAGTCATAATTAATTGTCTTTCTTTTAATCCGATCTTTTTCCCAAACATAAGCCATATAAACGTTCCAAGTGTCATAATACCAATTCCTCCAAATTGAAGGACGAACATTAATATAAATATACCAAAAACATTAAAAGTTTCTGATGTAGGTACCACAGTTAACCCTGTCACACTAATCGCGCTCACCGCTGTAAACAAGGCATCAATAAAAGTCCACTCTACACCTGGTTTATGGGCAATAGGTAGACTCAAAAGACTTGTCGATACAAGTACTGCTGTAAAATAAAAAAGCACAATTAATTGTACAGAAGATAAATTCGTGTATTTCTTTTTCTTTTTTTTCTTATTCATAACTTCACAACCTTATGTCATCATGACAATATCATATAGCAAATATCGTGTTTTGAAAATAATATTTTAGCAACACGAAATTTCTTTTTAGAAACTTTCAGCTGTTCTTTTTAGTAATCCCCTATTCCTACTGTGATCACTTCTTTTTTATGAAGAAGAAGGAGAATTTTATTTTAGTATAGAAGAGGACAATAGAGCAGGATGGCTATAGACTACTAAGACAGAAGGGAATATATGTTCATATTCGGTCTTCTATTATTTCCGTTATTTTTGTATTGTTTATTTATATCATTGAAGTTTATACATGGAGAAGAAGGGGATACAAGAGGCAAATCTAATAAAACAAAAACCGAGTAAGAAAGCCTGCTCAGTTTAGATTTCTGAGGATAGCGAAGTTACTTTCGTTATAATTTCAAGAATTCATCATAGGTGCTGATTATTGATGACAGCAAGTATCTTACGTCCTTGTGTCATTTTTACGTTAACAAGCGACAATCTCTTTAATCATAAACTCCTTACCCGATAATATTTCAAAATACAGACCCTTACATTTTGGACATATTTTATCTTCCTTAATGAGATTATAAACAGAGTTACATGTTTTACAAAGGGCATTACCAGGCAGAATTTCAATTTCTAATTTCGTATCCTTCAACATTGTACCGTCAACAGCCGCTGGATAACAAGCTTCGATATATCTAGGGATTAATGTCGAAAGCTCTCCCACTTGTAGAACTAAAGTATCTATATTCGTAATTGCTTCTTCTTTTGCAAATGCTTCAACAGATTTAACAACCTGTATAATTACGGTTAATTCATGCATGCTTAATCACCCTTTTGTATAAGGATTAAGAACGGAAGAACCGATTTCTTCCGTTCTTTTTGAAAACTGTTATTTCTCGTCCTCTTTTTTAAATACAGACTTAATGCTTTTTGGTATGTTATGAGCCGCTATTTTCACTTTCCGTTTGACCATATATTTTTTAATCGTTGGTTTCATTTCTTTTAACTCTACACCTGCTGCATCATATTGTCTCACGAGTGAAACAGCATCAAATCTACATTTTGTTACACAGGCTCCGCATCCTATACATTGATATGGATCAACGACTGCAGCCCCACAGCTTAAGCAGCGCTCTGTCTCTTTCATGACTTGTTCTTCTGTAAAAGTAGAACGCATATCTTTAAATGATTGATCAGATTGCATGCCTGTTTCAGGGGCTGTAGTTTGTCTTGGGAAGTCGATCATATCCTTGTAAATTCACATTGCCTTTATCAAATGAACGATAATCTCTTATTGTACGACCGAAAAGTAAATTTTGTCCTGGTTGAACGAAACGATGAATAGATATAGCACCTTCTTTTCCCATAGCAATCGCATCGATCGCAAATTTAGGACCTGTTAATACATCACCACCAGTGAAAACATCTGGTTCATCTGTTTGATACGTGACAGGATCTGCTTTGATCGTTTTATTGGCATTTAATTGTATATTGCTACTCTCGATTAATTGACCCCAATCCATTTGTTGACCAATTGATATGAGAACGTTGTCCGCCTTAATGACTTTTGTATCGTTCTCATCAAATGTTGGTTTGAACTTGTGATGTTCATCGAACACAGACGTACATCTCTTGAACTCTACACCAATCACACGGTCATTTTCTGTAATGATTCGTTTTGGCCCCCATGAATTATTGATGATAATGCCTTCCTCCATTGCTTCTGTTCGTTCTTCTTCTAACGCAGGCATATCATCCCATTTCTCCAAACTGAACATATTTACTTCTTGAGCTCCGAGTCTCGTTGCCGTCCGTGCTACATCAATCGCGACATTTCCTCCACCGATGACAATTGTGTTTCCGTCTAGTTTCATGTCTTTATTAAAATGAATATCTCGCAAAAAATCTACACCTGTACTTACTCCATGTGCCTCTTCACCTTCTAAACCAAGTTTTCTTCCAGCTTGAGCACCAATGGCTAAATAGAAGGCTTTAAAGTCTTGATCCCTTAATTTATTAAGAGTAACATCTTTCCCTACTTCAATACCTGTTTTAAATTCAACCCCTAATTCTTTCAAAATATCAATCTCTGCTTCAACAATTTCTTTTTCAAGTCTAAAAGAAGGAATACCAAGAGTAAGCATACCACCGAGGGCTTGTTGTTTTTCAAAAACGGTTACCTTGTAACCTTCAATTGCTAAATAATAAGCACAAGAGAGACCGGAAGGACCAGCTCCAATAACAGCTATTTTTTTGTCATAGTCATGTTTAATAGTTGGAATAAAACGACGGTCTTCATTTAAGTCTTGTTCAGCAATAAATTTTTTAATTTCGTCAATAGCAATTGGATCATCAAGGTCCCCTCTTGTACAAGCGGATTCACAATAACGAGGACAGATGCGTCCGCATACAGCTGGGAATGGGTTTTCTTTCTTAATTAATTCTAGTGCCTCGGTATATTTGCCTTGTGAAGCGAGTTTAATATAACCTTGAATACCTATATGAGCTGGGCATTCTGCTTTACAAGGACTTGTGCCACCTTCTACCACTACTTTTCGGTTTACACGATAATCTGGATTCCATTTATCTGGTCCCCACTCGGTATGATAAGGATATTCTCTTTTTTGTTCAGGAAGCGGATTTACTTCACATAACTTTTGCCCTAGTGTTAATGCATTGGATGGACAATTTTCCACACATTCACCACAAGCAACACATTTGAGTGTATCAATTTGAGCTACGTAATTGGAACGAAGATTATCAGGGCTTTGGAAGTAGTTAGCATGCCTTAAGGCAAGACAGGAACACCCACAACAGTTACATATTGCGTGTGTTTTACCTGGACCATCTGTGTTCGGAATTTGGTGCATAAGACCGTCTTCTTCCGCTTTACGAATCACTTCAAAGGCTTCTTCGCGAGTAACTTGTTTGCCTCTTCCGGTCTTAATATAAAATTCAGCTGCTTCACCCATCTGAATACAAATATCTTCTTTTAAGTGACCACAGCCTTCACCCATTGATTCCCTTACCGCCCGGCAAGCACAATCTGATACAGAAAAAACTTCATTTTCATTTATATATTTCGACACTTCTTCATAAGAAGCTCTTCTTGATTCACCATGAATCGCACTTTCAATAGGAATAACACGCATTAATCCTGCACCAACTGGTACATTACCTGCTAACATAGCCCCTTTTGTTCGTGAATATTCTTCAAAGCACTCAGCAATCTGTGGATATTTTTTAACGTTTTCCTTGTTAACGACCATAAACTCCATTACACCAGGAATCCATAATTCTAGCTGAAAACGATCAACACCATCTTTAGGTGATAAACCAACCACACCATCCATCGCAAGTTGGTGGAGAATTTCGTCCACTCGATCTAATGGCATTCCACAAATAGAAGCCACCTCTTCAACCGTTTTAGGCTTTCTTAATTCAAGACAAAGGGCCACTTCTGCCATTTCATCTGTCACAACAGGTTCCAATATACGATATTCAGGATCTTCAGGTTTCACTTCGAATCTTGAGCCTGGCTTTGCTCTACTTATCTTATTTGCAAGGTCAAGCACCCTTTCTTTTACCATAATAACCAACCCCAATGAAGATTATTTTTTAATACCATCTGGGATAAAACAATAATAATGATAAGTAAGTAACAACCATATAAGTACTAACGCCTCATGATGATTTTATCTCGTTACAATTTTGAGGAAAACATCATCAGCAAGTGAAAACTTTAAAGCTAGCATAACGTATTCATCTCCGTTCTAAGACAGGCAATATATCATAATTATTCAGGAATATTCAATAAGTACAACTACGTTCTTTGGCAACGATAATGCTAGCATTTTGTGAAAACACTCCAATTGTTTTCTTCCCTCGTAAAGACATCTTAAAAACTATTGAACAACCTCTTCTACACTTAAGTTCATCCAATTTTTAACTTCTTCTCGAATCCACTCCACCCACTCGTCTATACCTTCTCCTGTTTTAGCACTAATAGGTATGACTTTAATATTTGGATTTATCTTTTTAACACGCTCTTCAAGAGCTTGTAAATCAAAATCAAATATTCCGATTGCGTCCATTTTATTCACTAATAATATATCAACAATGGTGAACATAAGTGGATATTTAAGAGGTTTATCATCTCCTTCAGGTACACTCAAAATCATCGCATTTTTTGATGCACCTGTATCAAATTCAGCAGGACAAACTAAATTACCCACATTTTCCAAAATAACAAAATCAATCTCTTCCGTTCCTAAACCTTCAAGTCCTTGTTTCGTCATGTCAGCATCTAAGTGACACATTCCTCCTGTATGCAATTGAATGACTTTTGTTCCTGTTTCCGAAACCGTTTTGGCATCCACATCTGAGTCAATATCAGCTTCTAAAATTCCGATGTTCATTTCTTTTTTTAATGCCTCAATTGTTCTTAATACCGTTGTTGTTTTACCCGATCCTGGTGAAGACATTAAATTCAATAAAAAAGTTTTGTCTTTTTTTAATTGTTCCCTAAGTAAATCAGCCTGATGATCATTATTCTTGAATACGCTTTCTTTAATCTCCATCACTTTAAAAGCCTTCATTTTTTTTCCTCCTCAATTAATCATCAATGCTTTTTAGATATAACAATTCTTTTACACTTCAAGTATACCATTTGTATCCAAATGTAAATGAGTATAAATTGTGAACATTTTCACAATATTTGAGGTACTTCGACATCACCTCAATTGATTGATTCCCATCCAATATCAAACCATAGGATCGTTATTATGACTTTAGTAAGTATGTTTGAAACGATGTATATCATCTTTTTGTTTATACTGGTATAATTCACTAATGAAAAGGAGGTTCGACTTATGGCTGGGCTGCTATTGCTCCACTGATCGCAATACTATTATATTTATTGCCTGCAATCTTTATCATTTGGTTTTTAGAGGTTGTTCAAAAAGTCCTAAAAAAATGTCGGTTGAATAACTTTGTTGGTTTGCTTTTCCGACACTCCGACGCCAGGATTGGCTAGCACGAGCGTTGTCCCTAGGGTGGGGACGTATTTAGCTCGTGATCCTTTTCCTTAACGTACACTGTGAGTGCTTCGACGCCCAGGACGGGCTAGCGCAGGCGTTGCTCTCGCGACGTGGCTGTACTTAGCCTGTGTTCATTAAGCAGACCGCCTCGTTCTTCAGCGTCCTTTTTCCCTACTTTTTGAACACGCACTTTTAATGAGGTTTCTACAAATCCAATCCGAAAGAAATGAAGTACTTAAAGAAATTTCAAGAAAACTAGATGGGTTTAAAATAGAAAGAATGGAAGAGTAAATATAGTAGACATGATTATTGCTAAAAACCTTTTACAACTGAATACAATTGAAAATCATAACATGAAGGCTTTTGATCATTGCTATCACCTTGTGAATTAACTCTAGCAAACCTTTAATACTATTGATTAGACTGAAGTGTAACCTTCTGGTCTATAAAAAATATAATCTGAAGATTTGAAGTAAGTAGTATAGATAAAACAAATGATATGAGCGAGGGAAGGACATGGGTAAAGGTGACATTTATATTCTAGTTTTTATCATCATAATATGGGCTCTTTTTATTGCAACAACAGTATTTGATTTTAAAAAACAAACAGGAAAACGCATTATTACTAAAAGAAATATTTTTACAGGGATTGCTGGATTTGTTACCATCATTGAATTTATATTGTTATCTTATATTAATGAAACTCTATACAAAAATGTGATGAATTCCTCTGCATTATATGTATTCCTAATTTTTCAGCCATTAGCCGTATTTAGAGCTTTCGAAAAAGACAGTAAGATTTTAATTTATAACAGGATTAAGAAAAATTATCAAAAAGTGATTATTATTTTACTTTTCTTTTGTATCGCACCAATATCTTATTTCTCAATAAAACCTGAATTCACTTTTCAAGAAGCATATGAAAAGGTAAAAGAGTTAGAGTCTGAGAGAAATATTGAGATTGTAAAACCAGGAGATTCTGATAGAAATATTGCTCCATTTGGTGGAACCGACAATTTTGTATTAGCTTTTTATAGTTTCGATTTTCATCCAGGTACTGCCTTTTTAGTTCATCCTAATACTGGAAAGATTATTGAGATGGAATTCGAGTAAGACACTATAAATGGACTGTTCATTAGCAGTCATTTACTAAATATTTGAGATGCATAAGAGTCAATTATTCCACGAATAATTGACTCTAAACATTTAACACCTCAAGAAATTAAATTATTTAAGCGGGGTAATCTTTACTTTTACCTATTAATTCTTTTTTGAAAAATTCAATATACCTAATTTCCAGTTGGTGAAGGAGATTAATCTTTGCTTGATATTCCGCTACAAATACATCCTCTAGCGTACCTGTTATGCTTTCACTATTCTTTAGTTTGTTTTTATGGTGTTCCAATAGTTCTTCGTATATTTCTCGCTCAAGGACTAATTCCCTGCTTAAAAATTCTTCTATCTTCTCTCTCATCCTCTTCAACCTCTTTTCTTAGAATTAATTATAAATTAGTATGAACCGTATTAACGTTGCTTAAACAATCAAAGATTTTACTCTATAATAACCTGTAAAATCCCATCCAGTTTAGAATAATCTATCTATCATGTTATGCAGTAACATTTTTAAACCGGAATACCGTTCCGAAAAGTACGGTTGTGTTCATAATAGATTTCAGGTAGTCTAAATAGTTAATAAACACAAAAAACGTTTCCCACAATTGAGAAACGTTGATATTACAAAATATTCAATGTTAATAAACAAAAATAAACTTGAAATATGATACCGGTGGTCGGGGTCGAACCGACACTCCATAAGGAACACGATTTTGAGTCGTGCGCGTCTGCCAATTCCGCCACACCGGCTAAAAAAGTATTTGATTAATGCCGAGGGCCGGACTTGAACCGGCACGGTAGTCACCTACCGCAGGATTTTAAGTCCTGTGTGTCTGCCAATTCCACCACCCCGGCATGGGTAATGGAGGCGGCAACCGGATTTGAACCGGTGATAAAGGTTTTGCAGACCTCTGCCTTACCACTTGGCTATGCCGCCACTTTGGAGCGGAAGACGGGATTCGAACCCGCGACCCCCACCTTGGCAAGGTGATGTTCTACCACTGAACTACTTCCGCAAGTATATATTATATATATGATTTTCTATTCATATTATACTAAAAAGAATGGCTGGGCTAGCTGGATTCGAACCAGCGCATCACGGAATCAAAATCCGTTGCCTTACCGCTTGGCTATAGCCCATTGAATAATCTCCATGAATAACCTTCTTCGATTAAACATCATGAATGTACTTCGCACAATGATTTTTTGAATATGCTTCATTGAGTTACTTCAAGAAGAATCATTGACATAACAATAAAAATAAATACTACTTATAGAATGTTAGTTCCATGAATAACCTTCTTCGACTAAGCTTCATGAATTTACATCGCAAGATGATTTTTTGTGATTATACTTCATATATTACCTGTATAATTACATTCATTCAATTAAAACTATATCAGCAAATGGGGCGATTGATGGGAATCGAACCCACGAGTGCCAGAGCCACAATCTGGTGCGTTAACCACTTCGCCACAACCGCCATATATAGTTGAAAAATTAATTAATTGGCAGGGGTAGTAGGAATCGAACCCACACCGGAGGTTTTGGAGACCTCTGTTCTACCTTTAAACTATACCCCTATCAAAAATGGTGGAGGGGGACGGATTCGAACCGCCGAACCCTGAGGGAGCGGATTTACAGTCCGCCGCGTTTAGCCACTTCGCTACCCCTCCATATGAAATTTCAGACAGTGCCGGCGAGAGGACTTGAACCCCCAACCTACTGATTACAAGTCAGTTGCTCTACCAATTGAGCTACCCCGGCATATAAAATAATCATTAGTGGTGGCTTGGGACGGAATCGAACCGCCGACACATGGATTTTCAGTCCATTGCTCTACCAACTGAGCTACCAAGCCTATGTATTATATGGCGGTCCCGACGGGAATCGAACCCGCGATCTCCTGCGTGACAGGCAGGCATGTTAACCGCTACACCACGGGACCTTTTGGTTGCGGGGGCAGGATTTGAACCTGCGACCTTCGGGTTATGAGCCCGACGAGCTACCAGACTGCTCCACCCCGCGATAATAATAAAGTATATTGTTATTCTATGCTCTTAGTTAGCATGGACTGTCCCGATCTCAGGTTGTTTACTCTTTGATGCTACTTGATCGGTACAACTTGCTGTGTGATTCGACGATGCTTTTGCTCGTTGCTCCACCCCGCGGTAATATTAGTTGTTCTTGAATTAATGGTGGAGGATGACGGGATCGAACCGCCGACCCCTTGCTTGTAAGGCAAGTGCTCTCCCAGCTGAGCTAATCCTCCGTTAATCTTGGTGACCCGTACGGGATTCGAACCCGTGTTACCGCCGTGAAAGGGCGGTGTCTTAACCGCTTGACCAACGGGCCATATATTTTAAAATCTAGTGAACTGGCGGAGAGCAAGGGATTCGAACCCTTGAGACAGCGTTAACCGTCTACACGATTTCCAATCGTGCTCCTTCGACCTCTCGGACAGCCTCTCCAAGTGGCTCCGCAGGTAGGATTCGAACCTACGACCGTTCGGTTAACAGCCGAATGCTCTACCACTGAGCTACTGCGGATCAATATTAGCCTGGCAACGTCCTACTCTCACAGGGGGAGACCCCCAACTACCATCGGCGCTAAAGAGCTTAACTTCCGTGTTCGGCATGGGAACGGGTGTGGCCTCTTTGCCATCATCACCAGACATATGGTTTACGGCTTTTGATAAACGGCGCATTTTTTTGTCATCTTCTTTCGTCAACGTCGTCACGTACTGGAGTACGCTCCTCGGTTTCCTCAGTTAATTCCTCAAACTGCTTGTTTCTCAAAACCCTTTTATTCTTAACTTAGGCTTCATTTGAAAAGGCGCATTTTTTTGTCATCTTCTTTCGTCGACGCCGTCACGTACTGAAGTACGCTCAAACCTCTCCTCAGTTGATTCCTTAAACTATTTACCTCTCAAAACCCTTTTTCTTCTTACTTTGTTTTAATCGCTAAATTATTAATTCTTTTTAAAAGCAACACAAATCTTATTATACTAGGAATGAAGAAAAAATCAAGTGTTTTTTCATTCTTTCAAAACTAAATAACGAAGGGTAACAAGAATCGCATGTGTGTGGTTAAGTCCTCGATCGATTAGTATTCGTCAGCTCCATGTGTCACCACACGTCCACCTCGAACCTATCAACCTGATCATCTTTCAGGGATCTTACTCTATTGCTAGATGGGAAATCTCATCTTGAGGAGGGCTTCATGCTTAGATGCTTTCAGCACTTATCCCTTCCGCACATAGCTACCCAGCGATGCCTTTGGCAAGACAACTGGTACACCAGCGGTGCGTCCATCCCGGTCCTCTCGTACTAAGGACAGCTCCTCTCAAATTTCCTGCGCCCACGACGGATAGGGACCGAACTGTCTCACGACGTTCTGAACCCAGCTCGCGTACCGCTTTAATGGGCGAACAGCCCAACCCTTGGGACCGACTACAGCCCCAGGATGCGATGAGCCGACATCGAGGTGCCAAACCTCCCCGTCGATGTGGACTCTTGGGGGAGATAAGCCTGTTATCCCCGGGGTAGCTTTTATCCGTTGAGCGATGGCCCTTCCATGCGGAACCACCGGATCACTAAGCCCGACTTTCGTCCCTGCTCGACTTGTAGGTCTCGCAGTCGTTCTCCTTGTGCCTTTACACTCTACGAATGATTTCCAACCATTCTGAGGGAACCTTTGGGCGCCTCCGTTACTTTTTAGGAGGCGACCGCCCCAGTCAAACTGCCCACCTGACACTGTCTCCCACCCGGATGACGGGTGCGGGTTAGAAGGTCAATACAGCCAGGGTAGTATCCCAAAGACGCCTCCACCGAAGCTAGCGCTCCGGCTTCCAAGGCTCCTACCTATTCTGTACAAGCTGTACCAACATTCAATATCAGGCTACAGTAAAGGCTCACGGGGTCTTTCCGTCCTGTCGCGGGTAACCTGCATCTTCACAGGTACTATAATTACACCGAGTCTCTCGTTGAGACAGTGCCCAGATCGTTGCGCCTTTCGTGCGGGTCGGAACTTACCCGACAAGGAATTTCGCTACCTTAGGACCGTTATAGTTACGGCCGCCGTTTACTGGGGCTTCGGTTCACACCTTCGCTTACGCTAAGCGCTCCCCTTAACCTTCCAGCACCGGGCAGGCGTCAGCCCCTATACTTCGCCTTACGGCTTCGCAGAGACCTGTGTTTTTGCTAAACAGTCGCCTGGGCCTTTTCACTGCGGCTCTCTCGGGCTTGCACCCTACCAGAGCACCCCTTCTCCCGAAGTTACGGGGTCATTTTGCCGAGTTCCTTAACGAGAGTTCTCTCGATCACCTTAGGATTCTCTCCTCGCCTACCTGTGTCGGTTTGCGGTACGGGCACCTCCCACCTCGTTAGAGGCTTTTCTTGGCAGTGTGGAATCAGGAACTTCGGTACTCTATTTCCCTCGCCATCACAAACTCAGCCTTCATGATGAGCGGATTTGCCTACTCATCAGCCTACCTGCTTGGACGCGGCGATCCAGTGCCGCGCTTACCCTATCCTCCTGCGTCCCCCCATCACTCAAATGGTGGGGAGGTGGTACAGGAATATCAACCTGTTGTCCATCGCCTACGCCTTTCGGCCTCGGCTTAGGTCCCGACTAACCCTGAGCGGACGAGCCTTCCTCAGGAAACCTTAGGCATTCGGTGGAGGGGATTCTCACCCCTCTTTCGCTACTCATACCGGCATTCTCACTTCTAAGCGCTCCACCAGTCCTTCCGGTCTGGCTTCACCGCCCTTAGAACGCTCTCCTACCACTGTTCCATACGGAACAGTCCGCGCTTTCGGTGATACGTTTAGCCCCGGTACATTTTCGGCGCAGAGTCACTCGACCAGTGAGTATTACGCACTCTTTAAATGGTGGTCGCTTCTAAGCCAACATCCTGGTTGTCTAAGCAACTCCACATCCTTTTCCACTTAACGTATACTTTGGGACCTTAGCTGGCGGTCTGGGCTGTTTCCCTCTTGACTACGGATCTTATCACTCGCAGTCTGACTCCCAAGAATAAGTTTCTGGCATTCGGAGTTTGACTGAATTCGGTAACCCGATGAGGGCCCCTAGTCCAATCAGTGCTCTACCTCCATAACTCTCATCTTGAGGCTAGCCCTAAAGCTATTTCGGAGAGAACCAGCTATCTCCAAGTTCGATTGGAATTTCTCCGCTACCCACACCTCATCCCCGCACTTTTCAACGTGCGTGGGTTCGGGCCTCCATTCAGTGTTACCTGAACTTCACCCTGGACATGGGTAGATCACCTGGTTTCGGGTCTACGACCCTATACTCTATTCGCCCTACTTAAGACTCGCTTTCGCTACGGCTCCGCCTTATCAGCTTAACCTTGCATAGGATCGTAACTCGCCGGTTCATTCTACAAAAGGCACGCCATCACCCGTTAACGGGCTCTGACTACTTGTAAGCACACGGTTTCAGGATCTCTTTCACTCCCCGCCAGGGTGCTTTTCACCTTTCCTCACGGTACTGGTTCACTATCGGTCACTAGGGAGTATTTAGCCTTGGGAGATGGTCCTCCTGCTTCCGGCAGGATTCCTCGTGTCCCGCCGTACTCAGGATCCACTCTGGAGAGAATGAGATTTTGACTACAGGATTGTTACCTTCTCTGATGGGCCTTTCCAGACCTCTTCATCTATCTCATTCCTTTGTAACTCCGTATAGAGTGTCCTACAACCCCAAGAGGAAACCTCTTGGTTTGGGCTAATTCCGTTTCGCTCGCCGCTACTCAGGAAATCGCGTTTGCTTTCCTCTCCTCCGGGTACTTAGATGTTTCAGTTCCCCGGGTGTGCCTTCCATATCCTATGTATTCAGATATGGATCCTACTCCATTACGAGTAGGGGGTTTCCCCATTCGGATATCTCCGGATCAAAGCTTACTTACAGCTCCCCGAAGCGTTTCGGCGTTAGTCCCGTCCTTCATCGGCTCCTAGTGCCAAGGCATCCACCGTGCGCTCTTTCTAACTTAACCGTTAGAATCTATCTTTTTGACTTTTCAGTAGTTCAAAAACTCTTGAAAAAATGACGGTCGAATAACTTTGTTGTCTCGCTACTCCACTCCTCATGTACAGAGTACGTACACTGTGGTGCTCATAGCTTCGACGCCTCGTTCTTCTCGGCCCTTTTCCCTTCGCTTTTTGAACAAGATCTTTCAGTCATAAATCACAATTTTGATGTCTTGTCATTTCGTTATTTAGTTTTCAAAGAACGAAGTCTTTCTGTTTGAGAGATGATCTCTCAAAACTAAACAAACCAAAAAGAGTCTTTACGTTTATGTCTCGAAAGAGACAGTTTTCCTTAGAAAGGAGGTGATCCAGCCGCACCTTCCGATACGGCTACCTTGTTACGACTTCACCCCAATCATCTGTCCCACCTTAGGCGGCTGGCTCCCCTAAAAGGGTTACCCTACCGACTTCGGGTGTTACAAACTCTCGTGGTGTGACGGGCGGTGTGTACAAGACCCGGGAACGTATTCACCGCGGCATGCTGATCCGCGATTACTAGCGATTCCGGCTTCATGTAGGCGAGTTGCAGCCTACAATCCGAACTGAGAATGGATTTTTGGGATTGGCTTCACTTTGCAGCTTCGCTGCCCTTTGTTCCATCCATTGTAGCACGTGTGTAGCCCAGGTCATAAGGGGCATGATGATTTGACGTCATCCCCACCTTCCTCCGGTTTGTCACCGGCAGTCACCTTAGAGTGCCCAACTGAATGCTGGCAACTAAGATCAAGGGTTGCGCTCGTTGCGGGACTTAACCCAACATCTCACGACACGGTGACGACAACCATGCACCACCTGTCACTTCGTCCCCCGAAAGGGAACCTTCTATCTCTAGAAGTAGCGAAGGATGTCAAGACCTGGTAAGGTTCTTCGTGTTGCTTCGAATTAAACCACATGCTCCACCGCTTGTGCGGGTCCCCGTCAATTCCTTTGAGTTTCAGTCTTGCGACCGTACTCCCCAGGCGGAGTGCTTAATGCGTTTGCTGCAGCACTAAAGGGCGGAAACCCTCTAACACTTAGCACTCATCGTTTACGGCGTGGACTACCAGGGTATCTAATCCTGTTCGCTCCCCACGCTTTCGCGCCTCAGCGTCAGTTACAGACCAGAGAGTCGCCTTCGCCACTGGTGTTCCTCCACATCTCTACGCATTTCACCGCTACACGTGGAATTCCACTCTCCTCTTCTGCACTCAAGTTCCCCAGTTTCCAATGACCGCTCGCGGTTGAGCCGCGAGATTTCACATCAGACTTAAAGAACCGCCTGCGCGCGCTTTACGCCCAATAATTCCGGACAACGCTTGCCACCTACGTATTACCGCGGCTGCTGGCACGTAGTTAGCCGTGGCTTTCTGGTTAGGTACCGTCAAGGTACCGCCCTATTCGAACGATACTTGTTCTTCCCTAACAACAGAGCTTTACGATCCGAAAACCTTCTTCACTCACGCGGCGTTGCTCCGTCAGACTTTCGTCCATTGCGGAAGATTCCCTACTGCTGCCTCCCGTAGGAGTCTGGGCCGTGTCTCAGTCCCAGTGTGGCCGATCACCCTCTCAGGTCGGCTACGCATCGTCGCCTTGGTGAGCCGTTACCTCACCAACTAGCTAATGCGCCGCGGGCCCATCTGTAAGCGATAGCTAAAAGCCACCTTTCAACTTTAGACTAGGTAGTCTTAAGGTTCATCCGGTATTAGCCCCGGTTTCCCGGAGTTATCCCCGTCTTACAGGCAGGTTGCCCACGTGTTACTCACCCGTTCGCCGCTAACACTATGAAAAGCAAGCTTTTCATAGTGTTCGCTCGACTTGCATGTATTAGGCACGCCGCCAGCGTTCGTCCTGAGCCAGGATCAAACTCTCCGATAAAATGGTGTCAGATTTAATCTGATCATTTTATGAGTTTGCTAACTCATTGTTGTTTCAAAAAAAATGACGCTTTTGGTTTGTTTAGTTTTCAAAGATCATTTTCCTCGTCGCCTTGAAGCGACTTTCTTATATTATCACCCAAAAAGTTATATGTCAATAACTTTTTGAATAATTTTTTGCGTCACTATTTCAATCAACTTCATTTAACAGCGACGCAATTAAATATATCATAACCTTTATTCTGAATGCAACATTTTTTTTATGGAATATACACAATTAAAAATTCCATTCCCTTTTGCATCCATACTTTCAATACGCAAAAGACCTCTAGAGACAAGATATTCTATTAATACACTTAAATCGATGGAATACAATCCTACCTCAAAATGGTGAAGAAGTTCTTCATAACTCCAAAACTCTTTTGTTTTCATAATCTTCAAAAGGTGTGATGAACCAATTTCAGCCTTTGAATGAATAAGAAAATCATTTGCTAGGAATAATAATTCAAGCCTTTTTTCCAACTCTTCATCACTTTCAATCAACTCTTCATACAATTTATAGATTTGAGGTTCAATTTCTTTCACTTGATTCCAAACTGTAACCTCTGGATGAAATCCACGATCTATGACTTCTAACCTAGCGAGATGATGTAGAGCATGAATAATATGATTATACGCATCTAAATGATGACCTTTTTCAAAAAAAGCTTTCCCTTCTAAATAACGCCTTATTAATTTTGCATACTCAATACCAATCTTTAATTTCCTTTCTTCAAAAGGAAAAACCCTTAATCTCTCCAACAAATTCGCATGAAAATCATTTCGATCAAATAATACTTTTCCATTTAGCACCCAATCAACAATCCGACGATTAGTTCCTAAAAGAATCATTTTATTTATCTCTTTCTCTGAAACAATATGTAATGCAGCTCTTTGATCTTTAATTAAATAATGTTTTACTATCGATGGAGTTTCATCAGATACAATAACAAGCAAATTAATTTCCATATTATCTGTTTGTGGTGAAGTTTGATCTTTTTTCTCTATTAAAATAATCGACAATGTATTTTTATTGCTAGCACGTTCTTGATATAGTGGGCGAAGCAAATTTTCCATTATTATTCCCCCATTCACTTTATTTCTTTTTCATAATTCGAAGGACACGATTACACATTCAAAATTTCAATCTTGAACACGCTATTTATTCAATATTTATTCAATAATCCTTCAACAAAAATCGAATAAAACCTTCTTGATTTCTTATTTTTTCCATAACCTTCATTACATACAGTTTTTTACCTTCAAAATTCGACATAGGCTAGAAAAACATATCTAGGACTAAAAACCTTTCATGTTAACCAAGATTGACGTCATTAATCAAAAATTAGCACTTCATATTTTTTGAGCAGCACATTTGATTATGCAAAATTTCGACATCTATTTCAACTATTCCTTTCAAATAAATCGAATTTATTTAAATTCTATTGTAGATTATTACATTGACTCGATTTCTTTCCCTCTTTAAAAGGGTATGTGCTATATTTATCAAAGGAGGGTTTAATATGGCTAAAAAATACTCTAGCAAAATAAATAAAATTCGCACATTCGCGTTAAGCTTGATTTTCATTGGAATGTTCATTATGTACGGTGGCGTGTTTTTCCGAGGGAATGCAATTATAATGACCACTTTTATGCTACTAGGATTTTTAGCAATAATTGCATCTGTCGTCATATATTTTTGGATTGGCATGCTATCAACAAAGGCAGTTCAAGTCACCTGTCCATCTTGTGAAAAAACGACCAAAATTCTCGGAAGAGTTGACATGTGTATGCATTGTAACGAACCTCTTACATTGGATAAAAGTTTAGAAGGAAAAGAATTTGATGAAAGTTATAATCAGAAAAAGAAGCTAACAACTGATTAAGAAGCGCCAAAGATTGTCATGTGATAGATTTAATAGAATAACTTCTAAAGTTAATGGGTTGTCAAAGTATCATCTGCACTAGAACAAGAATTCAAATTGATCAATAGGCATGGACCTCATGGCGAGAGATATTCATGCCTATTTTTTCAATTAAATCATATTCCTAGGAAGGGCTTAGATTCACTAACCTCCTACATGTGTTTAGTTGATTTACACATCATTTAAAGAGGTTGTTCAAAAAGTCCTACGATGGCCTGGCATCATCGTTAGTCACAGGACGTGGCCGTTCTTAGTTGATGATCCATTGTATTAGTTAATCTTCTGAAATAGTCAAACACTTAGTGAAGGTAAAGAACACCTTCACGTTATGCTCGCCCTAGTGTGAGCAAAGGATTTCAGCTTCTCTATTCAGTGCTCTTTTTCCTTACTTTTTGAATACGCACTTGAAGGTGAAGTTATACCTAACAAAAAAAAGCACCTAACGAAAGCAGTTAGGCACTTTTAATGTTTTTCTTTTTTTTGGCAATCTTCACAAGTCCCGTAAATTTCCATGCGATGATGACTCACTTTAAAGTTAGTCACATGAGCAGCTAATGCTTCAACTTCATCTAATCCTGGGTAACTAAAGTCGACTATTTTTCCACATTCTTCGCAAATGACGTGATAATGATCAGAAGTTACAAAATCAAATCTGCTTGAAGCATCACCATAGGTTAATTCTTTTACAAGTCCTATTTCTCTAAATACTCTTAAGTTGTTATAAACCGTAGCCACACTCATGTTTGGAAATTTTCCTTCGAGCGCTTTGTAAATATCATCAGCAGTTGGATGGATAGAAGAATTAACTAAATACTCTAAAATCGCATGACGTTGTGGAGTTATTCTAACTCCAGTCCCTTTTAGTGAATCAAGCGCATCTTTTAACATCTCTTCTGGCATCGTCATGCACCCCACTTTTAACTTACTTCATTTGTGTTTAAGCAACCAAGGAACAAAGACTACTTTCTACTTAGTTTAAAATATTCTTATATTATAATCTTTATAATTAGTTTAACTCTGTACTGTGACTATTGTCAATAAACACGTTTTCATTTCCATATATTATAAATTTTAATTGTAATGATTATCATTTTATTTTTTGAAGTTATGATTGATCCTCGATAAATTTCAACGCCTCTTCAACATGTCCTTTCACTCGGACTTTTCTCCACTCTTTAATTAACTTTCCTTCTTTATCAATGACAAATGTTGATCTCTCAATTCCCATGTATTCTTTTCCAAAATTCTTTTTAAGCTTCCACACCCCATATTTCTCAGCCACTTGATGATCTTTATCTACTAAAAGCATAAAAGGGAGATCGTGCTTTTCTTTAAACTTTTGATGTTTATCTTGTGGATCTGGGCTTATTCCTACAATAACAGCATCTAAGTTCTCAAAACTTTCATGGTGATCGCGAAAGTCACACGCTTCTGTTGTACATCCAGGTGTCATGTCCTTTGGATAAAAGTACAGCACCACGTATTTCCCCTGAAAATCTGATAATTGTACGGTCTTTCCCTCTTCGTTCTCCAATTCAAAATTTGGTGCTTGGTCATTAACTTGTATAGTCATTATTATTCCTCCTATAAAAACATCTATAATAAAAGAATAACAATTAAATACG